>JAPUDO010000105.1 GCA_027493055.1 Niabella sp. | reverse complement strand
ATCCGATTTACAAACCTATCAATAATACGCATAAATTTAATATGTGGGTGGCAGCTGTAACACTACCACCCGCAATGGGTTAAAAAAGGGGCAGGCAATATAGAGGTCGTATTTTTTAATGAGCTGTTTACTCATTTTAATATTTCAGATTATCCGTCATTCAGGCTGATACAATAATATTTTATGGCAGTTACAGCCGGGGAAAAGACTTTATTCAGCGAAAGTACACGTTCCATAACAAACAGTATAAATGGTTCCAAATTATTTGTCGAAATTACTTTGGTCTATAATGCTCTTTGCTGTTTTTAGTCATGTTGGTGTATGATATTGATTAGGTGGCAGCAGGTGATGATAGTCAGCGATACCTATTATTTACTGTATTATAGTTATATCTTCCATTTAGTGGTAAAGCCGGCTTCGGGTTTATTATTTTATTTTCGATGCCATATAGCATGGCCATAAAAAAATACAAATGAAAAAAAATATTTACCTGTGCTTGCTTCTTTGCATGCTTTTACCTGTTGTGGAAGTACATGCACAAAATAACCGCTGGAAGCAGGGAATTTTAACAGATGAGTTTATTTACGAGAAAGCGCCTTTCCCCCAGGCTCATTCCGCCACTATTGCAGAAACACCGGAGGGCCTTATAGCGGCCTGGTTTGGTGGTACCCGGGAAGGTAATAAAGATGTATGTATCTGGACCAGCCATCTTAAAGAGGGAAAATGGACTGCCCCGGTAATGGTTGCTGATGGGGTGCTGAGCGATACTTTGAGATATGCCTGTTATAACCCGGTTTTATACCAGGTGCCCAACGGGGAGCTGATGCTGTTTTACAAAATAGGGCCTAATGTGGCAGGCTGGACAGGCTGGCTAAAACGGTCAAAAGATAATGGCCATACCTGGAGTGAGCGTGAAGCCCTGCCGGATGGCTACCTGGGACCCATTAAAAACAAACCGGAACTGGTAAATAATGCATTAATATGCCCCTCAAGCACAGAAAAGAATGGCTGGAAAGTGCATTTTGAATATACGAAGGATTGGGGTAAAACCTGGACAAGATCTGAACCGATCAATGACGGGAAAAAGTTCTCAGCCATCCAGCCTTCTATTTTAAAATATCGGAATGGCGATTTGCAGGTGATTGGCCGTACCCGGAATATGGTTATTTTTCAAAGCCGGAGCAGGGATGGCGGTAAAACGTGGAGCGAAATGACAGCGCTGGATATGCCCAATAATAATTCCGGAACTGATGCTATAAGTTTGAAAGATGGCCGGCACCTGCTGGTATATAACCATGTATTACCTGACAGCAGCTGGGTAAAAGGCAAAGGGCCACGCACACCTTTAAATGTGTCTCTTTCCAGGAATGGTAAAAAATGGTATGCGGCACTTGTATTGGAAGATTCACCTGTTAGCCAGTATTCTTACCCTTCGGTGATACAAAGCAGTGACGGCATGGTACATATTGTGTACACCTGGAGGCGGGAAAAGATCAAATATGTAAAGATCGATCCTGCCAGGCTGAAACTAAGCAAGATCAAAAATAAAAAATGGCCCGGAAAGATAGGAGCTGAAAAAGGAGTGGTTACGGATGATTAAAGCCAGCCTGAAATATTTTGCAATATGATTACAGTAATATTTTTGAAAGCAATAGTTGTTTTTTTAGTTTCGCCGCGTGAAATGGTTGATGTTTTTATTGGCTTTCTATTTACTGCTGTTGCCTTTTTTGAGTATGGCAGGTACCATTGGATGTGATGAATTAGCGCATCTTGAAGCTACTGCTGTTTCAGGTGCAGATCATCCCGAAGATCATGAGGAAAACTGTGCCTCATTCTGTAATTGTTCCTGTTGTTTTCATGTAGCTTCCCCGCATTTTGAATTGCAAAAACTAACACCGCTAAAAACCTGCTTTTTACAGGTTAACTACTCTCTTTATCCTAATAATTTTTATCCTCAGGGAATATCCGGGAATATCTGGCAGCCTCCCAAAGCCTGATGCTTACTACTCAATTGGTTTAATGTTTCATCAAACGCTGTTTGAGGCGTCCTCGCCTCAAACTTTTATGTTATCGCCTCAGGGCGATAGGCAAAAGCTCATATATGACAGTCGCTCGGCAACTGCAGGTGCTTATTTCCAGGATACATGGGATTTGTCAGACAAGGTGAAGCTGGAAAGTGGCCTGCGTGCCGATCATATAAGGTATAGCAATGTAAATTTTAAAAAGAATGAATCTTTTTTACTGCCCCGTATTTCTGCCCTGTTAAAGCTAAGCAATAAAGTTTCATCACGGATTGGGGGAGGTTTGGGATATAAAATACCAGGTATTTTTACAGAACGTACCGAAAGCATGCAATACCGGGATATAACGGCGCTGGATAATGTAGAAGCTGAAAAAAGCGCTGGTGCTACAGCCGATGTGAATTATAAAGCAAAGCTTGGCGAGGCTTTTTCTTTAAGCGCTAACCAGCTGTTCTTTTATTCAAGGGTCAGCAAGCCCCTGGTGCTGGAAGAGCGTGCCGACATGACCTATATGTTTGTCAATGCCAGTAAACCTGTAATAAGCAAAGGTTTTGAAACTAACGTAAGGCTTGTATTTAAAGACGTGCTGAAGTTATTTGCAGGCTATACTTTTACCGATGTCAGGGCTGCTTACCTGCATCATAACCAGGAGCTTCCCTTAATGCCGCGTCATAAGATAAATGCCGTGCTCATGTATGAAAAGGAAGATAATTTTAAGCTGGGGTTGGAGGGCTATCACAACGGAGCGCAATATTTATATAACGGTACCAGAACACCATCTTTTCGTGAGTTTGGATTTATGGCTCAGAAAACATTTGGAAAAATATCGGTGTTCATAAATTTTGAAAACTTTACAGACGAACGTCAGAGCAATTATAAAAGGGTAGCTAATGGACCTTTGGACAATCCGTCTTTTGATGATATCTGGAATCATACCGAAGGGCGTGTAATCAATGGTGGTATTAAGATCAGGTTATAGGAAGTGCTCGTTGTTGCCATGAATGCGCGAATAATGAGCTCCTGTTTTCTTTATTTGTGCATTTGTTGCATGATTTGTGCATTTGTTGCATGAACAATTGCCTTAGCAAAATTCTCCATCACAATAATTGTATCCTACATCGTTTTGCCATTAAAAATTGTAAACTTTAGCGCAAAAAATAATGCAAACGATTGCCGGAAAATTTGTTCCAGTAATGATAACGCCTTTTGATCTGAAGGCCGGTATTGATTTTGATGCAGTGACCAGCCTGGTAAATTTTTACCTGCAGGCGGGTGTAAAAGGAATTTTTGCCAATTGTCTCAGCAGCGAAATGTTCAGCATCAGCGAAGCGGAAAGGCTGCAGCTTACAAAACATATAGTAGATTATGTAAATGGCCGCGTGCCGGTTGTGGCAACAGGCTCTTTTGGTCTCACTATTGAAGATAAGGCAGACTTTACCAAACGTATATACGATACGGGCATTGATGCCGTAATATTGATCACCGGGCATTACGCTAAGGTGGATGAAGATAATGAGGTGCTGTTGCAGAACTTTGAAAAAATGTTTAACCTCACCGGTAGTATTCCTCTGGGAATGTACGAGTGCCCGGCGCCGTATAAGCGCATTATAGAAGCCGATGTGTTTAAGAAGCTGCTCGAATCAGATCGCCTGGTATATCATAAGGATACTTCTATTACACATGAAAATGTAAAAGCCAAATTAGATATATTAAAACAGGTGCCTAACAGGCTTGAGTTTTATGATGCGCATACACCAAATGCTATGTTTAGTTTGCAGAATGGGGCAATAGGTATGTCGTCTATATCGGGTAACTTTTACCCCGAGGTTTTGGTGTGGATGGTAGAAAATGCCAATAATCCTGACAGGCAGGAAGATGTGAAGTGGCTGCAGGAGGAACTCACAGCAGTAGACCCTATGATACATATTGCCTATCCTATGAGCGCCAAATATTTTTTACAGAAAAGAGGCCTGCCGGTAAGAACTATCAGTCGCGCTTATGCCTTACATTTAACACCTGGACAAAAACAGGAAGTGGATGCCTTATATAATAAGTTTTTAAGCTGGTGCGAAAGGTTAGGCATAGTGCCGATAGGTGCTTAAAGCGGGGCATGATTTTAAAATCAATCAGGATACACAAACAGTAATTAGTGGAACTTACCAATAATCTTAAAATATTCTTTCCGGGCAAGCTGGTTTTTGCCAATGGATGCCTGGATCAGCTGGCAGAGGAAATACAGGGGCTGGCACCTGAAAAAGTTTTTATAGCAACTATAACGCCTTTACAGGACGCGCTTGCAGATTTTGTGAACCGGTTAAATGATCGGGGTATAAAAGTACAAACGGATACCGGTATAGTGCAGGAACCCACTTTCAGTGATTTTGAAAACCTGATGAGCAGGGTACAGGGCTTTAATCCCGATGTGGTGATTGGTATTGGCGGCGGCAGTGTACTGGATGTGGCCAAGCTGGTAGCTGCTCAGCTGGAAAATGAGCAGCAGCTCAAAGATTATGTAGGCATAGGCGTGTTAAAAGGAAGAAAAAAGAAGCTGATTTGCGTACCCGCAACTTCCGGTACGGGAAGCGAGGTGTCGCCCAATGCTATTTTAGTAGATGACGCAGATGGCCAGAAAAAAGGCATTATCAGCCCCTTCCTGGTGCCTGATATTGTTTATGTAGATCCTTTGCTGACGGTTTCTGTTCCTCCTGCCATTACTGCCGCCACAGGTATTGATGCGCTGACGCACTGCATGGAAGCTTACACCAATAAATTTGCACAGCCGTTTGTAGATATGATGGCTTATGAAGGAATGAGACTGATTGCCGCACATATTGAAACGGCTGTAATTGATGGTGCAAATATAGAGGCCCGTGAAAAAGTAGCCATGGGAAGCTTATTGGGAGGCTTTTGCCTGGGCCCAGTAAATACGGCCGGAGTTCATGCTTTGTCTTATCCATTAGGCAGCATGTTTCATTTACCACATGGTTTGTCTAACGCTTTACTGTTGCCTTATATAATGGAGTATAATATCCCGGCTGCTCCTAAAAAATATGCAGAAGTGGCCATAGCGCTGGGATGTGAAAGGCAGGCCGATGATATGGCTACTGCTGCCGGAGGCGTTGAAAAGATCAGGCAAATAATAAAAGCCTGTGGTATTCCTCAAACGCTGAAAGAAGTGGAAGTGCCGGAAGAGGCTATTGTTCCGATGGCTGTGGACGCTATGAAAGTACAGCGTTTGCTGAAGAACAACCCGCGCGAAATTACAGCGCAGGATGCTGTAGCTATTTATAAAGCTGCAATGGGTTAAACATTAGTATTAGTAACTACAAATTATTATTGCATTAAATGAATCCGGATAAAAAATTTAAAGGAGTGATAGTGCCGGCTGTAACACCGCTTACGCCGGACTTTAATATAGACGCTGATGCAGTTCAAAAAATATTCAGCCATTTTTATGCTTATGAGGCTTCGCCTTTTATTTTAGGTACTACGGGTGAGGCTGCATCGCTTTCTGTAGTGCAAAAAAAGGAGTATGTGCGTATTGCAGCTGCATTTAAACCAAAGGGGACTGTTTTGTATGCGGGCATCTCTTCTAATATTGTCAGCGAATCTGTGTACTTTGCAAACTATTGTGCGGATAATGGCGTAGATGCTGTAGCGGTAACGTTGCCTTCTTATTATGCGCTTACAGAAACTCAGATGAAAACATATTTTGAGCAACTGGCAGATGCTGTTCCCATTTCGCTCATTATTTATAATATTCCGGCTACCACTCACATGAGCATCCCGCTGGCTGTTATAGATGAGCTGAGCCATCACCCTAATATTGTTGCTACTAAAGATTCTGAGCGAAGTGAGGAACGGTTGCAGGAGTCATTGAGGTTGTGGAAGGACAGGGATGATTTTGGGCATTTCCTGGGCTGGGCAGCAAAATCGGCCGATGCCCTGCTGGGAGGCAGCGATGGCCTCATACCCAGTACAGGCAATATATTTCCTGGTATCTATCAAAAAATGTTGCAGGCGGTTGACGAGAGAAATACCGCTGCAGCTTATGAGATGCAGCAGCAAAGCGATAGTGCCGGAAGCCTTTACCAGGCTGGCAGAACATTGGGCGAAAGCCTTTGGGCATTGAAAGTATTAATGAGTGAGCGTGGCCTGTGCCAGCCGGTTGTAATGCCACCGCTGCAGCCACAATCAGAAGGGGAAGCAGGCAAATTAAAAAGGTCTTTACTTGAAATAAATTATCAATAGTAATGAGCGCATTACCAGTAATAGCAATAACCATGGGTGACCCGGCCAGCATTGGCCCGGAAATAGCTGTAAAAGCTTTAAAGAATGAAAACATTTATAAAATGTGCAAACCGCTGATAGCAGGTGATGCAGGGGTGTTTGAGAAGATCATAGCAGAACTGGACCTTGGTGTTGCCATCAACAGGATAGAAAAGCCTGCTGATGCCCGTTTTGAGTGGGGCGTAATTGATATACTGGACTTGCAGAATGTGGATATTTCCAGGCTGGAATACGGAAAAATAGATGCTATGTGTGGTGAAGTCAGTTTCCGTTCCGTTGAGAAAGTAATACAGCTGGCTTTGGCTGGAGAGGTGGATGCAACCGTTACCGGGCCTATCAATAAAAAATCTATTAACCTGGCCGGCCATCATTTTGCAGGGCATACGGAAATTTACGCGCATTATACCGGCACCAGGAAATACGCCATGCTTTTGGTGGAAGACCATATTAATGTGATACATGTAAGCACGCACGTATCGCTGCG
The DNA here is from genome assembly GCA_027493055.1 of Niabella sp. Lineage (GTDB taxonomy): Bacteria > Bacteroidota > Bacteroidia > Chitinophagales > Chitinophagaceae > Niabella. Next base: position 40,921 of record JAPUDO010000105.1, on the reverse strand, counting down.
GCAGGCCTGCGACCTGGTAAAGAAAGACAGGATACTGGAAGTAATAGAACTGTTGCATAAGGGCCTGATAAGCCTGGGAAAAACAAATCTCAAAATTGGTGTGGCAGGTTTAAACCCTCATGCAGGTGATAATGGCCTGTTTGGCACTGAGGATGAACAGGAAATTTTGCCGGCTGTTGAAGAGGCTCGTAGCCGTGGCTATGATGTAGAAGGCCCGGTGCCGCCTGATACCATGTTTGCCAAAGCGGCAACAGGCGCTTACGGGGGTGTAGTGGCTATGTATCACGATCAGGGCCATATACCGTTTAAGCTGGCTGGTTTTAAGTGGAATGCGGGAAAGCAGCAAATGGAAAGTGTTAAAGGCGTAAATATCACATTGGGGCTTCCAATTATCCGTACTTCAGTAGATCACGGTACGGCGTTTGAAATTGCAGGCAGAGGAATAGCAAGTCCCGATGCCATGCTGCTGGCAATTGAAAGTGCGGTGCAATTGAGCCGGTACAGGAGTGTTAATCAGTAATCAATAATCAGTAATTGTTTATTGAGTACTTTAACGTTCACTTATAAAAACTGTATCTTATCATTATCATTCATTACTCATCATTCATTTCCCGCTCATGATCCTTGTTATAGCAGATGATTTTACAGGTGCCGCTGAAATGGCGGGTATATGCCTGGGCTATGGCCTGAAGGTATCACTTTGCTTAGGGGGTTTGATTGATTGTAATGCAGAAGTGCTGGTGGTTTCTACTGATAGCAGGTCAATGAAAAAAGAAACGGCCTTGTCTGTTGTGGAACGTATAACCCTGCAGGCCCTGCAAATGAAGCCTGATTTTGTTTATAAGAAAATAGATTCGGTGTTGCGTGGGTTTGTTTCTGAAGAGTTGGCCCTCCAGCTGAATATTTTCGGTCTTACAAGAGCATTGGTGCTGCCGGCTAATCCCTCATTGGGCAGGGTCATAAAAAATGGTCAGTATTTTGTAGAAGGTATTGATATTTCAAAAACGGGTTTCGCGAACGATCCTGAGTTTGCTATCACTACGCCCGATGTCAGGCAGATGCTCAGAACCGGTAATGCAAATATGCTGAAAAGAGGGGATATGCCGGGGGATGGCATTAATGTCGGGGAAGCAGGGGACCTGTCCGATGTACAGTATTGGGCTGAACAGGTAAATGAGGAGTTTTTGCCTGCTGGCTCAGGAGATTTTTTCAATGCTATATTAAATAGAAAATACAGGAAAAAGGAAAAGAATGTGGCTCCTGTATTACAAAAGCCGCATTTATATGTAAGCGGTACTTCTTTTGCAAAAAACCGGGCGCTGATAAAAAGGCAGGGTCATCATTGCACAGCTTATATTACTGCAGATATGATTACCGGCCGCGGCGGGGAAAACAGCTGGCTGGAAAAGGCAGGAGCGATTTTAAAGAAGCATCAGCAGCTGATCATTGCTTTTGATGAAACCGTTGATGAAAGCGGAACTGAAGCTATTCAGCTAAGGGCCGCAATAGCAGCATATACAAAAAAGGTCATCAGCCTGTTTGATATAAAAGAGTTGCTGATAGAAGGAGGATCTACAGCTGCCGCCATTTTTAATGTGTTAGGAATAAGCTCCATGCAGCCTGTGCACGAATGGCAGCGCGGTGTAGTGCAGATGAAAGCAGGCCCGCTGATGGTAACGGTAAAGCCCGGCAGTTACGACCTGCCGGAGGCTATAAAAGATTTATACGGGTTTGCTGAAAGCGGGTAACCTGCTTTTTTACTATAGACCGGAAAGTGTAAGTCCCGGTGATTCATGTTTTCAGCAGGGAAACAAAAATAAGATAACATGACGCGATTGCATTTTATAGATATTGCCATAATTATACTGGTGCTGGGGATCACCATATTCCTGGGCTTTCGGTTTTCCAAAAAACAAACTTCCACGCAAAACTTCTTTTTGTCCAAAGGAAATATTCCTTCCTGGGCTTTGGGATTATCACTGTTAGCCACCCTTATCAGCAGCGTTACTTTTTTAGGATACCCTGCACAGGGCTATGCCAGCAACTGGATCCTGCTGGTGCAGGGGCTTATGGTACCGGTAGTGCTGCTGGGCTGCATTTGGTTCATTGTTCCTCTATTCCGGAAATCAATAGGACTAAGCACTTATGAGTACTTTGAAAAAAGATTTGGCAGCTTTGCCCGTTATTACAGTTCGTTATCCTTTGTGATACGACAGTTTGCAGGAATGGGTACGGTGCTTTTTTTAATTGCTGTAGCCATTCATGAAATGATAGATGTGAACCCGTTTGTTGTGCTGGCGGTTGTAGGATTTATACTGGTGCTGGTGAACCTCAAAGGTGGTATCCAGGCGGTTATATGGCTGGATGTGTTCCAGGGTTTCATGCTGTTTTTTAGCGGCATTGTTTGTTTAACGGTGCTGCTAAGCTCCATAAAAGGGGGTGTTCCTGAAGCTATTAGAATAGCTACAGAGGGCAACCGTACAGGTTTTGGACCGTATAAGTTCGATTTTAAGCAGCTTACATTAATAGTCATGGTCATTAACGGTGCTTTTTATGCCATTCAGAAGTATGCTACCGATCAAACTGTTGTACAACGCTATCTTACGGCCAGGTCGGATAAAGATGCTATTAAAGCTTCATTCCTGGGCATATCTTTAACAGTTCCCATCTGGACGATGTTCATGCTGATTGGCACCGCCCTTTTTGTGTATTATAAGCAGAATGGCGTTCCCGATGGAATGAAAGCAGAAGCTGCCTTCCCTCATTTTATTATGACACAGCTGCCAACAGGTATTGTAGGGTTTATTATTGCAGCGCTTTTATCGGCTGCTATATGCAGCCTTAGCGCTGATCTTAATTCCCTTGCTGCTGTTGGCGTAGAAGATTACTATAAAAAAATAGCGCCTGACAAAACGGATAAGCAATACCTCCGGGCCGGTAAATGGTTTGTGGTTTTATCAGGTTTGCTTACGGTGGGAATAGGAGCCTTATACATATTGTCTGGTGATGAAGGAGTATTAGGGATTATTTTTACCATTTATGCTATTTTCTCGGGAGGCATTGTTGGTGTTTTTCTGTTGGGCCTGTTTAGCGCCCGGGCCAACAGGCAGGGAGTAAATATTGGTATTATCTCCTGCATTGTATTTACAGCTTATGCTTTTTTAACTTCAACTCCTATTGGTTTAAAGGATCCCCAATTGTTGCTGGATCTGGGACCTTATAACTTTACACACAACAAGCTGATGCTGGGCGTGTACAGCCATCTGGTAGTGATAGGCGTAGGTTATATTGCCAGCTTATTTTTCCCCAGGCCGGTTATTGCACCTAATCTTTTATATAGCAACTGGAAGAAAAACCACAAAGCAGAAAAATTAAATTCAAAATGATGATGAACTCATTTGGTGATACTCGCTTGCATGAACAGAAGCAATATGGAATGTATAACAATTTTCGGAGCGCTTACTCCCTTCTCCTTTGTGCTCCTTCCCCCTTTGGGGAAATAAGAAGGGGGCTTGGGAGCGGTTCAAAAGGACGCCTTCGGAGGGATGAGGTCTCTCTGTGGAAAATATGTAAGCACCTGTTTTGTTTACTGGTGGCTTCGGTAATATTCGTGCTCTTATTTTCGTCTTCGCTCTTTGCCCAGTCTAACAGCGACAGCGCCTATGCCCAACCTTTAAAAGATGTACTGAAAGATATTGAACAGCATTATGGTGTAACAGTTCGGGCGGATGAAAAGCTGGTGGCAGGTAAAACATTGAAATATGCACGCTGGCGCTACCGTAACAATGCAGAGGAAACGCTCCGGAATGTTCTGGCGCCTTTCGATTTAAAAGTAAAGGCAGATGGTGAAAAGAGGTATAAAGTAAGTGAGTTTGAATATTACCGCTGGCCCGTGGCCGAAGGCTGGGCCGAAATGGACCGCATAGCGGCACAGTATAAAGATCTTACTGAATGGGAGGGAAGAAAAAAGCAGCTCAGGCCCTGTTTAATGGAGGCTTTGCGATTGTCAAGGCTTCCTGTATATCCTATAAGCACTCCTATTATTACTCCCCGGCGAAAATATAATGGCTATACCGTAGAAAATATTGCTATCGAAATTTTGAAAGGTGTTTGGGTAAATGGTTCTGTTTATCGCCCTGCAAAATTTAAAGGCAGGATTTCTGTTATTCTGAATCCCGACGGGCATTGGGCCGATCATCGCTTCCGTGCCGACTGCCAGTTGAGAAGTGCGGCATTTGCCAAAATGGGCGCTATCACTATCAGCTACGATCTGTTTGGCTGGGGCGAATCGGGTTTGCAGTTTAAATACGAAGATCACCGGAAAAGTCTTTCCCAAACCATACAAACCCTCGGCGCTATCCGTATACTGGATTATTTGCTCAGCCTTAAAGAAGCTGACCCCGGCCGCGTTGGAATTACAGGAGGTTCCGGTGGTGGCAGCCATACTGTTTTAATGGCAGCGCTTGATGATCGTATAAAAGTTTCAGCACCGGTGGTTTCGGTATCTTCCTATATGTATGGAGGATGCCCCTGTGAAAGCGGGATGCCTATCCACCTTTGTGGCGGTGGTACCAATAATGTGGAACTGGCTGCAATGGCAGCTCCACATCCGCAGCTGCTGGTATCAGACGGGGGCGACTGGACAGACAAAATGCCGGAGCATGATTTCCCCTATTTGCAAAAGATATATAGCTGGTATGGTAAAAAAGATAATGTGGAAAACGTACATCTGCCTGCAGAGAAGCATGATTTTGGTATTAATAAAAGAACGGCCGTGTACCGGTTTATGGCCAAGCATCTTGGTTTGAATGTAGCTGCTGTTACTGATAAAACCGGCAACATAGATGAGTCGGGGATTACAATTGAAAAGATGAGCGATATGTATGTATTTGGCGAAAAAGGGGAGCGTTTACCGGCTCATGCAGTGAAAGGTTTTGAAAACCTGGAAAAGGTGTTTGATGCAGCTGTTAAATGATGCATTTAGTCATGTGTACACCTGTTTTTAATCATAAAATTTTTACCTTACCCTGCTTAGTTTCGCATCGCGAAGCAAGAAAAAGATACAAGAGAGAAATGAAAAAGATAGTTTTGGTTTTTATTGCGGTTGCGTTATTTACATTACCTGTATTGGCCCAGAAAGACAGGTATAAAATTGGTCTTATAGACCTGATGTTGTTAAAGCGTCAGAAACTGGGCGCTGTTACACTGGCAAAAGAACTGGATGCAGACGGTGTGGAAGTAGATATGGGTGGCCTGGGTAACCGGCCTACTTTTGATAATAAGCTCTTAACAGATTCGGTAAGGAAGCAGTTTTTAAAAACTGCGGCAGATAACAATGTAGAGATCTTCTGCCTGGCTATGACAGGATATTATGCCCAGTCTTTTTGCGGCAGGGAGATCTATAAACAGTCCATTGAAGATTGCATCAGAACTATGCAGCTGATGAATGTAAAAACCGCTTTTCTTCCCATGGGCGTTCAGTGCGATCTTAAAAAAGATCCATCCGTGAGAGATTCCGTTGTAGCACGTCTGAAAGTTGCTGGCAGCATGGCCCAAAAAGCAGGCGTAACCATAGCCATAGAAACAGCGCTGTCAGCAAAGGAAGAGGTACAGCTGTTAAAAGAGATCAATTCCCCTGCCATAAAAATTTATTTCAATTTTTCTGCACCGCTGAAAGAGGGAAGGGACTTGTATAAAGAATTGAAGGTGCTGGGAAAAAAGCGTATTGCAATGATCCATGCTACCAATAAGGATAGCGTGTGGCTTCAGAACGATCCGCAAATCGATCTGCACAAAGTAAAAAGAACGCTGGATAAGATGAAGTGGCGGGGGTGGCTGGTAGTAGAGCGCAGCAGAGATGCAACACAGCCGCGGAATGTAAAATATAATTATGGGGCCAATGTGGCTTATTTAAAAAAGATTTTTCAGCCGGAGCAGCAGGGAGTGCCGAAATAGGTTACCGTATCTGCAGAAGGCAGGGTTTCCGAAAAGTCAGTAAAAGTACAGCCACCGGATCCATACTAAATATATGATGGGCTTCATACGGAGGGTGTATTAATTAATTGTACTTTTTGGAAAAAACACCCTTCGGCAAGCTCTTCTTTAAAAATCAGGATAAAAAACCGATAACGGAACAGAGCAGGACACAAAAAAATGAATTGTTTATTACACTTGCAGATTTATATAAAGTTATTTTTGCAAGAATAATCATTTTATGAGTACAAATTTACTGCAATACAATACCCAATATCCGTCAGTAGCGGATTTAAAGCGAAAAGCCAAAAAAAGAATCCCAAAGTTTGCCTTTGATTACCTTGAGGGCGGATGTAATGATGAGCTGAACGTATGGCGCAATGAGGAAGATTTTAAGCATGTTTTTTTGATGCCCCAGTATCTGAAAAAGCATAATGGTGTGGATATGCGTACAGAATTGTTTGGCCATGTTTATGATGCTCCGTTTGGTATAGCGCCCGTAGGCCTGCAGGGGCTGATGTGGCCCAATGCGCCCGAAATTCTGGCAAAGGCTGCTTTCAGGCATAATATTCCTTACGTATTAAGTACTGTTTCAACCAGCAGCATAGAGCGTATTGCAGCGCTTACAGAAAGTAAGTTCTGGTTCCAGTTATACCATCCCACAGAAAATTCCCTGCGTGATGATATACTGCGCCGCTTAGATGAAGTGAACTGCCCCGTGCTGGTAGTATTGATTGATGTGCCGTCTTTCGGCCTTCGTTACCGGGAAATAAAAGCAGGTCTTTCCATGCCGCCCAAAAATACGATCAGCAATTTTGTGCAGGCTGCCATGCATCCGTTATGGGCAATAGAAACGTTGAGGGTGGGTATTCCTTCCTTTGCCACTTTAAAACCATACATGGAAAAGGGTTTGGATATGAAGCAGCTGGGGAAATTTATGAATGCAACATTTACAGGCCGTGTAGATGCAGATAAAGTACAGGCGATAAGAGATAAATGGAAAGGCAAGCTGGTAGTAAAAGGAGTAGTAAGTGAGCAGGATGCCGAAATATGCGCTAATATTGGTGTGGATGGTATTATTGTTTCCAACCATGGCGGCAGGCAGATAGAAGCCGGTGAGTCTACCATAAAACCATTAAAAGGATTGGTTGAAAAATTTGGCAGCAAATACAAGGTGATGATTGACAGTGGCCTTCGCTCCGGTCCTGATATTGGCCGGTCATTGGCCTGCGGCGCTGATTTCACTTTTATGGGACGGCCGTTTATGTATGGTGTGGCAGCATTGGGCAAGCAAGGTGGAGATCACACCATAGCTATGTTCAAAGCACAGCTAAAGCAGGTAATGGAACAGGTTTGCTGCGAAACCATAAAAGATTTTCCGGCAACGCTGATACAATAGGAATAAGATACATTATATTATATATTACTAAATACTGAGCAATGAACCGATCTGTGTACATTATTTCACCATCTGCACAAAGTGGGAAATTATTGATAAGCCTGGGGTTGATGCAGATGCTGCACCGTACCACAACCAAAATAGCCTATTTCAAGCCATTAATTGAAACCAAAGAAGTTAAGGATAACCATATAGATACTATTCTTACCCATTTTAAAATAAATATGGCCTATGAAGATGCGTATGTATTTACGAGGGCTGAATTAAGTGAGCTGGAGAACCAGGGCAAGATCAATGAAGTATATGAGCAGATCATTAACCGGTATAAAGACCTTGAATCAAGGTTTGATTTTGTTTTGGTAGAAGGAAGCGATTTTAATGAAGAGGGGTCCATTTTTGAAATAGATTTTAACGCCTCACTGGCACAAACGCTGGGTATTCCAGTGCTGCTGGTGACAAAAGATGGTTTTGATACAACTGCTGAGCTGGTAAGTAATGCCATAGCTGAAGTACATTCCTTTATTGCGAAAGATATTAATATCATCAGCCTGTTTGTAAGTCGTTGTACCAAAGATATAAAAGAAGTAAAGCAAAAACTGCAGCGATATCTTTCAGACAAAATAGAAGTGTCTGTTATTCCTAATAATTATGAGCTTACCAAGCCCAGTATGCAGGAAATAGCAGAGCATCTGAAAGCGCATATCCTGTTTGGTGGTGATAAGCTGGAAACAATAGCCAAAACTTCTATCATTGGTGGTATGCAGTTGGGTAATTACCTGCCCCGTATGCAGGAGGATTGTGTGTGTGTAATACCTGGTGACAGGGGCGATCTGATAGTAGGCACTATGCTTGCCAATATGTCGCCGCAATATCCTAATGTGGCCGGTATTGTATTATCGGGCGGTTTCTTGCCAGAGCGTTCTATTGTTAACCTGATGGATGGCACCCAGAAACCGCTTCCTGTTCTGGCTGTTCCTATTGGTACTTTTGAAACAGCCAGCAAGGTAGCTAATATTAAATCGCGTATTTCTCCGCGGAGCCAGTATAAAATAAAATTAAGTATCGACCTTTTTGAGGCGGCTGTTGATGCTGCATCCTTGAATGAAAAGATAAACTCTGTAAAAACAGAAAGTATTACACCACGGATGTTCCAGTATAACATGCTGGTAAATGCCAAAAAACTGCAGCGTCATATTGTGTTACCCGAAGGTGGTGATGACCGTATTCTGACAGCGGCATCACATCTGGCTAAAGATAAGATTGTGTACCTGACTATACTCGGTAACAACGAAGCTATCAAAGCAAAAGTTGCCCAGCTGGGTTTGTATTGGGATGATTCGCGCATCAAGATCGTAGATCCTGAAGCAAGCGAAAAATATGAAGATTATTATCGCACCCTTTATGATTTACGTAAATCTAAAGGCCTGGAGCTGACTACAGCGGCGGATCTGATGCTTGATGTTTCTTATTATGGAACCATGATGGTGTATAAAGGAGAGGCAGATGGTATGGTGTCGGGTGCAGTTAACACAACAGCTCATACTATTAAACCGGCTTTGCAGTTTGTAAAAACAAAGCCGGGTTTTAATACCGTTTCTTCTATATTTTTTATGTTGCTGCATGACAGGGTACTGGTTTACGGTGACTGTGCCATTGTACCTAATCCTACGGCAGAACAGTTGGCGGAAATAGCTATTTCATCTGCTGATTCGGCTAAGGCCTTTGGTATTGAAGTGCCTAAAGTGGCCATGTTATCTTACTCTTCAGGCTCATCGGGCAGTGGTGAAGAAGTGGAAAAGGTAAGGACTGCTACTTTAATTGTAAAAGAAAAAAGGCCTGATCTTTTAGTAGAGGGGCCTATACAATATGACGCGGCAGTTGATCCGGTGGTGGGTAAAAGCAAGCTGCCCAATTCACCTGTTGCAGGGCAGGCAAATGTGCTTATATTCCCCGATCTGAACACAGGTAATAATACTTATAAGGCTGTTCAGAGAGAAACCGGCGCCCTGGCGGTTGGTCCCATGTTGCAGGGCCTGAACAAACCTATCAATGACCTGAGTCGTGGTGCTACTATTGACGATATTTACAATACTGTTGTAATAACAGCTATTCAGTCGGCAAATAATTAGAAAAGCGGGGAGCCTGGGTAAGAGGATTTCTTTTATACCGGAAGGGGTTGGCAACACAATTGATCCCGATAGTTACCGGGAGCGCAGCGCAATATTGACGATATATATTCATACGTGGACAAATAAAAAACAACAATGGAAATACTGGTGATAAATGCGGGTAGTTCATCTCTGAAATACCAGCTCATAAATGTAGAAAGCGGGAAAGTACTGGCTAAGGGGCTTGCGGAACGTATTGGTATGGGAAGCGGTAATATCAGCCACTCATGGACAAAAGGAGAGCAGGAGTTTAAAAAGAAGATTGATAAAGACCTGCCGGATCATAATATAGCTTTTGATGTGATCTCTGAATTGCTAACAGGAGAAGAAACCGGGGTCATCAAACAGCGTGAAGACATTAAGGCTATCGGGCACCGCGTAGTACATGGGGGAGAGCACCTTACGGAAACACAGATTGTTACAGAAGATGTAAAACAGAAGATAAGAGATGTAATTCCGTTAGCCCCCTTGCATAATTTTGCGCACCTTATTGGTATTGAAGCTGCCGAAAAAACTTTTTCAAACGCGGTACAGGTAGCTGTTTTTGATACTGCTTTTCACCAAACCATGCCGGAGAAGGCTTTCAGGTACGCTATTCCCGAAAAATATTATAAGAAACATGCTGTACGCGCCTATGGCTTTCATGGTACCAGCCATAAATATGTTTACGAGCAGGCAGTGAAATACCTTGGTAAAAGTGATCTGAAGGCAATAACTATTCATTTAGGCAACGGAGCCAGTATGAGCGCTGTTAATGAAAATGGGCAATGTGTAGAAACCAGTATGGGACTTGGTCCTTTGGCCGGGTTAATTATGGGCACCCGGTCGGGAGATATTGATCCTTCTGTTATTTTTTATATGGCAGAAGAGCTAAATATGTCGCTTACAGAAATTAAAAGCCTGCTGAACAAAGAAAGCGGTATGCTGGGACTTGCCGGCAGCAATGATGCACGTGATGTGTCAAAAGCCTATCACGAAGGAGATAAAGCCGCTATACTCTGCTATGAGATGTACACGCACCGGATCAAAAAATACATTGGGGCTTATGCAGCAGTTTTAAATGGTGTTGATGCTTTAATATTTACTGCCGGTATCGGTGAAAATGATACTTTAACGCGCAGCCTTTCCTGTGCAAACCTTTCCGGCTTGGGGATAGTAATAGATGAGGATGCCAATCTTTCTAAAAATCACCCCTCTGTTCCTGTAGAGATACAGACTGCCGGCAGCAGGGTGAAAATCCTTATTATTCCCACTAACGAAGAGCTCGAAATAGCGCATCAGACGTATGAGGTGGTGAAGGAAATGGACTTACAGTGATTCAAAGAAGTAAGTGGTATGAAAGCGATGCTTTGCGAAACATTTTGTTCCAATGCTCTGCGAAACATTTTGTTTGGCAGGACTATATTGTAGCCTTTGGCTACATTTAAAACCTGATAGCATTGGCTGAAAGCACATTCGTGAATTGTTGCCATTATTCTGCATGCTTTAAATAATTCCGCCACCTATCATCAGGCGGCAGATACCAATGGCTATGACCATAACGCTTAATGTTTTACCCAACCCTGAATTGCCTATTACAGAGAACAATAGTGCAATGATACCTATAGGGATAATAACCCAATATAGCCATCCCAGCAATGGAATAAATGCAATTACAGAAAGCAGGCTTACTATAATTGCAAGGAACAGTCCGATAATTTTCATGTTTTGTTGTTTTAAGTTTATGTAAAGTTTCATCTTTTCCCGGGAAACATAAAGTGCCTATCGGTGTAAGCAGTAAATAAACCGGTTAATGACTGGAAACAGGCGTTCTACTGCTTATAATTTTACGATCGATGCCCGGAAAAAAGATCCCCGGAAAATTATATAAACCCTGCTGACATACACCTGTCACTGCCTCTATGGAACTTTGTTGTATTCAATCATCTAAAACAAATGTTATGAACACAACAACTACTATTGAACGCCCCATTATCAGTAAAGATGAGTTATTAGCTGCCTGGCAGGGCCATCGCAATCTTACCCGAAAAGTTATAGAAGCGTTTCCTGAAAAAGAATTGTTTAGCTTCAATATAGGAGGTATGCGGCCATTTTCCGGGATGGCAATGGAGCTGATCACTATTGCAGCAGGTGGTATGAAGCAAATTGTAACCGGCATTCTTGAGCATTACGAAGAAACTTTGTCTGCAATTAAATCGAAAGCAGATCTGCTAAAAGCCTGGGACGACACTACAGAACAGATCAATATTTACTGGCCGCAGATCGGCCCAGAGAAATTTCATGAAGATGTAAACCTGTTTGGCGAGTATAAGTTCCCGGCTATTCAGAATATTCAATATTTTATGGATAATGAAGTTCATCATCGCGGGCAGGGGTACGTGTATTTACGGGCTTTGGGCATTGAGCCGCCTTTCTTCTGGGAAAGGTAGCAGAGGCGTAGCATAATCAGGAACATTTACTTCCGCTGTTCACTGAATAATCTGAAGCCCGTTTGATGATGGCTTCAGCCAGCTCTTTTAAGCGTTTGCGCAAACTGGCTGGTTCAGTAATATCTGCCTGATCGCCAAGCATAATGATCCACCGGATAAAATATTCCGGGTCATGCGCATAGTTAAAGATCATTTCAATCTTATCACCAATATTTCTTTCAGATACAAAGCCGTAAAAGTTGCGGCTTTGTTTTATATACCTGGCAAAAGATTTGTCAATTTCAATTTTAATAACGATTTCCTGCTTTTCATTGCCGGTTCTTTGTAAGTAAAAAGACAATTCGCGGTGCTGAAGTTCAAAAGATTTGTCCAGCTTTATGATTTTAAAAATTCGGTCAGCCCTGAATTTACGATAATCTTTCCGAAGATGGCAATAAGCTACCAGGTACCAGTATTCATTTTCGTGATACAGCCCTATTGGTTCAATTATCCGCTCATTAGGTGTATCAGATTCAATGGACTGATAAGAAAACTGTACCTGTTTTTTGTTAGCTATGCCATACATTAGCACTTCCAGCGCATTGGGTACCTGTTTATTAAACAGGGCTCCCTTAGGCTGTACCAGTATTTTGGTATCCAGCTCATCCATCCAGTCTTTTTCTGCCCAGCGTAATACCGATTTCACTTTATACATTGCGGACAAAAAAGCAGTACCTACAGATTTATCAGTAAAATGCTGCATCAGCTTTTCTGCTGCTACAAAGCTCATTGCTTCATCGTGCGTAAACATTACCGGTGGTAGTTTGTACCCTTCTACAATAGAGTAACCTATGCCTGCTTCTGAAGAAATAGGCACACCCGATGCCTCCAGGGTTTTAATATCCCGGTAAATAGTGCGCAGGCTTACGCCAAAACGGTTGGCCAGCTCCTGTGCTTTTACAATTCTTTTAGATTGCAATTGCGTGAGGATGGCTACTACCCGGTCAAATTTTTTAGGACTTTCATCTATTTCACTGTTGAATGCCATAGGTGCAATTTATGCAACAATTATAAATTATGATGCTGGCTGAAAATTACAGGCTGAGGCTGCGGATAACCAGCCCCATAAAAAAAGCCCCGCAAATATTGCAGGGCTTTTTACAATGACCTTATTTTAGAACTTGTATCCTAAAGAAATACCAAAGCCAACGTTTTTAACACTTCCATCTGTTTTCTTTCCACTATATTTTGGTATTAAATTAGCCATGCCCAACTGGGTGTTTAGCTGAACGGAAAGCTTGTTGCTAAATTCATACCCTGCTAATAAATTTCCTCCAAAGTCTAAAGGTTTTCCATAGTAATATTCATCGTCCTTTAAGTTATCCAAATCATCATCAGAAATATCGCCTTTGAATTTTAACTTACCACTTTCTGTATCACCATCATATTTCTCCTTCCATTTCCCTCCAAAGCCGTAAGCTACATAAGGGGCCGCTCCTAACAAAAGCCGCCCATTTCCTAATTCCGGCTTATAAAGAAAATTAACAGGTATCTCTGCATAATAAGGTATTTCCTTATAGGAATCCCCGTCGCTGTATTTATAGTGAACACCTTTTGTGCTGAATAACAGGCCGGGTTGTACAGCAAACTCATCTGCCACAGGTATATTAAAAGTAACGCCTGCATGAAATCCAGGTAATAATTTATTATTCTCAATCTTTATCACCAGATGCATCTTTACCGGATAGGTTTGGAAAATTAACCCCCGCCCTTACGCCTATCTGTACCTGGGCCTGGGATTTTACTGTAATGACACTTAATGAGGCCATAAGCAGGCCACTAAAACATAAGATGTTTTAGTTTCATAAACAATCGTTTTTAAATTAAAAAATAATTTTATCTAAAATAATAAATAAAAAAACTTTTCACAGGAAATTTTAAAGAAAACCAGCCTGACCCCATAGTAAAATTTTCCATTATAACAATAAAAACCACCATGAGCATAAGAGGCAGCTTTGGTAAATTTACCATCTGTTAAATACAAATTATTGCCGGTGAAACGATTGTTGCAGATCATCTTCCTGTTTGCGTATTTGAATATTGCTGGTCAAACCGGCATGGTCAGTCCGGGTAGCGCTGTTATTCCGCATGTAAACGTATATGTTGCTCCGTCGGGCAATGATACGGATCCCGGAACTTTGCAGCAACCTAAAGCCACACTTCATGCGGCTTTGCGCCAGGTAAGGGAGATGAGGCGATTGAACGGATCAGTTCTTACCCAGCCTGTTCATATTATTATACAGCAGGGTACTTATTATTTACAGGAGCCTGTATATATCAGGCCCGAAGATTCGGGTACGCCGCAAAGTCCTACTATTATCCGGGCTGCTGAAAATGCAAAAGTTGTTTTAAGTGGCGGCGTTCCGGTTAGCGACTGGAAAAAACTGGACACCGATGTTGTGGGTTTGCCTGTTACAGCAAAAGACCATGTTTGGGTAACTAATATGCCCGGCGATTTTTACGGCTTACCTCCTGTACGGCAGCTGTGGATGAATCATATAAAAGCTACAAGAGCCAAATGGCCCAACGGAGGCGAAATGCAACGCATCATCAGCTGGAATAAAAAAGAGGAGACCTGCCAGGTATCGGTGCCGCCTGTTGCAATAGCCGATGTTAGCGGCATGGAAATGTTTATTCATCAATGGTGGGAAATTGCCATTTTACGGCTAAAGCAGATAAAAATAAATGGCGACAGTGCCCAGCTAAGCTTTCGCCAGCCGGAAAGTCGCATACAAAGTGAGCATCCCTGGCCGGCGCCGTGGATATCAAAAGAAACCGGTAACTCCGCTTTTTATTTATCCAACGCCATTGAATTTTTAGATGAGCCCGGCGAATGGTTTGCTGACAGGGCAGGCCGGAAAATATACTACTGGCCGCGACCGGGTGAAGACCTTAAAACCGCCGATGCTGTAGTGCCCCTGCTTGAGAATATAATTAATATAGAAGGGACGATCGAGGAACCTGTAAAATATATTCAGTTTAAAAATATTTCATTTCAGCATACCGGCTGGAACCGTCCTTCGTTACAGGGCCATGTACCACACCAGGCGGGTATGCCCATGACGGATGCGTATAAGCTGAGGCCGGCAGGAACAAAGGATAAGGCATCACTGGAAAACCAGGCATGGATTGTACGGCCAGAAGCTGCCGTGAAAGTTTCGTTTGCTCATAATACCTCTTTTGAAGGCTGCTCTTTTCAGCATATAGCTTCAACAGGGTTGGATTATAATCGAGGAGTGCAGAACAGTATCATCACTGGCAATCTTTTTAAAGATATTGGTGGCACGGCTGTATTAGCAGGTGTATTTGCAGATGATGCAACGGAGATCCACCTGCCGTATAATCCAAGCGATGAAAGGGTAATGGCCGATGCGATTACGATTACCAACAATTTAGTAACGGATGCTACCAATGAAGATTGGGGCGCTGTGGGCATAGGCCTGGGATATACCAGGAACGCTGTTGTAGCGCATAACGAAATTGAGAACGTTAATTATTCGGGTATCAGCATGGGCTGGGGCTGGAGCCCTAAACCCAATGTGATGAAGAATAATAAAGTAACTGCAAATAAGATCCATCATTTTGGAAAACAGAATTATGATTGTGCCGGCATTTATACGTTGAGCGCACAACCGGGTTCGCTTATCAGTGAAAACTATATTGACAGTATATACAAAGCGCCTTACGCACATCTGCCATCTCATTGGTTTTATTTATATACCGATGAAGGCTCTGCGCATATCACTTTAAAAGATAACTGGACGGCTTCTCAAAAATATTTGCAGAATAATAATGGCCCTGGTAATGAGTGGATCAATAATGGTCCGCAGGTAGATGTGAGCATAAAACAAAATGCAGGCCTGCAGCCGGCTTATTATCACCTGCTGAAAGAAACAACTTACCGCCAGGTAAAACAGCCCATTAATACAGAGCATGAAGAGCTGGTAGAAATAGTAGTACCTAAAGAAATGCTGAACATAGCGAAGCTGAAGGATTTTCTGCGGCAGAACCATATCAGCCCCAACAGTCTTTACAGGCGGAAAGACCGCTATGTTATTTTTGATAAGATCCAGGATCTCTCTGTATTTGAAGGCAGGCTGAGAAAAGCATTTCCCGGGCTTACCGTAAGGCCTTATTATGATATGTATTACCGGTTTGACCGGAGCCGCTGCGCCGATACTTCAACTGCCGGGCAATGGGAGCATATTATTTTAACGGCTAACCTTGTGGCGGATGCAGAAAAGCAAAAAGAGTATTTGAATTATCATGCGGTACAGTTTGAAGAATGGCCGGAGATTGCCAAAGGCTTTTGTAATGCAGATTTCCAGCGGTTAATGATGTTTAAAAACGGAAGGCAGCTCATGCTTATTATAAGCATACCTAAAGGGAAAACCCTGGATGAGCTGAATCCCAAAACAGTGGAAAATAACCCGCGTGTAGCAGAATGGAATAAAATAATGGCCCAATACCAGGAAGGCATTGAAGGGACGAAGAAAGGAGAGGTTTGGGTGTTCTTGAAGAAAGTCGATAGTCGATAGACCATGGTCCATGGACTATCGACCATGGACATTTAAGTAAACAAAAGTGTTAGATATGAGATTTAATGATCGAAATGAGAGTGGTAACTCTTCTTCAGGGGCTGGGGGTAGCGTGGCGTGCATCGGCATCCTCGGTTTGGGTGAAGGGCGAAGTACAATCAGCGCTGCTTTGCAAAGTAAAAAATTACGGTTGAAGACCCTTTGTGATGTAAGTGAAGAAATGTGCAGGCAACGCTGTAAGGAATTTGATTTTGATCATTATACCACGAGGTATGAAGATATGCTGAACGATCCCGATATAGATATTATTGCTATTTACACCCCGGATCATTTACACGCGGAACATATCAGCCAGGCATTGAAGCATGGAAAACATGTGGTTTGTACCAAGCCGTTTATTGACGACCTGGAAGATGCAAAAGCCTTGCTGGATTTGCAGCAGCAAACAGGAAAGAAGGTTCTTGTAGGGCAAAGCTCCCGGTTTTTTGAACCAGCAAAACGCCAGCGTAAAGATTTTGAAGCCGGCGAAATTGGGGAGCTTATAACGGTGGAAAGTCATTATCATGCGGACCACCGCTGGTTTCTGGAAAAGAAATGGGCGCTGGAGGATGCCTTTAAATGGCTATATGGAGGGTTAAGTCATCCTGTAGATTTTATCAGGTGGTATTTGCCGGATATTGAAGAAGTAATGGGTTATGGTATGATCAGCGCTAACGGCAGGAAAGCAGGATTAAAACATGAGGATACTATGCACTTTATTTTTAAAGCTGCTGACGGGCGTATTGCAAGAGTGAGCGGAGTGTACACTTCGCCCATACAGCCGGCTTACAGGGAAAGCGGGATGAGTACAGTGCTGCGTGGGACGGAAGGCGCCAGCCAGGCCGATTATCATGAATTGCGTTATGCAATTACTGATAGAAGGGGGGAAGAAAAAACCATCACCTGGGGCGACAGTAAACTGAAGCATTATTTCCGTTTTGAGGGACAAAGTCATCATGCAGGGGAGTACCAGAATTACCTGGAATACTTCGCAGACTCCATAGAACGGGGCTTTACAGCTTATCCTGATATGTCGGAAGGTATTGGAACAGTGGCATTGCTACGGGCAATGGATGAAAGTTTGAAAACAGGAAAGCCGGTGAAGGTGAAGGAATTGCTGGGGAGATACGGATTGAACGGGATTTAATAATGAGTGATGAGTAGTGAGTGATGAGTTAACTCTAAATTATAATAGTAATGCTTATTAAATGGTATAAAAGTATTTTAAAAGAAAATAGAAATGATTGCTTTTTCAGTAAAAGTATTCATAAAACAAAAACTGATTATTCATTACTGATTACTCATCATTCATCACTCATCACTCATAATTTATAACTCTGATAAAACGTGAATAATATTCTATCAAAACTTCAGCCGGTTGATTATGCAATAGTTGCAGTGTACTTGGTGATATTATTATACATCGGTTATAAGGCAAGTTTTGGCAGCAAAAAGAAATCTGATGAAACTTTGTTTCTGGCAGGAAAATCGCTCAATTGGTACAACATCGGTTTTAACATGTGGGGTACTAATGTAGGACCCTCTATGCTCCTGGCGTTTGCCAGTATTGGTTATTCAACAGGTATTGTTGCCGGAAATTTTGAATGGTATGCATTTGTATTCCTGTTTTTGCTGGCGATAGTGTTTGCCCCGAAATATATAGCAAGCAATGTTACCACTATGCCGGAGTTTATGGGACAACGTTATGGTGATGGTACCCGGAATATTTTAGCATGGTATGCGCTTATTAAAATCATGATCTCCTGGTTATCGTTAGGATTATTTGCCGGTGGTTTCCTGGTGCGCCAGATCCTGGGCATACCTATGTGGCAATCAGTAATTGTACTGGTGTTGTTTGCCGGTTTTTTTGCGTTCGCCGGGGGCTTGAAAGCCATTGCCCGGGTAAATGTTTTCCAGATGATCTTATTAATAGGCGTATCCATGTTATTATGTGTAATGGGTATCCATAAAATTGGCGGTATAGATGCTCTCGTAAATAAAACACCTCCTGAATATTGGAGCATGATACGTCCTGCAACTGATGATAAATATCCCTGGTATGCCATTTTATTAGGCTATCCGGTTTCTGCCATTGCGTTTTTCTGTACAGACCAGGCAATGGTTCAGTCGGTGCTGGGCGCCAGAAACACAGAGCAGGGACAGCTGGGCGTAAACTTTATTGGATGGCTGAAAATATTATCGTTACCGCTATTTATTATACCAGGCATCGTATGCTTTATTTTATACCCGAATTTAAGCAGCCCTGATGAGGCTTACATGACCTTAGTGACTAATTTGTTTCCACCGGGTTTGAATGGTTTGGTAATAGTGGTGCTCATTGCAGTATTGGTAGGGACTATTGGCTCATCGTTAAATGCGCTGAGCACTGTTTTTACTACAGATATTTATGGGAAAAAGATAAATCCGCAGGCCAGCAATCAGCAGCTCATCAAAATAGGAAGGGTAACGGTGATTGCCGGATGCTTCTTCGCTATTCTTATGGCGCTGGCAATAGACAGCATTAAAGGTTTAAATCTTTTTGATGTATTTCAGGCAGTTTTGGGATTTATTGCGCCATCGCTGGCAGTGGTTTTTTTAATAGCGGTATTCTGGAAACCTACAACACGAAAGGCGGTTAATTTTACACTTTCCTGGGGTTCTGTAATAAGTCTGGGTATTGGGATACTGTATTTATGGGTATTTCCTGCAAAGGACTATGCATTCTGGCCGCATTACCTGTTTTTGTCCTTTTTGATCTTTGCATTGTTATTGGTGCTTGCTATAGCTATTTCAATATTCGATCCCCGTCCGCAAAGGGCAGTGATCGCTGAAAGAAATATCCCGGTAACAACTCTCCGTGTAAAGAAAGCCTGGGGCGCATTGATAGTAGTAATGATTGTATTGTATTTAATATTCCATTAAGCAGTAAATATGAAGAAGAACAATTTTATGAGATCAGCTCCTGTGCTTCCAGCATCGGTATTGTATCAGTTTACCCCGCTAAAT
Source organism: Niabella sp. (assembly GCA_027493055.1). Classification (GTDB taxonomy): domain Bacteria; phylum Bacteroidota; class Bacteroidia; order Chitinophagales; family Chitinophagaceae; genus Niabella. The sequence goes on along the minus strand of JAPUDO010000105.1, from coordinate 21,330 downwards.
CGGGGCACACTTGTGCGGTTGAATAATACTCGTCATTACGAGCGCTATAACTATCATTGTCAGGCTGAGCTTGACGAAGCCCCAATTAATGCCCTTCGTCAGGGTCATGACGACAAACATCAATCGCATTCAAAATTCAAAATTCAAAATTTAATATTTTGCATTTTCTTTTTTCTTCTTATGTCTTTGTGGCAGCCTTCATTTGCTCAAACCTGGATCTGGTATCCGGGTGATTATGAAATATGGCTATCCAACCAGATGCAGAACCGCCGTACCGAACGGGGCGTATTTTTTCCTGTTTTCTGGAAAATAGACAATCATTATCCGCTGATAGACTTCCACAAAGTATTTGATCTTACGGCCCCGGAAGAAGTAGAGATCCGCGTGCAGGGGCAGTACAATGTAAAGCTGGATGGCAAAGCTTTTGAAGGCTATCCCCAAAAGATCGTTGTTCCGGCAGGAAAGCATAAGATCAATATTAAAGTGTTCAACCAGCGCGAAGTGCCTGCCATTTTTGTGAAAGGGAAAAATATTGTAAGCGACAGTTCCTGGCTGGTTACTTTTGAAGATAAGGAATGGATAGATGAAACCGGTAAAACCTCCGATATATCTACTACCAAATGGATGAATGCAGGTGCCTGGAATTTTAATGAAGCAGCACAATTACCATCAGCATTTAAGCTGCCGGTAAAGCCGCTTGAAGCGGTGAGCGCCATTAAAAACAGTAATGGTACTTTGGTGGACTTTGGAAAGGAAACCTTCGGCTATATTAAATTGCATGGACTAAAAGGAAAAGGTAAGCTGGCTGTTTATTATGGAGAAAGTAAGGAAGAAGCGTTAGATACTGCGTACACAGAAACTTATGATAAGCTGTTTATTGACCAAAGGTCCGGGGACTATACATTAGAGCTTTCCAAGGCTTTCCGTTTTGTAAATATTATGGCAGATCCCTCTGTAAGCTTTGAAAAAGTTTCTATGTTGTATGAGTATGCCGATCTTCAGGATAAGGGCTCATTCAAATGCAGCGATGAAGAGATCAATAAAATTTATGAAGTTGCGAAATATACTTTTCATTTAAGTACCAAAGAGTTTTTTATAGATGGTATTAAACGTGATCGCTGGATATGGAGCGGTGACGCCTATCAAAGCTACCTGATGAACTATTATTTAACCAATGATAATGAAACGGTGAAGCGCACTACGTTAGCGCTTCGGGGAAAAGACCCGGTAACCAGCCATATCAATACTATAATGGATTATACTTTGTACTGGTTTCTGGGTGTATATGATTATTACCTGTACAGCGGCGATGCTGCATTTGTTCGTAGCAATTATGACCGTATGAAATCCCTGATGAGCTATGTTTTGGGCCGCACTAATAAAGACGGTTTGCTGGAAGGCCTGGCCGGGGATTGGGTGTTTATTGATTGGGCCGAAGGGTTGAGCAAACAGGGAGCGGTAAGCTTTGAGCAGCTATTATTTGCCCGCAGCCTGGAAACCATGGCTTTAGTGGCTGATATGGTAAACGAAAAAGAGGATGCCGCTAATTATGCAAAACTGGCTGCTGGTGTAAAACAAAAATTATTTGATATATACTGGAACGAACAAAAGCAGGCTATCGTGCACAGCTATGTAAATGGCAAACCAACGGATCATGTAACACGCTATTCCAATATGTTCGCCATCTTTTTTGATTATTTGAATAACGATCAGAAGAAAAATATTCTAAACTCGGTTTTATTAAACGATAAGGTACCGCCCATCACAACGCCGTATATGCGCTTTTACGAGATGGAAGCATTGTGTGCCTTAGGCGAGCAGAACTATGTAACCAAAGAAATGAAATCCTATTGGGGCGGTATGTTGAAGCTGGGTGCTACTTCTTTCTGGGAAGAGTATAACCCTAAAAGAACCGGTTCTGAACATTACGCTATGTACGGGAGGAAGTATGGTAAAAGCCTTTGTCATGCCTGGGGCGCCAGCCCATTGTATTTGCTGGGTAAATATTATCTCGGTGTTAAACCAACAAGAGCAGGATACAGCACTTATACTATAGAACCGGCCTTAGGCGGATTAAAATGGATAGAAGGGAAAGTGCCAACCCCCGCCGGCAATATTGAAATGTATTGCAGTACCAGTAACCTTAAGATCAGCTCACCGGTGGGATTAGGTAAATTGATATTGAAAAGTAAAAAAGCGCCTAAATGCAGGGAAGGAAATTTTGTTAGTAAAGGTAATGGTGTATATGAGCTGGATATTGAAAAAGATAAGCAATATAATATAACGTACCAGACATTGGAGTGAGGGGTGAATGATGAATAATGAATGGTGAGTGATTTCTGTGTAAAGTTACCGTCATTTCGCGGCGCAGCGTAGAAATCTCAACGCGCAGTTGAATTGCGATGGTAATAGCATTTCGTTGAGAGATCTCTCCCGTTTCAGCAGGATCGATGAGACGATCCTTGTTATATGTCATCGCATCATTGATTTTGCACCGCAAATTGATAACTCGGAACGACGATAGCTTTTCTGAGGTCTGTTGTATAAAAAATTATAACGATGAAAAATTTAAAAATTGTTTTACTATTTGCAGGATTAGTGTGCAATGGATTTGCACAGGCACAAACCGCACTCGTAAATACTTTGCAAAGCAGGTATGCCCGGTTATCTGGGGTAGGCATGGGGGATGTTCATTTTTCAGGTGGTTTCTGGAAGGAACGTTTTGATGTGGCAAAAAATGAAATGGTACCAACATTGTGGAGAACCTATACCAGCGATACCATCTGTTATTCTTTTCAAAACTTTAAAGTAGCGGCAGGTTTGCAGGACGGGCGTTTCAGAGGCCCCTCTTTTCATGATGGGGATTTTTACAAAACCCTGGAAGCACTGGCTGCTATGTATGCTGTAACGAAAGATAAGCAGCTGGATATATGGCTGGATGAGGCCATAGCTGTCATTGGCAAAGCACAAAGGCCTGATGGATATATTTACACTAAAAATATTATCGAACAAAAACAATCCGGAGAGGAAAAGATGTTTGATGATAAGCTGAGTTTTGAAGCCTATAATTTCGGGCATTTAATGACGGCAGGCTGCGTGCATTACCGCGCTACGGGTAAAAAAACGTTGCTGGATATTGCTACCAGGGCTGCTGATTTCCTGATTGGCTTTTACAATGCCGCTACACCTGAGCAGGCACGCAATGCAATTTGCCCTTCTCATTATATGGGCCTGGCTGAGTTATATCGTACTACGCAGCAAAGAAAATACCTGGACCTTTTAGTTAAGTTAATTGATATCCGCGGCACGGTAGAGGGTACGGATGATAACAGCGATCGCGCACCTTTCAGGGATATGCAAAAAATTGTAGGGCATGCGGTAAGAGCTAATTACTTAATGGCCGGTGTTGCAGATCTGTATGCCGAAAACGGCGATGCTACTTTAAAGTCTACGCTGGATAAGCTTTGGAATAATGTTATTCTTACCAAAATGTATGTAACCGGAGGATGTGGCGCATTATATGAAGGGGTTTCCGTGGATGGCACTTCGTATAAGCCGGATACGGTGCAACGTGTGCACCAGTCTTATGGAAGAGATTTCCAGTTGCCGAATATTACCGCTTATAATGAAACCTGTGCCAATATTGGCAATGTGCTTTGGAATTACCGCATGTTCCTGCTTACGGGCGAAGAGCGTTATATGGATATAGTAGAACTTACTTTATTCAATAGTGTTTTAAGCGGCGTAAGTATGGATGGGAAAGATTATTTCTATACCAATCCTTTAGCGCATTCGCATGATTTTCCCTACCAGATGCGCTGGTCGGGCGGGCGCATCCCATACATAGCCAAGTCTAATTGCTGCCCGCCGAATGTGGTAAGAACTATAGCCCAGGTAGGAGATTACATGTATAGTATCGGTAAAGATGGATTGTATATTAATACTTTCAGCAGCAATACTCTGAATACCCGGCTGGCCGATGGTTCTGCAGTCTCTATCGAGCAGCAAACTGCCTACCCATGGGAGGGGAAAGTAGTAATAAAAATAAAAAAAGCGCCCAATAAAGAGCTGCCCATACATATACGTATACCCGGCTGGTGCGGGAAGGCAACCATACAGGCAGGTGGCCGGTTGATGAATGAGAAAGGAGGACAGTACAAAACAGTGACCAGGCAATGGAAGGCTGGCGATGAAATTATTTTAAATATGGAAATGCCCGTGAAAATGCTGGAAGCAAATCCCCTGGTGGAAGAGGCCCGTGGCCAGGTAGCGGTGAAGCGCGGTCCTGTAGTGTATTGCCTGGAATCAAATGATCTTCCGGGTAAGGATATTTTCAACCTGGTACTGCCGGTAAATACTGTTTTTAAGCCTGTCCCTGAAAAAATTGATAATGGGAATGTGATGGCTTTAACGGGCGAGGCCCGCATGATAAACACTGAAAGCTGGAAAAATGTTTTATACCGTCCAGTGAACGACAATCTGCAACCGGTACAGGTAAAGCTGATACCCTATTTTGCATGGGCCAATCGTGGCCAGTCTGATATGTCTGTATGGATGCCTTTGATGCGATGAAAAAATTTATAAACAATATTATGAAATTTCTAAAGTAATCAGGATAATACCTTTTGCTATTTGAAGCGGAAAATAAATATGGAAAGAATACTTGCTACATACTATATCGAAACACCCTACGATCCGGAGAAGGCTGCTGCTGTACTGGCGGGAGAGCAGTCCTCGGGAACATTTGTGGCAGTGCCTGGCGAAACTGAAGAACTGAAGCAACGCTTTGCTGCACGTGTTGAAGATGTAAGGTATCTTGAAACAGTGGATCAGCCGGCAATACCGGGCGCTGTTAGCAGTACAGGTAAATACCATCGGGCTATGGTTAAAGTATCATGGAGTATAGAAAACTTTGGTTATAACCTCCTGGTGATGATCTCTACTTTACAGGGTAATTTATATGAGATTACACAGTTTACCGGTTTGAAGCTGTTGGACATTGAACTTCCCGATTCTTTCGGCAGTCATTTTAAAGGTCCGGAATTTGGAATTGAGGGATGCAGGAAGCTGGCATGTGTTCTGCAAAGACCACTTATAGGAACCATCATTAAGCCTTCGGTTGGCCTTACGGTGGAAGACACGGCAGCAACAGTAAAAACATTAGTTGAAGCGGGTATAGATTTTATTAAAGATGATGAATTGTTATCTTCTTCTGCTAACTCAGTTTTTGAAGACAGGGTAGCTGCTGTTATGAAAGTGATCAATGATCATGCGGATAGAACAGGTAAGAAAGCAATGTATGCTTTTAACCTTAGCGGCGAGGCAGATGAAATGCTGTCAAGATATGAAACGATCTTGCAGCATGGTGGCACCTGTGCTATGGTAAGTATTAATAGTGTGGGATTGAGCGCCGTGAAGAAGATTTGCGATCAGCGCCGGTTAGCTATACATGCACATCGCAACGGATGGGGAATGCTTACCAGGCACCCTTTGTTGGGTATAGATTTCAGGGCTTACCAGAAAATATGGCGACTGGCAGGTGTGGATCAGCTGCATGTAAATGGTATTCAAAATAAGTTTTGGGAAACTGATGATAGCGTAGTTGCTTCTATCGAAGCCTGTCTCACGCCCATGTTTGAGCATAAAAATATATTGCCCGTTGTTTCGTCTGGCCAATGGGGCGGACAGGCATTTGAAACCTGGCGCCGTACACAAACACAGGATCTGTTATATATGGCCGGTGGTGGCATTATGGCCCATCCAATGGGAGCAGGCGCTGGTGTTGTGGCTTTACAACAGGCCTGGGAAGCTGCTGTGGAAGGCCTTTCGCTGGAAGAAGCAGCTATGCAGTACCCGGAATTTCGCAAGAGCGTTGAAAAATTCGGAAAGAAATAAATATGCCTGTTAATAATAACATACTTCTGGCCTTTTACGGCGATGATTTTACAGGTTCTACAGATGCGTTGGAATTTATCTGTAAAGCCGGTGCAAAAGCCGTATTATTTATAGAGCCTCCTGATGTTGAGGTATTAAATAAATTTCCGGGACTGGATGTGATTGGTATTGCAGGTAAAACGAGGGCATTGCCGGCTGATGAGATGGAGCAGGTGCTGAATGAGGCATTTCAAAAAATGAAAGCATATAAGGCAAGGCATATACATTACAAGGTTTGCTCTACATTCGATTCTTCACCGCAAACAGGCAGCATCGGGCGTGTGCTGGATACAGGTGCAGCAGTTTTTCAGAACAGACCGGTGCCAATTTTAGGAGGTACTCCTTCATTGGGCAGGTATTGTGTTTTTGGTAACCTGTTCGCTAAAATGGGTATTGGCAGTAACGGGGATGTTTACCGCCTGGACAGGCATCCTTCTATGCGTAACCATCCTGTAACGCCTGCTGATGAAAGCGATCTGAGGTTGCATCTGCAAAAGCAAACCTGTAAAAAGCTGGCATTGATGGATATACTTCAATTGCAAAAACCAATGAATGAGTGGAATAATGGAGTTGATGCTGAAGAAGCAGTCTTGCTTGATGCTATTAATGAAGAGCAGCTATTGAAAATTGGTGAATGGCTGGACACTGAAGCGTTGAAAAAAGGAGCTTCCTTTTTTTCGATTGGGTCATCTGCTATCGAAATGGCGCTGGGCAATTATTGGAACCGTACAGGTCAGCTGGATGCTATAACTGATTGGAACCCGCCGGGAAAAGCTGAACCGTTGCTGGTGGTTTCCGGAAGTTGTTCGCCTGTTACCGCAGCACAGATTGCCTGGGCCAAAGCAAATGGTTTTGAAGAAGTGATCCTGGATGCTGTAAGTGTTGGTGACAATGCAACATTTGAAAACAGTGTAGCTGCGGCAAACGATTATTTGCGTCTGCAAAAAAATGTGATAGTGCATACCGGTGATAAAAAGGAGACAAACCTTTCTTCAGAAAAGCTGGGAACGGCGCTGGGCGAAATAGCCAGGCAAATGGCAGAGCAACATGCTTTAAAACGCGTAGTGATTGCAGGGGGTGATACCAGCAGCTATGCGGCAAGAGCAATGGAAATAGATGCAGTGGAAATGATGGCGCGGTTGGTGAGGGGCGCTCCTCTTTGCAAAGCCTTGTCGAAAAATAAAGCTATAGATGGCCTGGAAGTGAATTTTAAAGGCGGGCAGGTAGGAGCAGAAAATTATTTTGGAATATTAAGGAACGGGCGAGTAGGAAGTAGGAAATAGTGAGTAAAAACTGGAAAGACCTACTAACCATTCCCCACTTTCCTCTAACTATTCCTTACAGCCCTAAAATAAAAAAATATGGAAAAAATAAAAAGCAGTCCTTCTGCAAACGAAGGCAAAACTTTAGGCTTAGTGCATACATCTGCAACACTGGTGCCTGTGTTCGATGAGCTTTGCAAAAAGTATTTACCAGGCGTTAAAGTATTTAATATTGTTGATGACAGCCTTATTAAAAATACTATTGCCTGTGGCGAATTAACGCCGCAAACATCTAAAAGGGTAGTAGGCTATGCTGCTTCGGCAGAAGAGGCCGGCGCAGATTATATCATGTTTACCTGCTCCTCTATCGGCCCTGCGGTAGAAACAGCAGCTACTTTGTCTGGAGTGCCTGTATTACGCGTGGATCAGCCTATGGCAGATAAAGCAGTAACCATCGGTAAAAGAATAGGTGTAATAGCTACTTTATCTACTACGCTGGAGCCAACCTGCGATCTGGTAAAAAGGCGTGCTATTATTGCGGGTAAAGAAATAGAGCTTGTATCAAGGTTATGCAACGGGGCTTTTGAAGCATTAATGAGCGGTGATGCCCAAACGCATGATACTATTGTCGCAGCTGCTTTAAAACAGTTGTCGGCCGAAGCCGATGTAATTGTTTTAGCACAGGCTTCTATGGCCCGTGTAGTAGCGGCCTTACCTGAGGAAGATAAAAAAGTGCCTGTTCTGGCAAGCCCACCGCTTGCGATGGAATATCTTACTACCGTTTTACAATAACAAACGCTTGTGTCCATGCAAAAAGTCTATAGGTTTAGTTTATGGGTTTGTGGTATAGCAGCTATACTGCTTGTCATTTCATTGTTAACACGGCAGGCAGAGCTGGGTAAATCTTTCGCTGTGCTTACATCGGTTACCCTGGCTTTGGGGCTGGGCGCTGTTACATCGCTTAAAGGATATCAGTACACGGCCTGGATCATTGCTGCAGTAGTAGCCGGTATGTTATACCCGCAGGCTTTTATGAGCTGGGGCGATGTGAACCTGCGCGATAAAACGGTGATACTGGTGATTATCCAGCTGGTAATGTTTGGCATGGGTACTCACATGAGCCTAAAAGATTTTAGCGGACTGGGATCTACCGGAAAGGGCGTAATAGTGGGATTACTTTGTCATTTCTCTATCATGCCTTTAATGGGTGTGCTGCTTACCCGCATGTTTCATTTTGAACCGGAAATAGCCGCAGGTATAATTCTTATTGGCAGTTGCAGCAGCGGGCTGGCTTCTAATGTTATGGTGTATCTTGCAAGGGCTAACCTTGTTTTATCGGTAATTGTAACGGCAATGGCCACATTGGCTGCTCCTTTTTTAACACCGCTGTTAATGAAAACTTTTGCAGGTACGTTAATAGAAGTGAAGTTCGTGGATATGATGATTGAAATTATTAAAATTGTTATTGTACCCATTGGAGCCGCATTGTTACATGATTATTTAAAACATGCTTCAGCCGGAAAAAGAAAGAAGATACATATTGTGGCTGTGGCTTGTGCTGTATATGCTTTAGTGGTTTTAATTTGGGGATACGGATATTTTGAAATGAACAATGCTTCTCATGCCGCTTTACAATCTCTGGAGCTATCCGGTTTTTTGGCAGGAGCAGTAGTGGCGGGCGTTTTATATAACCGGTTGTATAGGGCATATCCAAATGTTGATAAGTTCATGCCTTTCATATCAATGTTTGGTATTATTTATTTTACAACGGTTACAACGGCTGCCGGCCGTGATAACCTGTTGAAAGTGGGCTTTTTATTATTTATCGCTTCTGTAATACACAATGCAGCAGGTTATTTTTTTGGCTATTGGTTCAGCCGTTTGTTTGGGCTTGATAAAAACTCAAGCCGTACAGTAGCTTTTGAAGTAGGCTTGCAAAACGGTGGCATGGCAAGCGGCCTTGCAGGCGCTATGGGTAAACTGGGAACCGTAGGCCTTGCGGCTGCAGTATTTAGTCCCTGGATGAATATCAGCGGAAGTATATTGGCCAATTACTGGAGGCGCAGGCCCGTTGAAAATAAGGATAAGCAAAAAGAAGATTAAATGGAACGGATTAATAATTTTTCGGTATATACAGCTAAAGCAGCATTAAATAAGCCCATTGCAGATGCTACCCATACACTTACGGAAATATCTTTTATTGTATTAAGGTTGCATCTGCAAAGCGGTATTACAGGTGAAGCTTATCTTTTGAGTTTTCAATACAGCCCGCATGCTATTGCCGGTGCGCTGAAGGAGGTTGCAACAATGGCTATCGGGGAGAACGCCAGCGATACCGTATCGGTTTATAAAAAAATAGATACGGCAAATGAATATTTCGGCAATGAAGGAGTTAACAGGTGGGCGCAGGCTGCTGTAAATATTGCTATGTGGGATGCCTGGGCAAAAACTTTACAACAACCTGTATGGAAGGTTTTAGGGGCCAATCATTTTAAAGTGCCTGTTTATGGCAGCGGTGGCTGGTTGTCTTATACTACGGATGAGCTGATAGACGAAGTGAGCAGTTACAAAAAGCGTGGCTTTAGCGCGGTAAAAATAAAAGTAGGTAAGCCCGATTGGAAAGAGGATCTGGAACGGTTAGCCAAAGTAAGGGAAGCCGTAGGGAATAGTATTGGTATCATGATGGATGCTAACCAGGGCATGACAGTTCCCAATGCTTTGCAATTGGCACGCGCAGCACGCAGCCTGCATATTCAATGGTTTGAAGAACCCATCGATCATACTGATTTCCAGGGGTACCAGTTGTTGAAAAACCAGGCAGGTATTTCATTGGCCATGGGAGAGCGTGAGTATTCAACCCTTCCTTTAAGAGAGCTGGTAAAGCTGAATGCGATTGATATCTGGCAGCCTGATATATTGAGGTTGGGCGGAGTAGAAGCATGGAGAAATAGTGCTGCCCTGGCGCTGGCACATAACATTCCTGTGCTCCCGCACTATTATAAAGATTATGATGTGCCTTTGCTCTGCACGGTTTCCAATGGGGCAGGTGCAGAGTCGTTCGATTGGATTGATCCGCTTATAGATCATCCCCTTGCCATAGAAAATGGTTTTGCAGTTCCTCACAACAGGTCCGGATGGGGCTTTTCATTTGAAGACGAATATTTAACAGAGATATGATGATGAGAATTATAATTATTGCATTATTATTTATTACAGGCAATGTATGTGCACTGGCGCAGCTGGTAGATAAAACACCTGCAGCTGTTCCTAACGCACCTGAAGTATATAATACTGAACCCTATGAAGATCCCCTGGTAAGTGGTATTAACAGGGATCAGTCAAGGGCTACTGCGTATTCTTTTGCAAATGTTGCCGATGCGCTTTCCAAAAGCCGGGAGCAAAGCGGGAGGTTTTTGTCGCTTAACGGGGATTGGGACTTCAGCTTTGCGTTAAAGCCAGGTGATGAGCCTGTAGATTTTTATAAACAAAAAGTTTCGGGCTGGAAGAAGATCCCTGTTCCTTCTAACTGGGAAATGCAGGGATATGATAAACCTATTTATAAAAGTGCTGTATATCCGTTCCGCCCGGTTAATCCGCCTTTTGTGCCCAAAGATTATAATGGAGTGGGCTGCTATCAGCGCTCTTTTACTGTTCCTGCCGACTGGAAGGATAAGAATATCACTTTACATTTTGGTGGTGTAAGCTCGGCGTACAAGGTTTGGGTTAACGGTAAATTCTTAGGCTATGCAGAAGATAGTTTTCTTCCGTCAGAGTTTAATATAACACCCTACTTGCAGGATGGTGAAAATATTGTTTCTGTTTGGGTTATCCGCTGGAGCGATGGCAGTTTCCTGGAAGACCAGGATCAGTGGCGTTTAAGCGGTATTCACCGCGAAGTATACCTGATGGCCGAACCTAAATTACGCATTGCAGATTTTTTCTATCAGACTAAGCTGGATAAAAATTATGAAGATGCCATATTAAGCATTCGTCCGCGGCTGGAAAATCTTATAGGCAAAGAAGTTCCGGGCTTTGTTGTAAAAGCGCAGCTGTATGATGCAGACAATAAAGCTGTTTTAAAAGATGCTTTAAAAATCACTGCTGATGCAATCATCAACGAAATTCACCCGCGCCTCGACAGGGTAAAATTTGGTTTGCTGGAAACAACAATTGCCAGCCCTAAAAAATGGAGTACGGAAGAGCCTAATCTGTATACTTTAGTGCTGAGCCTCGAAGACAGTACAGGAAATATATGGGAAGCCAAAAGTTGTAAGCTTGGCTTCAGAAGCGTGGAATTTAGAAAGTCCGATAGCAAGCTTTTGATTAACGGAAAAGAAACCTACCTGTATGGTGTTAACCGGCCCGATCATCATCCTGAAAAAGGAAAGGCTTTGTCAAGGGAAGATATCTTGCAGGATGTAAAGACCATTAAGCAGTTTAATTTTAACTGTATCCGTTTAAGCCATTACCCCAGTGATCCTTATTTGTTAGACCTGTGTGATCAGTTTGGTATTATGGTTATAGATGAAGCCAACCACGAAACACATGGCCTGGGAGGAAAGCTGGATCATGACCCGCGCTGGACGGCAGCTTATATAGAACGTGTTTCCCGTATGGCGCTACGCGATAAGAACCATCCTTCAATTATTATGTGGAGCCTGGGCAACGAAGCGGGCAGTGGCCCCAATCATGCGGCCATGGCAGGCTGGATAAAGGATTTTGATATAACCCGGCCACTGCATTATGAGCCGGCAATGGGAAGTCCGAAAGAAGAAGGATATATCAATCCCTCAGACCCCCGTTACCTGAAAGCAAACGATCATTCGCATCGTATACAGAATCCCAAAGATCAATACTATATTGATGTGATCAGCCGTATGTACCCGGCATTATACACTGCGCCGTTGCTGGTGAATCAGCAGAATGGAGATAACAGGCCGATATTTTTTTGCGAATATGCACATGCGATGGGTAATAGCGCCGGCAACCTGAAAGATTTCTGGGATCAATGGCGCAGCCTGCCTCGTGTAATAGGCGGATGTATATGGGAGTATAAAGACCAGGGGCTGACAAAGTATGATGCAGCTACCGGCAAATCTTATTATGCCTATGGCGGTGATTTTGGCGAAAGATATTTTGACAACTTTACGATCAAAGGAATTGTTGCTGCAGATGGAAGACCCAAAGCCGCCATGTATGAATGTAAACGGATCTTTCAGCCTGTTCAATGCGAATGGGCTGATGCTGCAAAGGGTTTGGTAAAAGTGAATAACCTTAGTCTGGTTAAAAATGTGGCGGCTTACCAGGCGTTGCTGCTGATCAGGGAGGGTGGAGCAGTGGTAGCTACACATTCTTTACCAGCTATTTCATTAGCACCTGGCGATTCAACTATCATAGACATTAAAAAATATTATCCGAGGTTTAAAAAGGATAAAGAATATCATGCCGAAATTGTTTTTCAGACCAAAGAAAATACCCCATGGGCCGATAAAGGCTTTGTAATAGCCAGCAATCAATTAGCCTTAACACCCCTGCTACAGCAGGATCTGGTAAAGACTGCAGTTCCTTTTACAGAAAATGCCTCTTCTTTTATAGCTCAGACGAAAGGTGTTTTTGTTATAATTGATAAAAACTCCGGTGCATTGTCATCGTATGAAAAAAATGGTGAGCAACTGGTTACACAACCTTTGCTGCCGCACTTTACACGTCCGCAAACCGATAATGACCGGCGCGGCTGGAAAACACAGAGGGTGTTAAAGCAATGGTATGAAAATAAACCGGTACTACAATCCATAAAACCAGCTGTTGTTAAGGGGCTTAGTGGTATATTGAGCACTTATACTTTGATTAGTGATAGCGCGCAGGTTGAGATATTTTATGCTGTTGATAAAGATGGCACGGTAAAAGTGAATTATACATTGGAAGCCAATCCCGGTTTGCCCAATCTGCCTAAAATAGGTATGCAGGGCGGTGTGAATAATAATTTTACACAGGTAAGCTACTTTGGTAAAGGCCCTCTTGAAAATTATATCGACCGCAATTATGGTTTTGATGCTGGATTATACCAGTCTTCTCTTGAAGCCTTTATGGAACCTTATGTGGTGCCGCAGGAAAATGGCAACCGCACGGATGTTCGCTGGATGAGTCTTCAGCAGCCTAAAGGAAAATCAGGCCTGATGATTATAGCGGACAGCCTTTTGAGTATGAGCGCCTGGCCATACACAGAAAAAAATATCACAGAAGCAAAGCATACCTATAAATTAAAAAATGAGGGTTTCATTACTTTAAATATAGATCTGAAACAAATGGGTGTGGGCGGTAATGACAGCTGGAGCGAAGTGGCAGCTCCATTAGAACAGTATCAGGTAAAGCCGGGAAAATATAGTTATAGTTTTTATATTCGGGCTATAAAAGATTAATTAAGAATGAACTTGCGTTTGAAAATATTGATTGTTGTTGCTATATGTTTATGGGTAAATGGGATCTGTTATGCGCAAAGGATCAAACCTGTTGCTCTTGAAGAGATCTTTACCAATCCTCCTGAATCTGCCAAACCCTGGGTATTGTGGTATTGGATGCACGGCGCTGTTTCCAAAGAAGGAATTACAGCAGACCTGGAAGGAATGCAAAAAGCAGGAATTGGCGGGGCTTACCTGGCCTGTATCTATGATACGGTAGCCAGGATACCTTATGATAACCCTGCCCGGCAATTATCACCAGAATGGTGGGGGATGGTGAATCATGCCCTGGCGGAGAGTAAGCGGTTGGGATTAAAAATGGCCTTTCATGTAAGCGACGGATTTGCTTTGGCCGGCGGTCCCTGGATAAAGCCTGAACAGTCTATGCAAAAATTGGTATGGACAAAAACGTATATAAGAGCCTCCCGCAATGAAGATATTAAGCTGGAACAACCCGAAACCAGGGAAAATTTCTATAAAGACGTGGCGGTATTCGCCTATCCTGCCAATTCTGCCAATGCTTTCAGTGAAACTGTATTAGTGCCTGTTGTTACTACCAGCACTGGTGAAAAGGCTGCTTACCTGTGCTTTCCCGGTGATGGTTCAAAAACTTTCAGAAGTGATACTACCTGCTGGATACAGTATAAATATCCCCGGCCCTTCACTTTGCGTTCTTTGAAAATACATACTGCAGGCCGGCAGTACCAATCGCAGCGACTGGTGGTTCAGTCCAGTGATGATGGTATCCGCTTTACAACAATTTTACGCTTACATCCGCCGCGGCATGGCTGGCAGGACGCTGACGAAGATTATACATTTTCTATTCCGGCAACCACAGCAAGATATTTCAGGTTTGTGTATGATAAGGAGGAAACCGAAGCCGGCTCTGAAGACCTCGATGGCGCCAAGTGGAAGCCTACACTGAAAATTCAGGGCATTTATTTAAGTGATGAGCCTGTTATCAACCATATAGAAGCAAAGAATGGCAGTATATGGCGTGTAGCTGAAAATACAACAGCACAGATGATAAGTAGTAAAGATGCTGTTCCGTTAAAAGATATCATCAACCTTACGGGTAAGATGGATGAAAACGGAAACCTTGACTGGAAGCCCGGATCGGGGGATTGGGTAGTGGTAAGGATAGGGCATACCTCTACGGGACATACTAATGCTACCGGTGGTGCAGCCAAAGGCCTGGAGTGCGATAAATTTGATCCCGAAGCTATTAAACTACAGTTTGATAACTGGTTTGCCAGGGTTTTTGAGAAAACAGATCCGGGTTTGGCTAAAGAGGTCCTTAAAATATTTTATATTGACAGCTGGGAGGCCGGCAGTCAGAACTGGAATAAGAACTTTGCGGCAGCGTTCAAAAAAAGGAGGGGGTATGATTTGATGCCTTACCTGCTGGTGATGACAGGAACTCCTATTAATGATGCAGCAACTTCTGAAAAAATATTACATGATGTGCGCGAAACCATTGCAGAAATGGTGAATGACGTGTTCTATGTTACTTTAAGGAAGCTGGCAGATCAGATTGGGTGCAGCTTTATGGCAGAAAATGTTGCTCCAACTATGATGAGCGATGGCTTATTGCATTTTAAAACGGTTGATTTACCTACCGGGGAATTCTGGCTGAATAGCCCTACGCACGATAAGCCCAATGATATGCTTGATGCTATTAGTGCCGCGCATATCTACGGAAAAAATATAGTGCAGGCTGAAGCCTTTACCAACCTGAGAATGGGCTGGACCGAGCACCCGGGCAATTTAAAGGCAGTGGGCGACAGGAATTTTGCAATGGGTATCAACCGTATGATACTTCACGTAACTACGCATAATCCCTGGATCAACCGAAAACCAGGTATGACATTAGGCAGTATTGGACTGTTCTTTCAAAGAGACCAGACCTGGTTTCATCAAAGCAGGGCCTGGGTGGATTATATGACAAGGGTTTCATCCTTATTGCAGCAGGGAAAGCCGGTTGCAGATATAGCGGTATTCATAGGAGAAGAAGTGCCCCGGAGGTCTATATTGCCAGACAGGCTGGTAAGCACATTGCCCGGTATATTTGGTAAAGAAAGGGTAGAAGCGGAGAGGCTGAGATTAGAAAATAAAGGGCAGCCACAGCGTACTATTCCTGATGGTGTATCTCATTCTGCTAACATGGCCGACCCTGAGAACTGGACAGATGCTTTACGGGGATATAAATATGACTGCTTTAATCCCGATGCTTTAATGCATGCCAGGGTAGTAAAAGGTAAAGTAGTTTTTCAATCAGGGGCTGCTTATTCTATTTTGGTCTTCCCGGGCAAATTATTAATGAATCCCAACAGCGGGTTGATGTCGGTAAACGTGGCTAAGAAAATACTGCAGTTAAAAAAGGCAGGGGCCACAATCATCATTGACAAAAGGGAAATAGATGCTATAGGTTTTAAAGATGTGAATACGGAGCTTCAACAGTTATGGAAACAACTGTTTGCCGGTAACGGAAAAGGCCGGTTAATTGAAACGCCTTTTATAGAGGATACTTTTGAAAGTGTTGGCCTGAGCCGGGACCTGGATGCTACTCTGAACAAAGAACCTATTGCATGGGCGCACAGAGAACTGGAAGATGGGCACATTTACTTTATTTCAAATTCTGAAAAAGTAAAGCAGGAGCTTGATTTATCCTTTAGAGTGGCAGGTTTTGAACCGGAGGTTTATGATCCTGTAAGCGGAAGCATTTCGTCAGCCGGTAATTGGGAAATAAAGAATGGCAGAACTTATGTAAAGCTTCCTTTGTATGCCAACGGTTCGGCGTTTGTTGTATTCAGGAAGAAAGTGAATGTTACAAAGAAGGCGCAGCCTGTTGTAGCTGTGAAGCAGGTGGCTAATATCAGCACCGGCTGGAAAGCACAATTTGATCCGGCTTTTGGTGGACCAGCAGAGGAAGTGAGTTTTCCTGCACTCAAATTATGGAATCAACAGGATAATAACGCTATTAAATATTACTCCGGTACGGCAGTGTATAAAAACAGGTTTAGTTTGGAACATCTTGACAAGTCCAAACCTGTGTATCTTACTGTAGACAGTATATTCAATATTGCAACAGTAACTATAAACGGTGTAGTGTGTGGAACGCTATGGACACCTCCTTATCACCTTGATGTTTCTAAGGCAATAAAGGCCGGTGAAAATACTATCCAAATAGAGGTTACTAATACCTGGGCTAACCGTTTAATAGGAGATCTGAACCTGCCGGGAGATAAGCGTATTACCTGGACTACGGCTCCTTTAAATCTTTTACAGAATAAGCCGCTGTCAAAAGCCGGCTTGGAAGGGGAAGTGAGGATAGAGCAGTAAGGTGCTGTTATTATAAAGTTACAATTTCTTAGCGGAGTCTCTCGCAAAGGGTTTAGGACAAATCTCCCTGAAATAAAATATTACGGTGCGCTGCACCTTTGGGTTACTGTTTATTTTGTTACTATTTTGTGCCGCTCTGCGGCTACAAAGATTTGCGCTGCGCTGCAGCTTTTATTACTTATGTTGAAAGGTGCAGAGCAGCGGAATTTTTGTAATAATTCAACCCCGTACTTCCTCAAGCCGCAGCGCCTGCCCAACTCGCCATTCAGGCGGGCAGCGAAATATTATGGCCCGATAGTTCGTGTAGCCATAGTAGCATAAAAGGGACTTTTGTCCTACACCCTTTTCAAAGGATTCAGCGTATATTCACTCCCTCATAAATTTCGCTAATAGAAAAATACTCATTAATGGTTTTAAGATAAAGCTGTTCTTCTGGCAGATTATATTCTTCCAGCTCCCAGCGTTGAGTTTCGTTCAGGCGGAAGGCCTCAATATGTATACTCTCTGAATCAACAAGGATATATTCTTTTAAAGTGGATATATCCCTGTAGAGCCTGAACTTTTCGCCACGATCGTAATTTTTGGTAGAGGGTGATAATATTTCAATAATTACGGAGGGGTTCAGCACGTTCATATTATCATTATTAAGCGTAAGCACTTCTCCGCAAACGATCGAAATATCCGGGTAAGTGAACAAGGTATTGGATTCGATATGTATCCTGGCATCACTACCATAAGGTTTGCAGTTTTTGCCTTTTAGTCTTGATGCAGTCAACATTATTAAATTGGTGCTGATCTCATTATACGGCATTTTGGTTCCCGACATGGCAAATATCTCTCCCCTGAAATATTCATGCTTTATTAAAGCTTCATTTTCCATTTCGAGATATTCTTCAATAGTGTATTTTCGTTTACCGTAGTCTACGGCAGGTTCATGTACTTCCATACTATAAAGTTACAATTAAATTAAGTATTCAATCGTTTGCGCAATTTTGGTTGTAGCAGTAAATAAGAGCCTGCTGTTGGTTAATTTTGATGTTTAATCATCATTTACATTTTATAAACCGAAAGCGTATGACGTACAGAAGTTTCCTGGTCCTGTTAATGAGCGCCCTGCTTTGGACAGGCAATACCTCTTTCAGCAATAACAGGGAAGGTGAAAGTCAAACGGATCGGGATAAAAATCCTGGAGATACCGTTTTGATGGTGCCTGTTGGAGGAAATACCTGGGTACAAAATATACCGCCAGGATCCAGGGTGATTACAAATGCAGGTATTGAAAACTGGACAGATGAGGCAGCCCGGTTTGATACTTATTTCAGGATCAGCCATCCGGGAAAGGTAAGGATTAAGATCAGGGCAAAAGCAGCAGGGGAAAGCCGGTTGCAGGTAGCTGTTAACAATATTCCGCGAAAGATAACTATAGAGGGCGATGATTTCCGTTTGTATGAAGCAGGAGAGTGGGAGCTTAAAGATACCGGCTATATTAAAATTACGCTTACCGGGATCTCTAAAACAGGCGCCCGTTTTGCCGAGGTAAGTGATTACGCAATAGGAGGTTCTGTTACCGGGTTTAAAACAAATTTTGTTGCTACCAATGAAGGCAATTTTTTTTATTGGGGAAGAAGAGGCCCTTCCGTTCACCTGAATTATCCTTTTGATAGCAGCATTAAGGCCAGGTGGTTTTATAACGAAATAACGGTTCCTGAAGGTGAGGATAAATTAGGATCTTATTTTATGGCTAACGGTTTTGGTGAAGGTTATTTCGGCATACAGGTTAATTCAGCTACCGAAAGAAGGGTGCTGTTTTCTGTATGGAGCCCTTACAGCACAGATGATCCCAAAAGCATCCCCGAAAATATGCGTATCACTATGCTCAAAAAAGGTGAGGGCGTGCATACAGGGGAGTTTGGCAATGAAGGATCGGGCGGACAGAGTTACTGGCGTTATAACTGGAAGGCAGGCGTTACCTACAGGTTCCTGCTAAAGGGAGAACCGGATGGAAATAATAACACTATTTATACAGCTTATTTCTTTACACCCGAAACCGATAGCTGGAACCTGGTAGCATCATTCAAACGCCCGCAAACTAATACTTACCTGAAGCGTTTCCATTCTTTCCTGGAGAATTTTAGTCCTAATGAAGGAGATAAGGAAAGAAAAGTATTATTTAACAACCAATGGGTGGGAGATATAAACGGTAACTGGACCGAGCTGACAAAAGCCGTGTTTACTTACGATAATACAGCAGCTAAAGGATACCGGATGGATTATTCCGGGGGCCTTCAGGGCCAAAGTTTTTATCTGAAAAATTGCGGGTTCTTTAAAGATTATACGCCTTACAGATCAGCTTTTACAAGAAATGCAACCAACAGGAAGCCTTTGATTGACCTGGAAAAGTTGCCGTAAGATGTACAGTTTTACATTTAAGCATCTGCCGGCGCATGTTATGGATAATCCATTCCGGCTATACGTGTCGCCATAAAGCTCCTTTGTACCGGAAAGGTTTGAGTTGTATATAATACAGTTCTGAGCTTACTTCAAAATCGAACTCCAGGGTATAATTTTCTTTAAGCTGATGGTCTAATTTTTCTTTGTTAAAAAAAGTACAGGGGTATGATGCTTCAATTCCATAAAAAACCGGTGGTACATATTGGATCGTAATACGGTCTCTATTTTCACTGTTATAGGCAATCAGGTCCAACATCAGGTAGGGTATTTTAAAGCGCTGCAGATCTTTAAGGGTTTCATAAGGTTTTTCGAAGTATTGCAGGGAGCTGGAAAATAACAATAGGTTCGCTTCAGGAAATTGTTGCAGGCATTCTTCTACTGTATGAAAAAATTTCAGGTGATCGTCTTCAAATTCTTTTTTACCCGTATCAACAAAATGTGCTTGTTCAACGATGCACCAATTAAGGGTTTCCAGATGCGACAGGTAAGCAATATTCTGATAATAAGAAGTGCCCAAAGAACCACCAAAATCAATAACCGTAAGCTTATTGCCATTTCTTGATGCTACTAATAACAGTGCGGCAAGCAGGTTGATATTCACCTGCACTTTGTCATATATAATACCGTCTCTTTCGTAAGCGGCTTCTCCGTTTTTAACAAGCCGGGTGGTTTCTGCGATCCGGTTTAAAATATGGTTCTCATCATAACCCCTGGTTTGGGCTTTGGCAATTTCATAGGATGGGTAATCCCCTTTCCAGCCATATTTGAAACTATAATATCTCAGGGCTTTTACAATAGGAGGTGCAAACTGTTTAAGTATTGTATGCATGGAAATATGCTTTTGATATTTTAAATTAATTGATCACTAATCCTTGAAAAGTCCGGAAAATAGGATTTTTTTTTAATATATACTGTACGTAACCCATCCTGTTTTGGGTCAGTATTTTTTGCTGGGTACTTACTTCTTACTATTAACATTATTGAATGCTGCTGCCCAGCTAGTTATGATAAGATTTGCAGATAGTCTCAACTGTGTGAAGTGAAGAACCTGTCCAACAGAAGTTAGGAACGCCTCACGCGTTTATTTTACTGCCTAAAGGCGATGTATATAGGCACTTCAGGAAAGAAAAAAATATTTTTGCGTGTTCAGGAAATTTGCAGCCTGTTTTAAAGCTACCGGTTACAACCTGGTTTTTTGTGCGGAGTTTATAGGCGGTTTGTTCAATCTTTTTTATCTGTCTTTAAGTACTCCAGGAACTGGGTGGGCGACATGCCAAACTGTTTGCTGAAATCTCTTGAAAAATTGGATTGTATGCTGTAACCTACCATCATAGCCACTTCGTTGATACGCATATCTCCTTCGGCAAGTATTTCTGCTGCCCTTTTAAGACGGGTTACATGTATCAGTTCGTTAGGTGTAAGGTCTGACAGTCCCTTGATCTTCCTGTATAAAGTAGGCCGGCTCATGTTCATTAACCTGGAAAGCTCGTCTACGTTTAAATCAAAATCAGAAATATTGTCATATATAACTTTGTCCAGGTGAGCTATAAACTCTTTGTCTGCCGCAGAAATATTAATCCCTTTCAGATGGGAAACAGGAGACCTGGTAAAATATTCCCTGATGATGTTCCTGTTGTTAAGTATGCTTTTTATCTGGGCTAACAGGTATTCCATTGCGAAAGGCTTTTCAATATATACATCGGCGCCGGTTTCAAGCCCCTCTATTTTAGCATTCAGCGCATTTTTTGCTGTGAGAAAAACAACCGGAATATGACTGTATTGAATATCAGTCTTAATTCTTTTGCATAATGCAATACCGTCCATTACCGGCATCATAATATCTGTGATCACTAACTGTACATTATTGCTGTCTATAACATCCA
>JAPUDO010000104.1 GCA_027493055.1 Niabella sp. | reverse complement strand
CTATGACGATCTCATTGATACTGCCCATCACCTCAAGGCTTAACCGTTGACGGATATCTACAAACAAACTCGCATCAAAGGGCGCTTCATTGGTGAAGGAACTATATCCCAGGAAATACTGCATGAATACATTTTCCTGTATCTACAGGACTGTCTCCCGGTCAGAAAGCTTAAGCATATGCTTGATAATGACCGCTCCTATTACTATACGCCCATTAAGGGGTTGCCTGCCTTCCTTAGATTTAAAAGTCTTATCATATTGTGCTACCATTTTATCCCAGGGAAGCAACCTGCTTAGCTTTACCCAACGGTTCTCACTGCTGAGTGCCTGGGCAAAAGGCGTTTCAAAATCATGCCCTATTGTCAGCTGATCAGGGCTTACATACACTGGTGTTCGTGCAGGCTTTTTGATAGCCTTCCCGCGTTTTGTTTGCACCATTTTTCCCTGTTTTAATAGCAAAAGGTACTACCGTATTCAAAAATTACCAATAGACGAGTTAAACAGCAAACCCTAATTATTGTTTTCATTTACATTTAGACAGCGTACGAAATAGTTAAAACCAGCCAATTCCGAAACAGCTTGTTAGTTATGGCGACCATATCCGTAAACGGAGGATTGAATTAGGATTGTCGCAAAGTAAGGTGGCAAAGATAATAGAAGTGTAGGCCGATAGTGTTGCAATTGAGAGCAAAACAGAAATTCCCCTGTGTTAATCCATGTTCCTAAGTTATTCAATTTCTTGGATATACTCCGAATATTGAGAGTGAGAACCCGATAAAGCAATACCGGATTGAGAAAGGGTTAATCCCAAAGGAGGTAGCAGAAACTTTAGGTATTGACTCAAGCACATTAGGCCGGTTTGAGCAAGGCGGGAACGCTTCTAAATGACCAATTCCTTTCAAAATATCATCTACAATACAATAAAGAGCTATAATTTTATCATCTGAGAGCATAAGATTGAGATTTAAAGCGTGGTAACTCTAAATTACTCTTTTCTTATGCTCTTTTTTAGCTCATCTCTTTAATAGCAACTTGGGTTAGTTAGTTAAATCTTTTGGCCTAATAATTTTTAGGCTCCATACTTGTATGCCTTACTCTTACAACTTTTTCCATGTTTTATTTATTTTTTCCATATCATCCTGGGTGATATAATTACCATTTTCTGTTTCTTTCAGCGCGTGATCGATTTCAATATTGTACTGCTCAATGCTGATTCGAAGGGTATCTTCCTTAAAATCGGGTGATACTTTCCGGAGTAAATAGGTAGCCGAAAATGGTTGAATTGTTTTTTAGAATTGAAATTTTAAATCAGAAACCCCACATCTCATCCCGCCCAGCCTTCTCTATCCAAACTCCGGTACTGAATAGCTTCGGCTAAATATTCAGGTTTGATGTTTTCACTTCCTTCCAAATCAGCAATCGTGCGGGATACTTTTAAAATACGATCGTAAGCACGGGCAGAAAGGTTGAGCTTTTCCATAGCAGCTTTTAACAGCATTTGCCCTACGTTGTCTATTATGCAAATCTCTTTAAGCATTTTACTGCTCATCTGGGCGTTAGCATAAATGCCGGGATGATCTTTATAACGATCGGCCTGTACTTCTCTTGCTTTGATTACTTTTTCGCGGATGGTTCCCGAGCTTTGCTCTTTGCGGATATTGGACAGCTCGCTAAATGGTACAGGCGTTACTTCCACATGCAGGTCGATCCTGTCTAATAAAGGCCCCGATACTTTATTTAAATATTTCTGTACTGCACCCGGTGGACAGGTACAGACTTTCTCCGGATGGTTATAGAAGCCACACATACACGGGTTCATACTGGCTATTAGCATAAAGTTAGCTGGAAAATCAACGGCCATCTTTGCGCGTGAAATACTAACCTTTCTTTCTTCCATTGGTTGCCGCATTACTTCCAGTACAGTTCTTTTAAATTCTGGGAGTTCATCTAAAAACAGGACACCGTTATGTGCTAAAGATATTTCACCCGGTTGCGGATTGCCACCGCCACCAACTAAGGCTACATCAGAAATAGTGTGATGTGGAGAACGAAAAGGCCGCTTTGAAATTAATGTAGCATTTTCCGGCAGCTTGCCTGCAACGGAATGGATCTTAGTGGTTTCTAAAGCTTCCTGTAAGGTAAGCGGCGGAAGTATAGTGGGCAAACGCTTTGCCAGCATGGTTTTACCGGCACCCGGCGGGCCGATCAGTATGGCATTGTGCCCGCCTGCGGCTGCTATTTCCAGGGCCCGCTTTATATTTTCCTGGCCCTTTACATCAGCAAAATCTATTTCAAAATCGTATTGCGAATGGAAAAACTCTTCGCGCGTGTTCACAACCGTTGCTTCAATGCCCGTTTCGCCATTTTCAAAGAAATCGATCACCTGCCTGATATTATCTACTCCATATACTGCCAGGTTATTTACCATGCCGGCTTCCCTGGCATTGGTTTTTGGAACAATCAATCCTTTAAACTCCTGCTTCCGGGCCTGTATAGCAATGGGCAGGGAGCCTTTAATAGGACGTATCTCTCCATCAAGGCTTAGCTCTCCCATAATGACATAATTATTCAGCGCCTCTACATTTTCAATTTGTTCAGATGCCGCTAATATGCCCATAGCTATGGGGAGATCGAAGGCGGTGCCGCTTTTCTTAATATCGGCAGGTGCTAAGTTTACTACCACTTTAGTACGTGGCATATCATAGCCATTGGTTTTAATGGTGCTTTCAACGCGTTGCAGGCTTTCTTTTACGGCATTATCAGGCAGGCCAACAATAGAAGGGTCTTTACCGCTCGTCATCCAGTTCACTTCAATAGTTATCGGTACCGCTTCAACGCCATAAACGGCACTGCCGTTTATCTTCACTAACATAGGCTGAAGATAGTTAAAAAGTTAACAAGTTGGAAAGTTAAAAAGAGGAAGTATTTACAATCTGGGGATTTGAACAGTTCTTTATTAGCTTTTAGAATGCCTGGCTTAAATCTGTAGGCAATGCTTCGCGGTTTGGGTGGCAAGTGACAGCTATGCACCGGTCTGTAGACCGGCGTAAGTGAGGTAGAGACCCAGATATGAAAAAAGTCGCCACAGGCGACAGAATAATATTGCGAAACTGGAAGTTTCGCACAGCAGCATTTCGCATAGCTGCACAACAAAGATTAGAATTTTCTGCCTATTTCGTTCCCGTCACATCCAGCTTTACTTTTACATCATCGCTCATAGTCATACTGTTGCCGCCAATGCCGTAATCCCGGCGGTTTAAAGAAAACTCTGCAATAAAATGATAACCATTGCTGACCGGTTTTGCTATAAAGTCGAACTGTATATTTTTTGAAACGCCATGCATGGTAAGCACCGCCTTCGCAAAATAAATATTATTGCCTTTGGCCTGTATGCCGGTTGTTTTTATAGCAATTACAGGATATTTTTCTGCATCAAAAAAGTCGGGCTTTTTCAGGTGGTCGTCCCTGCGTGTATTATTGGTATTGATAGTAGCTACATCTACCGTTACATCAAACAGGCTGGCTTTTGGTTTTTTGGGGTTAAAAACTATTTTCCCTTTCAAACCTTTCAGCGTACCATCTACACCTATTCCCATGTTTTTAATAACAAAGGATATTTTACTGTCTGCATCAGAAGGGGTAAGGGTTTGGGCAAATGAACCCAGGTATAAAAATGAAACCAGTAAAAGCGCCAACATTTTTTTTAACATAGCCGGTTTTTTATTAATTGAATAATATCATTAAAAATATACAATTAATAGTAACGCCTGTAACCCGGTTTTGTTGAAAATTTCCGGAGACCAATTATGTACTGGCAAACCTTTAACGCCTGCTGCGTAATTTCATCAAAAAATAAGCATATTGCATGGCCGTTTCCCTTGCCCGTTGTTCAGGTGTGGAGGAGCCGCCATGACCGCCTTCCATATTTTCATAATAAAAGACAGGCATACCAAAGCCTGCCATTTTTGCTGCCATTTTACGGGCATGGCCGGGATGAACACGGTCGTCTCTTGTGGAAGTATAAAAAAATACTTCAGGGTATTTAACACCCTGTTTAAGATTTTGATATGGTGAGTATTTCTGAATATAGGCCCATTCTTCCGGAATATCAGGGTTGCCATATTCTCCCATCCAGCTGGCACCGGCCAGGAGCTTGTTATACCGCTTCATATCCAGCAGGGGTACCTGGCAAACGACCGCATTGTAAAGATCGGGGCGCTGGGTAAAGGCAACGCCAACCAGTAACCCGCCATTACTGCCGCCCATAATGCCGAGGTGCCGGGAAGAGGTTATTTTTTTAGCTACCAGATCTTCGGCTACTGAATGGAAATCGTCATATACATTTTGCCTTTTTTCTTTCAGACCAGCCTGGTGCCATTTAGGGCCAAACTCGCCGCCACCCCGTATATTGGCTAATACAAATGCCCCGCCATTATTTAGCCAGGCATTTCCGATTACAGAGGAATAATAGGGTAATGATGGTACTTCAAATCCGCCGTAGGCGTATAAAAGAGTGGGTGTGCTGCTATCCGGTTTCATATCCTTTGCCGAAACCAGGAAATAAGGCACCAGCGTACCGTCTTTTGATTTTGCTTTAAACTGCTCTACCTTGTAACGGCTGGCATCAAAAAGAGCGGGGAGAGATCTGCATACCTTTAGTGTACCAGTGGCTGCATTGGCTGTGTAAAGCGTTGTAGGCGTAAGGAAGTTAGAGTAAATAAAATAATATTCATCCGAAAGCAGATCAGCATCGGTTACAGAAATGGTTCCTAAATCAGGGGCTTTCACTTTTTCTTTTTTCCATATCCCTTTTTCAAATGAATACTGGTATAGTTCATTCTTTACATTATTTAAAAGCGCTACCAGTAATTTGCTTTTGGTATTATTTACGCCGGCTATGCTGGTCCATTCGTTGGGCTGGTAAATGGTTTGTATTTTCTTTTCACCTTTAAGCAGCAGGGGAAGGTTAAGGCTTATTAAAGATCCCTGCATAAAAACTTTTCCGTTTACTTTCCAGTCAGATTTTAAGCTGATTACCAGCTGGCCTTTCATGATGCCACTGATTTGGCTGTCGTTGGGAATGTTCAGCTTTATAAGTCTGCCGTTCTGCCACAGGAAAGTTTCTGAAGTAAAGGTCGTTTTATATCGCCCTGTTAAAATGTATTGGGCTCCATCATTTTTTATGACAGAAGCGAAAACGCTAACATCCTCTTTACCGCATTCGTAAATTAACCGGGCCTTTTGCAATGCCTCGCCCCGGCGCCATATTTTTACCTGGCGCGGATAACCCGAAGCAGTCATAGTGCCTTCTCCAAAATCGGTGGCAACAATCAGTGTACTTTTATCAATATAAGAAACCTCTGTTTTTGCTTCCGGCAGACTAAACCCGTTTTCAATAAATGCTTTTTTACCGGCATCAAATTCTTTTATAACGATGGCATCACTCCCGCCCTTTGATAAAGAAATAAGGAAACGATCGTAGGCAGGGTAGAGGCCTGTGGCGCCCTGGAATACCCATTTTATATCATCTTCTTCCGATATTTTATCTATATCCAGCACTGTTTCCCATACCGGCTGCCTGCTGTTGTAGCTTTGTTTGGTTGCCCTTCGCCATATACCTCTTTTATGTACATCGTCCTGCCAGAAGTTGTAAACGTATTTTCCTAAAGTACTGGGGTAAGGTATTTTGTCTTTTGAATTGTATATTTCAAGGCTTTTCCGATAAATATCCCCGTATTCTTTTTCCTTACTCAGCTTATCGAGGGTGGCTTTATTTTGTGCTTTCACAAATTCAAGAGCTTTTTCTCCTTCAACATCTTCGAGCCATAAATAAGGATCATCCTGTGCCAGCACAGTGGTAAAGCATATAAGGCAGGCCGGCAGCAGCATTAAAAAGTATTTTATATTTTGAAAGTTCCTCATGATGAAAGAAAACGGTTTGTATTGATTGTTTGAACGAATCTAATAAAAATCTGCCAACCATTCATAAAGAGGCTGCGTGCCTAATGTTTTTGCTGTAGGTGATAACACACTACAGCCCGTGGTAGGGTGTTATCACCCGCCCCAAAGAAGCATTGTAAAGAAGGTTTTGGAACATTTGTTGCTATATTGTGCTTTAAAACAGATGGATATGCGAATTACGCTGATAATAATTGCTGCAATTTTTGTAAATGCCTGCTCTACTCCATCGCATGGACCACAGAAAAAAGAACAAAAGGGTGATGAGAGCCCGCTGCTGGTTGTTCCAACGCCTGATATCAGGTCTTTTCAAAAAGAGCTGGCCGGCACATGGAAGATCATTAGTATGCGCAGGCAGCAGAAAGCCGATCTGGAAATGCTTTCAGATGTTACACTGAAATTTGATGAGAAAGATACGAAATTTTCCGGCAAAGCTCCCTGCAACTCCATATTTGGAACTATCCAGCTAAATGGTTACAGTATCCGGTTTCAAAATATAGGCAGCACCAAAATGGCCTGTGATAAGCTGGAACAGGAAACTGCCTTTTTGGATTTGCTGCAAACACGCATCAGTGCTTTTACTGTTGATGGTGACAAATTATACCTGCGCGATGGCATTAGCAATATTGTATTTGAAGGAGAAAGGGAGAAGGTAATTATTAATTAATAATTAATTAATGATTAGTAATTAATACCTGCTATTCGCCCTTTAACGAGTTTAGAATAGCTGTTAATATTTTTAATACCTCTTCACAATCACTAATCAAAGAATCAGCGATATTCCTGTCCAAAATTTCTGAATCTCTTAATAACCTTAACCAATACCTTGTTTCTCTTGATTTTCTGTAAGCTATTTCCAATTTGTGTTTAAAATCTCTCCGGGAAGAACTCCTATGGCTTCTTCAATATTGGCTCCTATTGAAGTACCACTGTTTAAAACCTGCGAACACAACCCCAGGTCTATCTTATTTGCTTTCAGATGTAAATAAAGCTTTACAATTCTCAATGCAAAAGCATAGCTTTTGTCTGCAATAAGATTATTCTTCTTCATCGCAACAATTATTAATTAATACAGTCCTGTACTCAGCATTACCAATGTACATGCTTCAACAGGCTGGATACCATTTTCCATTGCTTTTTTAGCAAGGCCGTCATTTTCCGCGCCGGGATTGAAAATGATACGTTTGGGTTTTAAAGACAGGATATAATCTTCATATTCTTTTTGATTTTGCTCGTTCATGTACACGGTTACAGTATCAATATCCTGAATATAGGGCTTGCTTTTGATGATTGCCACATCCGCTGCTTTTCCTTCGCGGCGGCCTATGGCTACTACTTCATGGCCATAAGCACGCAGCTTTTTTAAAGCCATATTACTGTATCGTGCCGGGTTTTCAGAAGCGCCGAGTATTAATGTTTTTTTGTTCATAGGTATTTCTTTTTTGGGTTTTGTGTTATTAGTTGTATGCGGCGGATAATCTCGTGAACAAAACAGTCGCCAAGTCCTTGTTGCCATTCTTCATACCATTTCCAGGAATGCGCGAGCTCCTTTTGCGCTCTTGAAGAATAAATAACTGTATAAGACTGGTTATTTGCCATACTTTTTTGTGCGGAGCTTATATATGCTTTCGATAAGCTGCGAAGTGGGGAACCCCGTATCGGTACCGGTTTTCAAAGCCTGATAGCGATTGTCTAATTCTTTTACCAACTGCTCTTTCCACCATTCATTGGTTTGTTCAATTTCGCTTTCCAATAAATTGTAAATAGCATGGAAGCGTTTATTATCGGCAACACGAATATAATCATACAACTTGTGACGTATAGTAGCGCTGGAAGTATTCATTTATCAAATTTAAGAAGTTCAGCACCCAACCGTACGTATTGCTATAAATAATCTTTAATAAGTTCCTTTATTTGATTGTCAGTCAGATTGTCTGTTTCACCTTTGGAGTAGATGGAAAAAAGTAGCACAGTCGTTTCGGTAACTTTTACGAAAGATAAGATCCTTGCTCCACCGGATTTTCCTTTATTTTTTGAGGCGATGGCCAAACGAATTTTGTAGATGTCATTTCCAAGCGGTATGCCAAGTGTAGGATTCTCTTCCAGTTCGGCAAAGAGCTCTTCCAGTTCCGCTTTTAAAGAAGGGTATTTTTTGATAAGCCGTTTAGCCTCTTTTTTAAAGTTAGCGGAAAGCTTAACATTATAACTCACTTAAAAAATCTTTAGCGGTGGTGGTTTGCAGTTTATTTTTTTTAAAAAGCCGTACTTCTTCCAGTCCGGCTTTGATATTGTCCAGAATGCTTTCTTTTGGCTCTTCGTCCGTTTCAATTTTCTTAACGTAGTGCAGGTTTTTAGCCAGCTCTACAAAATGATTGTATTCTTTATCAGTAGTATAAACTGTAACATGTCTCATATTATTTGCTGTTTAAAGAATTTACCTTGTTACACTGTCCTTTTGCTACAAAATTACCCAAAATGGGCAAAATTGCATGCTATCTACACCAAAATTCTATAAGTATAAAAATCAATTTCCGGCTCCTGCCTCACAAATCCCGTCTTTTCATAAAGATTTTGCGCTGTATAATTATCTACTGCTGTGGAAAGCTCAACAAATTTTGCGCCGTTTTGCCGGGCAAAATTGATAGCTGTTTCAAGGAGTGCTGTACCAATGCCCGATTCGCGAAAATCCTGCTCAACATACAAATCGTTCAATATCCAGTTTTTGATCACTCTCATCGAAGAATATTTAGGGTACAACTGGGTGAACCCTAAAGGCCGGCTGGTGTCATCAAGCGCCACAAAAATAACAGACTCGTTATTGTCCAGTCTTTCCTGGATGAATTTCTTTGCTACTTCAATATCTGGCAGTTGTTTATAAAAGACCCTGTATTTGTTGAACAGATCATATACAAGGGCTCCCTGCGTTTTATCTATTTTAATGATTTGCATAAAATAAAAAGCCACAAACTGTAAGAATGTGGCTTTGAAAAGTTGTATTTAAAAAAGTTATACCAACATCCTTAACGGCTCTTCCAGGAAGCTTTTCAGCGTTTGCAGGAAAGCGGCGCCCACAGCACCATCCGCAACGCGGTGGTCGCAGGTAAGGGTTACCTTCATAATGTTGCCAACAGTGATCTGCCCGTCTTTTACAACAGGAACCTGGTTGATGGCGCCTACCGCCAGTATGCAGGATGCAGGCGGATTGATAATAGCAGTGAACTCCTCAATGCCAAACATACCCAGGTTAGAGATAGTAAAGGTATTGCCTTCCCACTCGGCTGGTGCTAATTTTTTGGCTTTAGCGCGACCCGCAAGATCTTTTACTTCTACGGCTATTTGAGATAATGATTTGGTATCGGCAAAGCGCACAACGGGAACCAGCAATCCCTGGTCTACAGCCACAGCTACGCCAATGTCAACATGATGGTTAATACGGATGGTATCGCCTAGCCAGCTGCTGTTTATGGCAGGATGTTGTTTTAAAGCAAGCGCGCAGGCCTTTATCACTAAATCGTTAAATGATATCTTAGCCGGTGAAACCTCGTTGATCTGTGCACGGCTGGCAACAGCCTTATCCATGTTAATCTCCATGGTAAGGTAAATTTCAGGAGCAGAGAACTTCACTTCTGAAAGACGCCTTGCAATGGTTTTGCGCATTTGCGAAACAGGAATTTCCTCAAAAGAAACCTGCCCCGTTGGTGCAGCAGCAACTGCCGGAGCTGATGCCGCCGGTGTGCTTTCCTTAGCAGCAGGTGCCACTCCTTTATAATTGTCTATATCAGATTTAATGATCCTTCCATTATCTCCGCTGCCTTTTACGGCTGACAGGTCAATGCCTTTTGCAGCAGCCAGTTTTTTAGCTAATGGAGAGGCCTTGATGCGTCCATCACTCCCATCACCTGAAGGGGCGGGAACTGTTTCCGCAGCAGCGGCACTGCTTTCTGTTGTTGCGGAGGATGGATCAGGCTCTCCTTCAGGGGCCGGTGGTTGCGCTGTGGTTCCACCACCTTTTATTGCCGCAACTATTTCCTCTACATTTATTTTTCCTTCTTCACCAATAATGGCCAGCAGGTCATTTACCTGTATTTTTTCACCTGCTTTTGCGCCCTGGTATAACAATTTGCCATTCTTGTAGCTTTCCAGCTCCATAGTGGCTTTGTCAGTTTCTATTTCGGCCAGCAGGTCGCCTTTTTTTACATCATCACCTACATTTTTAGCCCAGCCGGCAATAACGCCTTCTGTCATGGTATCGCTGAGGCGGGGCATCAGTACCACTTCTTCTATTTTAGAAACATCTATTGATGATGAAGCGGCCGCCGTTGGTTTTTCTTCGGTTGGGGCTGCTGCCGGAGCCTCTGCTTTTTTATCTTCTTTTGGTGCAGCGCTGCCGCCGGTTTTCCCGCTTACCAGGCCTGATATGTCTTCACCCGCATCACCTACAATCACCATCAGGTCATCTACCTGCAGCTTCCCGCCTTTTTCAGTGCCGAGGTAAAGGATGGTACCATCTTTATAGCTTTCCAGCTCCATAGTGGCTTTATCAGTTTCAATCTCAGCCAGCAGGTCGCCTTTTTTTACGCTATCACCCACTTTTTTATGCCATTCAGCAATCACCCCTTCAGTCATAGTGTCGCTCAAACGGGGCATTAAAATTTTTTCAGCCATGTATCTAAAATATTTCGCCCGAAATTAATGAATTATGAGTAAAGTTGCGAAGTTTAAAAATTGAAAGGTTTAAAAGTTCAAAAGTTTGAAAATTAACAAGG
Source organism: Niabella sp. (assembly GCA_027493055.1). GTDB lineage: Bacteria > Bacteroidota > Bacteroidia > Chitinophagales > Chitinophagaceae > Niabella. The sequence goes on along the minus strand of JAPUDO010000104.1, from coordinate 37,534 downwards.
GGTTCCATATCTGTCCGGGGTTCATTTGAAGTGCAAATGGCGGCCTGTTTATTTTACGCAGGCCATTATGGAAAAATTTTCCCTGTCATCCGTCAACTGTAAACTGCCCTCTACTCTTACCTGCCCAGTTCCAGCTTTAGCTTTTCTTTTAATTGCTGTACCAATGGGTATTTAGCAATTATTTTTTGATACTGATCTATAGCTGTGAGCGGTTTTTCAACTGTTCCTTCCTCTACCTGCCGGTTAGGATTGATGACGTTGAAGATTTGTAGCTGTGCATTTTGCAGCTCTTCCTTTAAAAACGCTGCAGCTTCGTTTTTGGTAATTTCAACAAACCTGTTCTCAATTGGATTGGAGGTATAAACATAAAATGAGCTGGTATCTACGATCTTTACAGTGGCAAGCGCAAAACTTTGTGCAGCGGGATTTTTATTGTCTTTCAGCACCTGGGTGAATTTTTGCCAGGCCTCAAGGAGGCTTGCTTCTTCAAGCGGCTTATCTTCTTTGGCAGGGGCCGTTTCTTTAAACTGCTTTCTTAGCTTCTCAAGGCTGCCGATTTTTTTAGAGGGAATATCCTGCCGGATGGCTGTGCCAGGTACAGGCTGAACAGGGGGTGTGACCGGCCGGGGATCAGGCTCTTCAGCAATAGTAAGTTTTGCCTCCTGCTGTGGCAGCGGCTGTGCTTTCTGCCCTGATTGGGATACAATTGTTTTTAGAGCAACAGGCTGTAATTGTTTAAATGCCAGTGCGCCATTCCTTGATTCAGTCAGTTTTTTTTTTGCTACCGAGTTTTCATCCACCGAAAGCTGCATTGCCTGCTGCAGGTAACAAAGCTTTATTAAGGTAAGCTCTACATGCAGCCTTTTATTGCGTGCTGAGCGATAATTGATCTCCGACTCGTTCAATATATTCAGTGCGCTTACTAACAGGGGTGTGGCAATTTGCTTTGCAGTAGTAATATATTTTTCTTTAAAACGTTCAACCGTATCTAATAAGGCCACTACTTTTTCATCTTTGCTCACCAACAGGTTCCTGATGAATGAAGCAAAGCCATTCAGCACCAGGTCACCTTCAAATCCTTTACGGTTAATATCTTCATATAATAACAGGGCGCCGGTGAGGTCCTGCTGATGCATAAAATCCATCAGCCTGAAATAATAATCTTCATCCAGTATATTCAGGTGCTCCAAAGTATTATCATAGCTCACCTCGCCATTGCTGAAGCTTACTATTTTATCCATAATACTTAGCGCATCGCGCATACATCCCTCACTTTTTTGTGCAATCAGCTGCAGCGATGCCTTATCTGCTTTAACGCCTTCTTTGGCACAAATGTTTTCCATGTGCTCTACCGTATCATTGGTAGTGATACGCTTAAAGTCGAAGATCTGGCACCGGCTTAAAATAGTAGGAAGTATTTTATGTTTTTCAGTGGTTGCTAAAATAAAGATGGCATAGGGAGGGGGCTCTTCCAGCGTTTTTAGAAAAGCATTGAATGCTGCAGAACTCAGCATGTGCACCTCATCTATAATATATACTTTATACTTTCCTGCCTGCGGAGCAAAACGTACCTGGTCTACCAGTGTACGGATGTCATCCACAGAGTTATTACTGGCAGCATCCAGCTCGTGTATATTTAATGAGCTGCCATGGTTAAAGGAAACGCAGGATGTGCACTCGTTACAGGCTTCTCCATCGGCTGTAGCGTTTTCACAGTTAATGGTTTTGGCCAGGATACGTGCACAGGTGGTTTTACCTACTCCCCGCGGGCCACAAAACAAAAAAGCATGGGCCAGCTGGTTTTGCCTGATGGCATTTTTTAAAGTGGTTGTAATATGCTGCTGCCCCACAACGGTATCAAAGTTTTGGGGCCTGTATTTTCTTGCTGATACTATAAACTTATCCATGTAATTACTCTTCGCAACAAATGTAACATAAATGGCGAAGGATTTGTTGCGTTGAAGCAGGATGTGGAAAATTGGTAGCTTATTCTACGGAAAGCACTTCAACCAGGCTATTGTATCCAAAAGCCATGGTGCATTCGATATAAGGATAATAGCTGCAATTTTTTGTCTTTTTTAAGGATACCGTGATCATATCCCCGTCATTATAATTGTTGAGTAATGGCCGGTTACAAACTTTGTAGATGGTTGTGTTGTGCATCAGGTAATACCCGGCACAATTTTTTATAACCGTCATTTTCCCTTCAATATCAGGTATATAAACCGGCTTACTTTTTTGGCAGCTTAGGAGCATTATAAATACCAGTGTATAAATATATTTCATTTATAAAAAGACGATGAATATTCTTAAAACGCAACATGCTAAGGCATAATTTTTTAGCGTCAGTCAAACCTGTTTTAACAATTATATGGCCAGGTTGGTACAGGGTTTGTTTTATTACGATGAAATTCATTTTTAATTAAATCCATTCTTATGAAATCAATTTTAAAATTTTTAGGTATTGCGTTGTTCGCAACTTTTGTTTTTGCTTCCTGCAGCAAGGATGATAATCCTGCTGATAACAATTTATTTGTAGGTACGTATACAGGAAATACAGGTTATACATCTGGTGATAATACCGTGGATTACGGTCCGGGAAAAGTAACCGTGGTTAAAGTAGGAGATAAGTATAAGTTTGACTTTAGAGATAATGGCAATATCCCCAGTATTACAGATGTTGTAATTGCGAAGGGAGAAGAAGGTTATATTGGTACTGTTAATGGCTATACCGGTGTTATTAAGTTTAATGCCAATAATCTTAATATAGCTGTTGCTAAAGACGGCGCTGCGTGGGCAGCTGATTGCAACCGCTAATTTACCTGTTACATGAAAAATAAAACCACCCGCTGTCTTCCTTTAGCGGGTAGTTTATTTAATTGCTGTTAAGATAGAATAGGATGTGGCTTAAACTCCTTTTTCCTGTCAAATAAATACCGGTAAGTAGTCAATATCCTGCTGCGGTGGGTGCCTAAAGACTCTGCCACATTGATCATTTTAGGATTGAAATCACCAATCCATTGCATCTCGTATTTTTCATAAATGGGGCTTCTAACTATATATTTGCCGTTTTCTATGGTCAGGTTTTGTATCAGCCGGCATCCTTCAATGATCATATAAGCATCTACGCCTTTCCCCTGGAACTCCGGCACAATACCAAATACCAGTCCTATAAACTTATCGCAGGGTTTTGTTCTTTTATACCACAGAAACCTGAGCTTATCCCACAGGCCAAACTTCCCGTTGAGATATTTGAACCATTGGTTAAGATCGGGCAGATTGAGCCAGGCTCCTATGGGCTCATCTTTGTAATATACGATCCAGTTGATGCGTTCGTCCATCACTGCTTTCATAGACTGGAACATCTTCATTGCCGTTCTTTCATCCAATTGCTTTAAACCTCCGTGCCCCGCCCAGGCTTTGTTATAAACGGTGGTAAAATCTTTTACATATTTAGCCAGGTTATTGGTTTTAATATTATCTGATGAATAATGCGGGTCTTTTGATAAAGCAGCGTGGCGCTCATAAAATTTTTCCTGTATGCGCCGGCCTACGTTCAGCCCAAAGCATACCTGGTTAAAAAAAGGCCGGAACCCGTAGTTTTCAAATAATTCTTTATAATAGGGCTGATTATAGTTCATGCGGTATAGCGGTGGCTCGTATCCCTGTACCAATAAGCCCCACCAGGTATCGCGCTCGCCAAAATTAACAGGCCCATCCATTGCGGTCATGCCTTTTGCTTCCAGCCATTTTTTTGCGGTATCAAATAAAAGGTTTGCAGCATCCTGGCTGTTGATACAATCAAAAAAGCCAATGCCTCCCACAGGCCCGTCATCTCCTTTTGTTTTGTATTTTTTGTTTACAAAAGCGGCAATACGGCCCACCAGGTTACCATTGTCATCTTTCAAAATCCAGCGAATAGTTTCGCCAAAACGAAAGGCTTTGTTTTTTTCTTTATTAAAAACGTTGGTGATGTCTTTATCTAAAGGGCGGATATAATTAGGATCGTTCTTATTGATCATAACATTAGCTTTTATAAAGTCTTTTGCTAATGCAGGTGTGGAAACTTCAATCAGATTCATTTTACAAAAATAAGCAGCGGAGAGGTTTTAATGTGAGAATGTGCTAATGTGATGATGAACCAATGTGCCAATGGGGCCGGGACTGCTTAAGGGTTTGTTGCTGGATACTGGTTACTGATACTTGTACATCTCACATAATACTGGTCGTTGATTATCAAAGTATAGAATTCCTATACTATGTAATTACGCCTGATATGGAAACCTGAAACTTTAAACTATTCAACCATCTTCTGTCCTCCGTCATCTTGAAATAGTCCGGAAGTCGGGAAAGTCAGAAAGTCCGAGGTCTGAAGTCCGAAGTCTGAAGACGAAACAGGCATTTAGTCTTCTGCTTCCAGCTTTTAGCTTTCCTATCGTACATCGTACATTATACTGGATGCTGGTTTATAGATCCTGGTTTATAGCCATCCCCTCTTTCAACTTTTCACCCTGTTATCTTTCATCCCGTACATCGTATTTCGTACATGCTACTGCTCTTCTTCTTTTTTTGCTTTCTGTGTTTCTGCTTTTTTTATAGCGTCTTGTCTTGTCACTTTAGCCAGCGAATCTTTCTTTTTCTGCTCTTTCAGCATTGCCAGGTCCTTTACACGCTGAATACTGTCTTTAACCGCTTTTTGCCGGCTGTAGCTGGTGCCCACACTGTTAAGGAACATTTTTTTTGCTATGATGGCATCGTGCCCGTAAATATCTTCCCTGAAGTTTAATACGCTGCTGTCATTTACCCAGGAGGTGAAATACGTTATTAGTACCGGTACCGGGTTCTTAACCCTCACATATTTTTCTTTATAGGTACGCATCAGGCTGTCTACTTTCCTGCTGCTATACTTTGCGGTGTCGCTCAAAAGATATTCTGCAAGCTTGGCGGGCTCTTTCAGCCTGATGCAGCCGTGGCTGTAGCTTCTTTTGTCGCGGTTAAACAGGCTTTTAGCCGGTGAGTCGTGAAAGTAAATATTATAACTGTTCGGGAACAGGAATTTTACCAGTCCCAAAGAGTTCCAGGGACCGGGTTTCTGACGTACTCTTCCGTTTACAATTTCCATGTGGTTGCGCGCTAAATAGGCCGCACCTGGTTTACCATTCATTTCGTTTTTTACAATACTGGCAGGTACGTTCCAGTAGGGACTGAAAACAATATTGCTTAACCTGCCGGTAAAAACGGTGGTGTTATTCCCTTCCTTTCCTACTACTACATCCATGTTCCATGCAGGTTTGCCATACTCATATACATGCAGGCGAAACTCAGGTATATTTACTATAATAGAACGACCACTGTCTTTGGTATTGCCGGGCATCCAGCGCATACGTTCCATATTGATCAATATCTGCTGAATACGTTCTTCTACCGGGATATTTACATCTTTCAGGAATGTTTTACCGGCCGTGCCGTCGGGTTTATAGCCATAGGTTTTTTTTAAGGCATTTACTGCATCAGCAAGCTCCTGGTTGTAAGTATTATCTAAAGTACTATCGGGGGCGGTTAAAAAGCCTTCTGTTTTCAGGCGCTTTTTTAATGCTTTTACAGCAGGGTCAGCATAGCCCTTTTTCATTACTTCTACTTTGCTGTTTACTGCAGGCCAGCCTCCGTTGTCTTTTATTTGCTTGTATTTAAGTAGCTGACTCTTCAGCATAAGATACTGCGGGTTTTGAGGAGCATACGCATCGGCATATTGCCCGTGCCGGGTAAGTACAGAGTCGAGCATGGCTTCCAGTGTGAGTTTCTTCTTGGGAATATACCATTCCAGGGATTTAATATCGAAATCAGGGTCTTCAGCGTATGCATGATCGGCATAAGTATAAAAATACCTGGTAAGAAGCAGCTCTGCATTTTGGTAAAGAGAGTCGTTTTTGGGGCGGATGGACTGAACTCTTATCAGGGTCTCCATTTTATCGTTCAGCCATTTGTTATAAACGGCAGAATCTTTAGAATAGTTGAGGTAGTTTTTCAGGAGGTTCCAGAAAGAAACAGTGTGCTCGGGTAAGCCTTCTTTCGAGAACCAGGCATACTGGTAGTTGCGGCTGTTATAGAAACTTTTGATGCGGTTGAACAGGGTATCACCCAGGTCATTCAGCGCTAAAATCGTCCTTACATCGGCACTGTCAATAAAAAGAGAGTTAAAGGAGTTGGAAGTATCAATAGTTACATCCACTTTCGTGATCTCTTTTTCTTCCTTAGGTAAATGATCTTTCTCCGTTTTAGGGTCGAAAAGATGGCAGGATCCTAATATTATAGTAAAAACAGAAGCGATAAGTAATGGTAGTCTGAAGCTCATATATAGGTTAATCTATAAAGGTACTGTGATTTGTAGCAAAAATACTTGTAATTGCAATAAAAAATTGCAGTTGAAATAAATATTGTAATAAATTATATTATAAAGGAGTGGTTGTGAAGGAAATCAGGATCTGGCGTGTTCTTGCCTCCTTAATTTAACCGGACAGGTGAAATGTGAATAATTTGTAAACCGGGTGCACAAATATACGCATAGAAGCCTTACTTTTGCAGCCACAAAAATAACCACACCTCAATAATATGGCAAAAGTTGGTAAAATTAAACAAGTTATCGGAGCGGTGATCGATGTTCAGTTTGGTGAGGCCCTCCCCGAAATTTATAACGCGCTTGAGCTGACAAAAGAAAATGGCGAAACGCTTGTGCTTGAAGTTCAGCAACATTTAGGAGAAGACAGTGTACGCACTATAGCCATGGACGGTACCGAAGGCCTTGTTAGGGGCACCGAAGTTCGCGATACCGGGAAAGCTATTGCAATGCCTACCGGCGAAGCCATCAAAGGCCGCCTTTTTAATGTAACCGGTGATCCTATTGATGGGTTGCCGGCGGTTTCAAAAGAAAACGGCCGCCCTATTCACGCGCAGCCCCCGGCTTTTGAAAACCTGAGCACTGCTTCAGAAGTATTATTTACAGGTATCAAAGTAATTGACCTGATTGAGCCTTATGCAAAAGGTGGTAAAATTGGTTTGTTTGGTGGTGCCGGTGTGGGTAAAACAGTATTGATCCAGGAGTTGATCAACAATATCGCAAAAGCATACTCCGGCTTATCTGTGTTTGCCGGTGTGGGTGAGAGAACCCGTGAAGGTAATGACCTGATGCGTGAGATGATTGAGGCCGGTATTATGAAATATGGGGATGAGTTTAAGCATAGCATGGAAGAAGGTGGCTGGGACTTGAGCAAAGTTAAAACTGAAGAGCTGGCCGAATCAAAAGCAACTTTCGTATTCGGGCAGATGAACGAACCTCCTGGAGCCCGTGCCCGTGTAGCCTTAAGTGGTTTGACTATTGCGGAATATTTCCGCGATGGTGATGGGGAAGGAAAGGGTCGTGATATCCTCTTCTTCGTTGACAATATCTTCCGTTTCACACAGGCGGGGTCTGAGGTATCAGCGCTTTTAGGACGTATGCCTTCAGCGGTGGGATATCAGCCTACACTTGCTACCGAAATGGGACTGATGCAGGAGCGTATCACTTCAACTAAAAACGGCTCTATTACATCTGTACAGGCGGTATATGTACCTGCGGATGACCTTACCGACCCTGCACCTGCTACAACTTTTGCTCACCTGGATGCTACTACGGTATTAAGCCGTAAAATTGCTGACTTAGGTATCTATCCCGCGGTGGATCCGCTGGATTCTACCTCGCGTATCCTGATGCCCCAGGTGGTGGGTGATGCGCATTATGAGTGTGCCAACAAGGTGAAGAGAATTTTACAGCGTTATAAAGAGTTACAGGATATCATTGCTATTCTTGGTATGGATGAATTGAGTGATGAAGATAAAATGACCGTAGCCCGCGCACGTAAAGTACAGCGTTTCCTTTCGCAGCCTTTCCACGTAGCAGAAGCATTTACCGGTTTGAAAGGTGTACTGGTACCTATTGATGAAACCATCCGCGGCTTCAATATGATCATGGATGGTGAAGTGGACGAATACCCCGAAGCAGCGTTCAACCTGGTAGGTAGCATTGATGATGCTATTGAAAAGGGTAAGAGACTGTTGGCAAATGCTTAATTAATTAGCTGATGAGCCAATGTGCTGGTGTGCCCATACATGTTGATGGAATTAGCATATTATCACATTAGCATATTATCACATTTTAAAGATGAAACTAAATATTTTAACCCCCGAAGGCAGTATTTTCAGCGGCGATGCTTATGGTGTGCAGATGCCTGGCGTTACCGGTTCTTTTGAAGTGCTGGATAAACATGCACCCCTGATTGCAGCTTTAACTGAAGGAAAGTTGAAAGTATTGCAGACAGGTCTCAACGGGCCGGCTGCTTTTTACGATATCCAGGGCGGATTTGTAGAAGTGTTGAATAATAATGTTACAGTATTGGTAGAAGGAGCGAAGCAGGCGTAATCCTTAGTATTTAAAATAATTGAAAGCCGGTTGATGATTCAGCCGGCTTTTTTGTAATATGGATATTCACTTTATTTCTTTTCCTTATTAGCCCGAAGCAGGATAGCCATCTGGCTGTCTGTACAGTTATTATCTGACTTCAGATAACTATCAACAACACACAGGTCTGGAGACCTGCGTGAGAAGGTGCAGACTTTTCACTTTTTCAATCACTGGGTAAGACACTGACCGCGGACTTTCCGACATCCGACCCTCTGATTTCTCACTTCTCACTTGCTTTTCACTACCAGCGTTCCGGCCAGCTTATCGTGCAGGGTTTGCTTTTTGTCGTCCCACAGCATCATTAAATATCCTATAAATACAATAATGAAGGAAAGGAAAGTTGCAAAAAAACGGCCGGTAGCGTTTAAAAAAGATATCCGCTCTCCGTTCATACCGGTTACTTTTATGCCTACAGCTCTTTTGCCTAAAGTAGCCTGCCAGGGGCCTGAAACCATCAATGCTGAATAGAGCCATTGCACTACAAGCGAGGCCATGTTTGACCCACTGAAATAAGTGGCTCTCATTGTGCTTGAAAACCCTTCACTCTGGCTCATGGCAAGGATTTCCTCGGAGCTTGGTGTGCCCATTATCATTCCTATAAAATAGCCTATGATCCAAAGTATAATAGCATCAATGATCACTGCTGCAAATCTTTCCCAAAAGCCGGCATAAACCACTTGAGGCGTTTCGTTGAATAAATTGGAGGCTCCCTGGTAGCTGTAAGGAGTGGTAGGTTCGTTCATGGTATTGGTTTTAGGGTTTAATAATGGCTTCTAAGCTAAAACAAGTTTTTTAAAAGAACAAGATATAGCCGGCGCTAATTTACCGGGGTAGTACTGCTTCTTTGTACATCAGCAAAACCAAACACTCTTTGCAGTAAAGGAGTAGTACGGGCGGATATATTTGACCTGATGTCTTCTTCCTTATTGGCTACATATAAAAACATAGCGTCAATAGCTCTTGCTGCAATGAAATCGTTCAGGTTAGGCTCAAGCTTTTTTGTTAGCAGCGGAATCGAATTATAAGCTTTTACAATAGTATTGTATTCATCACCTGCGCCTGTTGTACGTATGGTGCTGTCTACAATAGGGCGGAAAGCGGACATTAATTGCGGAGACATGGCCGATTTGAAATATTGGGTGGCGGCATGATTATTCCCGCTTAATAAAATACCCGCAGCGTCACTAATATTCATGTTCTTTACGGAGTTTAAGAAGATGGGTTTCGCCCTCTGCACAGCAAGGGACATGGCATTGGTATATTTGGCTGTTACATTGTTCACTACCTGCGTAAGACCCAGATCTCTTAATGTCTTTTCAATCTTTGCGGCTTCACCAGGAAAAGCAAAGCGAACCAAAGCGTTACCCTGGTTCGGATTAGCAAAAGCATCAAAGCCGCTGAACAATCCCTGGGTGAGCGCTTCTTTAAGTCCCTGGGCTATTTCAAAGGCAGAAAGGGTGCCGGCAACATTTTTAAGGGTATCACAGCCCGACAGAAAAAAACTGCTGCTTAACACACATGCAAATAAGAGTCTTCTCATGTTATTGAATATATTTATCCTGTAAAATTAATTCATTCTGGGGTCAAGAGGGGCATTAAGGATCAGTTTGTATTCTCCTCCCAGCTCTTTCAATACTTCTTTCCATAATTCTTTTTCATTGTCTGAGAAAATAAACTTCATGCTGGCATCGGCAATGATCCAGGTCTTTTCTTCCATCTCTGCCTGTAGCTGACCCCCGCTCCACCCGCTATAGCCAAGGAAGAACCTTATTTTGGCCGGATCGGCTGTTCTTGAGTTGATCAGCTCTATCAGTTTATCAAAATCGCCACCCCAGTACACACCATCTGTTATTTCCTTACCGCCCGGAATCTGCTGCGGGTATTGATGCACAAAATGTAAAGTGTTGAGTTCTACCGGTCCTCCCTCAAAAACGGGCAGCTGAAAATCTCCCAGTTCCGGCACTAACTCATCTACCGAGTACTCCAGTTGCTTATTAAGCACAAAGCCAAAACTGCCTTCCTCGTTATGTTCGCATAGCAAAATAACCGATCGTAAGAAATTAGGATCATCCAGGTGGGGATTGGCTATCAATAATGTTCCGGGTGCTGGTTCTATCATAAAGCCAATATAGCAAATTTCTTTTGAAAAAGTTAAATATAAAATGCTTTGTAACTAATCATTTGTGGCGTTGCTGCTATGACTATATTTGCTTTTGTGAAAAAATTGTTCTCCTCCATAACTATTTTAATAACACTATCGCTGATTGGCATTATCGTGATGCAGGTATCGTGGTTAAAGAATCTTATTGCATTGCGTGAAGACCAGGTTAAGCAGGAAATCAACAGCGTATATCAGTCCCTCAGCAATGAATTTGGAAACCTGAGAGACCAATATATAAATGAAGCCAGCCACGATTACGGCAGCCTGTTCTCACAGCGTAACTTTTACGATCCGTTTAAATCCATAACTATCAGTTCCAGGCTAAGCAGCGATGAAATAGATAGAATCATACGCAGGGCTTTTGACAAGGCAAAGCTGCATGATATAAAATATGAGTACGCTTTTATAACGGGCTCCATGCTGTCTGGAAATATCAATATAGAAAAGCAGTCGCCGAACTTTGACGAGGTTCGCCTCGATTCTTTAAAGTATTATACTCCCCCGACGATTTTCATACAGTCTAAAAGCGGCTCGGTTTCTGAAAATATAACCAAGGATGAGGTGCTTTTTTTAACCGTTACTAACTGGAAGTCGTTTGTTAAGCGCTCTTTGTTAGGAAGTATTTTAATGGCTGTATTATTTACACTGGTGATTGTTTCCGCATTTTATCTTACTGTGTACACGATGCTCAGGCAGAAAAGGCTGGGTGATATAAAGAACGATTTTATCAATAATATGACGCATGAGTTTAAAACGCCCATTGCTACCATATCCCTTGCAGTTGATGCATTAAAGAATGAAAAGGTGATGAATGACAGGGAAAAACTGAATTATTTCAGCGGCATCATTAAGGAAGAAAACCAGCGCATGAATAAGCAGGTAGAAACGATACTTAAAGCTTCGCAGTTTGAAAAACAGGAGGCTGATATAGATCTGAAACCGCTACATGTGCATGATGTTATAGAAAACGTAATAGATAATTTCCAGCTGCAGCTTCATGAAAAGAATGGTGATGCTGAAGTGAACCTTGCCGCAGCCAGGGATGTGATAAAAGGAGATGAAGTGCATTTTGCCAATCTTGTAAACAACCTTATAGATAACGCTGTTAAGTATTCAAAGGATAATGTACCTATCCAGCTGAAGATCACAACTTCTAATTCCGGTAAAAATATTATTATCAGGTTTGAGGATAATGGTATAGGTATGGGCAGGGAAACCCAGAAGCGCATTTTTGAAAAATTTTACCGGGCGCATACCGGCAACCTTCACAATGTAAAAGGCTTTGGACTGGGCCTGAATTACGTTAAGTCCGTGGCCGACTCTCATGGCGGTACCGTTAAAGTGGAAAGCGTTATAGGCAAGGGTTCTGTGTTTACTGTAGAGTTGCCTTTGGCAGATTAGAAAAAGGTGGCGTCATGGTAATTGTAAGCAGTCTTTATTATGAGCGAATGGCGAGCTATAAGTGAATTCGTCTCTTTAACCCTCAATATGCGATGTTCAATAATCCCCGCCTGACCGGACAGGCAGGAATGCTCACTGCTAACCGTACAGCCAATGAATATTAAGCATTGCAGATTGATTGTTTCTGTTGGCACTCAACTTCACAGCGGGTAAATTGCAGTTAATTTAACTGCGGATTAAAACTTATTCTTCCACATCATGCTCTCCACCGGCTTATCTGGCTGGCTGCTGTATTTCGCATTTTTCTTCTGGTTGTATTTTATTTCTATTTCGCCTTCTACGGGGAAATAAATAAGCTGTCCTACGGGCATTCCCTTATACACTTTCACGGGTTGCTTTACTGATATTTCAAGTGTCCAGTGCCCGCAAAAACCAACATCGCCTTTGCCTGCGGTAGCATGTATATCTATTCCCAACCGGCCGGTGGATGATTTGCCTTCAAGGAAAGGCACATGGGCATGTGTTTCTGTATATTCGGCAGTTACGCCCAGGTAAAATACATGCGGGTATAGTACAAACCCTTCTTCAGGTATTTCAAAATATTCTATCTCGTTATGCTTTTTAGCATCAAGTATGTGTTCGCGGTAAGTAGCCAGCCATTTACCTAAATGCACGTCATAGCTGTTACTGCCCAGGCAGTCCCTGTTGTAAGGCTGAATGACGATAGTTCCTTTTTCCATCTCTTGCTGTATCCGTATATCAGACAGGATCATTTTTTAGACTTTAGACTTTAGACGTTAGTACTTAGACAATAGACATTAGTATTTAGATAATAGTATCTGGACAATAGTATCTATACGATAGATTTTAGGGTTTAAATACATCTGCTTACTCATCACTCATTATTCATCACTCACCATTCACTAAATTCAATTACTTTGTGCAATATAAAATTATTAGCATCACTATGCCTGTTTTTTATCAACAAGATATTAATGAAACCACGCGGCTGGGTATCTGGAAGATAGAGGAGGATGAGGCTTTTTTTAAAGTACTTGTACCGCTGCACCGGGAGGTTACCCATCCGCATAAGCGGCTGCAGCACCTGGCAGGAAGGTTTTTGCTGAGATATTTGTTTGCAGATTTTCCTTTACACCAGGTACAGATTGCTGATACCAGGAAACCTTTTTTACCCGGTGAAGCTTATCATTTTTCTATATCCCATTGCGGCGATTATGCAGCTGCTATTGTAAGCCGTGATCACAGGGTAGGAATAGATATAGAGATACCAGCGGATAAAGTGGGCCGCATCAGGCACAAGTTCATCAGCGCCGAAGAAGAAGAAGTTATCCGGCCGGTAACCAGTCAGGAGCTGACGCAGATATGGAGCGCTAAAGAAGCGGTGTTTAAATGGCACGGGGATGGGGAAGTAGATTTCAGGAAGCATATCCAGCTAAAATCTTATGATGCCGGTAAACAGCTATTTCATTGCTTTTTTGCCAAAAGAAGTACGCTGATCAATGTGCAGCTCAGGCCGTTTGAGGGTCTGTGCCTGAGCTATGTGTACACAAGCGCTTTCTGGTAGTTTTTACTCTTCGTAGTTATAATCCAATAGGTTCAAATCTACATTTTCCAGGCCGCTGATACCATCTATAGAGCCGCGGATATGGGTAGCATTCAGCAATACTTTTTCCAGTTGCTTTTCCCTGGCTTTCCAAAGGCGTTCCATTGCATCCCTTTCTTTTTGTATGCTCATTTTCATGCTTAAAAACCCTTCCCGTATGGCTTTCCACTGCTCTGCAAATTCCGAACCGGTGAGGTAGCTGTAAAGCATATTCATTTTATCGCCCTTATTTTCCTGGCTTTTGGCAGCATTATAAATACGCAATATGCCATCGCGCAGCACAGCGGCTAAAGCCCTTGCTTCAGAAAAACTGCAGATCCATACGCCATCCTTTTCTCCAAAGCAATCCATATCCTTGGGGTAACGGCGGGTAACCAGGATGGCTATATCAGCGCCCTGGGAACGCATATCTGCTTTTAGCTTTTCTATCCATTCCCCGCCAAAATTTTCGGCGCGCTTGCTTTCCCATATAATACGGCCGCATTCAGCGCCCAGGTTGTTTCTTACCACCTGCACGCAATCGGCGCCGCGAACACCTTTACCAATCTCTTCAATCCTGTCAAAAGGGAAAGCGGTTGCCAGCAGCTCCTCCAGCGCCAGCTCCTGGCTTTCTCCCTGTAGCTGCATTGAGCCCTGCTCTGCTTTGCGCTTCATTTCACTGGCCAGCTTTTTCTGGTCTTCCAGCTGCTTTTCCAGTTCCCGCAGCTTCAGCTGGTATTCTGTTTCTTTTTGTGCCAGTTTTTCAACTTCTATTTTTCGCAGGTTATCGGCAAGTTTTTCTCTTTCCTCAACCAATCTTTTTTGAAGGGTAAGATCCAGTTCCTCCTCCTTGTTTTTAAGTTCCTGCTCGCGTTTTAAGTAGGCTGTTTCGCGCTGCCTCGACAGTTTTAATTTTTCCTCATTCTCTTCATTGGCCTTTTGTAACAACAATAGCTTGCTCTCAAAATCTCCGGTTATGGTTTTCCGTATCTGCTCCTCTATCTGTTTTTGTAAAGAAGATTTTTCCTGCTGCAGCTTTTGCTGCCACTCCAGCTCTTTTTTTTGAAGTTCGGCCTGATGCTCTTCGCTTTTTTTCTTTTGCCAATCGCTTACTTTAGCGCGAAGTTCTTTTTCTACTTCTTCACGTATAGCCTCATTAGGTTCAAACTCGTTTCCGCAGGACGGGCATTTTATTTTTGTGGACATAGTATAATTTGTAATACCCCCCAAACTTACAAATTGTATGGCATTACACTGCAAAACAATAGCCATCCCAAATGGAATGGCTATTGCAACCAGCCGAAACAGTAGGTAGCACTGATTAAGCTTCGTTTTCTTCTTCTGTTTTAATATCGTGCTGTTTAGCGCTCAATAATTCCCTGTTTGTTATTGCATAAAAACCGCTATTGTATTTGCTTAATTGCATAGCGAGAGAAGTATTTTTATCTGCATGTATTATTGATGTTTCTGTTGGATCCGGAACGGTTGTAGTATCTGGTTCAGGCGCCGGTGCCGGTGTTTCTGTTGTGTCAGGCACAGGTGTTTCTGTTGTATCCGGCACAGGTACAGGTGTTTTTGTTGTGTCTGTTTGTGCCATTGTTGTTCCGAAAATAAAAGCAGAAGCTGCTACCAGTACGAATTTTGTTGCAATTTTTTTCATCTTATAAGGGTTTATAGTTAATAATAGCGCCGCGTAGTGTTATAAACAGTGAGGCGCATGTATTCTAAAAACGTCTGATTGCAGTAATAATATATAAAAACAACGTTAAGATATTCTTTAAAATTTCTAAAAAAATAATTGGTTTGTTTAAAAAAATCAATATCTTATTGATTTTCATCTGATAAAATTTGATAAATGTAATTTATAGATAAAATACTTTTAAATAACGGTTTAAAAAAATAAGCCTGTTTCCTGTAATTACAAAAAGCAAATGCAGGAAACAGGCTCTTAAATATGTAAAAACTCCCGTTATTAAGAAACCGGCTCTAAATACTGGGCGTAGGCATATCCTTCTTCTCCGTCTTTGGTACGAACGGACCACCAAAGATCGTTTGACCTGTTGATCAGCGTTATGATTTCATCTTTAGCGGCTTTGCCTACAATAGGCTGGTCGGTACCGGGGCCTTTTCTTATATTCAGGTTGGATTCCTTAGTAACAACGCGAACCTGGCTTCCTGCCTCGGCTGTAGCGTTTACGTTTAAAACCAGGTCTCCGCTTGCATAGTTGGGGTCGATTTGGTTGTACACGTCCCATAGCTGATCTTTTACTGCACCGTTTGGTGCATCGCCATCAATATATAAAACGCCATCCTGTTCTCTTACAGCCAGGTTTGCTACGCCTGCAGCATTTGCTGCATCAACCAGTGCCTGATATTTTTCCTGAAGTGCCATGTTGTATGTTTTTAAACTTTTAATTTATTGGTTATTTTACTGTAAGACCGCCGCTTTCTACTTTTTTAGGTTTGGTGGCCTGTACTTTTTGCATTAATGTTTTCAGATCAGCTTTAGAGATCTCGCCTGTCAAAGTAACCACGCCATCTGTAACTGTAGCCGAAACAGTAGGATGGTCTTTAATAGCGTCTTTTACTGCAGTTGTAAGCGGATCGTCGGGTGTAATGTTAACAGGGGGAGGAGGAGGCGCAACGGTGGTTTCATTAGAAATACTTTTGATACCTTTTACTTCTTTTACAGCAGTTTCTGCAGCGGCCTGTGCTGCAGGATCTTTCACTTCTCCGGAGATAGTTGCCACACCATCTTTAACCTCAATGATAACGCCGCTAAGATCTGGGTTGGCTTGTATGGCTGCTTCTGCAGCGGTTTTCAGCTCAGCATCGCTTTTCCCTTTGCACGAAGGCAGCGCGAATGAGAATGCAACAATGGCAACAATGGCCAGGATTCTTTTCATTTCATTTAGTTTTTAAGTGTTTAGTAAAAAATTACAAAACGAATATAATCGAATTAAGTGCCAATAAGTGTATTAGCAGGTACCATTTTGGAAATTATTTTAATATTAACAGATGGCAGCGGCAATGGCTTCATGACTTAGAAGCGCAATGTTCTTTGCTTCTGTTTTAATGTATCCCAGCTCCGTAAACTCGTTAATGATCTTGTAAACGGTTTCGTAGGCGGTACCTACGTAAGCTGCGATGTCGTGGCGGCTTATGGTAAAAGCAATGTAGCCTTCTGTATCCTGTCCAAATTTTCTTTCAAACGCTAATAAAGCGCTGGCCAGCCGGGCCCTTACGGTCATGTGGGCCAGGTTACGCATCCGTATTTCTGACAGCTGCAGCTCATCGGCCAGGAACATCATAAAATGATAGGCAAAGTTTTTATTTACCTTGAAAGTGGCCTCAAAAAAGTCAAGGCTGATATAACATAGGGAAACCTGTGTGAGCGCTGTTGCCGTTATAGGGTAGCTGCTGGTGGTGGTGCTAAGACCTCTGTGCCCTAAAATGTCCTGGTTGTGTGCAAAACGCAGGATCAGCTCTTTGTCTTCGTGCCATATCTTGTGCACTTTGGCTACGCCATCAAGCATAAAATAAATGCCTGCTACAGTATCGCCTTCAGCAATAATGGTTTCGTTCTTTTTATAATGAAGCACCTGGAGATTGGCTTCAAGGGCGGGCCACCATTCCTTCATGCAGTGGGTATGTAAAAAAGACCGGGTAGTATCAATGATTCTTTTCTGGCGCATAACAATAAAGGTAAAAGAATCTTTGCTGGGGATATATGATATATATTACCTGTTTAAGGTTTTCAGCAGATTTTTCACATGATTATCAGCAGCTAATTCCCCCCGCAGGGTAACAACATTGCCTATAATGATAATAGCCGGATTTTCCAGGCCGGCATATTGTGCCCTGAAGTAAATATCTTTTACCTTCCCGGTAATTATTTTTTCAGTTGGCAAAGTTCCGTTCTGGATAATTGCTGCAGGTGTTTCAGCTTTGCCGCATGCAGTAAATAGTTCTGTTATTTTCTCTAGCTTACTCATTGCCATAAGTATAACTACCGTGGCGGTTGATTGTGCGGCTAATTTTATATCGCCTGATATATCTCCGCTTTGGGTAGTGCCGGTAACTACCCAAAAGCTTTCATTGGTTCCTCTTGCCGTGACAGGGATCATTTGTGATGCGGGTACAGCCAGGGCGCTGGAAATGCCGGGCACCACTTCTACATCAATGCCGGCGCTTTGGGCAATTGTTATCTCTTCCCAGGCCCTGCCAAATATAAATGGATCGCCGCCTTTAAGGCGTACCACACATTGGTATTTACTGCTGTATTCAAGTATCAGGTTATTGATTTCTGATTGACTTAATGCATGACAGCCATATCTTTTCCCCACAAATTGTTTAATACAGTCTTCTTTACAGTAGGACAACAGTTCTTCATTAGCTAATGCATCAAATAAAACCACATCAGCTTGTTTTAGCTTCCTGATGGCTTTTAGAGTAACCAGCTCGGGGTCTCCCGGCCCTGCCCCTATTAATATCAATTTTGTCATATTTAAATATTATTAAAAAATATATGTAATATTATTTGATCAAAAATATGAAAAATTGTTGATTATTTGTTATATTTGTAATTATATAATTTATTTATTTATTTTATAAATAGGAATTTATTCCGAAATTTTGATTGTTTACACTATTTTATATTATATATAATTTATTATAATTCATAAATTGCCTGCCATTTTCTGAAACTTTAAAAAATAAGGTTTATGAAAGTTGTTGTTATTGGAAATGGCATGGTTGGCCAAAAATTCTGCGAAAAACTGCTCTCTAAGGGCATTCCTGATCTGCATGTAACTGTATTTGGAGAAGAAACCCTCGCTGCTTACGATCGTGTTCATCTCAGTTCTTATTTTGCCGGAAAGACAGTAGCTGATTTAACCTTGCAGCCTGTAAAATGGTATAAGGAAAACGGTATTGAACTGCGTTTGGGTGACCCGGTACTGGAAGTGGACCGGGAACGTAAAACCGTTCGTTCTTTTGAAGGCATGTCACTTAATTATGATTACCTTGTTTTTGCTACCGGTTCCTCGGCGTTTGTGCCGCCTATACCGGGAGTGGACAAGCAGGGTGTTTTTGTGTACCGTACTATTGAAGATCTGAATATGATATGGCGCCATGCTCCAACAGCCAAAACCGCTGTGGTTATCGGTGGAGGCTTGTTGGGGCTTGAGGCTGCCAAAGCCTGTCTTGACCTGGGTATAAAAGATACCCATATCATTGAGTTTGCTCCAAGGCTGATGCCCCGCCAGATAGATGAGGCGGGCTCAGATATACTGGTGCAGCAATTAAAAGAACTGAATATTACTACCCATACCGGTAAGAATACAGCTGCCATTTTGGGTAATGAAACCATCAGGGGAATGATTTTTACTGATGGTTCTATTTTAAATACCGATATGTTGATCATATCCGCCGGTATTAAACCGCGCGATGAGCTGGCGCGTGCCTGCGGGCTTACTGTGGGGCCAAGAGGCGGCATTGTAGTGAATGATGAAATGTGCACAAACGACAGCTCGGTATTTGCTATTGGCGAATGTGCATTGCACAATTCGATGATCTATGGACTGGTGGCTCCCGGTTATGAAATGGCCGATGTGGTGGCAACCCGGTTGGCGGATGTGCAAAAACAGTTCCATGGCTTTGATATGAGCACCAAGCTGAAGCTGATAGGTGTGGACGTTGCCAGCTTTGGCGACCCGTTCATTGCCGGTGAAGAGGCAAAAACAATAGTATTCAGGGATAATCACCGCGGTATTTATAAAAGGATCAATTTCTCCAATGATGGTAAAGAGTTGCTGGGAGGGATCCTGGTAGGCGATGCAGATGCCTACAATATGTTGTTGCAGGTATGCAAAAATAAAATGGCGTTGCCGCCTGATCCGATGGATCTTATCATTAAACCAAAAGAAGGAGGCGGGGATGCCGGCGCCGGTGTGGTGGCTTTACCAGATAACGCACTTATATGTAGTTGCGAGGGGGTAACCAAGCTTGATATTTGCAATGCTGTTACGCAGCAGGGTTGTGAAACAGTAGATGCCATTAAAAAATGCACAAAAGCTGCAACAGGTTGTGGCGGTTGTGCGCCAATGGTGAAAGACATTATGGTGCATACGCTGAAGCAGCAGGGCAAAATGGTACGGAACGTGTTATGCGAGCATTTTGATTATTCAAGGCAGGAACTGTATGACCTGGTGAAACTGAAAGACCTGCACAGTTTTGATGAAGTGCTGGATACATTGGGTAAAGGAGATGGTTGTGAAGTGTGCCGCCCTGCCGTTAGCTCCATCATTGCAAGTTTATGGAATGAGCTGGTTGTAAAAAAAGAAAATGCTGCTTCGCAGGATACCAATGACCGCTTTTTGGCTAATATACAGAAGGGAGGAACTTATTCGGTAGTGCCGCGTATTCCTGGTGGAGAAATTACCCCGGATAAATTAATGGTGATAGCACAGGTGGCTAAGAAATACGGACTGTACACCAAGATCACTGGAGGTCAGCGTATAGATATGTTTGGCGCTCATGTAAACGACCTGCCCGCTATTTGGGAAGAGCTGATCGCAGCCGGGTTTGAAAGCGGCCATGCTTACGGAAAGGCGCTTCGTACGGTTAAAAGCTGCGTGGGCAGCACCTGGTGCCGTTTTGGTTTGCACGATAGTGTGAGCTATGCTATAAGAATAGAGGAACGCTATCGTGGATTGCGCGCACCCCATAAACTAAAATCTGCCGTATCGGGCTGTATTCGTGAATGTGCTGAAGCGCAGTCGAAAGACTTTGGCATCATTGCTACCGAAAAAGGCTGGAATCTTTATGTGTGCGGGAATGGTGGTTCCAAACCCCAGCACGCTTTATTGCTGGCTGCTGATATTGATTCGGAAACCTGCATCAGGTATATTGACCGCTTTCTGATGTTCTATATTAAAACAGCCGACCCTCTTACCCGCACCGCTACATGGCTGAATAAAATGGAAGGGGGTATTGATTATCTGCGTAATGTAGTAGTGCATGATAGTTTGGGTATTGGTGAAGAGCTGGAAAGAGCAATGCAGGCATTGGTAGATAACTATCAGTGCGAATGGAAAAGCGTTGTGGAATCTCCTGAGTTAAGAAGTAAATTTTCTCATTTTGTGAATGCCCCAATGGAGAAAGATCCCACTGTAAGGTTCAGCCCTATGCGTGATCAAAAGAAAGCATCAGACTGGAATAAGATTACTGTTTCCTGAATAGCTATATTATACGCTTTCAGCTGTTTTTGACCTCTGACAGATTTCTTGCCTCATTTATTAATGTTTAATTATTACTGTTATGATGCCCGAAGAGCAACAAAAAATCCCCGGTCCGGAACAATGGTTTGCCGCCTGCCGTACAGAAGATGTAGTGTTAAATGGCGGCGTGTGCGTTAAGTATGGCGATGAGCAAATTGCACTTTTCTATTTTACCAGGCGCAATGAGTGGTATGCTACGCAAAATCTATGTCCGCACAAGAAACAAATGGCTTTAAGCCGGGGGATGTTAGGCACTAAAAACGAAGAGCCCAAAGTGGCCTGCCCATTCCACAAAAAAACATTTTCGCTGGTTACGGGTGAGTGCCTTAGCGGTGACGAATGCGATATAAAGACTTATCCGGTAAAGGTAGAAGATGGTATAGTATTTATAGGCGTTAACGTATAAATACATCCTGTTTATTAAAATAAATTCTTCAATCCCAAATGTATAATTATGGATTATGTATCTCCAAAAGAAGTGGCAGGTAATATGATGCAGGCCGCATTAAATAAATCAGCATTGCCGGTTAAAGACCTATTGATAAGGGGGTGTTTGTCGGGGGCGTTGCTGGCCATTTCGGTTACGCTTGCGTATGCGGCTGTAACGCAAACAAAAATCCCTATTACCGGTGCTTTGGTTTTCCCCGTGGGCTTTGTTATTATAGCTTTATTGGGATTGGAGCTGGTGACCGGCAGTTTTGCATTAGTGCCTTTGGCCTATCTGGAGAAAAAGATCAGCGCTTCAACAATGCTGAAAAACCTGTGGTGGGTGTTTTTAGGTAATTTAACAGGCAGTGTTTTATATGGCGTTCTATATTGGGTAGCAACTTCTGCAATGAGTCCTGTTGCTGCTCCGGGCTCCATTGAGCAGATGATAGTCTCCGTTGCTGAAAAGAAAACAACAGGCTATGCCCAGAATGGCGCTGCCGGTTTGCTCTCAGCATTTGTAAAGGCAATACTTTGTAACTGGATGGTTTGTATGGGTGTGGTAATGGCTATGACCTCCAAATCAACCATTGGTAAAATACTGGCAGCAGGAATACCCATTTTTATATTTTTTGCATTAGGCTATGAACATGCTGTAGTGAATATGTTTGTGATTCCTACGGGTATATTATTTGGAGCAAAGGTAAGCCTAGCCGATTGGTGGTTATACAACCAGCTTATTGTAACGGCGGGTAATATTATAGGTGGGCTATTATTTACAGGCATGGCTATTTATTATACTTATGGAAAACAAAGCGACAACCCGGTAGCCGGTTTGCAAAAAGCAGCTTAGCTTATTTCATTCTTCTTTTACTTTTTAACTACAGATAGCCGTATGGTTGCTGCTTGCTGCCCGTGTGCCTGTAACAATCCGATTTGCTTATACAATCAACTAAAATAATAATAGTATGAACTTTTTAAAAGGTGTTTTTTTCCTGGCGTTTATCCTGGGTACTGCCCTAAAAGTGTATAGTCAAAATGACCCGGTAAAAATAAAACCGGCTTTATGGGAGGGTATGATTGTTACGGGTTATGCGGATAAGGGCGCCTTTGTGAATTTTGGCGGGCCTGCTATGAAGTTAACCTGTAAGCCATTAACCTTGCTTTTAGGAATGCTGCCCAGCCTTCGTATAAAAGAAGACGAAGTACCTGCGGGGGCTAAAAAGAATGCAGCAGTGATGCCGGGATTAGGGGCCGGTATTACTATAATTTATAAGCATGTAGCTTTGCAGGTTCCTTTATATTACAATACCAAAACCACTACAACCAATGGAAAGTGGAGCGCAGGCATAGGATTGGGATATAAGTTTTAACCCGCTTTTTCTTCCAGTTCCATCAGCAAAGAAAAAATGGATTCATATTTTTTTTCAAGCAGAACATTTTCATCTGAAGCCTTTTTGTATTCCTGCTCAACGGCTAAAAATTTATCCTTCTCTGCATAGATGGCCGGGTCAGCAAGTTTAGCTTCCAGCTCCTGCAATTGTGTTTTGTTTTTGCTAAGCGCCTCTTCTGTTTGCTGAAACAGGCGTTGTTGTTTTTGCAGCTCCTTTTTATGCTCTTTATTAATAGCCTGGTTTTTGGCTGGGGCTTCCGGTTTCTTTTCTTCTGCTTTAGGAGCCGGTGCAGTTGGCGAAGGCCCGGGTTCTTCTTTTTTATTACTGGTATTTTGCCTGGCCATGCGCTCATTCCAGGCTACCCATTCATCATAAGAGCCTTTAAACTCTTTTATCTTTTGATCTGTGATCTCCCAGATCTTATTGGCGGTTTTAGAAATAAAATACCTGTCATGGCTCACTAATACCAGGCTGCCTTCATACTTTTTCAATGCATCAATAAGCAGGTCGCAACTGTGCATATCCAGGTGGTTGGTAGGCTCATCCAGCATTAAGAAGTTAGCTTTGCTGATAATGGTTTTGGCCAAAGCTACTCTTGCTTTTTCCCCTCCGCTCAATACTTTTATTTTTTTATCTGCATCATCGCCGCTGAACAAAAAACAGCCTAACAGGCTCCTCAGCTCTAACTCAGTCATCTGGCTGCCACATTCTTTCATTTCGTCAATGATGGTATTATTCAGGTTGAGCGACTCTAACTGATGCTGGGCATAAAAGCTTTCTTCTACATTATGCCCCCATTTCCTTTCTCCTTTAATGGGTTCTGCCCCTGCTATAATACGCAGCAGGGTAGATTTACCTTTTCCGTTCGCTCCAATCAGCGCTATTTTATCGCCCCGCTCAATCTCCGCGCTCGTATTTTCAAGAATAATATTATCCCCGAAAGCTTTAGATATATCTGACAATTCCACCAATACCCTGCCCGGTGTTTTATCTACCCGGAAATTAATTTTTATATTAGGCCTTTCAATGCTTACATCTTCTATCCGTTCCAGCTTATCCAACTTCTTCATGATGCTTTGTGCCATAGCCGCTTTGCTGGCTTTGGCCCGGAAACGCTCTACCAGCCTTTCATTTTGCCTGATATAGTCTTGTTGGTTTTCATAAGCTTTTTGCTGCATTTCAATACGTACGGCTTTCTCGGTTTCGTAAAAGTCATAGTTGCCGTTGTAGAAGTGCAGTTCTTTCTGATATAGCTCTATAATTTTTGTTACCATGCGATTAAGAAAATACTTGTCGTGACTTACGATTACTACGGCGCCCTGGTAATGTTGCAGGTATTTCTCCAGCCATTCAATAGAAGGCAGATCAAGGTGGTTGGTAGGCTCATCCAAAAGCAGCAGGTCGGGTTTGGCCAGTATCATTTTGGCCAGCAGCACCCGCATACGCCAGCCCCCGCTGAACTCTTTATAAGGTCTTTGCAGATCGGCATTGGAAAAGCCCAGTCCCTGTAATACTTCTTCTGTCTGATGGTGAATATTATACCCTCCTAATGTATCCAGCTCATGTAATTTGTCGGAATAGTTATGCAATGTTTTTTCATCGCCTGTTCTTTCCAGCTCTTTACCTAATGTTTCAATTTCTTTTTCTAATTGCAAAACTCTTTCAAAGGCGCCTAAAGCTACCTGTAAAATAGATTCGTTAGTATCAAAGCTCAGCAGGTCCTGGTGCAGGTAGCCGATAGAGGTTTCTCTTCCTTTTTCAACAGTGCCCTCAGAAGGGGAATATCCGCCTGTTAATAATTTAAGCAGGGTAGATTTACCGGTTCCGTTATAACCAATAAGGCCAATCCTTTCATTGGGCTGTATATGCCATGTTGCGTTTTTTACAATAGTTCTTGCACCAAATTCAAAAGTCACATTTTGTAAGCCTGCCAGCATAATCTAATATTTTTACTATTTTTGATCTTTTATAAGTCTGCAAAATTAGTAATTGCAGTCAGTAATACTAATCCGTGGTTATGAAAAAACTATTTTTGATCATTTTATTGTTGGCAGCTGCTTTTTTATTGTATAAATATGCTTTTAAAAAAGCGGAGCCTGCTAATGAGAAGCCTAAAGCTTTAGCGGTAAGCGCTCACAGCGAAGCTTTCAATAAATCAGTTTCGGATGTTCTATCCGGCTATTATGCAATGACAGACGCTTTTGTGAACTGGGATTCATCTGCTGTCAATGAAAAGGCCCGGGAGCTTCAAACTGCTATTGATAATTTCCAGGTAGATGAATTGAAAAAAGATCCTGCTATTCATGAAACCGCTTTATTTCCGCTGGATAATAGTAAGAACAGCACTGCTGCTATTATTCAGTCTTCCGGCTGGGAAGAGAAGCGGAGGGCTTTGCAGGACCTGTCGGAAAACCTGCGTATGTTGCTGCTTACTGTAAAATACGATCATTCTGTTATTTACTGGCAGGAATGCCCGATGGCTTTTGGTGAAGGAAGCATTGGTAACTGGTTAAGCGCTAAAGAAGAAGTTATTAATCCCTATCTTGGTAACAAAGATCCAAAATATGGCGCAACCATGCTTCACTGCGGTGAGACAAAAGAAAAGATTGACTTTGTTGTTACAGATACAACTGCACAATAACAAGTGTTTTACAGCAATGAGAAAAGATTTTTTTGAGTTACAATGCCTGGAAGCATAAAAAAACTTACATTGCGGCTGTAGCAGCAATGTAAAGCTCATTTATACGTCTCCGTAGCTCAGTTGGTAGAGCAGCTGACTCTTAATCAGCGGGCCCAGAGTTCGAGTCTCTGCGGGGACACGTGAAAATTAAGCAGTTACGACTTCGTAGCTGCTTTTTCTTTTATATTTGCCATACATTTTGCCATACATTTTAAGTGATTGCGTCTTTAACTTCCTTTTATCCAAAAACAGGCTTTTTCAACATACTTAACATAAAAACGTATAAAATTTAAACATAGTGGGGATTCCCGGCTTTCCTTTTTGCTTGGCGGGGATGGTTAAAACCAGGGTTAAACACCAATAATCAAAATTATATTCAGCCATTGTATTTGACAACTATATATTTAACTTAAAATCGGGAGCCTGCTTGATTTAACGAAAAGGTTTTTACTGAGTACATTTCATTCATAAAAAGTTGCAACTTTGGTTATTGAATAAAAAATGACAAAGGGATGTTTGAACGAGATAAAGCAGTCAAAAATTTTATTGACATAATTGAAAAAGGAGACCTTACCTATCAACTCACTACTACGGAATCAGCACAAACGGCAGATTGCAGTTTTAGAATTGATGATAATAGAAATTTTATCTTAACCTTTACGTTAGAAGAAGGTGATTCAAAAAGCGTAATAGATTTAGACTACTTCTTTGAAAGGCCCTTCGCTTTAAACGCCACAGGAGTTTTATTTTTTATCTATAATTATCATGTTATTAGTGGCAAGAAAGGTATTTCGTCAAATAAATTTCAAATTGAAATAAAAGGATTTAGAGGAGACAATGATGATTTTTTGTGGATGAATTCAAAGCAAGGAGCATATATCAAATTTGATGAGAGAAAATTTAAACCTTGGGGGTCAGGCATACAGTTTGACTTGACTACAGGCTCAAAAGATAAGGGGTCTTATAATGCGATTGCACTTAACATTGACGGCATAGATTTGATTTTTTATTATGAAATGCTAAGTACTGAAGATAGTTACTTTGTGATTACTCCAAAAAAAAATATAGACTTTGAAAAATTTAAAGCAATCGTAGACGCCTTAATTACCGCGCATGGGTTTGTTACAGGATATTATATGAAAGATTCTATATACTATTTTACGACTAAAGAAGTTGATGGAAAAGCAAAAATATCTTATATCTATGAAAATAATCAGAAACTGATCCATACTAATAGTCCAATAGTTGATGGGGGAAACTATAAAGATATTAAGGATTCAGAAATATATTTATCCAGCAAACATTTTAACAACTTGGTAAATCTTTTGTATAAGGACACTGAATACTTACGTTCTGCACAACTGCTCATTGAAGCTGGACTGTTGAATGATTGCCCGAAAGCTGCGTTAGGAGCAGTATCATTAGAAACAATAGCAAAAAAAATAGATATTGAAATTAGAAAGTTTGTTGTAGATGATAAGTCAGTAATTAGAAAATTACGAAATGACTTAAAAAGAATACTGAAAACTTATAGTTCTTTAAATGAAGAACAACTTCAAATTTTTGAAAACAGGATTAATAAAATTAATGACAATCCCAATGCAAAGAAACTTCTTGGAGCTTTTAGCTATTTGCATATAACATTAGACGAAGAAGAAATAGAGTGCATTAATAGCAGGAATTCATTTTTACATGGAAGCCTACCAAAAAATAATTCTGAATCTTGGCTAAGGGATGACGAACTATTAAGTATTATGGCAAACAGATTAATAATGCTAAGTTCCATTTTACTTTTAAAGCTATCGGGGTATGAAGGCTATGTTATTGATAAAGGGATGACAGAAGTTATAAAGTGGAGAATGATTATGAACGGGCAAAAAGTTTCTGGAGGCAACTGCTTAAGAATGATTCGTAGCAAAGATGATTAGATTTAGTTTATGCGAAAATCATATATTCGTTGATCTCATTTTTTTTAATTTATTAAGGGTTAAAACATGATTTGTTATAACTGTGGAATAGAGTTGACTAATGAAAATAAAACCGCTGAACATATACCTGCAAAAAACTTATATGCAGGACAACCTGCAGAAGTTAAACAAAATTTATTAACAGTACCTGCTTGTTTTGATTGTAATAATAAATTTTCAAATATTGACAGTGAGATTAGAGATATAATTGGTATATCAAATGATAGTCTAACAGAAAATCAAGTTATTAGTGAAAAAGCCGCAAAATCGCTACTTAGACAAATTGCCTTATTAAGGTTAGTAATGGTAGCATTCATGAAGCAGAGTGTAGTGCGGTTGAAAATTGTCTTATCCGTTACTTGAGGCATATTATCGACTGCCGGGAAGTTCAACGATCTAAACTTCGGAATCCTTTTATTTGGTTAGGTGTCGGGTTAAAAACGTTATTAAATCTCCCGTTGTCTATCCTTCAATGGTTCGGCGTTTTTAGTGATAATAAAGCTAAGATTGTGGAAGAGAGTAAAGGTTACAAAACAATATCGGGGATAGCTTCATTTGCTGCTTTCATTGCCAGTTTGGTAACCATCATTGTTAGTTGGAATCAGACATTAGATTTTTTTGAGCAAATCTTCAAAAAGTAATACTAGGAAAAAAACGCCTGGTTATTGATGAAAGCACCACTTGAACCCGAACAGCAAAAAGAACTACTGGAAAAGCTATATCTGAGAAACTATCTAATACTTTATGAAACAGTGTCGATTATAAATATGCATTTTATCTGGTAGTCTTAAATGTTATTTTAATTATATTACTTATAATAATGCTTTTTTTGAAATCTACGCAAAATTCTGTAAGGCCTTTATGATAGAGTTACTACTGCGCATAAGCCATTCTATCTTTAGCATCTTTTAGTAGTGCATCAATAGTTGTAATAATAGCATTTTTATCCTCGTCATTCAGTTTTTGGATGTCGAGGATTTTTTGTGTGATGGCGCTGTTGGGTCCCCTCTTGCGCCGGCCTGTAGCTATGCAATGTGGGTATGCGGCCTGTGTATATTTATTATATAGTTTTAAGCTCCTTCCTTCTATCAAAGGTCTACGGCGTTATATTACCCTGTTTTCAGACAGTGACAAATTGATTGTTTATATCAGCATTGTTCTATAAGAGTCTTTAAAAAATACGTATCAATACGTATTTTTTTTATGTATTTGAGTTGATAGCTTTGATAAAAATTATGAGTTACTTTAGTTAGATATCCAATCTGTTGCATTACAAAAATTAACTCTTAAATATTGTTCAAATTACTTTAAAATGAAAATTGAAATATTCCTAAATCTTGTGTCTTCCATATATATATAAAGCCCATTAAGGTGGGTTTAGGCACCGGATAAAGGTTGAAACTGCCAACTGGCCGGATTATGTTTTTAAATTTTCGTATAGGCTAAAACCATTAAGCCAGGTCGAAAACTTTATAAAAACGAAAGGTCATCTGCCGGAAGTGCCTTCGGCTACTGAAGTGGCAGAGAAGGGTATAGAAGTAGGAGCAAACCTGGCTTTGTTACTAAAAAAGATCGAAGGGCTGACTTTGTACTTAATTGAAATGGAAAAAGAAATTCAGTCTTTAAAGGAAATTGTTAACAATAAATTTGATAAAAATGAAGATTAGGTTTTTGATTTTATCTTTTGTTTTCACTGGTTTTAACATGTATGCGCAAAATGCTTCGAAATTAAATATACTTGATACCAGAAACACAAACGAGTTACCAAACGCGTATGCACATGGTATATATGGCGACTTCAAGCAAACCTCATCAATAGGTGCACCCGGTGCCAGCGTTTATGGAGGCCTGGTAACTATAGCACCCTGGTATGATGCAAGTGGAAACAAGGCCCACCAACTTTTTTTCAACGATGGAGGTATATTTTACCGAGTGGGGTCGCAAGGCAATGTATTAAATCCCCCAACCGGATGGGAGTCTTGGCAAAAAGTTCTTGTGGAAAATGCTAACGGGGCTGTGAGTATTGCTACAACAAACCTACCATCTGGTTATAAACTTGCAGTAGGAGGTAAAATAATAGCCGAAGAGCTGAAAGTAAAGGTGCAGTCGGCAGGTTGGCCGGATTATGTTTTCCACACTTCTTATAAATTAATGCCATTAAGCCAGGTCGAAAACTTTATAAAAACGAAAGGCCATCTGCCGGAAGTGCCTTCAGCTACTGAAGTGACAGAGAAGGGTATAGCAGTAGGAACAAACCAGGCTTTATTACTAAAAAAGATCGAAGAGCTGACTTTATATATTATAGAGCAGAATAAAAAGATCGAGCAGCTGACCGGAGAAGTGGACCAATTAAAAAATGACAGAAAGCAAGAAACAGAGGCAAGAAGAAAATGTTCGTCAAAATGTTGGTTCCAAGGAGTTGAGCCTGGCTATTGCCGCTGCTATTGAAGGAAATGAGTATCACAACGATGTTCTGCCTGTAGATGAGGATGAAAGGGCTACGGTTCTTGCTGCTCTCGAAAAGCAATTACATATTACCAAAAGGGAAAAAGAGATTTTTCATTTAATAATTGGGAAATTTAGTTCAAAAGAAATTTCAAGAAAACTCTTTTTGAGCAAGCGCACAGTAGAAACACATCTGTACAATATCATAAAGAAATTAAAAACTGTCAATTTGCATCAAACGCTTAAAAATGTGAATACACATTTTGTTATCTCCCGAATCTTGCAATAAACTTTATCAGAAAGGATAACTAGGTAATGCATACTTCTGTGAAATAAGATAAATATATTTCAGGTTTTTTTAGTAAGAAAAATGGCTCGGTAAAGAGGCTGGATTCATACTGGTCTTTTATGACTTCCAATTTGCTTTTTAGAGTTTTCAATTCAGGGTCTCGTAATTTTGGTGAATTTAACTTTACCCAATCCTCTTTACTGACTGAAAGACTTGTGCCAAACCTTTTCTGTCCAAGTTTAGAGTTGTATAAGTTCAATTTGATCGGACAAGTTTCGTCTTTTTTTGGGCTTTGACCCTTCTAGTACAAAGTTTACTGAAATCTCTTCTTTCATAAGTTTAGTGTTTAAAAATTCCTTCATAAGTTTGTTCGTAAAAATGCGATTATAAAGTTATGAATTATTGAGAACAACTTATTTTTGAAAGTGAAAATATCTGTTTGTAAATATTTAATAATCAATAACTTAATTAAATGAAACTATCTGAAATTAACTAAAAGATAAAAAAAATGACTCTTAATCAGCGGGCCCAGAGTTCGAGTCTCCGCGGGGACACGTCGTAATCAAGCAGTTACAATATCGTAGCTGCTTTTTTTATATTTTCCATACGGTTTGCTATACATTTTATAGCTAATGTTACTGATCTATTATAAATTTCATAGTCTTCTCATTTTTTGAGAAGTTCAAAAATTTAACTGGGAGTTGTTGCCCAGACAGGAGAAGTATGGCACAAAAGTCGTTATAGAAGCGGTTAATTAGGATAATATTTATCGGCTTTGCTACATTCAGGAACTAAAGAGCTTATTATCGGATTAGCGGAGTAACTAAGCAAAGCAATCAAACAATGACATACTTTTTAGAAAAATGACAGAGAAAATTTTGACAATAAACTCATTGGCAATAAATAGTGTCCGATACCTGTAACCGGTATTTTAGAACAAATACCGTATTCCCTTTGCTGATAAATACTTTTGCAAGCTCTCCGGCTTCATTTACATGCATGCTGTAATTGCCATATTTTTAAGCCGCTATTATCAAACTTGCTTTTTAAATTGCCTGGGGTTTGAATAACTCAGTAATACAAATATTAGAGTAATAATGGATGCTAAGGATGGGTGCATGATTTCATTCCTTATAAAAACTCAATAAAGCCCAACCTTTCATTTTCCTCACTTCACTTCCCTATTTCTTCGCTTCAGTCATTATTACAAAATACAGGATTAAACGCTTTCTAATTTTACCGTTGGAAATATTTAAAATATAAGAATTAATGAAGCGTTTCATCAACCAAAATATCATTATTGCCGGTTTATTACTGGTGTTTGCATACGCTCTTCAAAGTTGTGGAAATTCTGAAAAGAACGAACAACATCAAAACGAAGCCGTTCAGGCCGAAGTCATTACGCTGCAATCAACTGAAGCCATACTGGATCAGACCTTCCCGGCAAGCTTGCAGGGAAAAGACAATATCCAGCTTCGTCCGCAGATCAGCGGTTATATTGATAAGATCTATGTGGATGAGGGCGCTTTTGTGAAAGCCGGGCAACCTTTGTTCCGCATTAATGCCAGCGTGTACCGGGAGCAGAAAAATACTGCTTTAGCTTCACTGGCAATGGCAAAATCACAATTGGCCGCGGCACAATTGGAACTCGATAAATACAAAGTACTGACTGAAAATAAAGTAGTGGCCGATTTTCAATACCAGAAAGCCAAAACCAATTATGACAATGCTTTAGCCGCTGTAAAACAACAGCAAACTTTAGTCGCTTCTGCTGACGTTAACCTGGGATTTTCAGAGGTGAAGGCTCCGGTCAGCGGTTACATTGGTCGTATTCCCAATCGTTTGGGCGCTTTGGTGGGTCCGACTGATGCGCAGCCCTTAACCACTTTGTCGCAGGTAAGTGAAATTTACGCCTACTTCTCACTTCCTGAAAATGAAATACTGAAAATAAATGCTTCCCGCCCGGGAGCCAGCTTATTGGAAAAACTGAAAAGTTTCCGGGATATAACCCTGTTACTGGCAGATGGAAATCCTTACAACCACGTGGGAAAAATTGATATGATGGACGGGCAATTCGATGCCACTACCGGCTCGGTGATGCTGCGTGCCTCTTTTCCTAACCCGGAAAGTTTGCTAAGAACCGGAAACACAGGCAGAATTGTGCTAAAAACTTCCGAAAGCAATGTCTTCAAAATTCCGCTGCCGGCAACTTACGAAGTGCAGGATAAATTGTTTGTAGGATTGCTCGACAGCGCCGGTAAAATGGAACGTGTCGCTTTAAAGAACTATACCAAATCGGGCGATTTTTATATCGTGAAATCAGGCTTCAGA
Organism: Niabella sp.; assembly: GCA_027493055.1. Lineage (GTDB taxonomy): Bacteria > Bacteroidota > Bacteroidia > Chitinophagales > Chitinophagaceae > Niabella. The sequence goes on along the minus strand of JAPUDO010000104.1, from coordinate 5,063 downwards.
CCCGGCGACCGGATTGTTGCGAATGAACTCGCAAGCATTCCCGAAAACAGTATCATCAAGCCCAAATCCGATCAATAAAAATTCACTGGAAAATGCTAAAGACAATTATACAAAGACCCGTACTCGCTACGGTCATCTCCATTATACTGGTGATGCTGGGGATTTTGGGATTATTACGAATTCCGATGACGCAGTTCCCCGAGATTGCACCACCTACGGTTTTTGTATCGGGAACCTATCCCGGAGCTAATGCAGAAAGTGTTATCCGTTCGGTGGTTACACCTTTGGAACAGGCCATCAACGGCGTGGAGAATATGCAGTATATGACTTCGGGCGCTTCCAACGATGGCAGCTTTTCGATTACTATAATTTTCAAGCAGGGGGTCAATCCCGACCAGGCAGCGGTGAATGTGCAAAACCGGGTGGCACAGGTCAATGCGCAACTTCCGCAGGAAGTCATCCGTCTTGGACTGACCACAACCAAGCAGCAGACCAGCTATTTGATGATTGTGAATATCAACAGCGAAATGCCGGAAAAATATGATGAAGCTTTCCTGCAAAACTATGCCAACATCAACCTTGTTCCCGAGCTGAAACGTATTCCCGGCGTGGGCAATGTGAGCTTGTTCGGTTCCAAGGAATATTCGGTGCGGGTATGGATTAACCCCACCAAACTATCCTCTTATGGCCTGGTGCCTGCCGACGTGGAAACCGCCATCCAGCAGTACAGTTTTGAAGCTTCTCCCGGCAGCCTGGGTGAAGAAACCGATGCCTCGCTTCAATATGTGCTGCGTTACAAAGGTAAGCTGAACAAGCCCGAAGAATTTGAAAAGATCATCCTTCGTTCCAAAACCGATGGTTCTATTTTGCGGTTGGGCGATGTTGCCCGGCTGGAATTCGGGTTGTCCAATTATTCGAGCGATACTTATACCGACGGAAGGCCTTCCGTAGTATTTGCGGTACTCCAGGCAAGTGGTTCCAATGCCAATGACATTGCGATTGAAGTCAATAAATCGTTGGCCAGCTTCCAGAAAAGTGTTCCCGATGGTATCAAATTCGAGATCATCCAGAATATGAAAGACCGTTTGGATACTTCCGTTTCGCAGATGAAATCCACCCTGATCGAAGCCTTCGTTTTGGTATTTATCGTGGTATTGGTTTTTCTCCAGGATTTCCGCTCCACCATCATCCCGGCAATAGCAGTACCCGTTTCCATTATCGGAACCTTCTTCTTTATCTATCTCATTGGCTTTTCGGTCAACGTATTGACCTTATTCGCTTTGGTACTCGCGATTGGCATTGTGGTAGATGATGCCATTGTAGTGGTGGAAGCCGTTCACGCCAAAATGCAGCATACCGGGGAAAATGCCCGAACCGCAACCGTTTCAACGATGAGCGAGATCAGCGGAGCGATTATTTCCATTACGCTCGTAATGTCGGCCGTGTTTTTGCCCGTAGGCTTTATGGAAGGCCCGGCCGGTATTTTCTACAAGCAATTTTCCTATACCTTAGCCATTGCCATCCTTATTTCAGCCGTCAATGCATTGACGTTAAGTCCTGCTTTGTGTGCTTTATTATTAAAAAATCATCATCACGGCGAAGGCGGCGAAAAGCGGAAATTTACCCAACGGTTTGCCGATGCTTTTAATGCGAGTTTTGAAAGATTAACTACAAAATATACCGGTGCGGTAAAGTTCCTGGCCAAAAGAAAAATCATTGCCATCGGTGCTTTGCTGCTGATTTCATTAGCGGCTTTCCTGCTGATGAATAATGCGCAAAAAGGGTTTGTACCCGAAGAAGACGACAACAACCTGACCTTCGTGGTCAACCTGCAGGCGGGCGCCAACCTCCAGTTTATCACCAGGGAAATGGAAAAAGCTACAGAATTGGTGAAGGCAATGCCGGAAGTAAAGAGCATCAGTACCGTTTCGGGCTTCAGTCTTTTCAGTTCGGGCGCTTCGCCCAATGCGGCAATGGGCTTCATTACGCTGAAAAACCCCAAAGACCGTGGTGCGGTTTCCGACATCAATGCCGTGATGCACAAAATTGAAAATGAAATGAAAGGCAGGATCCGTGGCGAATTCCTGATTTTCCGTAACCCGGCAGTGGAAGGTTTTGGTAATGCGGGAGGGGTGGAATTTGTATTGCAGGACCGGACTTCCGGTAACATCAGCGACTTTGAAGCGGTAAGTAGAAAGGTGATTGATGCCTTGAGCAAACGCCCCGAAATCGGGATGGCCTTTACCACCTTCCGAAGCGATTACCCGCAGTATGAAGTGGTGCTGAATGAAGACAAGGCACAACAATTGGGCTTAACACCAAAAGAAGTAATGGATGCCCTGCAATTGTATCTGACCGGCTCGCAGACTACAGACTTTGTGCGGTTCGGCAGGCTGTACCGGGTGAATGTCCGTTCCGAAGCCGAATTCCGGAAAGATGAAGCCTCGCTGGATAATATTATGATTCGTAACAATCTGAATCAAATGGTTCCGATTTCCACCCTGGTAAAGCTCAAAAAAGTGTTCGGACCGCAAGGCATCAGTCGTTACAATCTGTACAACAGCATCAGCGTGAATGTGAATGCCGGCAACGGAGCCAGCACCGGCAAAGTGATGGGCGTGATTGACGAAGTGCTGCAAAAAGAATTGCCCAAAGGTTACAGCTATGAATACAACGGGTTGAGCCTGCAGGAACGGAAATCAGGCTCGCAGATGATTTTCATTTTCGGACTAAGCATCTTATTCGTGTACTTTCTTTTGGCTGCTCAATACGAAAGCTATTTGCTGCCATTGGCGGTGATGTTGTCTTTACCAACGGGTATCCTGGGTGTATTCATCGCTACCGGGTTTGCCGGGCTGGATAACAATATTTATGTGCAGATTGCATTGATTATGCTGGTAGGCTTGCTAGCCAAAAATGCCATCCTGATTGTGGAGTTTGCAATACAGCAACGCAAAGCCGGATTGACGATTTTCGAGGCGGGTATTGCCGGAGCCAGAATGCGCCTGCGCCCGATTTTAATGACCTCTTTTGCGTTCGTGGCAGGATTAATCCCGCTGATGTTTGCCAAAGGCGGAACAGCGATTGGAAATAAGTCCATCAGCATCAGCGCCGCAGGCGGAATGTTGAGCGGCGTGTTATTAGGCTTGCTGATCATTCCCGTGTTGTATATGATTTTTCAGCGTTTGCAGGAGAAAGTTTCAGCGAATAAAAATTAACATGCAATGAAAAAACAATTCATAAAAAATATTGGTACCGGATTGCTGTTGCTTGTTTTAGTACAGTCCTGCAAAGTTACCAGGGACTATTTCAGACCGGAACTCAACCTTCCCGGAACCTTTGATGATCTCTCGGTAAAAACAGAGAAAAAGGTGCAGGAAATTCCATCCTACCAGCAATATTTTAACGACTCCGCTTTAAAAGAATTACTGGATAAAGTAATGGAGCGCAATTCCGATTTGCTTATGGCTTCCGAACAAATGCTGGCTGCCGAAGCAATGCTGAAAAGCGTAAAACTGAATTATCTGCCGGATATTAACCTGCAGGTCAATGCCGGAGTGCAAAGGCTTTCTAAAAACAGTATGATGGGTTCTTTTGCCGGCGGGCTTATATTTCAGGAATACAATTTTGCACCATCTGTTTCCTGGGATATTGATTTTTGGGGCAAGCTGAAAAGGCAACGGGAAGAAGCGTTGTCCGGTTACTTCGGCCTTGCCGAAAACCGCAGGGCATTACGTGTACAACTGATTGCGCAAACGGCACATGCCTACTACGATTTACTTAGCCTGGATGAACAATTACGCATTACACAAACCGTGGAAAAGAGTATGCAGGAAACACTGAAAATGCTGAAAACACAGTATGCTGTAGGAGACGCTACTTCTTTAGCCATTAAACAATCGGAAGCGCAGCTGGCAGAAACCAGGGCATTAATCCCCGAAATCAAAGCCAGCATTAAAGCGCAGGAAAATGCCTTGCAAACCCTGGCGGGAACTTATCCCGGTGCGGTAAAACGTACGCAGTCGCTGCAAGACAAATCATTTTCAACCGAATTGGAGGCGGGGGTTCCGGTGGATTTGCTCGCCAATCGTCCGGATATTAAACAAAAAGAATTTGAATTGCAGGCAGCCAATGCAAGGGTGGGCATTGCCAAAACGGAATTTTATCCTACACTGAAAATCACCGGGCAGGGCGGCCTCAACGCCATCAAAGCGAGCAATTGGTTCTCTATTCCGGCATCGTTATTCGGAAATGCAGCAGCAGGATTAACGCAGCCCATTTTCAATAAACGGAGTATCAGGTCTGCCTACGAACAGGCTTTGCATCAAAGAGAAGCGGTCGTGCACGACTTCAGGAAATCGGTGTTGATGGGTGTGGAAGAAGTCAGCACCTTGCTGACTAACATTACGCATATCAAAGAACAAATGACGGAAGTCAACAACCGGAAAACGGCAATGAACAAAGCGATTGCCGATGCGCAGATTTTGTACAAATACGGCGAAGCCAATTACCTTGAAGTGCTGACGGTGCAGCAAAGCTATTTGCAGGCCGAATTGGCGCAAACACTCATCGATCAGAAAAAAATAAATGCGTACATTGCTTTATACAAAGCCTTAGGCGGAAATTAAATGAGAATAATCGATACAGCTCGGGTAAACCAGCGATGGAAAGGCTTTTTCCATTGGAGCGGCGTATTGGTTTCGCTGGCGTTGGCAAACTTCATTCAATACCTGCTGAACCCGCAAAGCAGCTGGTGGGATTTTTATACCCAAGCCCAATGGTCGGAGATTTTGGCGACGATTATGGGCGGCATTATAATGTATGCCATTTTGTTTTGGATTATCGCCTTGATGTCGGGTTGGGCTAACAGGAAGTTAATCTTCAGGAATAATGTTCTGGCTCATTTTCTTCTTACTACCTGCGTGGTAACTATTTGTATGTTCCTGTTATTGTATCTGGAAAATGTGGTATATGAATGGATATGGCCCGAACCTTCGGAGAACAGTAAGGAAATGGAATTGGGATTGCGCAATTATTTAGTTGTCAATCTAATAGTGGCGGCA
>JAPUDO010000103.1 GCA_027493055.1 Niabella sp. | reverse complement strand
GCGAGCGCAAAACCTGCAGCTTAAAAGCCAGCAGTTGCCTGCGCTGCGGGCAGCAACCGGCCAGCGTTAACAGCGCCTGTTGCTCCCGGTTTTGCAGTAATTCCATTTCACGGCTGCCCTGTTTTGCCTCCTGCATCACGCCCTTAATAAAATGAAGTTTTCTTGCCTGGCACCGGTACTGCTGTTCCATGCCCGTCAGCTGTTGCGTGATACTGATGGAACGGGCCGCAGCCCTTTGCAGGTGCAGGTTTAAAAGCGATAAACTTTGTTGTTGCTGCGCAATCAGCAAATTTCTTTCAAGATGCCGCGGAGGTTCTGTAAGGCGCTGCTGCCGCTGCCATAACAATATCATTTCAGCCCATATTTTCCCTGCTTTTGCAGGCAGCGGCCGCAGGCCTTTTTCATAAAGGGCAATGGCACTCCTTGATACATTCAGCATCAGCGCCAGTTCCTGCTGGCTGAGGCTAAGGTCTTTTCTCATTTGTCTCATGGTGTATCATTTAACGTTTTAGATTCTCACAGATCTGTAACAAAAAATTTGTAACATTTTTATTTTGTTACAAAAAAAATGTTACAAAGCAGGCCGGCTTTCATGATCATTCACTTCGGTTTTTTAATTCATAAGGGCAACACACTTTTTTTCCCTAAAAGAGTTCTGAAAAAAAATACCGAATGACTTAGGTTTACCTGGGAGGCTTGCTACAACAGGATTTGAGCGAAAGGGCCATATTGCAAAACAAGGTTTAGAAGTTTAGTAAAGGTATCTGCTTACATCACAAACTGATTGTTACATAACAGTGTTCACGAAGGCTTTTTTGCGGCACAAGAGGTCAAAATTAGCAACAAAATTCACATCATTTATATACAACATCTTGTATATAAATGTTTTGATGCATATTATTAAATTTGTACTTCAATAAAATAAAAATGCCATGACACCCCATCAAATTTCTTTAAACGAAGCTGCAGCCATGACAAGCCGCTTTCGCGCCAACCGGGAAAACATCCTGGCTGCCCGGTACCAAAACCTGGACATTTTACCTTTAAGCGAAACCTTTGAACGGTCAGCTGTTGATGCCATACTCGCCCGTTCAGGCTGTAGCGGGCTTAGAATCTATTACGGAATGGACGAGTTGCTGAAAGTACACGCCATTCTGGTAGGCTCTGATGAAAAGAACAATGACATCCTGCCACCTCATCAAAATACTTTACAGGAAACAGAGGATGATTACCTGGCGGAACTATCCATTCGCTGCCCGCCTACCTGCCCCGGTGATGGCTCTCTCAATGATGACTAATTAAAAAGAAAGCCAGCCTGTTAAGCCTTAAAACACACAACCTTGGGTATTGCTTATGCATTAACGGTTATAAGCGGGTTTGCCAGCCTGTTGCCTGCGATAGCGGGCTGGTGGCGGCTGCCTCATATCCGGCCTGCTTTTTACCCGTTTATCCTGCTGCTCACGGCAAATTTTATTGCCGAACTGGTCAGTTTTTTATCGATCAGGCATTGGGGCATTAATACACACTGGTATCATATATATGCTTTGGTAAGCGCATTGCTGATCCTCTGGCAGCTTTACACCTGGACATTCTTATCACGCTTTGCCAGGCTGCTGCAAATAATTGCCCTGTTGTTGTGCATTTTATGGATTCTAACCCGTCACCAAAGCGGCGAGAGCATGGTACTTACCATTTGGCTGCTGGCTAAAGATGCCTGCATCGCCGGTTGCTGCTTTTACCTGCTGTACCGCCGCATTCCCGATCTCAGTTTTGGCATTCATAAAGATGCAGTAGTGCTTATCAGCTCGGGGTGGTTGATCCTGTTTGTTTTTGATGCGGTCATTGAACTGCTCATTGCCTGGGGCCGCTGGATGCAAACGCCGGCTCTTGCCTTTCTCCAGCCCGTTTTTTCAATTATCAACATCGTGGTTATTACGATCCATTTAATTGCTGTGATATGGATACCGCCAAAGACCCCTTCCTGATTGCCGCTGCTATCGCAGCCATCATTCTGCTGCTGCTCTTCGCAGGGTTTCTGATCATCATCACAAGGTTCCAGAAAAAAGCCTTTTATATCCGCAATAAAGCGGCCCGGGCAAAACTGGAAGCGCTTGAAAAGGAACGAGACAGGATTGCCCGCGACCTGCATGATGAACTCGGCCCCCTGGTTACACGTATTTTTATGCAGGTGGATGTGTGCTGCAACCGCTATTGTAATCCCGTGGCAGAGTTCCTGGCCCCTGCCAAACAAAACCTGAGCATCCTTATTGACCGCGTGGGAGAAATTATTAAAAATATCGACAACCGGCATACCATCGAACAGGGGCTGGAACCCTCCGTGCGAACGGTGCTGGAACAGTACCGCAGCCTGCAACAACTGGATTACCGCTTTTACTATAAAGTGAAGAATCCGCTGCCCCACCAGGTGACTACCGGGTTGTACCTGATCGTTCTGGAACTACTCCAAAATACAATCAAACACGCAGGGGCAACCGGCATCACATTAAAAATATGGCAGTGGCGGGGCTTTTTGTTTTTCCATTACAAAGACAATGGTGCAAAAACCGCTTATCCGGAGCAGGCCGGTGGTATCGGCCTTCAAAGCCTGCAGCAGCGGGTGGATCTGCTGGGCGGATTTCGTGAAACACACCGGCAGCAGGAAAAAGAATTTCAGTTTCATATTCCCTTAAAACCATTTCACCATGAAATATGAGAATGCCATACAGGTGTTCATTGCCGATGACCAGCCACATTGCCTCGAAGCTGTACAGTTAGCCCTGGAAGATGCCCCTGATATTTACATCGCGGGCACTGCCCGCAACGGCTTCGAACTCCTCCACCTGCTGCAGGAACAAACCCCGCATGCAGTGATCATGGATATTTACATGAAGGCCATGGATGGGATCAGGGCCACCGGGCTGGTTAAAGAGTTTAATGAAAACATTAAAGTGATCGGCTTTACGCAATACACCGATGAGCAGCTTTTTATTGAAATGATGCAGGCAGGCGCCGATGGTTATCTTTTAAAAAATGCAGACAGCCAAACAATGATAAAAGCCGTGCGCACGGTGATGAATGACGGTAATTTTTTTTGCAGCAGAACAATGGGCAAACTGGTTAAGTTGTTCAGGCAGGGCATTTACCGGCCTTCGCCCGAACCCATTGGCCCCGGGTTTTTTACCGGGAAAGAGAAGGAGGTTTTATTGGGCGTTTGTGAAGGGCTGGGCGCTAAACAAATCGCCTGGAAACTGAGCTTAACTGAAAATACCGTAAATAAGTATAAGGCAAACCTTCGTAAAAAAACCAACCGCCTGAACGATGCCATGCTGGTGGTATTTGCCATACAGCACCACCTGTATATTCCCGATGCATAGAGGCATTATTCGTCCGGGCGGGAAATTAAAACATGATCGACACTGTAGACACCCTGCAATGGATGATACCAGGCTCGTACGGCAATAAGTACCGGGCAGTGGCTGCATTGCCTGACGGCCGGCGGCGGGCGCTACGGTTTGCACATGCAATGCATATCACCTGGGGTGCCGGATTTAAAAATTTCATCCTGCGGCAAACCGGTAACACTAAAAACCCTGAAACCGTTCTTGTCGAAATACAGGTACAGGAAAACAGTTTATTAAGCGTGCATTGCCGGCATGACTGCACCATCCTGCTCTACGCTTTAGAAGGGTATCAGTTTTTACACCTGCAAGGGTATGGCCCGGTGCCTTTGTTTGCTGCCACTTATACGCTTCAACCCATAACAGAGGGCCAACACCGGCTGCTCATAACCCCGGGCACTTGCACGCTGCTGTATATTATTGCAGATGAATTGCTGCTTCAATTGCAGGCGGCGCAGCCAGCGTTAGCGCCTCTGCAAAAATATATGGCTGCTGCCGGGAAGACCCGCGTACTGCGATTGCCGGTTGATACACCAGTGGCCGCGCTTTTGCAACAACTCATGGAATTACCCGAACAATCCGGCCCTTATGCCCTGCCTTTTATGGCCTCCCAATTGCTGCTGCAAATTCCTAAACAACTGCAGGCCCGTGAAGCCAGCGAGCAGGATATCCCCGCAAGGATGATGGTTTTTATAGCCGAACATATAAACAGGCCGGTTCCCTGGCTCCTTCAGCAATTACAGAAACGGTTCTCAATCAACAGGCGGCTGGCAGCAACATTCCTTCGCAGTATTCATTTATAATGTATGCCGCAATCCAATAATATTCGAAGTTTTTTGAACAGCCTGCGCCACCGGCTGGCCCTGCTGTTGCTGGCCAGTGAAAAAACCACGGTAACAGATATAGCTAACCGGCTTGTTTACGGCAGTATCTATCATTTTAGCGAACAGTTTTACAAAACTTTCCGGTTCAGGCCCTCCCGTTGGCGGGAACATACCCGCCAATGATACGGCGAATTGCAAAATTTGGGCTTTTTCCAGCAATTCAACGTATTGTTTACGGTGCTTTTGCATAGCAACTTTGTACAAGTATCAGGCAAATGAAATGCCCCGCGAAAAACAGGCGAAGCCGAACACCTGAAGAAAATAGTAGGCACATTTATTAACTCCTGCCGGGGGTATTAAAATAAATACGTGGGCAGACAGTAGAATACCGGCCGGTTAAAATTCTAATACACTCTTTAAAACATTTTAAAACAAAATTCAATGATTACAACAAAAAGTCTGCGGACTATAAAGTATCTATTACCCGCAATGGCGATAGCATGCATGGTCTTCGCATTTTCCCACCAAAAAGGTGCACCCGCACACGAAACTGCGGCAGCATTGGCAACCTTGCATTTCAAGTATACACCTCCATCCACGAACGACTATTCGCCATCTTCCGTTGCGTCGGGTTTAAACTGGTTGCAGATACCTTCCAACCAGGCCTGTACGCAGGAAACAGACGAGGTAGCCTGTTCATTTTCTATCAATGTTCCCACTGGCGATGAATCCGAGTTTGTAAATGGCTCCGGGCAGCCTACGTCCAGAGTGCAAATTCAACCCAGCTCAGGATCGGATGCATATGTAATGGATGTAGTTGATGCTACAAGCAACGCTTCAGTTAAGAATGCGATAGCAAATGTATATCTTCCTTAATTACAATTTGATCAGCGGGATAGTTAGTTACTATCCCGCTGATTTTTAAAACGGATTCTGTAAGATACCGGTGATAGATACAATGTCAAAAGGCAAAGGCAGTGCATAATAGGGATCTCCGGGGAGTAATTGAAACGTTTCACCGTTCACCATACGGCTTAAAGTTATATTTGCACCTTCTTTATTGCACCTTTTAATATCAGACCATCTTACGCCCCGGTACAATAACTCCTTCCGCCTTTCATCATGTATCAATTTAATTAACATGTCGGGTTTATTCGTAGTAACCGGCATAAATGAGCATTTGCTATACCGATGTGACAGTAAAGTATTCAGGTCCTGTAATGCAGAGGGCAAATCAGGCTCAGTTTTTCTTGCAGCCGCTTCTGCCCTTATAAGATACAGTTCATCAGTTGCCAGGCCGGTAAATAGTCGCCCTCCCTGGGAATAACTTCCCTTGTACACATTGTACCCGTTGGAGCTCCGGAAATAAGCCTGCTTCCGCAAATCATTGGTGTCATAACTTTTATAAAGCAGCGTATCAATATATGACCTGGAGGCGATCATTAATCCATAAGTTCCGGTAGCGCACATTTCTGTATAGAAAATAGTTTCCTTATTAAACTGCTTAAACGGGAACGATGCATTGAGGCCAAGCAAATCTTCATCACCGTTTAAATCGATCAGGTCATTTTTTATTACAAGGCATGCATCAGCATATTTATAAGCGCTATCATAATTGCGTATTGACAGGTAAGTTCTTGCTAATAATCCATAAGCAGCAGCTTTTGACGGCCTGAAAGGGTGAGATGCAAGACCAGGCAGGTATTCAACAGCTTCTTTAGCATCCTTGATAATGCGCTGGTAGCAATCCTTTACACTATTTCTATAAGAGGGCTTGTTATAGTCTGCGCTCAGCCTCAACACAATGCCCGGGTCACTGGCAGCAGTTGCTTCATCAAAAGTTTTAGCAAATGTCCATAGCAATCCTAAAAAGTAATAGGATCTGAAAAACAATGCACTGCCCTTCACGTTATCCCATGCAGTTTTGTCATGCAAACCCGGTGATATTTTCTCTAGCATTTCAAGACAATAATTGGCATTATAAACCGGGGCATAACTGTAACTCCAGTCATTAGGATATACATAATTATAAAGTTGCCATTTATAGGCATGTTGTTCCCATGGCGGATACCTCTCATACATCCCGGGCATCAGTATATAATCATTGGCAGATGCTTCAGAAAAGGCCGGCGTGCCGCCCTGATTCATTATGGCTGTTGCATCATCTAAGAGGGCCTGCAGGTCTGCAATACCCGTTGGAGTTGTAATAGCGTTACTTGATTTTTTCTCCAAAAATTTCTTACAGGATGCAGTAAATCCCACAATAGCAAGTAAACAAAGTGCCAAAAGTTTATAGTAACATAATTGATTTCTCATAATTGCCGTTTTAAAAGTGAATTCTGATTCCGAAAGCGAAGTGTTTGGATGGTGGATTTGACAGGGGATAATCAGGGTCGAGGCCGCTATCATTTGCAGCCCATAAAATGCCGAGATTGGCAGCATTTAAATAAAGCTGAATTCCCTGAATGCCTCTCCTTCCCCGGTTCTCCCCGGTTTGATAAACCAAATTGATGTACTGCAGGCGTACATGGTCTCCTTTTAAAAAGTTCACTTCAGAATTGGCGTAAAAAAGATCACGGTCAGCCGCCTGCGGGTAATCGGTATAAACAAACTTGGGAACATCAGTCACCTTTTCATCGCCCGGTTTCTGCCATCTCTTATAATAATCAGCATGGCCATTTCCTGCCAGCAGGTTACCTGAGATAAAGGAATGTTTTTTAAAATAGTAACCTGCTTTAAAGTTTATGTTGAACGATAACGTAAACAGCCTCCATGTTAAATAGTTTCTTAATGAACCAAAATACACCGGCGAGGAGCTGCCCAGGAAAACCAATGATCCGCTTTCCAAACCTTCGGTGGCCACTTTATTAAAAATGCCACTCCTGTATTCTTTGGATAGTGTATCTCCTGAATATCCCAGGGGATCACCATTTGCATCCAGCCCTCCCCATTTGTAAGCGGTTACCGCGTATAAAGGTTTGCCCAGGATGGGCACAATGATGCTGCCATCCAATGAGCCGCTAAAGTCTTTGGAAGCATCAGTATAATACCTGGTTGTTTTGGACGTGTTGTAATTTAAAATAAGGTTGGCATGCCATTGCAGGTCTTTATGCTCAACGATCCTTGCAATTAAATTGACATCAACGCCTCTTGTAAGCATATTGGCCACATTGCGGGAAATGGTGGGCTTTACACCCCATGTGGTATAATCATATGGCGTTTCACCGTACAGATCGCTTCCGTATTTAAGGTAATACTCCACAGTTCCTGTCAACCGGTTATCCCGGCCGGCAAAATCTATGCCGGCATTAATTTGTTTTGATTTCTCCCATTTCAAAGAAGGATCATTTAAATTATTAATGCGCTGCACCGGATAATTGGTAAAGGAATTGGTAAGCGCTCCGCTAATTGGCAAAGGTGTTTTACGAATGTCTACATTGCCGCTATATCCATAGGTTAAACGTAATTTCAACAATGGAAGGGCGTTCAGCCTGTAAAATTTTTCTGCTGACAATAACCAACCTATGCCCGCCGACCACAGCGGGTTCCATTTATCATTGGTAGTGGCGCCAAATACATTAGAAGCATCTTCCCGGAAGCTGGCATTTGCAATGTATTTTTTATTATAGGTATAAACCAGGTTGCTATAAGCGCTCACAAAACGCGTGTACCTGTTACTGCTGATGCCCGGCGCGCCGGGTATGGTTTGCGTGCTTCCTGTGGGGCGCGTGCGGTAGCGCCCGGTATGGTCTGCCACGGCAATGGATAAAGGATCATGTTGATAACCGTATAGTGTAAAACTGCCGGTTCCTCCTGTATAGGCTGATCGTATTTCAGCACCCCCGATCGCTGAAATACCGTGTTTGTTCCAGTTTTCAGAATAACTTAATTGCCCGCGAAGATTGTTAGAAACCTGAGTTCGGGATAAGAATTTTCTAAAAAATAGTTGTTCAAAATAGAAAAA
>JAPUDO010000102.1 GCA_027493055.1 Niabella sp. | reverse complement strand
TTTTCTTATGCTCTTTTTTAGTTCTCACATTTTCTCGCAACTTGGGTTAATTAGAAACAAGTAACATATGAACTGGCCAGGTCCGAAGGTCCAGAGGACTTCCAGGGAAACTCCAGCGCAAGTTTAGGCACAATCGGAAAAAAAACGATCGTCGCTTCAGAGCGAAGCAAAAAATCTAAACGAAAGGCCAGTTACAGCTGAACGTTGAGATATCTTCTTCCGCTTTGCGGGATACGAAATGACATGGGACCTGTTTTTCCCGGCAAAATTTAAAAGTTTAAACAAGCCCCTTGCTATAAAATGCTTTTGTTACCTGATCTTTATAGCTGCAAGGGATTTCTTTATCTCACTATCCCATTCCGGCCCTATTGCTTCTGAAAGCCAGAAGGGCTGCCGGTTGCCGCCGGGCAGCTGCCAGACATCTTTACTGTCTTTTTGCAAAATTTGTTTCGGACTTTTTGTAAACCTCGCCGGTGCTGCGCTGCGCTGCGCCAAACCATATTACAAGCTGCAAACAGGTTTTTAATTTTTTCGTTCTCTATAACAGTGCTGCCGGCGTTTTGTATATAATTGTACGAGATAAAGAGGCTATCCGGCGGCACTTTTCTTACTGCATCCTTGCCGGAGCCTATTACTATCCAGTACTCATTCAGCTTAGGATTTTCTACAGTGTTCATAATGGAAATAGCCGACATTATGCCGGTTCCCCTTAACCCCTGCATATAGTTGTTGCTCACGGTATGATGCTCTCCTATAATTCTTACACCACCCGCATTTTTTTTACCGTTACCAATAAAAAAATTATCCCGTACCGTATTGTAATTACCATGTCTTAGCGTTAACATGCCATCGCTTTCATAAAACAGATTTCGCCGGATAGTATTATATAATGACTTTACCAAGATGATCTCACTCTCACGGTCGCATTGATCAAAAATATTATCTTCAACCAAAGTATAAGAAGGATGAAACGACCAGTCGTTGGTACCTGCGAATCGTTTCTCCGCCATTACGGCCCAGCGGGGGCCGCCCGCCGAAATAGTTGTGATCAATGCTGTGATAATTGGGCGCTTCTGATAACCAAACAACCACTGTAGCTCCCTGGTGATTTTTACCGGTAATATTACAATGATCCAGGCGATTATTTGTACTATATAAAGACACCCATTTGTATTCAGTTTCATCCGAAGGCGGATTATAGTTTTTAATGGTAGTATTGGTGAGCCTGCAATAAGCTGACTTTTTTGAAAAAGCCACCACATCTTCCTTTAAAGAATAGCCGTCTGTAAAAAACAACCCATCCGCTATCAGCCACTGGCCGTCAAGCTTTAATGTGGACTGCCCGGTCAATTTTACCATACCGGCCTTTTCTGCCATCAGTACAATAGGCGCTTCTTTGGTTCCGGTTCCTTTTAAATGAAAGGCCTGGTCTTTCAAAACGCCGGAGCGGATAACCACTGTATCGCCTGGTTTTAATTTAAGCGTTTTTAAATCATTGCTATTATTTATAGCATACGATTTCCCGCTACTCACCGCCGCTATATGCAGCGCCAATAAAAGAGCGATAGTACATAAGGCGTTTCTGATCATTTTCTCCTCCTGTTTTTGTACCAGTATATCAAACTTAACCGTAGATAATCCTGCTCATTTTCCCTGTTTTTCCAAAGGTGTCAGCTTTAACAATCGCCCTATCATTTTTTTTTAAAGTAAAAGTCACATCAAGCCGTTTTCAAAAATAGGGCTTATTTAAACCCCTTTAGGGTAATTTTCCCAACAGCTTGGCGAACAAGCAATAAGGCATATTTGTTTCTCCTAGTTATCAGCATAGCATGAACGCTTCTCTAAAAAATAAATTTAAAAAAACAATGTGGGTATTACTATCCATTATCATCCTTGTGGTAGTTGCTACAGCCATCTTCGTCAATCAGCGCAACTTTGGTAAGGCTCCTTCCGGCGAAAGATTAGAGCGCATTAAAAAATCGCCCAATTACAGGGACGGGGCTTTTCAAAATCAAAGTATAACACCCAATTTTTCTTCTGATAGAAACATGGCGGGTGTTATGTACGATTTCCTGTTTAAAAAGATTAAGGACCTCCGGCCTGGTAAAGATATTCCAGCCATTAAAACAGATCTTAAACAACTCAACCCTGCTGAAGATATACTGGTATGGATGGGGCACTCCTCCTTATACATGCAGATCAGCGGCAAAAAATTCCTGGTAGATCCTGTTTTAGTTTCCGCATCGCCGCTTTCTGCTTTCAATAAAGCCTTTAACGGCACTTCTATTTACAATCCTGAAGACCTGCCGGATGCAGATGTGCTTATTTTAACCCACGATCATTGGGATCACTTAGATTATAAAACCATGCTGAACCTTAAAAACAGGGTAGGGCGTGTTATTTGTCCTCTTGGTGTAGGTGAGCACCTCGAATACTGGGGTTTTGACAAAAACAAAATAACAGAGCTGGATTGGAATGAACATACCAGCGTAGCCGGGGGCTTCACCATTACAGCCTTACCTGCACGGCATTTTTCGGGCCGTGGCCTTAAAAGGAACCAATCGCTTTGGGCTTCCTATATGTTACAGTCGCCATCGGGAAATATTTACCTGGGTGGCGACTCGGGCTACGACACGCATTTTGCAGACATTAAAAACCGCTTTGGCACTATCGATCTGGCTATACTTGAAAACGGGCAATACAATAATGACTGGAAATACATACACCTTGTTCCAGAAGACCTGCTTAAGGCGGTAAAAGACCTGCAGCCCAGGCGCCTGTTCACGGTGCACAACTCGCGGTATGCCTTAGCTATGCACGCCTGGTACGAACCTTTGGAAAATATTTCAAAAGCGGCAGAAAAAGACAGCATCCATTTAATGACGCCCATGATAGGTGAACCCGTTGTGTTGAAAGACAGTGCCCAAACATTTAAAAAATGGTGGCAGGGGATCATGTAGCCAGTTTGTTATGATGCCGGCAAAGGAACAAATGGTACCGTTGTGCGAAGCGTCCTCGCTTCGCAACCTTATTCTGTCGCCTGCGGCAACTTTTTAAGAGCTATATCTTACCTGCTTTTAAATTAAATTTGTCTTACAACAACGCTTAATACCCTATCATGCTTACAGCCGTTCATCCCAAATTACCCATGCGCAACAAAGAGGTTACACGGAATTATTATATTGGCAGGTTGGGCTTTAAAGAATATGGAAATGCTGATTACAATGGCTACCTGATGATAGAAAAGGAAGGAGTCCAAATCCATTTTTTTGAGTTTAAAGAACTGGATCCAAAAGAAAATTACGGTCAGGTTTATATAAGAACGGATGATATTGAAGGCTTATATCAAGTGTTGTTAGCAAATAATATTGCTATCCATCCCAATGGTGCTTTACAGACCAAACCCTGGGGACAGAAAGAGTTTTCCCTTCTTGATCCGGATAATAACCTGCTTACGTTTGGCCAAAGTCTATAAACACATTTTCAAAGACAGCATAAACAAACCAATCCCAAAGGCTTCCTAAAATTTTTTAACAAAAAAAGTTTGTGCAACCAAATAGTTTCACTTATATTCGCAACCGAACGGTTTCGTAATTAGATTTATTAACCATGCGAAGAGATATATTCCAGGCCATAGCCGACCCCACCCGGAGAGCTATTATAGCATTGATAGCCATGCAGGCAATGACGCCCAATGCCATTGCACAACATTTTGACAGTACCCGCCAGGCGATATCCAAGCACCTGCGCATATTAACAGAATGTGAGCTGGTACAGCAGCAGCAGCAGGGGCGCGAAATTTATTACTCACTCCAACTGGAAAAAATGAAAGAGATAGACAAATGGCTGGATCAATTCCGGCAAATCTGGGAAAGCCGCTTCAATAATCTTGATAAGCTATTGGCAAAGATGCAAAAGAAATAAGAATGCCACAAAGACACGAAGGCACAAAGAGAAAACTCCGAGCTTTTGTGCCGTAGTGGCAAATAAAAATTTAAAGGTAATAATAATGAATACAAATAACAGGGAACTGAAAATGAAGAAGATAGTAAGGGCGCCGATTGACCTGGTTTGGAAACTCTGGACAGAACCCGAATATCTGGCTCAATGGTGGGGACCTAATGAACATACTACCACCATCCACAAAATGGATTTCAGAGAAGGCGGTGAATGGAAACTGACGCTGCATAATCATTCAAACGGGCAGAATTACCCCAACAGAAGTGTTTTCAAAGAAATTATTCCTTTAAAGAAAATCGTTTTTGAACATTTCAACCCTCACTTCATGGCTACCATTGTTTTTGAATCCAAAGGTGAAGAAACACAAATAGAATGGTGCTCCCTGTTTGACACAGAAGAAATGCTGGCAACAGTTATAAATGTCTTCAATGCAAAAGACGGACAAAAACAAAACTTTGAACGGCTTGAAAAATATCTTACACAACAAAACATAAAAAAATGAGCCATCATCTTTTATTCGATTTTTCTGTAAATAAGGAAAACAACACTATCCTCATAAAACGTGAATTTGATGCACCGCTTGATTTAGTTTGGCAGGCATGGACAACCGCCGAATTACTCGACCAGTGGTGTGCTCCCAATCCTTACAGAACAGAAACAAAAACTTTAGATTTCAGTGAAGGTGGTTTTTGGCATTACGCAATAGTAAGTCCCAAAGGGGAAAAACATTGGAATCGGTATGATTACAAAAAAATTGAACCCCAAAAAAGCATTACCGAATTAAGAGTATTCAGCGATGAAGACGGAACAGCTAACCCGGATTTTCAGTATACCGAATGCATCCTTACTTTCCAAAAAACGAAGGGCAAAACACTCGTAATGATCACTGAAAAATACAGAAATCCCGAAATGTTTAAAAAAATGGCAACGCATAGCCACAAAAAAGGATTTTCGTCGCACCTGCAAAACCTGGACGAACTATTATTAACACTAAAAAATAAATAAAATGAACCCAAGTTTATTATTCGATTTTTCCGTAAACAGGGAAAATAAGACCATACATGTAAAACGCGAATTTGCAGCCGGCCTGCCATTAGTATGGAAGGCCTGGACAGAGGCTGAAATACTTGACCAGTGGTGGGGTCCCGAACCCTGGAAAGCAGAAACAAAATCAATGGATTTCCGTGAAGGCGGCCGCTGGCTGTACGCTATGGTAGGCCCCGAAGGTGAAAAGCATTGGAGTGTTGCCGACTATATTTCTATTAACCGGGAGCAGTATTTCAGCGCTAATGATGGCTTTTCTGATGAAGAAGGAAATATCAATACCAGCATGCCCCATTCACAATGGATGAACATTTTTACCACAAACGGAGGCAACACAACAGTAGAGATCACTATCACTCATGAAAAGCTGGAAGACCTGGAAACCATCATTCAAATGGGCTTTAAAGAAGGTTTCACCATAGGGCTGGAACAATTGGACAGGCTGTTACAAACTTTCAGGAATGCGAAAGATCTGTAAGGTTTTGAAAAGCTTATGACCTGCATCCTGGTATGCCAGTGCAAACTTTATTACTTTTGATCCCCAAATCAATAAGTAATGGCAATAAGGATCTTTATAACCGGCGGAACTTTTGACAAAGAATACAATATGCTGAACGGGCAGTTGTATTTTAAAGATACACATATGCACGAGCTGCTGGAAAAAGGGCGTAATAAAGTGCCGGTAGAGATACGCACACTAATGATGATAGACAGCCTGGAAATGACCCATGAAGACCGTGAACTGATTGCCTACCAATGTGAACAGTGCGAAGAAGAACAGATCGTCATTACACATGGCACCGATACCATGGATAAAACGGCCAAAGTTTTAGCTGAAAAAGTGAAGCACAAAACCATTGTCATTACCGGCGCCATGATCCCGATCAAATTTGGCAGCTCAGATGGCTTGTTCAACCTGGGCAGCGCCCTGGCTTTTGCTCAAACCCTTCCCCACGGCGTATATGTGGCCATGAACGGGCGATACTTTAACTGGGATAACGTGCGTAAAAACAGGCAGACCGGTGTGTTTGAAGAGCTGAGGTAACGGGTTGGTTTCGGGTTTCAAGTTCCAGGTTTGTCAACTGTATCAGTCCATTGTCGATGGGCTTCTTTGGACTCCGGACTTTCTGACTTTCCCTTTCTTTTCCCCATCTTTGCAGACTCATCTACAAAAAATGAAAACTACAAAAAGCGCTGCTATCGGCTTCATCTTTATTACACTTACTATAGATGTAATCGGCTGGGGACTTATCATTCCCGTAATGCCCGAATTACTGGTAGAGCTAAAGCATATTCCGCTTAACGAAACCAGCCGGTGGGGAGGCTACCTCGTATCGGTATTTGCAGCTATGCAGTTTCTATTTGCTCCGCTGATGGGCAACCTCAGCGACAGGTTTGGGAGACGCCCCGTAATATTGATTTCCCTCTTAGGCTTTTGCGTGGATTACATTATCCTGGCCCTGGCACACAACTATGCGCTGCTCTTTGTGGGCCGGGTACTGGCAGGTATAACCGGCGCCAGCTTTACCGCAGCCAGCGCCTATATTGCCGACATCAGTACCAATGAAAACCGGGCAAAAAATTTCGGCTTGATTGGCGCTGCTTTTGGCCTGGGCTTTGTATTGGGCCCGGCATTGGGTGGATTATTAGCCAGCTGGGGATTAAGGGCGCCTTTTTATGCCGCCGCCATTCTTTGCTTTCTTAATTTTTTATATGGCTACTTTGTTTTACCTGAATCTTTAAAGCCGGAAAACCGCAGACCCTTTGAATTAAAAAAGGCCAACCCCATTGGCTCACTGGCTTTTTTAGGAACGCATAAAACCATTGCCGGGCTGGTTATTTCTTTTGTATTTATCAACCTGGCCGCGCACGCCGTGCAAAGCAACTGGAACTATTTTACCATGTATGTTTTTAAATGGAACGAAAAGCAGGTAGGACTATCGCTGGCCATTGTGGGCGTATTAGTAGGCGTAGTACAGGGTGGACTGATCCGCTTTATTAACCCACGGCTGGGCGATGAAAAAAGTACCTATCTCGGATTATTTCTTTATGCTGTTGGCTTAACACTATTTGCGTTTGCCACTCAAAGCTGGATGATGTATGCATTTTTAATCCCCTATTGTTTGGGCGGAATTGCCGGCCCGGCATTACAATCCATCATTTCAAAACACGTGCCGTCTAACGAACAGGGGCAGTTGCAAGGCAGCCTTACCAGCCTGATGAGCCTTACTTCTATATTTGGCCCGTTGATTATGACCGGTTTATTCAACTACACCACCCATAAAGACTCCGCCATACATTTTCCCGGCGCACCGTTTTTATTAGGAGCTTTATTTATGCTAACCAGTGTCTTTATTGCATGGAAGGTATTAGGCAGAGAAAAAAGGGAAAGTTCCCGTATCGCTGCTGTATCAGATGAACTTTCTTCCGGCCAGGATACAGCAGCTCATTAGCACCAGGAGTAATAATTTTCGCATATTTGTGGGAGGAGGAAAGCAAAAACTCTGAACAAATTTATTTAATAAGTGACAAAATGAACTTTGAGTTATTGGTAAATACCATTCAGCAGGCACATAGCACGTTTCAGCAAAGTGCATTAAAATCTGTAAACAGATATCTTACCATCCGCAATTGGCTAATAGGCTTTTATATTGTAGAGTTTGAGCAGAAAGGAGAGGATCGTGCGAAATATGGGGAGAATATTATCTGAGTTAGCAAGGTCCCTTAATCTTAAAGGGCTTTCAGAAACAAATCTCAAGCTTAGCCGCCAGTTTTATGCTATTTACCCTCAAATTAGCAAAGCCTTACCCGGCCAGTTAAAACAATTAGGTTTTGACAATAGCTCAATTGGTCATTTACTGACTGACGAATCTCAAGACATTAATAATCAATTAGTTCTAATTAGTCAGTTGAGAACTGACCAATTAGAAAGTACACTTCCTAACAACCTGCAAGTACCTCCCGATAAGCTTATTAATAGTTTATCTTATACACACTTTACGCTGTTATTTCCTATAGAAGACCCGCTAAAGCGCACCTTTTACGAAATAGAATGTATAAAAGGGAACTGGAAGGTAGAAGAACTTAAACGACAAATAAATTCGCTATATTTTGAGCGTAGCGGCATGAGTAACAATCCGGAAAAATTAAGCCGTATCGTGCAGGAAAAATCAAGCGCATTAGTTCCGGCAGATATTATCAAATCGCCTTTCACTTTTGAGTTCTTAGGGTTAAAGGCTAAAGATGTAGTATATGAATCTGATTTGGAACAAGCATTAATAGACCATCTCGAAGAGTTTTTATTAGAGCTCGGATTTGGCTTTTGTTTTGAGGCTAAACAAAAACGAATAACTATTGGAGGAAGATATTATCATATTGATTTAGTGTTTTACCACCGTATTTTAAAATGCCACGTATTGATTGATTTAAAAATGAAAGAGGTTGAGCACGAGAATATAGGGCAGCTAAAAACCTATATTAACTATTACAAAAAGAACATAATGCTTCCTGACGATAACCCTCCGGCAGCATTATTATTGGTAACTGAAAACAATAAAGAATTAGTTGAATATGCAGTTGCCGACTCAGACCAGGATCTATTGGTAAGCAAATACATGCTTGAATTGCCAAGTACAAAACAATTGGAAGAGTTTATCAGAAAAGAGCTACACAAGTAAAACCGCTTGCCCCTTATCGCTAACAGAATTACAAAGCACCTTCCGCTGTAGATAAGTTTAATAGTAAATTTTCCGTCTGAACTTCAGGTCTTCTCCGTTTAGTACCTCTGCCGGCAGTCCCTATTTCAATGCTGCTTCTAACGCTTCTATATTCCTCTTTTCGCTGCCGATAAATATTTTATCGCCTAAAATAACAACCGGCCTTTTTAGAAAGGTGTCATGTTCGAGAATATAGTTTTTATAATCCTGCTCCGTCAGCTTTTTATCTTTTAACCCCAGCTCCTTATATTTTAATGCGCGGCGGCTGAACAATGCGTCGTAGCTTCCTGCCAGCTTTTGCATTTCATCAATTTGAACAGAAGTGATTTTTTGGATACGGATATCCTGCAGCTCAAAGCCGGTTTGTTCATTAATTTGCAGCTCCTTCATAATGCCCTCGCATGTAGAACAGGTGGCAAGGTAATAGATCTTTTTCTTCATAGCCCTCAAAGATAGGAGAGCTTCCCATAAAAACCGCCTCCACCGGGGAGACGGTTTAAAATATAGAAGGAGCAGGAAATAACGGCTATTTTCTTTTATCAGTGTCACATATATTCTCGATCTGTGTAATGATGTCTTTCGAAATATTGCTGAAAGTAGGCGCCACTACAGCAGAGCCCCCCGTATTGTTATTAATTAACTGCAACTGGTAATTTGCAGGGTAGGTAGGGTTGCCGCTAAAAGTGGTTAATAATACACATTGTACACCCATACTATTGGCTGCTGCTGCCAGGCTTTGCAAATAGGTATCATCTGCAGCTGTAGCATTATCATCATCGCCACCGGCAGGAGCATCAGTAATAATAATAGCCAGTTTGGTAATGCCGCCGCCACGCCAGGTTCCGGCAAAGCCATTGTTCAAAATTTCGTTCAGCAATAAATCGCCGGGCTCGGGGCCGCCAACGCCCCAGCCCATTGGCATATTAGGATTGTTATTAAGAAAAGAAAGCTGGGTGCTGAAGCTTGCAGCATTGGCAGGAGCAAACATTTCCATCATGGTTAAATGCTGATCGGTTATAGTGCCGGAAGTGATCACTTTTTTCTGGCTGGCCGGTAAAGAAGTATATGCCGGACTTGCTATATAAGACGGGCCGTTTTTTTTCGGGCATTCATCAAAAATACCCAGGGCCAGCCTGTAATCGCCACCTGATTCTGTAACAATAGTATTCACAATACTGCTTACTTCGTTTTTAATGGAATCTATTGCGGTACCCATGCTGCCGGTATAGTCAATCAAAAATGCCACATCCATTCCTGCAGCACATCCTGCGGGCTCTTCATCATAGGGGCATATTTCTGTCCCTTTTTTGCAGGACTGGCTTCCAAGGCTAATCATCAACAGGAACAAAAAAACTATATTATTTAAGTAACTCGTTTTCATATAGAATATTTTTAAGGGGTTAGTAATAAGGAGGCTGTACGTACAGCCTCCGGGCTTCATGGGTTATAGGTTATCGGGGCAAATCACTTTCATTTCGGTGCGGCGGTTGAGCTGGTGTTCGGCCTCGCTACAATCTATGCCGTCTTTACATCTGTTCAGCAACCTTCTTTCACCATATCCTACAGGAATGAGGCGGGTTTTGGCAATGCCCTGCGATACCAGGTAGTCTACTGCTGCATTGGCGCGGTTTTGCGATAATGTCATGTTGTAGCTGTCGGATGCTCTTGAATCGGTATGCGAGGAAAGCTCGATCTTAACACCCGGGTTATCTTTCATGAACTGCACCAGCTTGTTCAATTCCGGCTTGGCATCTTCCCTGATGAAATACTTATCCAGGTCGTAGTAAATATTTTTAAGAACGATGCCTTTGCCGCAATCCGTTTTTTCCATACATACTTCCAGCTTAATGAAGAGGGTCTTGTTCCTGTC
Source organism: Niabella sp. (assembly GCA_027493055.1). Taxonomy (GTDB): domain Bacteria; phylum Bacteroidota; class Bacteroidia; order Chitinophagales; family Chitinophagaceae; genus Niabella. Next base: position 168,868 of record JAPUDO010000102.1, on the reverse strand, counting down.
GAAATTGTTGGTAGCGATAGTTTCTGTCTGCGAAAAATAGTTATTCTTTTTAGCATAAATAGAATACGCTGCATTTTGAAGCGCATGGAATATAAAGGCGCCTTTATCATCAGTACTGGTAGTTTTCTGCTCTGCCAATACAGTATTGGTTAAAACAACAGAGGCCCCGGTCAATGGCAATGCAGCATTACATTCCACTACCTGTCCTTTCAAAATGAACCGGTTATCTGTATATAAAATTTCTTTTTGAACAGTAGCGTTAGGCGTAAAATCAGTTTGAATAGCTACCGCACCTTCCAGGTCAACGTCAAACAGCTTGCCTGAAATGGAATAATTTCCCGGTTTCATATTGCGGAACACAACCACTCCGTAATTGTTAGTAGTACCGGTATGAGTGATCTCTCCATACACATTTTTAATGACCACATCTGTATTAGGCAAAATTTCTTTGGTGTATTTATCTCTTGCTGTTACCGCCAGCGCGTAATTATCGCAGGTATTGCATTCTTCTTTGGGTTTTGGCTTATCTGCTTTTTTAGGAAGCCTGATACTGACCCCGGCAAACGCACCCAAAGAGCTGATATCACAATTACACGGGTTTTTGCGCAAAACCAAAGAGGGCTGGGCATTGCCTTCTTTGGGAGCCATAGGCAAATACGCTGCTGAAAAGCCATAAGCGGGATCTGTCAGTTCAGGCGTATTGAAATGACGCATGTAATACACGCCAGCATGTACACCAAAGGACGGGGAAAAATAATAATTGACTTGTGCCTGTGCTTTAGCTGCCACAACGGATTTAGCATCGTACCCTGCATGAAAATTCAATAGCTGGGTAGGAGAAGTGGAGGCCAGGCTGGTAAGTCCGCCTTTTACCGAGCTCAAACCGCCCCGCAGCAATAGTTCTGCCGCAAATTTTTGGTTACGCTGGTATTTTAAGGAGGGCCCTGCTCCATAAAACATACGCGTGATCTTGTTTTCGGTAAGGTTCACGTTAGGGTAAATAGTGGCATCGGGCACATAAGTGTTTTTCGGCTGGTTTTGGATATAATCAAAGTCGGCGCCCAGTCCAATCCAGTTCCAGTAATAATTTACAGACGTTCCTGCATTCAGGCCGCCTTTATAATCAATATAAGGCGTATTGTTATTGTAAAGAGGCAGCGCATCGTATCCGCCATGAACAGTTGCATATAATCCTGAAAACGGTTTAATGTTTGACTGCTGTGCCGAAGCAATAAGCAGAACCGGTAATACTGCAATTAAAAAGACGATTTTTTTCATAACCAAAATATTTTAAATAACGCCTACTCTTTCCAGTTTTCGGCATCCCTGCATTGTAGTTGTTTACCGGTATATCAGCCGATGGAAAAGATTGTTACCTTATTTTTTCGGTTTTTTTGGGTAAAAAATGCATTAAAGGCATAGCAACACCTCTTAAGCAAGTAGGTAGTAAGAAGAAGCGAGTTGGCGTACCGGTCCAGACGCCTTCATTTCGCAATTTTATTCTGTCGTATTCGGGCGACCTTTAAAACCGAAAAAGCCCCAACCATTCCCCGAAAGATTTGTTATCTTTGCATATTAATTTTCACAGTTATGATTAAAACAGGAAACCCCGTAATCAGCATATACACTGAAATGACGCCTAACCCGGAAACCATGAAGTTTGTAGCCAACAAGCTTTTATACCCGGGCAAAAGCATTGATTTTCCTGATGCGGAAAGTGCAACACCATCGCCCCTGGCAACAGAACTGTTTGGTTTCCCGTTTATTAAAGCGGTTTTCATTGCCAGCAATTTTGTTACCCTTACCAAAACGCCCGATGCAGAATGGATGGACGTAACCCCTTCTATCCGCCAGTTCCTGAAAGATTACCTGGAAGAGGGAAAAGCTGTAATTAACGAAGACGAGATTGTAGTAGTGAAAAAAGAAGGCAGCAACGAAGTGTTAGCCGACGATGATGATGTGGTAAAGCGTATTAAGGAATTACTGGAAAACTATGTAAAACCTGCGGTAGAAATGGATGGCGGCGCTATACAATTCAAAAGCTATAATGATGGCGTAGTAAACCTCATGATGCAGGGAAGCTGCAGTGGCTGCCCATCATCAATGATTACTTTAAAAGCAGGAATTGAGGGAATGATGAAACGCATGATCCCCGAAGTAAAAGAAGTAGTGGCAGAGGCTGAATAAGCCCTTTTTTACGAAGCAAGATAATTTGTAAAAGCTGTGTAATTTATTGCACGGCTTTTTGTTTGAATGCATATTTTTGAAAAAACAATCTATTGCCCATACAGGAACTTTTTGACCAGTTTATAGCAGGGCTTAAAGCTACCACTATCCCCGAATATATTGCGGTGCTGGCGGGCATTGCCAGCGTGTGGTACAGCAAAAAAGAAGATATACGGGTTTATCCTACCGGTTTGCTCAATACCATTATTTATATCTGGCTGAGCTTTAAATATCACTTGCTGGGAGAGGCTTCGGTTAACTTCTATTATACCATTATGAATATTTATGGCTGGTACCTGTGGACAAGAAAAGACGCCCGGCAGCAAACGCTTGTGCAAATAAAATTTTCGGATAAAAAAGAATGGCTGCAACAGCTGCTGTTCTTTGGACTATTCTACTGCATTATATTTTTCGCGTTACAATATTTAAAGAAAGCGTTTGCGCCTGGCGCTATTCCCTGGGCCGATGCCCTGGCTTCAGCAAGCGCCTTTACCGGCATGTGGCTGATGACCAGGAAAAAAGTGGAAAGCTGGTACTGGTGGATAATTACCAATATTTGCGCAATGCCGTTGTATTTTGTTAAAGGCCTGGTATTTACCAGCGTTTATTATTTTATATTGCTGATACTGGCTATTAGCGGATTGATGGAGTGGCGGAAGAAAGCATTACGGCTTCCCCAACCTCTGTAAACCACATAGGTACATAGCAATGCATAGAAACCAGTACAAAATAGAACATTATTTTTTAAGAGTCGCATAGTCTTTTTGCCTTTGACAAAAGCCTTTGTAACTCTTTTTCTTCCTCTATGTAAAAACTATGACCCTATGTGGTTAATTTTAAATGTATGATTAGGAAAATCGTCATAATAGGGCCCGAAAGCACCGGCAAAAGCACACTTTGCAGTGAGCTGGCAACACATTTCCATACAGTTTGGTGCCCCGAATACGCAAGGGAATATTTGCTGAAATACGGTACTGATTACAGCTTTGAAGACCTGGCTGTTATAGCCAGTGGGCAACTGAAACTGGAGGAGGAGTATGTTGAAAAAGTCAGAAAGTCAGAAAGTCAGAAAGTCGGAAAGCCGGAAAGAACAGATGATAACAGTTCAAATCCCGGACTTCCGGAATCCCGGACTTCCGGACTCCTCTTCTTAGACACCGATATGTACGTAATGAAAGTATGGTGCGAATTTGTGTTTGGAAAATGTCACCGGTTTGTTTTAGATGAAATTGTTCAGCGCAAATATGACCTGTACCTGCTTTGCAATACTGATTTGCCGTGGGTTAAAGATGAGCTGCGTGAATACCCTGACCTGCAGACAAGGGAAACATTATTCCGAATTTATAAAGACCTGCTCGTTAACCAAAGTAAACCGTGGGTGGAAATTCAAGGCAATAATGAAGCACGCCTTCAAATAGCTATAGAAGCGGTCCACCGGCTTTTATCAAATGAATATTAAGCATTTTGTTTGATCACATTTTCCAGCTCACTTAACGGCCTCACTCCTGATTGCCTCCACACAGGCTGGCCGTTTTTAAAGAGAATCAAAGTAGGAACGCCCTGTATCTGATACTGGGCTGCTACCTGCGGACTTTTATCCACATCAATTTTTATAATAGCAGCAGCATCGCCAACCCGATCTTTTAATTCTTTAAGCGTTGGTGCCATCATTTTGCAAGGGCCGCACCATTCGGCAAAAAAATCTACCAAAACCGGTTTATCCTGGTTAATGATTTCCTGAAATGTCATTTTCTTTCTTTTTATCTTTTTTGAACATCGAAAAAAGCAACCCGCCCATTACTGCACCGTACACAGAGCTGTTCACGGGCCGGGAAGTAATAGCGCATGTTCCTGAATTACATCCTACATACTTCCAATACAAAAAACCAGCCAAAGCGCCCACCAGCACTCCAATGAGAGGCAGTATATTTTTCTTTATAAACGACATTTCTCTTGTATATTTATTATTGTTTTTTGCCAAGAGGAACCTTTGATCTATTTTATTTCTTCATAAACAATATCGCTGTTTTCTGTTTGCTTTACTTTACCAACAGGCGCACTGCAATTACCTCCGGCGCAACAGCCTATATTAAATATCGGCATTAATGAAAATAAAATACCGGCTATCATAAGCCCCCAGTGCCCTGATCGTACACTTTGTGCAATAATGGCAATGCCCAGCAATAACCTTATTATACGGATAACATCCCATCCCCTGAAAAAGTTGCTCATATTATTATTTTTTGCAGGTGTTAATGCCCAAAAGCAGGTACAACGGACAAATACTAACAAAAGAAGTAAGTAGAAACAGCGCTGCTAATATCAGCAGTATTATTGCCACTGTGCCGCTTATAATATTCATGAAATACAAAGCAGCTATAACAACAGCTATTATGACCCTGATTGTTTTGTCTGTGAGACCCATATTCTTTTTCATCAGTATATTTTTTATCTTTTATTATCTGATACTTCGTTCCTCAAAACGGGAGCACAGTTTAAAAAACCTGCCGCTCCACGCTGCCCCCCCTTCTTAATTAACTGAAGGGTGCATCAACACTTCGGTTTTCATAGAATTGGTTACAAGGCACCCGTTCTTTGCTTTTTCAAGTACCCGGAGCGCTTTCTCTCCATCTGCACCGGGATTTGCCAGCGTTACCTCAGGATACATTTCGGCCTGGGTAATAAGGTACCTGCCGTCAACCATTTGCAGCTTTGCGGTTGTTTTGCAATCAAACGAGGCTACCTCCATTTTAAAATTATGGCTGATAGCCAAAAAAGTAGCCATAAAACAGCTGTTAATAGCAGCTACAAATAAATGCTCCGGTGACCATATACCCGGTACCCCATTAGGAAATTCAGGTGGCGTAGCGCACTCAATCGTTTCATTCAGTACAGGCGAAGAAAGTTCGCCTACCCGGCCTTCTTTCCATTTAATTCCTACTTCGTAAGTATGCTCTTGTGACATAATTGATTAATTTGATGTAAAGTAACTGCATAGAAAAAACCTGTACGGTTACTTTAGTCACACAAGCGTATATTTTATTGATTGCCGATGATGGCCTGTATATCCCTGTCGGGCCGCAGAAAATTCATTTGCTGCATTATTTTTTTACTCCTCGCAGAAACATAGGAGCTCATAGGTTTTACCGTATATTTTTTAGGATTGGGGAGTGCAGCGGCAATGGCGGCTGCTTCATTTTGTGACAGGTTTTGAGCCGGTTTACCAAAATAGGTTTGTGCCGCCTGCTCTATACCAAAAATACCTTTACCTGTTTCAGCTACGTTCAAATATACTTCCAGGATCCTTTTTTTACCCCATATTTTTTCAATCATAAAAGTGAAATAGGTTTCGAGCCCTTTCCTGAGCCAGCTGCGGTCCTGCCATAAAAAAACGTTTTTAGCTGTTTGCTGGCTGATGGTGCTGCCGCCCCTGACACGGCCCGGCTTTTTCTGGTTATACTCCATGGCCTTGGCAATACCTTTCCAGTCAAAACCATTATGATCGGGAAACAGCTGGTCTTCTGAAGCAATAACAGCCAGCTTGGCATTGAATGACATCCGGGCCAGGCTAACATTAGTACTGCTCATCCCATGCCCTTCAATAAAACTAATAAGCTGTGTAATCGTTACAGGAGGATTTACCCATTTGAGTACCACTATATAAATCAGCTGGCCAATAAAAAGCACGATGAATGTTCGCTTAAAAAATCGCCATATACTTTTGAACAGCCTCATTGCATTGCAAGATATAGAAAAGTTGATGGTTTAAAGCCTGAATTATTGCGGCGCTTTATAAAACAACAGTCCCACAATCAGCGCTATTGAAAAGCCAATGAGTATAATACCATTGATGCGGTTAATAAGCTGGATATTATGCGGGGTTAGGCTGTTGCGTATTTTGCCTGCGAGCATTACTTTGGCAATATCGGCACCAAGCACAATTAACAGGCAGGTACTAAAAATAATGATCCGTTCTTCTATGGTATGATTGATAAATGAGGTAGAAGCCGTTAACCAAAAAAGGAATACAGAAGGGTTAAGGGTATTCATCAGGTAGCCAGAGAGGAACATAGTGGCATAGTCGCGCTTCCGGAAAGTGATCTGGATGGCTTTTCCATGCTCATTTATTTTTACTTTTTTAAAGAACAAAAAATAAATGCCGATCACCATTAAAAACAAGCTGCCGGTTATACCAATCACCTGCTTGTGCTCGCTGATAATTTCAAACATTGCAGAAAAAACATTGCTTACAAATGCAAGTGTTATGTCACTTGCAGAAACCCCTGCCACAAAGGCCATTCCGCCTTTGTGCCCAACATTTATACTATGCTTTATAATAGAAAAAAGTACCGGCCCGACTGCAATGCTTAATAACAGCCCTAAGGTTACTCCTTTAATTAAGCCCTCAATCATAGTTCAGGCAAGATTAGTAAAGTTTTTTTAAGCATGTAAGTTAAATTTTTCCCGTAGCCAGAAATTTATCCCAGCTTTCAAGCATATTGCCTTTCATTACCCTGGGAAACTTATGCTGACTGCCCAGCTTTCCCCGAAGTTCCATAAATTTTAAAAACTTTTCTTCGGGTAGTATCTCGATAAATATATCAGATAAGGCACTGGTTCTTTCCGTAGCATAATCATCATTGATTCTTTTGAGTGTATCATCAATAAACTTCAATAATTCGCAGGCATCCACCTTATCATTAGTGGCAATGTACCATTTGTGCGCAAAATAGTTTTTATAAGGGAACCCGGTTACTGTATATTCCGGGATGCTGATATTAAAATGATTATTGGCCTCTTCAACGGCCCGGTTCATATTTTCTACACTCAGATGCTCTCCAACCAGGCTAAGAAAATGTTTGGTACGCCCGGTAATAATTACTTCACACTTTTCTACATTTAAAAAACGGATGGTATCTCCAATTAAATAACGCCAGGCGCCGGCATTGGTACTTAGCAGGATCGCATAGTCTTTTCCGTATGTTACTTCATCAATAAGCAACCCTTTTGCTTCCGGCAAAACATTGCCATTGGCATCAAAATTCTTATCATCAAACGGAATAAACTCAAAGAAGATATTATTGTCTGTTATAAGCTGCATGCCCAGGGCATGTTCTTTCATTTTATAACCAATAAAGCCTTCGCTGGAAAGATAATTTTCTACATATATTATAGGTTTGCCTAATAGTTTTTCGAAAGACTTTTTATAGGGCTGAAAAGAAACGCCGCCATGTACAAAAACGCCGAAGTTGGGCCATATTTCATGTATATTATTGAGCTGATACTTATCTATTATCATTTCCATGCACATCTGGCACCAGGCGGGCACACCCACAATATAGCCTATATCCCAATCGCGTGCATGCTCTACAATTTCTTTCAGCTTTTCATTCCAGTCCTTCATAGCGGCAATCCTCACTCCTGGCTTATAAAAGGTCTGAAACCAGAAGGGACGCTTTTTGGCAAGAATGCCGCTTAAATCGCCGGCATACCACCCAATATCACTTTTTTGCAGATCGGTAGTACCTCCAATCATCAGGAAACTTTTCCGCAATGCTTTTTTATTGGCTTCCTGGTAAGAAAAAACGCTGATCAGCTGTTTTATGTAGTTGATAGTATTGCTGCGTAACAGGTCTTTGGTAATAGGTATATATTTACTTGCTGCTTCTGAAGTTCCTGAACTGAGTGCGAAGTATTCTATTTTTCCGGGCCAGGTTACATCCGGTATGCCGTCCAGTGTTTTCTTCCACCACTCATCATATATCTTATTATAGTCAAAAACAGGTACAGATTTCTGAAAGTCGTGCTCTGCATTTTTGCCCAGCAAAATTTTGTCAAAATTATATTTTTGGCCAAACTCGGTAAATCTTGCCTTTTTTAGTAGCTTTTTGAGCACTTTTTGTTGTTGTGCACGGGCGTCAGATTGGGGAAGGCCAAGAACCTTCGCAATCGCTTTTGGTATTTTAATATCAATAATTGACGCCATAAATAACGGTACTTGCCACTATCGGAAAGGCGCAAGATACGATTTTGTGAAAAATGGGCTTTGTTATTGATATTTATATGCGTGATCTTAACAATTTTTGTAGCAGAAAGGTTATCCGGAAAAAGGCCTGCCGGTTAATCTGCAAAAACTTTTTCCAGGTCCAATACAAACCCCGGTAGTACAGGCGTGGTTATCTTATCGCCCATGGTTTTTAACGCAGATGGAATATACTTCCCATCATTGTTAAGTGTATAGGCTAAAAAGGTCTTTTCCTCCGGATGGATGATCCAGTATTCCAATACCCCGTTTTCCTCATACACTTCATATTTATTTTTAAGCTCTTTGGTATTGTTGCCCGGAGATAAGATCTCGATAATTATATCCGGTGCTCCCACACACCCCAACTCATCCAGCTTATCAGGATCGCATATTACACATATATCGGGCTGTACCACTGTTTTTACCAGTTCATTCCGGGTGTTTTTTTTAGTAAGCCTGACATCAAAGGGCGCGGCAAAAACCTCACATTTTTTTTCATTTAAAAAGTTGTATAACTGTGTGCTAATGTACATAGATATTGCCTGATGTCTGACACGCGGGGCCGGGCTCATTTTAAAGATCCTGCCTTTTATCAGCTCTACCCTTTCCTGGAATTTCCAGGTAAGATAGTCGGCATAAGAATAGTTTCCGGCCAGATTCAATAATGAAAAGTTATCCATAAAGCCCTGTTTTTACAACTACGAATATACCAAAGATTTAAGCATGATGTATTTGATCTGGTCTTAGAGCAGTAGGCCTTCAGGAATTACCTCGGGGCCAACTAAAAAGGTTCCTTGATTGTCATATTGTCCAAGGGACTCCTTCGGAGAGCCTGACGAAATATAGACAATCAAGCAGTTAGCCTTCGACAAGCTCAGGCTGACAATACTTTTTAGTCAACCCCGAGACGGTTTAAAATAAAAGAGCAATACTATATACAAGCAACAACACCAAACATATAAAAACACACAGAAAAAAAGAGCCCAACGCAAAAAGGCGCCGGTCTTTTTTAAACAGATTCCCGGTGTTTTGTTTTTGCTTCAGTTCTTCAATAGCCGCCTGTAGCCTTGCAGGTACACGCTCGTTTGTAAAAAAGTGAATTAAAGAATGTGTCATATCTGTTAATTTAAAAGGGCAATACAAAGAAAGTATAAAAAACGCTTAAGAAAACGGGAAAATACCCGTTTTTAGGGGCGAAAATTCCCCTCCGCACTGAAACTAAACTATGTGAAGCGCCTCGCTTCACATTTTTATGCTGTTGCCTCCAGGTAACAAAAACAATCCTGCTTCGTTATCTTTGCCCTCATGTTAAAAAGTGTATTACATGAAGCCATTATGGCCGGAGGAGAGCAGGTATCTGCATACTTCAATCAAACCTTCGAAATAAAATATAAGGAAGGCCGCAATAACCTTGTTACCGCAGCAGACCATGCTTCGGAAAAAGCAATACTGGAAGTGATCCGTAAACATTATCCTGATCATTACATTCTTACTGAAGAAACCGGTGAGCTGCCCCAGGATTCGGATTATAAATGGATCATTGATCCTATTGATGGCACCATCAACTTTGCTCACGGTATCCCTATTAATTGCGTTTCCATAGGAATAGAGTTTAAGGGAGAAATGATACTGGGTATGGTGTATAACCCACACATGAACGAGCTCTTTGTTGCTGAAAAAGGACAAGGTGCCACTTTTAACGGCCAGTCCATAAAAGTGAGCACAGAAACCGATGTAATGAAGAGCTGCCTGGTAACCGGTTTTCCCTATACCTATATCCAGCAAAATAACGGACCTCTTGAGGTTTTTGAAAGATTTATACGCGAAGGGGTTCCTGTGCGCAGGCTGGGCGCGGCGGCTGTTGACCTGTGCTGGGTAGCTGCCGGCAGGTTAGACGGGTTTTATGAACATAAGCTGCAACCCTGGGATAGCGCAGCAGGTTTTCTGATACTGGAAGAAGCCGGAGGAAAAGTAACCGATTTCGAAGGCAACCGCTATAGTCCTTACCAGCAAAAAATTGTTGCAACCAATGGGTTGATACATGAGCAACTACTGGGAGTGATCAATGATGTTCGGAGTTAGATGTCCGATGTACGTTGTGGGAGAGACAAAATATGCTAAACACCAAAAACAGGATAAATATGAATGCAGAAGAATTAAAATCCCGGACTAAACAGTTTGCAATAGATATTGGAAGGCTGACACAACTATTACCGGAAAATAGGATCAATAATGCATATTGCAACCAGGTTGTTCGTTCTTCGAGTTCAGTAGGGGCTAATTACAGGGCAGCCCGGAGGGCAAAATCAAAGGCTGACCATATCAACAAACTAAAAATAGTAGAGGAGGAGTTAGACGAAAGCTTATATTTTCTGGAACTCCTGTTGGTTTTCAACCCTACATTTGAAGAAAAGATCAATAGTATTTACCAAATGGGTGAACCTCTGTTAAGAATCATAGTGGCAACCCTTGTAACACTAAGGAACAATTAAGAGCTGCGAACGTACATCGTACATCGTATCTCGTACATAATATATTATGAGCGAACGCACAGAAATATCCGACCTGGGAGAATTTGGTTTAATAGACCATCTTACCAAAAATATAGAATTGCAAAATGCTTCCTCTGTATTAGGAGTAGGCGATGATGCTGCAGTAATAGACCATTTTGGCAAACAAACCGTAGTTACTACCGACCTCCTTTTAGAAGGGGTACATTTTGACCTGATGTACACACCGCTCAAGCACCTGGGCTACAAAAGCATCGTTGTAAACCTTAGCGATGTATATGCTATGAATGCCATACCAACACAGGTTACCCTTAGCATAGGCATCAGCAACCGCGTAAGCCTGGAGGCGCTAAATGAATTTTACGACGGTGTTTACGCAGCATGCAATCATTATGGTGTAGACCTTGTTGGTGGTGATACTACTACCTCGCAAAAAGGGTTTGTTATTTCTGTAACGGCGATTGGGGAAGTGGCTCCGGATAAATTTGTTAAACGCAACACAGCTCAAAAAGGCGACCTGCTTTGCGTTTCGGGCGACCTGGGCGCGGCATATATAGGCCTTTTATTCCTGGAAAGAGAAAAAAAGATCTTTCTCGAAAGTCCCGGAGTACAGCCCGACCTGGAACAGGAAACCTATGTCATCGGCCGCCTGTTAAAGCCCGAAGCCCGGAAAGATATGATTGAGTTTTTTGCTGAGCAGGAAATTATCCCCACAGCTATGATGGATATAAGCGATGGGCTGAGCTCTGAAATATTGCACATCTGTAAGCAAAGTAATATGGGCTGTGTATTATACGAAGATAAAATCCCTATTGCTGAAGAAACCCGTATGGCAGCCTTTAAATTTGAGATAGACCCTACCGCCTGTGCGCTGAGTGGCGGCGAAGATTATGAATTAATTTTCACCGTGGCGCAAAGCGATTATGAAAAAATCAACGGTAACCCGCAAATAAGTATTATAGGCTATATAACGGAACCGGAAGCAGGATGTACTATTATAACTAAAGGAGGAGGGCAACATAAAATAACTGCTCAGGGCTGGAACCCGATAAAATAGATCTGTTTTGAACTGAATGAGCTTAAAAAATACTTTTTATCAAGATAGCAAAAGCCTCTATTCTGCGCAGCGTTTGTTATTTCCGCTAACCTTTTTGCTGTTTTTATCAGTATGCTTCAGCTCCTGCACGGTTTCAAAACAGCCTTTTAATCCCCATAAAAAATACAGCGCTGCCCAGTTGCAGCAAGATTATAAGCTGTTTCAGGGTATTTTGGAAACGCGTCACCCCAGTTTGTATTGGTACACGTCCAAACCTGCTATGGACAGCGCCTTCAATGCTGGCTGGCAACTGTTAAACGACAGCTTAACAGAATATGAGTTTAGAAAAATATTGTCGCTGGCAGTAGCCAGGGTTGACTGCGGGCATACTTCTGTAAGAGTTTCAAAACACTATGAAAAATATAGTGATACCGTAAAAGGTAAGACCACATTCCCCTTTAGCGTAAAAGCATGGGATGATTCTGTAGCTTTTATTTCAAGCATCTATAAAAATATTTCCATCCGCCGGGGAGATATCATTGATTCCATCAACGGGCGCTCTGTAAAGTACCTTTTAGACACCATGTACCGCTTTATGCCTGCTGACGGAGGCAGTCTTGTTGCAAAGAACCAACTGCTCAGCTCCGGCACTTATTTCGGTTCCCTGTACACTGCCTTATATGGCTGGCAAAAACAATTTGATATCAGCTATACAGATACTGCCGGTGAGAAGAAGCAGGTAGTGTTAAAGCCCCTGCCGGTTAAAACAGATAGTCTTTCTGCAAAACAGCAAAAAGCTGCCGCAAAAAAAGAAAAAATATCCAAAGCCGAACGCCTGAAAAATGCCAGGCAGCTGGAAGTAAATACAGATAGCGGCTATGCGATAATGCAGCTGAACAGCTTTTCAGAGAAATTACAGCTCAAAAAGTTTTTCCGCCAATCCTTTAGTGAGCTGAAAAAGAAACAGGTCAACAATCTTATTATCGACCTGCGTTTAAATGGCGGGGGAAGAGTAGATAATGCCAACTACCTCATCAGGAGGCTTACGGACAGGAAATATAAAGCAGGAGATTCTTTATATGCTACTGCAGTTAAGTCTAAATACAATCCATACATTCATAACAGTTTTTGGGTCAACCTCTTCATCCGCGCCAATACCAGCAACAAAAATGGCAGGCGGCATTTCAGGTATTTCGAGCGGCACTTCTTCAAACCTAAAAAGCACAACCATTTTAACGGGCAGGTGTACCTGCTGAGCGGCGGGCGCAGCTATTCGGCAAGTACTATGGTATTGGGTATTTTAAAAGGCCAGCCCCATGTAACTATTGTGGGAGAGCCTTCAGGTGGAGCAGCTTATGGCAATAGCGCCTGGCAAATACCTGTAGCTACGCTGCCCCAAACTAAAGTGCGCTTACGGTTTCCGTTGTTCCGGTATGTGATAAATAAAAACCTTCCCCATGACGGGCAGGGCGTACAACCCGATGTTTATGCAGGAACCAACTTAGAAGCGATACGAATGGGCAAGGATTATAAAATGGAGCAGGTGACGGAGCTGATAAAAAGTAAACGTTGATTAGGGGCTGCTGTTTAACCCCGATATCTTTTGTAAAACAGTAAGGAGGCCACAGATGCACAGATATTTTATAAAATATTTGCAGATCAATGACAATGTTTATATAATGTGTCTCGAAAAATCCTTGCTAAAGCTACATCTGTGCATCTGTGGCATCTACCCTAATCACCCGCAAAAGCCTGCGGATACCGCTTCTTTACATCCCTGTAAGCACTTGCATAAGCATAGTATTCGGCAAGGCTCACTAATATTAGTAATACGGCAAAAAGGGATATGATAATATGTACACGGGGATTGCTTATATTAATATCCAGGCCTTTTAGAACCAGATAGTACAAATTAGGAATTTGGAGCATAGCTCCGAATATGCCAAAACCAGCTCCGTAGCTTTTTAAAACCATCAGCTTTTTTTCGGGCCTTTTAAACGTTCTCAATGCAAATATCCAAAGCAGCAAGCCGAAAAGAACAGCAAGAAGCACTATCGCGAAGTGATATGATTTAAGGTGGGGGATTTTAAAAAGAAAAACAGGTGCGTTTAAAAGAAACAACAGCAGCAGTGAAACAGCCACTTTTGGATAAATAAAAAACGCTTTGAAATAGCGCCACCGCGCCCTGTTATAGCTTTTTGTCAGAGCGGCTTCTCTTTCGGCGGTTACGCGTGAAAACCCGGTTATACCAAAACCTTTATATACGCCCATTAATGCCTCATCAAAGCTTAATTGGGGATCATGGGTCATTTTTGCTTCAATAGCTTCCGTAAGGTGGTCTACCAGCTCTGTTTGCAGGTCGTAATAGCGAACGCCTTTCTTTTCGCAGAACTTGTACAGGTATTTTATTTGTTCAGTAGTAAGCATATCATCAATCAATAAACGCTAAAGGATAATTTTTACGGGCTTCTTTATATACTTTTCTATAGGTACTTAACCAGGCCAGGCCAAACAGTATTGATATCGTCATCATAAAAGAAAAAACCATCACAAACCAGGTTGAGTTAAACCAGGTTTCGTTTTTATGCTCTTTTAAAAGGTTTGTTGTGTTGATGAGTAAAACCCATAGTACCAGCCAATTGAAACGGGACAGAGGTGGTAGTGAGAGCAGTTTCTCCCGGGGTCTGATAAATGTAAAAAGAGAATATAAACCTGCTGCAATTATAAAAACAGCAGACCCAATCATATTTATTTTTATATTTAAATCAACGGCCGTTTTAAACAACAGATATGGGGAGGCAAAAATTAAGAACAAAAGAAAGGATCCGATAAGCTTGGGCAAAGCAAAATATTCCCAGAATAATGTACGCTGTCTCGTTCTTAAAGCATTTGCTATCAAAGCTTCTTTTTCTTCCACAATTTTATGAAATCCGTATAGCCCTAATGATTGCGCTGTTTCTCTCTTTGCTTCCTCAAAAGTCAGGTCTGGCAGTTGTGCCATCTTTTGCTCAATACCCTGCGCCAGGTGATCCGTCATTTCAATACGTATATCATAGAAATATATCCCTTCTGCATAACAAAGGTTTTCTAATTCCTGTATTTGCCCGAAGGTCAGCATCTTAATCTTAAGCAAGTTTAGGGGTTAACAATAACTGCAGGGTATTCCTAAAGTTTTCCAACTCTGTTAATGCTTTCGATTTCTCCTTTTTGCCTGCTTTGGTAAGCGCATAATATTTTCTTACACGGTTACCTATGTTTTCTACCTCTACTTCCAGCACGCCCTCTGCTTCCAGCCGGTGCAACAGCGGATATAAGGCGCCTTCGGTAATGCTCAGTTCACCCGCCGTTAATTCTTTTACCTTTTGGGTAATTTCATAGCCATACATACGGCCATGTTCATCCAATAGCTTTAAAAGAATTGGCTCAAGACAGCCTTTATATAATCCAGACTTATTCATGTACCGTAAAGATACATAAATTACCAATGCATAAGAAAATTATGTATCAAAATATTTTAAAGAAATCTGCATCCTTCCAGAATGGGAATTTTTCACGAACAGTATTCAGATGGTTTTTATCTAAAGTGATGGTGCAAATATCTTCTTCATCTTTTTTATGATACAACACTTCTCCCAGCGGATCTACTACCATGCTATCGCCGCTATGATAAATAGTATTACCATCATTTCCCACCCGATTTACGCCAATTACATAACACTGGTTCTCAATAGCCCGTGCCTGTAATAAAGTTTTCCAGGCATGGCTGCGGCGCTCAGGCCAGTTAGCCACATAAACCAGTACATCATATTCGGTCTCACCCCCTGGCAGCATCTCCTCCCCAGAAGGCGGAGATAGGGAGGGGGCCTGCCTTGCCCATACAGGGAAACGAAGATCGTAACATACCTGCAGGTTGATCTTCCAGTCGTTTACTGAAGCGATCAGTCTTTTTTCACCGGCATCGTAATGCTCATCTTCAGAGGCATAAGCAAATAAATGCCGTTTATTATATATACCATACGTGCCATTTGGCAACATCCAGATAAGGCGGTTGTAATAAGCCTCATCCACAGATGCTCCAGAGAGAGGGGAAGTAATATCTTTTATTATTAAGCTTCCTGTTAAAACTACTTTTTTTTGTGTGGCAATTTTTCTCATCCATTCAACCGCAGGGCCGTCCATTGTTTCGGCCATTATTTTTGCGTTCATCGTAAATCCTGTTGAAAACATTTCAGGCAGCACAATAATTTCTGTTCTTTGAGAAATGCTATTGATCTTCTCTTCGAGCATTTTGAGGTTGGCCTGTTTATCTTCCCAAAATAGCTGGGTTTGAATAAGTGTTATTGTAAGCTGGTCTTTCATTAAATACTAAGTTACCATATTAAACAAAGGGTTTATTAAATGCACCTCATATCCTTTCTGTAATAGAAAATCAGTTGTTTTTTTCATCCTGGCAAAACGGTTTTGTGTGCCTTTAAGGCTTTGCCATTTATCTTGAAACAGCTTTTCCAGGGCTGCATTATAATCCTCCTCCTCTATTTCCTGCATTCCCTTTTTAATGCAATAGGAGCTGATTTCCTTTTGTTTTAGCGCTGCTATTATTTTATTACGGCCCCAGTGTTTTGTTCTGAAATGCCCGCCGGCAAAGGCTTTGGCAAACCGTTCTTCGTTTAAGTAATTTTCCTCAATTAATGTGGCTATCATTTCATCGTGATCCTTTTTCCAAACACCAAGATCATACAACTTACGGGTTACATCACTATGGCATCGCTCGCTGTAAGCGCAGTATTGCCGCAGCTTTTGTAAAGCCTGCTCCTTCGTTAATTTCTGATTTACTCTTTCTGATTTGCCATTATCGTTCATCTCATTCCTGCTTTCAGATTAAAATACCCGGGGCTACTCTTCCAGCCTTGCTAAACAGCCAAATGTTTCTTTCAGATAATCATCGTAATGATCGGCTTTTTCAAACAGGTTTTTAAACTCTTCCACGCCGCTTTCGCGTGTCATATCCAGGTCGTAAATAAGGCGGCTCAGCACAATATTGTTTTTCACGCAGCTCAGCACCAGTCCGCTGGGCTTATTGTTTTCCTGCAACAAAAACTCGTACAGCGGCTTTATTTTTTGCGCATCGGATGGCATCTGGCACAAATAAGCATCGCCTGCTACAAAATAGTTATCTGGATTGTAGCTGATCTTCACTTTGGCCGAGCCCGCTTTTACGCTCCACATATTGGCGCCGTCCCGCGCCAGGCGCACGTCTTTCCCCAGCTCACGTAAAATATCCTCTATAAGCTTTGCAACACCCATCAGCTCTACTTCTTTTTCGGGAAGCCGGGGCAGCTTTACTTCGGAGCCGCAGCTGGGGCAATATTTATCGTTATCAATGGTTTCTGCTGTTACCAGGTAATCGCAGTTGGAACAACGGGTAGCGGCATGCCCTTTATAAGGAGCATACAGATCCAGCGCTTCCTGTAAAGTACTTACCGGCAATGCAAAGCCCAGGTTATCACCCCCTTTTATAATAAAAGAGTTCACCCCTATTACATCGCCATTATAATCCACCAAAGGGCCTCCGCTGTTTCCGGGGTTGATGGCCGCATCTATTTGTATATATTTTTCTCCTTCGCGTATCCTGTCCACTTTTGAAATAACGCCTTGTGTAGCGCTGTAATTGAGGCCATAAGGGTGACCGATAGCAATAACATTATCACCATCTTTCATGGCTTCATAGTTACCAAGCTTCACCTCAGGCAGATCAACGTCGGCCGGCGGTTCCAGGAAAGCAAGGTCATGCTGCGCATCGGTGTACCACACGCGGGACAGCGTTTTTTCGAAGTTCTTCCCTGCAACAGATACTTCAGGATTATTAGCCACTACATGGTCATTAGTAACTATAAGCCCATAGCTTTTCAGGTAAAAACCTGTACCTGTGCCCGTTTGCGTGGCAATTTGTATCACCGCGTTCTGATAAAGATTAATGATATCTTTTGAGTTCATTTCTGCTAATTCCCGGTTTTGTATTCAATATTTTTCACGTAGCATTATTCCATATTCATATTCAGCAGCTCAATTTGGGTAGTAAAGCTGTGATTGAATTTTTGCAGGCTGGTAAAGGACAATTGAGCCACATTAAAGTTCATTAAAGGGTATTTTTGTCTCCACTGGTTCTGTATCTGCCGGATACGCGTTGTAATCAGTTCCTGGTCAAATTTATTGGCCACGGGCATATACAAAGCCTGTGCATAACCCAGTGTTTTAAAATACTCGGGATAATTCACCTGCATAAACACCTCTATCAGCTGGGTAACCGGCCTGGGTAAGCTATAAGAATACTGGCAATAGGTAAGCCCGTATTCCATTATTTTATTAGCAAAATACTCATGATTATTATCCCTGTACCAAAGCATATTATTGTTGGCCTCATTTATAGCTTCTGCTATTGTTTTATGTGGCTGGGGCGTTACAATAGAGAATGTATATCTGGAACGAAACAGGTTTTGAAACACGTCCTCCTTTGGTTTATCCCGCAGCTTTTTAAACTCCTCAATCATATCACGGTTCTTTTCCACCATCTGGCGGTCGTCTTTCTTAAAGTAGATACCCGATATTTTTTCAAGCTCGTTCAGCAGCTGTCCTTCCGGAGCAATTAAAAAATCGATACGGTACACCAGCGCCAGCAGCAAATAACAGATACCTCCTGAAAACTTATCGGCATCTACTGAAGCAATCTTATCAAGCGTTTCTGTGATCCAGCTTTGAATGGCTTCATATTTCACCTGTTTTTCAGCTTCCGGGATCTCATCTACATGGTCTTTATCAATGGGTTGTAGGAAAGAAAAGTCCTGTACCAGCAAATCATCCTGTTTATCGCTTTTTATAGCCAGCTCCTTCAACCCGTAATATAGCTTGCTGGGGTTAGCAGTTTCAATATTGGTATCAAAGCGCATACAAAGCTCATCATTATTCAGCGCATAGCGGCTATAATAAAGCCCGAAATTCATTTCCAGCAGGCGGCGCATAACCGGTACAGAAGGCTGCGGCATTTTAGCCAGCTTCACTTCGGCAGTGAGGGTGCCGTTATTTATTTTACCTCTTATTACTTTCGACCCCTGGAAAAGCTCAAAATCCACCCGCTCCGGGTCAGCTGAAAAAGTTACATTCTGTGTTTCATCATCTTTCAGGTAATCAAAAAAAGCGCTGATTGAGTCTATATATTTTCGCTCCTTGAACAGGTTGTCTGCTTCTGTCCAGCGATTTCCTTTAGCAACCGATTTATTATTGTCAGAATACCGGCCAAAAGGGATCCGCACCGCTTCGGCAGCAGGGTCTTTCTTTCCTTTTATAAGATTGATGATCTTGTTAAACATTGCTGCTTTGTTTTTTATAAAGCAGGGAAAGATACAAAAGTTGGGAAAACTTACCATATTTCCTCCTTCACCGGAAAAGAAAATTATCAATCATACATAAGTGCTCTAAAAATGTCCCGGGAGGGCCGGGCAGGGCAGGATGTTTTCAAAATTGTTGCAAGACAATAGAACCACCCTCCATTTGGGCAATCGTGGGTATTTATTGGCTTTTGCTGTTGAGGTAAAAATGCTCAGAATATTTATTAGAATTAAAAGATTGTACATAAAATCAAAATAATGATCTTGAAATCTATCACCGCACCCCATTACGACTCAAATGACCAGAGGCTTCGATAGCCCCTCCCCTCGAGGAGAGGAGTGGCAGGATCTCCGACATTCAAAGATTTTACAGGGTAGAGGTGTATCCTGCAACAATTTAGAATGTGGCCGGGCAGGTAAGATGATACGCCTTATTTATAAATAAATTATATTGCGCTCATTCTTTTTTATAGTAGTTTCGCTGCACCTCCGGAACGGGGGGCAGGAAAAATAAAATTTTTATTTAGATGAAATTTATAGCATCATCAAACGCTTTGCTCAAACAACTGCAAAACCTGTCGGGCGTTATCAACGCTAATACGGTATTGCCCATACTGGAAGACTTTCTTTTTGAAATTGAGGCCAACAGGCTTACTATTGTTGCTACGGACCTCGAAACTGTAATGAGAACTGAAATGGATATTGAGGCCAAGGACAACGGGCGCGTGTGTATTCCCGGGAAAATATTGATCGACTCCTTAAAAAACATCCCGGATCAGCCGCTTACCTTTAATATAGATAAAAACTTTGGTGTGGAAATTACCAGCGACAGCGGTAAGTATAAAGTGATGGGCGAAAATCCCGATAACTTCCCCAAAGAGCCTGCAGCAGATGATACTACTTCATTTACAATGACTTCCTCTGCTTTGGTAACAGCAATCAATAAAACTTTATTTGCTACCAGTACCGATGATCTGCGGCCTGCCATGACCGGAGTTTTCTTCGAGCTAAGTAAAGAAGGTCTCCAGTTTGTAGCAACGGATGCGCACAGACTGGTACGCTATAAACGTACTGATGCACACGCTGCGGGTACCGATAATTTTATTGTTCCGCGCAAGCCCTTAAACCTGTTAAAATCAGCATTGCCTGATAATGACGATGAAATTACCTTAAACTATAACAGCAACCATTTTTTTGTAACGCATGGTACTACCCGTTTAAGCTGTCGTTTAATTGACGCCCGTTTTCCTGATTACAGGGTAGTAATTCCGGCAGAAAACCCTTATCGCCTTACAGTTAACAGGCTGGAGTTTTTAGGCGCCTTACGCCGGGTAAGCGTATTCAGCAATAAAAGTACTTACCAGGTGGCTTTAGCCATCAGCGGCAGCGAATTACAGCTGTCAGCACAGGATGTTGACTTTAGCTTTGAAGGTAACGAGCGCATGAAATGCCAGTACAACGGCGAAGACCTGCAGATAGCTTTCAACGCCAAATTTTTAATAGAAATGCTCAACGGCACCCAAAGTGAAGAAGTGTACCTGGAATTGAGCACCCCAACAAAAGCAGGTCTTATCAAACCGGTAGAGCAGGATGAAAGCGAAGAGTTGCTGATGCTGGTAATGCCGCTCATGCTGAACCAGTAATTTTTTATGATTCCGGCAGCAAAATACAGGACATCGTATCTGATAGCTATCAGAATGCTTAGCACAGCATTCACTGTACAGGTAAAATGGCACCTGTTTGTTCTTCTTGTAATAATAGGCTGCGCTGCCTGTAGCTCGTCCAGGCAAAATACAGGCAACCCTGCAGTAAAACAGGAGACGAAAATTGTACTTCCGCAGCAGCCTATTGCCACACCCGCTAATGTAAACTTCGTGTACGACTACGAAGATGTATTTACTCCCGGGCAGGAAAAGAGCCTGGATTCCCTGGTGCGCAATTTTGAAAAAAGCAACCTGATCTCTGTTAAAATTGCAACCGTAAACGATCCGGGCATTACGGCAGAAAATTTTGATCAAAGGAATAAAACCTTATTGGATGAATGGTCTGCCCTCCATGGTAAAAGCGACAGGTGCATGGTCATCAGCATCAGCAAAAGCCTGCGTCGTATAAGAGTTGATTACGGCCCGTTTGTAAGCCGCTTACTTAGCGATGATGAGGTTAAAGCTATTATAGAAAATCATGTCAAGCCATCTTTCAGGCAGGAGCAATATTTCCAGGGTACGCTCAACGGCGTGAATGCAATAATGGATACCATCAGGAGGAATATTAAGTTTTAAAGCCTGTCTGTTCATCTGTTTACCGAAACCTGCTCGACCAAAGAAAAAACGCCTCTTAAATTCAAGTCCAAAGCCAATAATATCTTCCGCCGCGGCGTATTTTAACTGAAGTGATGTACTTTTTTATAATTATTCCATACCCTTTCGGGGTTTACAAATAACCGGACAATCAAGCCTGAAAGCCCGCCTGCCGGACGGGCAGGGCTGACAGGATTATAAAATAAGAGTCCCTATTTTAAAAAACTCCGAAGGAGTCATATAAAGCGTAGAAATCTGTAAAATCAGATACATTTGCCCTGGCTGCAACCTCTATAGTTTTCCCTTTTCATTTATTTAGTGTTATCTTCGCGCCGCATTGGTTCAATAGTGCTTCTCCTAAGCGCTATTGATTAAAAGGGAATCAGGTGCAAATCCTGAACAGACCCGCTACTGTAAGTTCTAACCAGCATTTTGACATTTCTTAGCCACTGTCCCGATAGCTAATCGGGACGGGAAGGCGGCGCAAAATGGGAACAAGTCAGGAGACCTGCCAAAGCAGATATACTTTTAAGCTTTCGTGGACTGAAGCTTGAATACAAATGCTTTTATTAGCAACATATTTGTTTTCAATTGTTCGCAAAGCTGTTTGATTCATTTAATCAAATAGTTAATGCCGGTTTGTCTCAAACATACTGAAAAGTGTGGCTTTTTGCTGTTCTTTTTGCTGCACGCCATACCGTGCCTGGCACAGCAACCAGACTCTTTACGGGTTAAGGAGCTGGAAAGCGTACGCATATCTGCCAATAAAAGCCGGTTTCAGTTAACCGCAACTGTTCCTGTACAAACCTTATCCGGGGCCGCTTTGCAAAGACTGAACAGTTTTTCTGTTGCCGACGCTGTACGCTTTTTTTCCGGGGTACAATTAAAAGATTACGGGGGTATTGGCGGGCTGAAAACTATTAATGTGCGCAGCATGGGCACACAGCATGTGGGCGTATTCCTGGATGGAGCCAGCGTTGGGAATGCACAAAACGGAACGGTGGACCTGGGCAAGTTTTCCCTGGACAATATTGATGCTATTACCCTGTATAACGCGCATAACCCCGAATTACTGCAACCAGCCAAAGCTATTTTTGCCTCCAGCGCTTTATATCTGCAGAGCTCCCGTCCGCAGTTCTCTGATGCTGAAAACACGAAACTAAGAGCCGCTTTTAAAACCGGGGCCTTCGGGCTGGTAAATCCTTCATTGCTATGGCAGCAAAAGTTATCTGCAGCCACATCTTTAACCGTAAATACCGAGTTTATTACTGCCCATGGCAGATACAGGTTCTACAAAAAAGAAGGCGCATTTGATACTACAGCCATCAGGCAAAATGCGGATATTACCGCATGGCGAACAGAAGCTGGCCTGTTTAAAAAATTACAATCATCAGGAGAGGCTTTTATAAAGGCATACTATTATCAGTCCAACAGGGGCCTGCCGGGCGCTGTTGTTGAGAACCGCTTTTACAACCCGCAGCGGCTTTGGGACAGAAACGCATTTGTGCACGGATCCTATAAAAACAAGCTTAACAATAAATATAGCCTGCTGCTAAACCTGAAATACACTAACGATTATACAAAGTATAAAGACCCCTCCTATGTTACGGACAAAGGTCCGCTGGAAAATAATTATACCCAGCAGGAATGGTATGCATCAATGGCACAAAAATATATAGTCACCAAACAGTGGGAGCTGGGTTTATCAACCGACTTTGCACTAAACACGCTTGATGCGAATTTATATCGCTTCGCTTACCCCAAACGTTATTCGTATCTGGCAGCGCTGTCCAACAACTTTACCTGGCAACGCTTTATAGTACAGGCAAACTTATTGTACGGCCACTTTAATGAACGTGTAAAATATTACGAAGCCTCTGCTGATCGCTCAATAACATCGCCAACCATCTCTGCTTCCTGGAAACCATTTGCCAACAAGGGTTTCAGCCTTCGCTCCTTTTACAAAGAATCTTTGAGAATGCCTACGTTCAATGACCTGTATTATACATTGATCGGTAATATTTCTCTAAAGCCGGAATATACCCGGCAATATGATTGGGGCTTTACCTGGATGACCGATGCCGGGGACTGGGTAAGTGATCTCTCGGTACAGGCAGATATTTATTATAACCGGGTAAAAGATAAAATTATCGCCATGCCCGCAGCAAATCTTTTCAGGTGGATGATGCTGAACATGGGCAGAGTGGATATTAAAGGATTGGAAGTAAGCATGTCCTTTACAAAATATTTACCTGCAGAATTGGTTTGGAATGCGGGATTCAATTATACTTATCAGCAGGCCCTGAATAAAACGCAGAACGAATCTTCCTACAATCAGCAAATACCCAATATACCGGTGCATAGCGGAACCGCACATGGCAGCCTGTTATGGAAAAACTGGGCGTTGAACTACAGCTATATTTATACAGGCGAGCGCTATGTATTGCCCGAAAACACAGCCAGGAACTACGCACCTGCATGGTACACTACTGACCTGGGTATTGTTTATGAAAAAAGATCAATAGCTAAAAGATGGAAGATAGGAGTAGAAGTAAATAATATGTTTAATCAATACTATGATGTAGTGCTCAACTTCCCTATGCCTGGCAGAAATTACCGCTTCACCTTCATCATAAATATTCAATCATGAAACGAAGCACGATAAATTTTTCTCAAATAGGGGAATATATATGCGGAGTTCCATCCGACCAAAAAAATCATCCGCCTCGTCGAACAAAACAAAAATTTATACGGATGAAATACTCCAGGATACCATACGTTTTTTCATTGCTGGCATTATTTCTTTTCTCCTGCAGAAAGGAAAAGGATATTAACGGAGAAGAAACCATTCCATTGACCCCTCAAACAGACTCCGTAATACAGGGATTTTATTTGTTAAACGAAGGCAACTGGAATACTAATATGGCTTCGCTGGACTACTACGATTATGCTTCGGGCACGTACCGGAAAAACCTGTACGGAGCTGCAAACCCTAATGCCACACTTGGTTTGGGCGATGTGGGTAATGATATTGGCATATACGGATCTAAAATGTACGCGGTTGTAAACGCCTCCAATAAAATAGAAATAATGGATGCAGCTACAGCCAAACGTATTAAAACCATCACACTTGAAAATTGCCGTTACATCACATTTGCTAACGGCAGGGCATACGCAAGCGCCTATACCGGTAAAATAGTGCTGGGGCCCAACTCGCCCAACGGTATTGTGGCAGAAATAGACACAGTAACCCTTGAAATAAGAAGAACGGTTGAAGTTGGCCGGCAGCCGGAGGAGATGGCTGTTGTAAGCAACAAGTTATACATTGCCAATTCCGGTGGTTACAGCCCTCCTGATTATGAGCGTACCGTATCCGTGATTGACCTTACTTCCTTTCAAAGAATAAAAAATATAGATGTATCGATCAACCTGCATCGCTTAAAAGCGGACAGCAACGGGGATCTGTATGTAACCTCGCGCGGCGATTATTACGAAACTCCCTCTAAATTATTTGTTATAGATACCAAAACCGATGCTGTGAAAAAAACATTTGATATCGCAGCCGCCAACCTGAGTATAGCTGGCGATTCTGCTTATATTATTGGTTCGGAGTTTAGTTATAAAACCAGCAGCTGGGAAAACACCTATCATCTTATCAATACTAAAACAGAAACGCTTTTAGAAGGATCCTTTATCAAAGACGGAACTGAAGTTTTACTGGACAAGCCTTATGGTATTGCTACAGATCCTTTCAGCAGAAATATTTATATCACTGATGCCAAAGACTATGTGTCTTCAGGCACTTTGCATGGCTATGATAAAAGCGGAACAAAGATCTTCTCTATCTCATCCGGAAACATACCTGCGCATTTTGCTTTTGTATATAAACCTATTACTAAATAAAAATCGAACAATGAAACAAACCCGTACTTACTTATTATCAGCCATACTTATGATTGTACTTTACTCCTGTAAAAAAGAAGATATAGCAGCACCATCTGTTACGCTATCTGTTGCAGAAGAAACTATTACTGCGTTTGCCCAAACAACAGTAAGAATAGAAGCCACCATAATTGCCGGCAACAATGTTGTTCATCTATGGAAAGTTGATGACCAGATTGTTTCTGCAACCAACATTCTTGAATACACATTTGATGCAGCAGGCTCCTATCATATTTATTACACTGCCAGCAACCAGGCAGGCGAAGTTAAAAAGCAGTACACAGTAAACATTGCAGCGCCTGTAAGAGAAGGCGGTGCCAGTGAATACGTAACGGCTCTATTTGAGTTTGTTCCGGCACCAGGGCAATTCATTAACAAAGCTCCCGGTAACCTGGCCAGCGCAGAAGGCCTGTTAGGGAAAAAAGGCATGGTAAGTCTTGGTGCCTGGGGAGGGTATGTTGTTTATGGCTTTGACCATAGCGTACCTGATAAAGAAGGAAATGATATAGAGGTAATGGGAAATGCCCTAACCGAATGGAGCGAGCCGGGTATTATCTACGTAATGTCTGATGATAACGGCAATGGTAAGCCTGATGATACCTGGTATGAGCTGGCCGGAAGCGAATTTGGCAATGCTGCTACTTATCTCAGGAATTATGAAGTCACTTATTTCCGCCCTGAATCGGCAGATAAAGACGTGGCCTGGAAAGATAATAAAGGAAACACAGGGTTTGTAAAGAAAAACACTTTTCACAAGCAGGCTTATTACCCTGAATGGATCACAGCAGACAGCTATACGCTTAAAGGTTCATGGTTGCAGACAAAAGTAGATCCGTCCAGGCCCACTTATGTAGTATCACTTCCTTACGATTGGGGATATGCAGACAATACCGTAGAGGCAACAGGTGGCGGCAAGGTTAATATTAGCAATGCCGTTGATGCGAAAGGCAACAAAGTAAACCTTAAAGCCATCGATTTTATAAAAGTACAAACCGGCGTACTGGCCGATGGTGGCTGGCTGGGAGAAGTGTCAACAGAAGTTACCGGTATCAAGGATCTACATTTTTCAGCGAACAAATAATACAAATCTAACAACCAACTATTATGTACAAGAAATTTTTATCACACCTCGTTTTAGTATCTTGTTTTGCTATCTTTCTTTTCTCCTGCTCTAAAGAAGATATTATAATTAACGACAGACCAGAACCTTCCGCGCCTCCTTATTCCGACGGGTTTTTTGTTATTACCGAAGGCTCTTACGGTCAAACTTCCGGCACCATACAATTTTATGCTTATGGAGCAGATACCGTTAGCACCAAGGCTTTCGAAAAAGAAAATCCAGGAAAAATAACTTCAAATGCAGCCAAAACAAGTACCCTGCAGTTTGCCACGATGTACCGGAAAAAGCTATACCTTATCAGCGAGATGAACGGGCCTGTTATTAAGCTGGATGCCGGAACTTTAAAAGAAGAGGCCCGTTACAACCAGGAAACCAGCAATTGGAGAAGCCTGATTGGGATAAAAAACAATGAAGGACTGATCAGCGCTAACGATGGCGTGTACACAGTAAATTTAAGCACACTTACTCCTCAATACAAACTCACCTCTGTTTCTGCTGTTAATACCGGGGATATGCTGATAACGGGTAACTATGTTTACATTCTGCAAAGCAACGGCGCTAAAATTATATCAGCCGATAATTATTCCTTTGTAAAAGGGTTTAGCAATATCAACCGGGGTTTTGCAGCAACACCCAACGGAAAAGTTTGGGCTTCTACAGGTAGCCGTTTAATAGCAATTGATAAAAACCTGGATACGTCTGGTATTGCATTACCTGTAAGCATTGGCTCTTTTGGATTAGATGCACCAACGCGCATCACAGCGTCAACTAAGGAAAATGCGGTGTTTTATCATTCTGGTGCCAATATTTACAAATACATTGATGGCAATGTATCCTCCCTCAACCAACCATTTATCACAATAGACATTACCCCGTTTATGGTATATGGTGCTATTCGCTATGACCGGAATAAAGATTACATTGTTGTAAATGGAATAGCCGGTTATGGAGCCGCTTCAGGAGTGAACTACTTACTTATTTATAATGCCTCAACGGGTGCTTTGGTTAAAAAAATTCAATATGGAGGGAACGGAACCGTAGTGGATTTTGACCACATCTATTTTCCCGGTCTGGCAGTTTTCCATTAAACATACATACCGTTTTTTAAAAGTGCTGTAATTATTGCAGCACTTTTTGTTTTATACTCTTTGGGCATTAAAGTCCTTTCAATAAGCAATATCATGGTGAGCTTGCCGAACCACCGGAACAGAACGACAATACATTTTAATGTCCAATTGGTATGATATATGCTGAAAAATGTTCTAACTTTAAAAGATGAACTTTGTAATTGCCGCGGTATTTGACAACTACATTAATGCACACCTCACTTTAGGGCGCCTGCAGGAAGAAAATATCAACTGCTGGCTAAAGGATGAGCATACGGTTACCGTACTTACCCATGCCAGTGGAATCAAACTAATGGTAGCCGAACCACAAATAGAAAGAGCCTTAATGATTATAAACAGCGACAGAGAAAACTATAAAGCACAGCATGCCTGCACCCAATGTGGCTCAACCAATATAGAACTGGTGAGTGCGCCAATGCCTATACACAAAGTTTATCATTGTTTTGATTGCGGTAATGAATATGAGATGGAATAAATACTGGTTCTTTTCTCTTTAAAGCCGCCGGCATTACCAATTCTTGCCATTTGGCAAGTGTTTCCCTATGAAATTGTTCCTAGATTTGGGTTCCAAAAATTTTTTGCCACTCAAATTTTGCCTGATATGAAAATCTTAAAACGAATATTATTTGTTATACTGGGTATCATAGCGCTGTTGTTAATAGTTGCTTTATTTGTAAAAAAAGAATTTGCAATCACCAAGGAAATAGTGATCAACAAGCCCGTTTCAGAGGTTTTTAATTATGTAAAGTATATAAAGAACCAGGATAATTACAGCGTATGGAACCAGTTAGATCTCAATATGAAAAAAAGCTATTCGGGTACCGATGGAACGCCTGGGTTTGTGTACTCGTGGGAAGGCAATAAAGACGTAGGCAAAGGCGAGCAGGAAATAAAAGGGATAGAAGAAAACAAAAGAGTAGACATTGAGCTCCGGTTTAAAGAACCGATGGAGGCCAATAACCAGTCGGCGATTATTACTACTCCTGTTGATGCCGGTAAAACAAAAGTAGAATGGGGCTTTTATGGCTCCAGCCCGTATCCTTTTAACCTTATGAACTTTTGCATGGACGCCATGGTAGGGGGCGATCTGCAAAAGAACCTGGACAACCTTAAAGCCGTAATGGAAAAATAGCAGGGTATTGATGTTAAGAGATTCAATCTGTTGATCGCCGCTGTGTGAAGCGTCCGTCCTCGCTTCGCAATATTACGCTGTTGACTTTGGCCACTTTTTAAGCTGAAAAGTTTTATGCACCCACTCCAGACTCTGATATTGAGGGTTATTCGTAACTTTAATGTTTCCCATAATAGATCCTGATCTGCTTGCCAATGGATAGCGTCATCGCATATTTTTCTACGCTGGAACAACGGCCTTTAGAGCGTATGGCTTTATTGGTGGGCGGTTTGCTGTTCTTCTGGATCATTGAAGGGGCCATCCCCTTATTCAAATTACCCTATCGTAAAAGCAAATTCAGACATGCGCTGGTAAATTTTGGCTTTACAGTAATGCACCTGGTCATACACACCGCTTTAGCCATATTTATTGTAATACTGAGCGACTGGTGCCGGAGCAGCCACTGGGGATTAGTGTACTGGTTTAATGCCAATGTGTGGGGCGCTATTATCATTGGCGTACTGGCATTAGATTTCAGCAGCTGGCTGGTACATTGGGTCATGCATAAAAATGCTTACCTGTGGCGTTATCATCTTATTCATCACAGTGATAATAAAGTAGATGTAACAACCGGCCTGCGCCATCATCCCGGCGACAGCCTGCTGCGGGGCATTTTCTTTTTGCTGTTGATTTTTGTAAGTGGTGCACCCATGTACAGTGTAATGATCTATCAAACCCTGGTCGTTATTACGACGGCTTTTACACACGCCAACATAAGCCTGTCGCCGGTACTTGATAAAACGCTGAGCTATATTTTAGTTTCTCCCAATATGCACAAAGTGCACCATCACTGGAAACAGCCCTATACCGATAGTAATTACGGTGCGGTGTTCTCCATATGGGACAGGATGTTCAGCACCTTTACCACCCTCCATCCGTCCAAAATAAAGTACGGCCTGGACCGGTATTATCCCAACGAAAAGGACGAGGATTTCCTGAGCCTGCTGAAAGATCCTTTTATAAAGAAGGGGGAAAAGTAGCAGTCGTTGCAAAATCCTGTTTTACTGCTATTTGAAGTGATAACATCCCGGCTATTTGAGGTGTCTTCGCTTCAAATAAATATGCTGTCGCGTCCAGTGACTTACTACGATGAATAAGATGCAATCCTGAAATTCTATAAAACAAGAAAGAAATTTTACAAATCCTTAGAACTACTTTCTTCTACCTTTGTAAAGTGAAAAAGGTAATCGTACTTACAATATTAATGGTGTATGGCCTCGCCAGTTTTGGGGTAAGCCTGAACTATTTTTATTGCTGTGGTAAGCTGGAAACCGTATCGCTGGCAATAGCCAACGTGCAGGAAGAGGCTGACCACTGTCCTATGGGCGATAAAAACGGCTGTTGTCAAAACAAGACCGTCAATCACAAAATATCAGTTGACCAGACGGCGCAGTCGACCCTTTTTTACAACTTCCTGCAATCTGCTCCGGCAGTGTTACCGGTTCCGTTTTTCCTTGCCAGGGAAAACATATTATTCGCTACCCTTACTGTTCCGGCTTACAAAAAGCCTCCCCCTGTTCTACCCGATACAGACATTGTATTCCTAAGCGTTTTTCGTATTTGATACCCGTGTTGCTTTACAAGGCAAATTGGCTAAGCGGCCATATTGCCATTGCAATCTATAATGCCTCAGGCATATCGTATCAAACACAAAAACAGTTATATGTATAAGTATATAGGGGCATTGACGCTGCTGATATTAAGCTTAAGCGCTCAGGCCCAAAAGAAAAATCAAACAACAGAAACCTTTAAGGTATTAGGCGCGTGTGAAATGTGCAAGCACCGTATCGAAACCACTTTAACAGATAATAAAGCTACTTCGGCTAACTGGGATACTAAAACCCATATCGTTACAGTAACATACGACAGCACAAAAACCTCGAAAGATAACTTACAAAAAAAGCTAGCCGATGCCGGTCATGATAACGAAGCTTATAAAGCAGATGATGCTACTTACGAAAAGCTTCCGGCCTGCTGTCATTACAACAGGAGCGAAGACTTTTCAGCAGCTCCCAAAGAAAAGATCGCTCAAACCGTTTCAGGTGTAGTGCTGGAAGAGACAATCAAAGGAAAACTCAATCCCATTTCCAACGCTACTATTAAAAGTCTGCATAGTAACGAGTATTTTGTTACAGACAGTACCGGCGTTTTTCATATACAAAGCGAGCTGCCTACCCACCTGGTGATCAGCTATGTAGGCTTTAAGCCCGACACCATCAGTGTTACCAGACCCGATTTGCTGACCATTATTTTAAAAAACGGCCAGTCGGGAGAGTTAAAAGAAGTGGTGGTTACTGCCAATAACCGCTCTACCCGCGTATCCACCCGCAGCATCACCAATACGCTGCTGATGGGAGCGGATGAGCTGACCAAAGCGGCCTGCTGCAATTTGTCTGAGAGTTTTGAGACCAGTCCTTCTGTGGATGTAAGCTACAGCGATGCCGTTACCGGTATGAAGCAAATACAGATGTTGGGCTTATCAGGTAATTATACGCAGCTTATCACCGAAAATATTCCCGAAATAAAAGGGTTGGCAGGTAGCTATGGACTTACGTTCATCCCCGGCCCCTGGATAGAAGGCATACAGCTTACCAAAGGAACCGGATCGGTAGCCAATGGTTATGAAAGCATTGCCGGTCAGATAAATATAGAAGAAAAAAAGCCTGATAATGCTGAAAGGCTTTTACTGAACACTTATGTAAACAGCATGGGAAGAATGGAAGCCAACCTGAACCTGGCACAGCGCCTTAACGATAAATGGAGCGTGGGCCTGCTGAGCCATGCCAATGGGGTGGTGATGAAGAACGATATGCAGAAGGACGGGTTTTTAGACATTCCCCTGGGTAGTCAGATCAACCTGATCAATCGCTGGAAATATATGGATAACAACGGTTGGATCGGCCAGTTAGCCATTAAAGTGCTCAACGATAAGCGTACTGGGGGGCAAAAAGATTTTGATAAAGATACCGACCGCGGCACTACCAACCATTACGGTGTAGGTATCAACAACGAGCAATATACTGTAACGGGAAAACTCGGCTATGTATTTCCGCAGCATAAATACAAAAGCATCGGCGTTATGTTTTCGGCCGGCAGCTATACCAACGATTCCTATTACGGGCTGACGGATTACCTGGGTAAACAAAAATCAGTTTATGCCAACCTTATTTACCAGTCCATAATCAGCAATACGGCCCATAAATTCAGAACAGGGCTTAGCTTTTCCAACGAACAGTATAATGAGACTTTCAATATGGCGCTGTACAAACGCACGGAATCCGTTCCGGGCGCGTTCTTTGAATATACTTATACCGCTCCTGAAAAGTTCTCAGCTATCCTTGGCATCCGCGAAGATTATCATAATGAGTTCGGATGGATCACTACTCCCAGGGTCAATTTAAAATATGATTTCACGCCTAAAACCAATCTGCGTCTTTCAGCAGGTTCGGGATTCAGAATGGCCAATATCTTTGCCGAGAATGCAGGCGTATTTGTAAGCGCGCGTCAATACGAGATACTCAATCCTTCTAACAGCTACGGTTATGGGTTAAAGCCAGAAAAAGCATGGAACTTTGGCGTTAACTTCATTCATAACTTCTTGCTGAACGACCATAAAGGCTCTATTGCTTTGGATGCCTATCATACAAAGTTTAATAATCAGACTATTGCAGACCTGGATGCCAGTCCGCAAAAAATAGCTTTTTATAATCTCGATGGCAAATCGTACAGCAACAGCCTGCAGGCGGAGCTGAACTATGAGCTGTTTCCTAAATTCGATATACGTATGGCCTACCGCTGGCTCGATGTACAAACCACCTATCACGGTCAGCAAATGGAAAAACCTTTTGTGGCGCCGCACCGGGCTTTTGCAAACTTTGCTTACGAAACCAGCAACAAGTGGAAATTCGATTATACCGCCCAGTGGTTAAGCAGCAAGCGTATTCCTTCCACGGCCGGTAATCCGCCTGCATTAAGGCTTGATGATCGCTCTCCTTCATTCATCCAGATGGCAGCGCAGGTTACCAGAATCTTTAATAACAAATGGGAAGTGTATGTAGGCGGCGAGAACCTTACCAATTATATACAGCCGAACCTGATACTGGATGCGCAAAATCCGTTTGGACCGCACTTTGACGGCTCTATGATATGGGGACCGGTAGTAGGCCGGATGATTTATGCAGGCATGAGGTTTACGCTGAAATAAGGCTCGCAGAATAGTTGCCGCGAATGCACGAATATTTGTGTATTCGTGGCAATATTTTTTGCATTGGTTACCCATTCCAAGCGCTTTTGGATTAATTAGCAGGCAGAAACAAGCGTACCTTTTAGCGATTCGGTTCGCGCCTTTTATTAGGCAAGTTCTTTTTGTTTTGTAATTGCTCTTTTCCTGCGCTCTTTGAGTTTGCGTTTTTCTTTGTTTATTCGAATAAAGTCGCTAATGGTTTTTTCTTCTTCTTTCGTCAGCGGATTAACTTGCCCACCAATAAAATCTACATTTAATTCTTTTGTTTTGCTTTTCATTTTGCAAAATATTTATTAATTAATTTTAAAGCAGCAATTGTGTCGATAATCATAATTCTTCCACCTACATGCATCGCTCCCAAGCTGTCAATGTAATGCTGCACAAGTTGTGTCTTAGAAAAGAATGACACATTGCCTTCGTGTCCTCTTTGAAAAGAAAGTTTGCAAGCAAATGCAACTAAGTTTCCGGGAACTCCGGCATACACTTTAGTTTTTCCTTTGTTGAAAGGTGCACTCTCAACAAGGTGCATATAAACGTGATCTGATTTGATTTCAAGACTTATCAGCCCCTGAATTGTTTGTTGATTGTTTACGATTGTCAATTTGTAAACTTCCCGTTCGGGTTGCTTGTACTCAAATTTCCAGTCAAACAGCCACTTATTTTTCTTCGTTATATTTTTTAAGTCGGTAAGCGTTACAATTGATATGTCAGTTGCAAAACTGTCGCCAGTTATCACATTCTCAATGGAATTGGTGAGCTTATCAACTTCAAAGTCGAGCCCTGATATTGACTGTTTTTTCACTTTACGAATTTACAAAAAATATGTCTGTTTAACAAGTTGGTATATCGATTTTAGGGTGTCTGCTGGCATGGTCGCTAACACAGGAAATAAGCATTACTTCCCGCATATATATTAAATGAGCGGCCTCTAATAATTTTATCATTAGCGTATAAAAATGCAGCGTATCAAGCTCTGTCCCGCTACTGTGCGGGCTTAGTGCATATTCAACTACCTCTTCCCACTTGTGAACCCATTTATCTAAGGACTGTTTCCTGAAAAACTTTTTAAACACACTGTAAGGATTACAAAATTCTTTTTCGGACAGGCAACGCGGAAAACTGCTCCACAAATTGGATGTCTGGTAATAACTGTAATAATGAGTAGTGTTAAGTGCATCCGTTTTTTGCACTATATTTTCATCTCTAAGAACGTAAGCCACTTTTATAGCAGACCGTACAACTTTCATGTTCAGGAGCACATCACAAGGCGGGCAGCGCTGATACAATTTATCTGCCTGTGCACAGGTTACTATTCCCCTGATCTCAACGCGTAGATCGTTAATCATGTACAAAGAAAAAATGGCTGCAAAAGCCTGCCGGGCATCGGTAATACCTTCTCCATGCCAGCAAATCATATCAAAGGGGTCTTTAGGTGAGTTGATTTTCATGGTTATTATTTTAGTGTCGAAATGATCGTTTGTTGGATCAAATTTAAAGAAAAAAAACTATAACGTATGATCATACGTTATTATTTATAGAAAAATCTTTGACTTTTCTTTTATGAAAGCCAAAGACATAGTAGAAAAAGAGCAGATTAGGTTCCGATTCGCTGCTGCATTGGATATAGCGCTATCGGAATCTAATATACCAAGCGTTCGACAATTATCAATAAATGCCAAAATGGAGCCGGCTCACCTGCAACGGATTTATAATGGAGAAGTAGATCTAAGCCTGGTTTCTATCATTTCAATTATTGAAGGATTGGAAATTTCCAATTCGCAGTTTTTTCAATACTTCGATATCATTTCAGAAAAGGACATTCTCAACTTCAGGAAAAAGTTGGAAAGGCAAAAGCGGAAAAGTTTAAAATAATTGTACAGAACGTCAACAGGAAAGAAAATACCCTGCTTATGTTTCAAGCTTGTCTAATGAGTTAAAGAAATTAGTAGATGATGACATTTTGATCATTACAAATCCGGAAGAAAATATCATAGATATAAGAGGAAATAAAATGTAATGAAATGGCAAAAAGAAAGATAAAGAACCCCGGAAAAAAGCAGTTTTGGGTCATTTTGATCATGATGACTTTCTGGTTAAACTTAGTAAAAGGATCAAAACGTTAAGGAAAGGAAAGGGATTTAAATCTGCTGAATTATTTGCCTATGACATAGAAATATCAAGAGTAGGGATGTCGAATTACGAAACGGGGTCTTTTGATGATATAAGACTTGGAACACTACTGAAAATAATAGATGGATTGGAGATGACCCCCACAGAATTTTTTTCAACCGGGTTTGAGTACCCGGCAAAAGAGCACTAACTCTTTACCCGTTTGCTATCTTTGAAAAATAAATGTTGCAACCATGAAGGAAACCGAACAGACCGAATTCAAAAGCAGCTTTGGCGATGCAGCCATTGAAACGCTTTCGGCCTTCGCCAATACGCAGGGCGGAAAAGTATATATTGGGCTTGATGATGCCGGCAAACCTGTAAAAGGCTTTACAACCGGAGCAGAAACCCTGCAAAAATGGATCAATGAAGTAAAGCAGAAAACACAGCCCGGCATTATACCGGATGCTGAAATAGTTTCCATTAGTGGCGCAAAGGTTGCTCTTTTATCTGTTAGGGAATTTCCTGTAAAGCCGGTCGGCTTCAGGGGCCGCTTTTATCGCAGGGTAGGCAATGCCAATCATCAGTTATCAACAGCAGAGATCAGCAACCTGTACCTGGAGTCTCTCCAGCTTTCGTGGGATTCTTATCCCTGGCCCAAGGCATCAGATAAAGATATTAATGAAAAGAAAGTACAGGAGTTTATTAAGAAGGTAAATGCCAGCGGACGTTTCACATTACCGGCTAACCCACAAAAGGCATTAACAGTGTTGAAGCTGATGCGTGACGGAAAACCAACCAATGCCGCGATGATACTGTTCTCCAAAGAAAATTTGTTTTTTAATGTGCATGTAGGCCGGTTCAAAACAGATTCACTCATCATAGATGAAAAGATGATCAATGGATCTCTTTTTGATGTGCTTAAAGAAGTAATACAGTTTATTACTTCTCACCTGAAAGTAGCATTTGAAATAACAGGTGTCACCACCCAGCGTACAGAAATTTTTGAATACCCTTTGGAAGCCATACGGGAGCTGGTATTGAATGCGTTGATACACCGGGATTATACTTCATCCTCTGATGTACAAATAAAAATCTTTGATCAGTCTGTAGTTTTTTATAATCCGGGAAAGCTGTATGGTAATATTTCTATTAAGGATTTAAAGAAAAATAATTATAGCTCACAGCTAAGAAATAAGCTGATAGCAGAAGCTTTTTACCTGACCCGGGAAATAGAAAAATATGGTACAGGATTTTCCCGTATAATCAAGGCGATTAAAGAATACCCCACTATGCGCTTTACGTACAAAGAGCAGGGCGATGGCTTTGTTGCCATACTGCAATACGCAGAACAAAAAACTGTGGAGAAAACTGTGGAGAAAACTGTGGAGAAAACTGTGGAGAAAACTTCAGATGCTATACTTGCGCTGATGCAGTCGAATCCAAAGATAAGTGTAGCGGCCATACAAAAAGCTACCGGCTTAAGCAGGCGGGGTATAGAGTGGAACATTAATAAACTGAAAAACGAGGGACGGCTAAAACGCATTGGCCCGGCCAAAGGGGGACATTGGGAAGTTCAGTAGCATAAGCAAAGTTCTTATTGAAATAAGCTACGCCTCCAATAGTTTTTACCCCTTTGCTATCTTTGAAAAATAAATACCCGCAGCCATAAAAGAAAATGAACATACCGAGTTCAAAAGCGGCTTTGGTGATGCAGCCATTGAAACGCTTTCTGCCTTCGCCAATACCCAGGGAGGAAAGGTATATATTGGGCTTGACGATACCGGCAAGCCGGTAAAAGGCTTTACAACCGGGGCAGAAACCCTGCAAAAATGGATCAATGAAGTAAAGCAAAAAACACAGCCCGGCATTATACCTGATGCTGAAATTGTTTCCATTAGTGGCGCAAAGGTTGCTCTTTTATCTGTTAAGGAGTTTCCGGTAAAGCCGGTTTCCTTTAAAGGAAGATATCATAAACGGGTTGGAAATGCTAATCATCAATTGTCATTAACTGAGATTGCAGCATTACATTTAAGCTCCTTTAATTCCAGTTGGGATAGTTATATCAATCCCGACAGAGATATAGACGATCTTTCTATAAATAAGGTAAACAGCTTTATTAAAAGTTGTAATGCAGGGAAGGAATATCCTATAACAGACGATTTTTTAACGGTACTAAACAAGTACGAGCTTATCAACGGTTCACAGGTAACCAACGCCGCCTTTCTTTTATTTGCCCAAAACGATGTGTTCCAGGCAACAATAGAGCTTGGGCGCTTTTCTTCGCCCACCAGCATTAAAGATGGGCTTACTATACGATCTGATCTGTTTAGCGAAGTAGACGGCTTGCTGGACTTTATACGTAAGCACATCAACAAAAGTTATATCATAACCGGTGATCCC
Organism: Niabella sp.; assembly: GCA_027493055.1. Taxonomy (GTDB): domain Bacteria; phylum Bacteroidota; class Bacteroidia; order Chitinophagales; family Chitinophagaceae; genus Niabella. Next base: position 131,277 of record JAPUDO010000102.1, on the reverse strand, counting down.
CGCCGGGAAGAGCGCTGGCAGTACCCGATGGATGCGCTAAGAGAAATTGTCATCAATATGATCGTTCACAGAAACTACATGGATCCCGGGGATTCGTCTGTAAAGATCTATGATGATCATATTGAATTTTTTAACCCGGGAAAATTGCCGGACAATATTACCGTTGAGCAGTTATTGATCGGAAATTATTCGTCATGGACCCGCAACAAGAAAATTGCTGCTACTTTTAAAGAGGCGCAGCTTATAGAAAAGTACGGTTCAGGCATCAAAAGGATTAAAGAGGGTTTTGCTTCCTATGGATTAAAAGCACCTCTATTTGAGAATTTCCAGCACGGCTTCAGGGTTATAGTGTACGCTACGCCAGATGATGGCACAGTAAATGGCACAGTAAATGGCACAGTAAATGGCACAGTAGAAGCGCTTCTTGAATTAATAACAATGTATCCGGGGCAAAGAAAACCCTTTTTTGAGGCGAAGATGCAGGTTTCAAAACGGAGCTTGCAGCGATGGTTAAACCAGTTGCAGAGCAAAGGAGAAATAGAGTTTCGCGGCGCTCCTAAAACAGGCGGATACTGGAAAAAGGGAGTTGAACAGAACATAAAATAAAATGAAAAAGATCCTCATCATTAACGGTCACCCCGATAAAGAGAGCTTTTGCGCTGCTCTTGCCGGGGCTTACAAAAAAGGAGCGCAAAATTCCGGTGCGGAAGTAAAAGAGATTATTGTGGCCGATCTGCAATTTAACCCAAACCTGCAATTCGGTTACCGGAAAAGAACAACGCTTGAGCCAGACCTGCTTGAAGCGCGGGAAATGATAAAATGGGCTAACCATCTGGTATGGATATATCCCGTGTGGTGGGCTTCTTTCCCTGCCATTTTAAAAGGATTTATTGACAGGGTTTTCCTTCCCGGTTTTGCTTTTAAAAAGCGGGAAGGATCTTTGCTTTGGGACAAATACCTTAAGGGGAAATCTGCCCGGATCATTTCTACACTGGATCAGCCTGTATGGTATTACTGGTTGATTAACAGGAGACCGAGCTATTGGGCGATGAAGAAAAATATACTGAACTTTTGTGGCATCACGCCCGTGAAAGCCACCACTATAGGGCCCATAAGATTATCAAAAACATCTTTCCGGCAACGCTGGCTTGAAAAAACAGAGCGATTGGGAGAAAAGCAGCTGTAAACAACAAACCCTGCCGACTTTATAATATTTTTATGCCATGGTTCGTGTCTTCACGAACCAAAATACCAGAGTAGTAACACGAAAAACACCAACATGAATAATACACCTCAACATAAACGGTATTCTCACTTGGATATCGGAGAAATATATTTTTGGACTGCAACTATTAATAAATGGCAAAAATTGCTTTTAAAGGATACGTATAAAGATGTTATTATAAATTCTTTGCAGTATTTAAGTACCCAGAGACTGATAGATGTATTTGCCTTTGTGATCATGCCGAATCATATCCATTTAATATGGCGAACAAATCGTTTAAACGGCAAGGAATCTGCGCAAGGCTCATTTCTAAAATATACAGCACATCTGTTTATGAAGATGATAAGAAACGAATATGGCAGCGAGGGGCTTTTGCTTTATGTGATAAATGCGGTAAATAAAAGTCACGAGTTTTGGCAAAGAGACCCATTAGCCATCCACCTGTTCAGTAAAAAAGTAGCTTTCCAAAAGCTGGATTACAATAATCCGTTGGGGGCTCATTGGCAATTAGTAAAAGACCCTGTTGAGTATAAATATTCTACAGCAAAGTTTTATGAAACCGGAAGTAACGATTTTTTATTTGTGAAAGATCTAAGGGCTGAATTTTAAAATACTTTATCCGGTTCGTGAAGACACGAACCAAGGCGCAAACTATTGATGCACTAAAAAAGTATTGTAATAGGCACCGGATGACTACCAATTTACTTTTATGCCAAGGTAAGTGTCTCCACTAACCGAGCAGCAGTAAAAAATTGAAGTAATAAACAGCAGCCGCAGCCAACTTTATAATACTTTTGCCAGCTATGAGCCATAAAGTTATTGCCATGATACCCGCGCGTTATGCGGCCTCACGTTTTCATGCCAAGCTGATGAAAATGCTGGGAGACAAGCCGGTGATAGTGCATACCTATCAAGCGGCGGTTAACAGCGGATTGTTTAGCGAGGTGTTTGTGATCACCGACAGCGATATTATTTATAACGAAATAACAAGCCAGGGCGGCAATGCTATTATGAGCGTTGCGGAACATGAAAGCGGTACTGATCGTATAGCAGAAGCGGCACGTAACATAGATGCTGACGTAATTGTAAATGTTCAGGGCGATGAGCCTTTTATACAAAAAGAGCCGCTGGAAAAAATAGTTCGGTTGTTTGACCGGCCGGAAGTGCAGGTAGCTTCTCTAAAGCGGAAAATGGACAATGCAGCAGATGCGGCTAACCCCAACATGGTGAAGGTGGTCACCAATAAAAACGGTAAAGCACTATACTTCAGCCGCAGCATAATTCCTTATCAGAGAGAGGCCGATACACCGGTTGATTATTATCTGCACATTGGGGTGTATGCTTTCCGGAAGGAGGCATTGTTAACATTTACTTCATTACCACAGGCGCCGCTGGAGCAGATTGAAAAACTGGAACAGCTGCGCTTTTTATATAACGGTATCGACATTTATATGGCAGAAACTACGTATAAAAATATAGCCATTGATACGCCGCAGGATTTGGAAAAGGCGTTGGCGCTGATAGGTAATGGTTCATAGCTTAGGCAGGAAGCCTTAGGTATTAAGCTTTTTGCTTCCGGCCAGGACCTTCTTGATGTACGATGTTTGGTGTACGATGTATGTTTCTTCTGAACCCTTAAACAAGCCACCGGCATCCAGTATCTCGCATCCAGTAACCAGTAACCTGCATCAGCAACTCTCACATAACCTTCGTCTTCCCGACTTTCGGACTTTTTCCAAAAAACCTCTATCTTCCGGCTATGAAAGTTCGCCCTGAAAAATATTTGCGCTATTTGTTTCTCCCTAATCTCCTGGAGCTTTTTGGAACCGAGCGCACCAAAGAAATACTGTCTGTTAACCCAACCATTATACCTGTTAGGGAAGAGGCCGCTACGGTGCTCATTACCTCCTATGTGTACAATAAGGCAGAGATCAGCGAATTCAAGGATATTTCTATTGATGAGGCACTTTCGCTCAAATGCAACGACCATATTGTATGGATCAATGTAGATGGGCTGCGAAAAGATGATGTGGATAAACTGGGCGAACAATACGGTATCCATCCGCTGCTGCGCGAAGATATTCTAAGCATCAACCAGCGGCCTAAAATGGATGAGGTGGATGAAATTTTATTCAGCCTCATGAATATTCTTTATTACAATGAGGAAAAACAGAGCGTGTCGCAGGAGCAGATAAGCCTGGTGCTGGGAAAGAATTTTGTGATCACGTTTCAGGACGACCCTTCAAAAGACCTCTACCACGCGCTGCGTGAGCGGCTGAAGCTCCCAACCAGTAAAACCCGTGGCAAGGAAGCAGATTACCTGTACTATACATTGATTGATACCATAGTGGATCATTATTTTGTAGTGATGGATAAGCTGCGCGATAGGATCGAAGACGTGGAAGAAGAGATCATAAGGGGTACCACCAAACGGTCACTGGCCCAAATCAACGTATTACGTAAAGAACTGATCGTTTTAAAAAGAAGCATCTACCCCGTAAGGGAAGTTATTGGTGGCATTCTTAAAAGCGACAGCGAACTGCTGACCGAATTTAACGAGCGCTTTTACAAAGATGTGTACGACCACGTGGTACAGGCCATTGACCTGGTAGAAAACTACCGCGATATGATCATGGGCATGCAGGACCTGTACATCAGCAACGTAAACCTGAAAATGAACGAAGTAATGAAGGTAATGGCCATTGTTACCTGTGTGCTGGCCCCCGCTACGGTTATCGGCGGGGTCTTTGGTATGAACTTCCAGGTAATACCTTTAAGCAGCCATCACTGGGGTTTTTGGATCGCTGTTGGCGCTATGTTCATTATTCCTGTTTGGATGCTGATCATGTTTAAACGACGGGGATGGTTTTAGTGGTTAAGATGACAGTATATAGTTGACAGATGACTGCTATTAACTATTGACCATTACCTTTTCTTATACACCGGCACTGTGCTACAGGGCTCACCGTACATCAGGCTCTTTACAACGGGCAACAGTACCCTTGTAATTTCTGCATAGGCAAAGGCTTCAATAGCAATATCTCCACACCCTTTTATCACAACGCGCTTATCTGTATAGTCATTGGTATGGATAGCATTAATATTTTGCAGCAAGGCCCTCTTTTTAATTTCTTCAATATCACCAGCGGCTACAAAAGCGGCTACCGGCTGCAAATAAGAAGTGATAAGCATATAGGCCCAAAGCGGGACAATAGCATCTGCAGAGCAGGTAATGCCTACATTTTTACCAAAATACGGCTGCCAGTCATGCTGTTTCAGCGCTTCGCGGAAATCTTTCTCTTTCAATATCATCTCCATAAATAAATAGTCTTTGATATCGAAAAGGACTACTTCTCCCTTTGGATAAAAGTCCTCAAGATTTAAGGTAATGATCCCACTTTCGGCCACTTTGTTTCTGATTACATCTTCCATAGTTTAAAAATAACATATTAATACGGGAAGAGTTTGAACGCTTATATAATAAAAATCCCGGCCTTTAAGACCGGGATCACAGGTATAGAATCTCTTTTATTTGATTAATAGAACTTGCTTCGGTAATCTTTAACCGTTGCCGCCTCTCTAAGCGCCTGTAAAGACTGGAACTGTGCCTGCTGCTTTGCCTGCATAAAACGCATTTGTCTTGTTTCTTCAACGTTGGCTGATTGAACAGGAGTGTTGGACAGGTTATCTACCCTTACCACATATACACCTTGCGTGCCGGCTATCGGCTCGCTCACCACTTTACTGATATTGGCCTTATTAAAGGCTGCACCTATTACTTTTGGCTCAAAACCTAAGGACATAGCAGATTGTCCTCCAAAGCGAAGGCTGTCCGCTGCCTCAACCGGCTGCTTTAAAATACCGGCAGCAGCTTCAAGCGTGGTTACTTTGCCTATTTTCGCTGTAATAACTTCTGCTTTCTTTTGGTTGATTAACAAAGGTTCCACCATCATCCTTGCTTTGGCAGGGCTCATGGTACCCTCCTTATTTACTTCGGTTATCAGTGCAACCACATAAAAATCTCCTACGCGCTCCGGCTGCAATACATCGCCCAGATCTGCATTATAAATATTCTTTACAAAAGAGCGTGATGCGCCAAGGCCCTGTATCATAGACCCTGTTGACGGGATATCCTGGGCTGCTGTTTTGAATATGCCATGTGTTTTTGAGTAAGCGCTGGCGGCAGCTTCAAACGTTTTTTGATTTGTAGCTTCGCTCGCAAACTTAGTAGCAAGGTTGTTGGCCGCCATATCGGTTTCGGAACTTGCTTCAATGGGTTTTGTGATATAAGCTATTTTGTAACCTGTAGCACTTCCTTTCTGGGAAAGTATCTCAATATAATGATAACCAAACTCCGTTTTAACTACTCCTTTGGAACCTACCGGATTACCAAAAATAAAGTCGTTAAATGAGGGTACCATTTCACCTGAAGGAACATTTTCATATTTACCTCCATTATTAACACTGCCCTGGTCTGTAGAGAATTTCACTAATAAGGAATCGAAATTAGCCCCGTTCCTGATGGCAAGAGCAACACTATCTGCCAGCTTTTTTGCTGTTGCAGTATCTCTTATCGGAATCTGCTGCCCGGTTTGAGGATCCATCTGAACAGTACCAATAAGAATATGCCTGATAGAAACTGTATCGGGAATGGTTTTGGATGAAACAATTTTAGCAAGAGCATAGTGACCTCCATCTAAGTAAGGACCATAAATATTTCCGGTACCTACTCTGAAAATAGAGTCTTTCATAGGCACCTGTATGCGGTTACCGCTGATGTATCCATCGTAGTAATTATTAATGCCCTGCGTCATCAAATAATCCTTTACATTTTTAGCGCTGTCAAAAGCAGGCTTAAGCGCTAAAATATTTTCCCGGGCCTGTGCAGTATCTGCTGCATTAGGCGCTGCATTAAACGCCACATAAGAAATGCTGCGGCTTTCCTGCTGCTTGAAGTCTTTTTTGTGCTTGTTTATATAGCTCTGAATATCAGCATCCGTTACTTTAACCAATGAATCAGGTACGCTTGTATAAGGGGCTCTTACAAAAGAAATTTTGGAGAGCAGGCTGTTTTGGGCATTTTCCTTTTCAATCATCCATTTGGGAAAACTGATGCTTTCTGTTAAAAGCGCATCGTATTTTTCTGCCAGGCGCTGAAACAGCATCTGGTCTAAAAATGCATTGATCTCTGCTTTTTGCTCAGCCGTTCCTTTAGTTTTTATCTGGTTGATCTGTTGCTGCGCCAAAGTAGGGTTATAAATACCTGTTTGAGGATCGGAAAATGCCTGCCGCAGCTGTTGCGGAGGATTTTGGCCGAATAATAAATCATTCAGTTCTTTTTTACCAATATCAATACCCACTTTCCCGGCTTCCTGGGTTAACAGTATCCTGGCAATTTCTGAGTTCCAGGCGCCCTCGTTTGCCTGCTGGGCAAGCATTTCGCTATTGCTGCCCATGCCTCTTTGCTGCATCATTTGCGTTTGCTGCTCCACCATTACCCTAAACTTATTATACTCAACGGCTTCACCGTTTACTTTTCCTACAGTGGTAACATCGCCCCTGAATAAGCTGCCACCGTTCTCAAAAGCAAGCATTATTACAAATACCACTAACGCCAAAGCAATGATAATGGCCATTACTTTACCGTATTTGTCCTGGATTTTCTGAATAACCGACATAATATATATTACATTAAATAAAAGGACGGCAAAAATAGGGTATTTGAAAATATCAACAAATTGTGGAAAAATAATGGGTACCTAAAACTTTTTGCTGCTATACACTTTGCGAAGCGTTCTCGCTTCGCAAAACTATTCTGTCACTTGGGGCCACTTTAAACAAAAAAGCTTCATATACTCTAATAACAGGGGTAAAACTTATGCCCCTCAGACTAATTTGTCTATTTGCTGTGCCAGCTTCCGGTCTTTTTCTGTAACAATATCACCTGCCGTATGCGTAGTTAACCAGATCTCAACGGTATTATACACATTCTTCCACTCGGGGTGGTGATCCATTTTTTCTGCTTCTATAGCAACCTGAACCATAAAAGCAAAAGCCTCGCTAAAGTTTTTGAAAACTATTTTCCTGTAGAGTTTATTGTTTTCTTCTTTCCACATGTTGCAGCATTTAAAAGATAAGATACTCCTTGTTTTTTATTTTTTCATTGGTAAGCTCAGTGACCAGCTGTACTTCGGGTATATTCAGCAGCATTACTTTTATCTGGTCCAGGTATTCTTTTGTAACCGTATCATTCTTCATCAGCCATAAAAAATCGAGGTTTTTAAACTCCGGAAGCAGGTATTCGCCGTCGTAAAGATTATTGTACAGGTAATGGCAGAGTGCACTGTAAGGTTCATGGTATTCATAAACAGAGAAGAAATATTGCCTTTTTTTACGCTTCAGGTTAATTTCAATGTCGTGGTTGATCCTGAAATTGATCCCTAACATATTGTTGAGGTTCCAGCAAAAGCGATAATCTTTAACGGTTGTAACAATTCCTAACAGTTTAGTGTCGTCAAAAAAATTATCAATAATTTCCTGGGTATCTAATTCTAATTTCAGAACTGCCATTATTTTCCTTATTTTTCGCCAACAGGTAATAATTTGAGGTAAAGGTAGCTAAAAGAACGGGGCTTATTCTTTAAACCTGTCATAAAACTCCGTATTTCGTAAACAGATTTATCAATAGGGCCGTTAAATTTGCGATTTTACGCATTTGAAAAATTCAATGTTACATATTGCCTTAGCAGGAAACCCTAATAGTGGTAAAACATCTTTGTTTAATTCACTCACGGGGCTGAACCAGAAAGTAGGAAATTTCCCTGGTGTTACGGTAGATAAAAAAACCGGCAGCACCCAGATTGGTAATAATACCGCTGCCGTTATAGACCTGCCGGGCTCTTACAGCTTATATCCGCGCAGGTTGGATGAAGCAGTGGCATACAGGGTTATTTTAAACCAGGACCCAAACGTAATACCAGATGTAATTGTAGCCGTGGCCGATGCCAGCAGTCTGAAACGGAACCTGCTTTTCTGCACACAGCTTATAGACCTGAAACGCCCTGTTGTTATAGCGCTGACCATGACGGATATTGCGCGTAAAAAAGGCATCCAGATTGATATTAATGAAATGGAGCGCGAGCTGGGCGTGCCCGTTGTAGCTGTAAACCCGCGTAAAAACAAGGGAATTGCCGAGCTTAAAAAAGCCATTGAGCTGGTTTCGGGCAAATTATATAAACCTGCTGCAAGAAATTTCATTGATGTGACCGCTTTGGCCCCTGAAGCCATTAAACAGGCGCAGCAGGCTGTGCCTCATATAGGAGCGTATGAAGCCGTTCATTATCTCATCAACCATGAAACTTTTGTTCTGGCAAATGACGTACAGCAAAAGATAGAACAGGCTGAAACAGATAATAAATTCAACCAGGCACGTACGCAGGCCGAAGAAATTGTTCAGCGCTATTCACGCATCAACCATATTCTTAACCAGGCCGTAACCTTCCCCGACCCACAAAAAAGATCGAGGCTTACCGAAAAGCTGGACAATATTTTCCTGCACCGGTATTGGGGATACGCCATTCTGTTACTGGTATTGCTCCTTTTATTCCAGGCGGTATTCCTTTTAGCCGCCTACCCGATGGATTGGATCGATGCGGGAACTGCCACATTCAGCGGCTGGCTGAGCGAAGTGCTTCCCGAAAATAATTTCACCGACCTTTTAATAAACGGAATTGTTGCGGGGCTGGGTGGTATTGTTATTTTCATTCCCCAGATCATGATCCTTTTTGGACTGATCACTTTGCTGGAAGACACCGGCTACATGGCGCGTATCAGTTTCCTTACAGACAGGATCATGCGCACTGTAGGACTGAACGGGAAAAGCGTAATGCCCATGATCAGCGGGTTTGCATGCGCAGTACCTGCTATCATGAGTGCCCGCAATATTGAAAACAGGAAGGAAAGGTTACTGACAATTTTGGTCACTCCTTTAATGAGCTGTTCGGCCCGGCTGCCGGTATATATTATCTTAACAGCGATAGTTATACCCAAAACCTATTTCGCCGGATTTATCAGCCTGCAGGGGTTGGTAATGATGGGGCTCTATCTTACAGGCATTGTATTTGCCATGGCCGTCTCATACGTAGCAAAATTTTTTATTAATATAAAGGAAAAGAGCTTTTTTATTTTAGAGCTGCCTACTTATCATGCTCCGCGCTGGAAAAACGCGGTGCAAACTATGATTGAGAAAGCCAAAATTTTCGTGTTCCAGGCCGGTAGGATCATTTTAATGATCAGCATTGTGCTTTGGTTTTTAAGCAGCTTTGGCCCTAAAGAAAGAATGGCCCTGGCCCATGCCCAATATGAGCAGCAGCTGGCACAGCCCGGGGCAGACGTTACCGCAGTTGAAGAGCAATACAGCACAGCAAAGCTTGAAAATTCCTACGCCGGTATTATGGGCAAAGCTATTGAGCCGGCTATACGGCCATTGGGTTACGACTGGAAGATCGGTATAGCGTTAATTACTTCTTTCGCGGCAAGGGAGGTTTTTGTAGGAACGATGGCAACCTTATATAGTGTTGAGGATGATGGTGAAGAAAATCTTGCCCTGCAGGAAAAAATGCAGCGAGCCACTTTCAGCGATGGCACTAAAGTGTTTACCCTGGCCACAGGCGTATCGCTGATGCTGTTTTATGTATTTGCCATGCAATGTATGAGTACGCTGGCTATTGTAAAACGGGAAACCGGCAGCTGGAAGTGGCCCTTGATACAGTTAGCTTATATGACCGCACTGGCTTATGTGGTAAGCTGGATAGCTTACACGCTTTTAAAGTAACGGGGGTAATCTCTGCGCATCAGTGCTTATTTTTGTATAAAATTTTAATGATGCGTTTAGTATTAATAGCCGCTGCCATTGTTTGCAGTACTACAATAGCCTGTAATAATCCGGGAAGTGAAAACAATAAACCGGCAAAATCTTTATCAGACAGCCTGCTACAGCAGGTATTAGACGGGCATGATGTAGCTATGCCTAAAATGATGAAACTGCAAAGGCTGCAAAAAGAAGCCGTAGCGGAAATGGACTCTCTCAAAAAATTACCCGGAAACCATACAACCCGCATTGCTTTACTGGACAGCACTGTCAAAAACCTGGATTATGCTGATGTGGCCATGAACGTGTGGATGGAAGGGTTCCGGTACGATTCATTGAAAGACAATGAACCGGCAAGGATCGATTACCTTAAGATCCAGCTAGAAGAGGTTAATAAAGTAAAGGATGTTGTTCTTTCAAGCGTTGAAAAAGCGGATTCTGTTTTGGCCAAATAAGCAACATTTTCTTCCACGCCGGTCTCACCATTAGATGCGCATGCGGGTTATGGGCCCGGCGGATGTTGCATGCCATTAATTCAGGATTTTCACAATGACAGATAATAAATATAAAACCAAAGAGTACGATAGTATACTACAAAAACATATTAACAAAAGGGAAGGGCAATCCGAAACTAATGGACAGGAAAAACAAATAGAAAACCAGCCCATAATATCACATTAGACCACTATTCAGGCGAACTTCATTTTCCACGCCGGATCTTATCATTAGATTGTACTGTATGCAGAGACTCTCCTGGAAAAGGAATAAATAACAGTAAATATTTCAATGACAAGAAATTACGTTCAGTAGCATGAGTTTGGGTCGTTAGCGGTCATTGTAAGAGAAACCGATAAAAAATGAAAACAAACAAAGAAATTGTAACCGAATTTAGTGAAGCAACCAACTCAAGAAGCTGGGACAAAGTTTTGGCGCTAACGCATTTGGACTTTATCAGACATAGCTCATCATTTCCTTACGAAATTATTTCTAATGCTGCGTTGATTGACTTTCAAAAGCAAGAATTAGAAACCTTTTCCGACATACATGAAAGCATCCTGCTAATTATTGAAGAAGGAGAACTGGTAGCAGCAAGGATACATTTTTCAGGTACTCAATATGGAAAATTAGGCGACTACCCGCCAACCGGTAAAAAATTAGACGCTTGCTTTAATTACTTTTTCCGTGTAGTAAACGGACAAATAAAAGAAACCTGGGTTGAATACGATAACCTGAACGGGCTTATTCAACTTGGACATTATAAATGACCAAATTAACTTTACAGCTTCTCAATCAGAAGCAATAAAAGTATTGTCAAACAGATGAACACCGATATTTTAAACTCTGCCCTAAACGATCAAATGGTAGAAATACCAGGCGGAAAAATTGAATTGCGTGATGACAGAACAAAAGAAAAATGGTCTGTCAATATTAAACCCTTTTTACTCGCAAAGTTTCCCGTAACACAGGATATTTATTTTGAAATCATAAAAGAAACACCAAGTACTTTTACAGGCAACAGACTACCTGTTGAAACTATTAGCTGGAAAGAAGCAGTAATTTTTTGCAATTTGTTATCCGTAAAATGGGGACTGAACACTTGCTACTCTTTAAATGGGGATAAAGAAGAAATTGTTTTTAACCAAACAGCTAATGGGTTTCGTTTGCCAATGGAGGCAGAATGGGAATATGCCTGTAAAGCAGGGACATCAGAAATCAGATACGGCAAATTAGATGAGATTGCCTGGTATAAAAACAATTCGGAACAAAGATCTCATAAAGTAGGACAGAAAAAGCCAAATGCGTGGGGACTTTACGATATGTTAGGTAACGTTTGGGAGTGGTGTTCGGATTTATACGATACGGAAGTGTATGGTTCATATCGTATTTTCAGAGGTGGCGGTTGGTGTGACGAAGAACGAAGTGTAATGGCAACCACCCGGAGGAGAAGTCATCCGTTAAAATTCAAAATTGACGACCTTGGATTTAGAATTGCCAGAAACAGGATTCAATAATCCAATGAACAAATCACAGAATGACACCGAATCTCCAGGCCGTAGCCAAAATATTAAAGCCCGCTTTTTGCGCGGGCTTTAACTTCTTTTTATCCTCTCATATATTCGTCTATTTCTTTACTCAGGCTTCCAAAGATATCATCAATGGAGCCCTCACCGGGAATGGCTTTAAACTTGTCCTGCTCCTGGTAATGCTGGGCTACCGGTTCTGTATCATTAATGTACACCTGGAACCTTTTCCGGATCACTTCCTCGCTGGTATCATCAGAACGGCCCGATGTTTTACCGCGCTCCAATAACCGCCTTACCAGTTCTTCTTCATTTACCTGTAAGGCCAGCACAAGGTTTATCTGTGTTTTTTTAAGTTCTAATAATTTATCTAACGCTTTTGCCTGGTTCAGCGTACGGGGGAATCCGTCAAATAAAAAGCCTTTCGCGTCGGCATTTTTTTCAAGACAATTATCTATAATGCCTATAACAACCTCATCAGGTACCAACTGGCCGGCATCCATTATTTTTTTTGCTTCTAAACCAAGAGGGGTTTTATTAGCAATCTCACCTCTTAACAGATCTCCTGTGGAAAGATGCACCAGTTTATATTTTTCTATAAGACTGGATGCCTGTGTGCCCTTGCCGCTACCGGGAGGGCCAAATAAAACTAAATTGAACATTTACAAAATTGGTTTGATGTGCTAACAAATATAATATAGCTACATTACATTTCAGGTTTTTATGTGGTTTTTCTAAAAAATTGAAAATCATATATCCCCAAGGCAAACACATTTGATTTTGAGGGCTTCTATGCTTTATATCATTTTTGGAGGAGTTAGCAACCTTTCTCTTACTTTTATAATACTGTTAGCCATTGGGGTCTGTTTACCCGTCATTTTTCAAATCCGCCATGGCGGATGCAATGATTATAAAGAATATACAGTTCCTTACTTAAACCCCCGCAGGGGAGATATTTTTGCCGGACGGGATTTCTTTAGTTTTGAATTTAGAGGCGTTTGTCCTGTGCATCCTCCATATTGTAGGCAACTTTTTATATCTTTCGGTTGTTTTAAATAGAGGTATGAAGTATTCCCTTTTGATACTATTCAGCATTTGTTGCTTATTTCAGCAATGCCGTTCTCAAACAAGATCATCACGTCATAAAGACACAACTACAATGAATAACAAGAACAATCCTGTTTACTCCCGTACCGACACTGCTGGCGTAACGCTCAGCAATGAAGAGTGGCAAAAGATATTGCCGGAAGACATATATTACATTGCCCGCCAGAAAGGCACAGAAAGGCCCTGGACCAGTAAGTTTGAAAAGTTTAAAGAAATAGGCACCTACTATTGCGCGGCCTGCGGTAACCCGCTATTTAAAAGCGACACCAAATTTGACAGCGGCTGCGGCTGGCCCAGCTTTTACGAGCCCATCAGTAAAAAAAGCATTATTTACTCAGAAGATAAAAGTCACGGCATGGTACGTACCGAGGTGCAATGCGGCCGTTGTGAGGCCCACCTGGGCCATGTATTTGATGACGGTCCGCCTCCAACAGGTTTACGCTATTGCATAAACGGCGTAGTGCTTGATTTTGAAAAGGCAAAAGAAGCGGAGGAAAAATATAATAGCAAAAAGCAATAATATTTTACAAAGCAGCCGGTAACATAGTTATCGTCAGGTATTATTTTAATGCCCGGTTTAAAGGAGTGTTGGTTGTTTTTGGCTGGTTCTTTTTCCTTCTGCCGTACCATATTAAAAAGCCGGTAACAGGTAAGCTGGCAGCAATCAGGCTGGCAAAAAATGCGAGCAGCTTTCCTGGCAACCCCAAAACAGCACCCACATGAATATCATAATTCATTCGCTGAATTTTGTCTGACAAAGGTACGTCCATAAACTTACCGGCCCATACGCCATCTGTAGGCAACTCTTTTCCTGTATATTGATCGAAGTGATAAAAATCGGCGTTGAAGTAGCTATCTAAATTATGATTTACATAGCCCTCCAAAGCATCTGCATCATCGTGCGGGAATACAATACCTACTTTATTATCGCTCTTTTTCTGCCTCATCAGATCCAGCCAAACGGTGTTCACCATTTTTTGTCTGTCTGTGGTTCCGGCCAAAGTACTGTCTGACAGCGGATGAACATGATCCGGCATTGTTTTACCTCCCGAAGTAGCAAAGTACACCGCATTGGCGAACCATTGAAATCCCATGATCAATCCGGTAAGAGCTAAAAAGATCGCAACCCAGGTCATATAAAAACCGAATACATTATGCAGATCATAGTTTTTTCGCTTCCATTTAGTAGTAGGTTTCCACTTAAAGCGAAAGCGCTGTTTGGCCGCGGCTTTGTTTTTAGGCCACCAAAGTATGATGCCGGAGATCAGCATTACCAGGAAAATAAGCGTGGCTATAGAAATAATGATCCGGCCCGTTTCTCCCAGCCATAACTCATAATGCCCCATTGTAATAATGCGAAAGAAATCTTTACTCATGTCTTTCACCTTCTGTACATTTCCTGTGTAGGGGTTTACAAATATTTGGTAGTACACACTATCGTCGTAGTAGTAGGCCAGCGCTGCATCTTTGGTCCCAAGATATTCTACAGAAACCATTTCTTTCCCGTTCAGGTATTCATCTACCGAATCTTTCAGAACCGTTGGCGGCAGGTATTTGGTGCCCGGGTTTTCTACAAAACGATAGCTTTCTACTGCTCCTGAAATTTCTCTTTCAAAAGCAAGGATGCATCCGGTAATTCCCAGCCAAAATACAATAAGGCCGGAAGCAAGCCCCAGCCATAAATGTAGTTTTCCTATAAACTTCTTTAGCATTCTATAATTTTCTAAAAGTGAATATCTCTTTAATTTAAAAGAGATATTCACTGTTGCAAACAGTTTTTATTAATTAAAACCGGTAAGTAATAGATAATCTGACATTACGTGGAGGTTCGGTTTGATAGTAAAAGGCCGGCGCTACGGAGCTCCAGTCGCCCGGTATTGTTGGCAGATCGTAATAAGAACCGCTGAATAAATATTTATCAAGCACATTGAAAACGTTTAACACTACCTTATATTTATTTTTGGAGTAAGAGATGCCGCCATCAAGCTTAAAGTAGTCGGGAAGTGGTTCCCCTTTCGTATACCAGCCTGTATGCCTGTCTATAAGCGATGTAAATCCGGCCGAAAAACCTAAACCGTTTAAAGTACCTTTCTGCAGCTGGTAAAAAAGCCACGCATTAGAAGTGTGTTTTGCATAACCGGGAACTATATCGCCCACCGCATATCCCGATCCGCCACCTTCAGCAAGTTTTGTAACAACGCTTTCTGTAAATGCATAATTTGCAATAACCGTAAAGCCCGGAAGTACACTTCCTCTTGTATCAAACTCTACCCCTCTTGCCACTTTTTCTCCTAAAATCATGCTATAGCTTTGGCTGGAGGTGCTGTGTACAAGATCTGCAGTCAGCTCATTTTGTTTTAGGATGCGGTAAACCGACAAAGTTGTGGACCACCTGTCGTCAAACCAGTTCTTTTTTAATCCCAGTTCCATATTATTTCCTGTTATAGGCTTCACATCGCCATTATTTCCCCAAACTCTACCGGTTTGAGGAACAAATGCCTGATCGTATAATGCATATGCAGAGAAGGATTTATTAATAGAGTAGCTTAATCCCACTCTTGGTGTGAAATGCTTCGCTTTGGAAAAATCAACACCTACTCCATATACCTGGCTTACATCTGTGTACCTTCCCGCAAGAGTTAAACGAAGCCTGTCCTGCAGAAAAGCAATTTCATCCTGGATATAAATACTTGAATAGCGTTGCTTTTGAATACCCCAGGCGTTGATGGCCCTTTCTTCAATAGGAGCGCTTCTGTCAAAATCAGGGTATCCATTTGGCGGAATGCCATAGGAAGGGTTGCGCGGATCGAATAGCGCGTCCACGGCGTCAAGATTATGGTTTTGGCCCCAATCTGCATAATAGTTTTTATTGGCTGCATCTATCCCCGCCAAAACTCTGTGGCGGACTGCGCCGGTATTGAACTGCCCGTTTAAGAACACCTGGCCCAATGACATGATACTTTTCGCATCCCAGATGCCAACATTTCTTATGAGGCTGTCTCCGCTTGGTGCCAAATACGGGGGCCACGAACTCATTCCCTCCTGATTATACCTGAAGTAAGACCCCTGCGCTGTAATTTTCCAGTTATCATCAAAATTATGTTCAAAAGTTAAATAACCGCTATGGTCATTTATTTTAGTTGGTGGAAGGCCCGGATTGGTGTAAGTAAAATTTATTGGAAAAGTACCATACCCTTCTCTTGAAAAAACATAATAAGACCCTACTTCGGTCATTCTTGCAAACTGCCCGTTGTATTCCAATGTAAGCTTGGATTTATCATCTAACTGATAAGATACCACCGGCGCTAATACATAACGATTATTATATTCATAATCCCGGTGCGAGCCTTTGTTTTGTGCGGCTACATTCAGGCGGTATAATAACTTTTTATCCTTGCTTAACGTTCCGTCCAGATCAAGGCTGCCCCTGTACAGATCAAAGCTGCCCAAAGTAAAGTTTACTTCTCCTTTGGTTATTCCTGTAGGCTTTTTTGTAACTACATTATACAAACCGCTGGGGTCGCCGTTGGCCAACATAAAACCAGCAGGTCCTTTTACAAACTCAATGCGCTCCACAAAGCTCATATCTTCAGTAAGCGGCCCCCAATAAGAAGCTACTACATTAAAGCCATTTCTGAATGCCTGAATTTGAGAACCCCTGGCTGTAATATTTGTGTACAAATCTCCCCAATGCTCAGCTCTTATAGCGCCACTTACATTTCTAAGCACTCCATCGCTCATGCTTATAATTTGCTGATCGAGAAGCGTATTTTTATCAATAACCTGTATATTCTGCGGCGTTTCTAATATAGGGGTGGCAATGCGCAAACTTCCCGAAGCACGCTGTATATCATTTTGGTGACCGGTAACAATAACCTCTCCCAGGGTTAAAGCATTTACAGACAGTTTTATGAGTACATTTGATGCCTGATTGGCTGTTACATTTACTATTTCTTCAACATTTTTGTGTCCAACCAGCGAAACCATAAGCGTGTACACTCCGGGGCTTAATCTGTTGAAGTTGAACCTCCCGGTTTCGTTTGCCGTTGTGGAT
Organism: Niabella sp.; assembly: GCA_027493055.1. Lineage (GTDB taxonomy): Bacteria > Bacteroidota > Bacteroidia > Chitinophagales > Chitinophagaceae > Niabella. The sequence continues at coordinate 114,001 of JAPUDO010000102.1, read as the reverse complement.
TGGTCTGTACCTACAATACTGACAGAGACTCCCGCTGCGGGTTTATCATCTTCTGTTACTATAGTTCCTGAAATCCTTCCGAAACTGGTTTGGGCTGATGAGTTTATGCCAAACGCTAATGTGAACATTAATGTAGCTGTATGAATTATTCTTCTCATGATTTTTGATTTGTGGCGCAAATCTAGTTTCGTCGCTTTGCATCCTATTTACGAAATGCGGAATATTTCGTTGTTTAAACAACAATCGACATTTAGATGACAAACCTACATCACTCAGCCTCGCTTTCTGCTCACAGATTTAACTACTATCTTTGAAAAAAAACGATTATAATGAACAGCCGTAAAAAGTTTATTGCCCAATCATCAATACTTGCTTTAGGAGGTCTCGCCCTTCAGTCTTTTAACACAAAAAACTTTTCGAAATTTAATATTGGTGCTAATGATACTATCAATATTGGTGTTATTGGTATTAAGGGAATGGGGTGGTCTAATACCCTATCCATGCTTAAAATACCCGGAATACAATTAATGGCGCTTTGCGATGTGGATCAAACTGTTTTGGATGACCGCTTTGCTGAATTAGCTAAGAAGAATATTGATACCGGCAGGATCAACCGCTACAACGATTATCGTAAACTTTTAGAGAATAAAGATGTGGATGCCGTAATCATTGGCACTCCTGATCACTGGCATGCGCTGATGATGATTGATGCGGTAAAAGCAGGAAAAGATGTGTACGTTGAAAAACCTGTTGGTAATTCAATAGAAGAATGCCGTGCTATGGTGGCAGCTCAAAAAAAATACAACCGTATTGTGCAGGCAGGCCAGTGGCAACGCAGCCAGCAACATTTCAGGGAGGCCGTTGATTTTGTGCATAGCGGACAGCTGGGCAATATAAGAACTGTAAAAGTTTGCTGCTACCAGGGCTGGATGAAACCAGCGCCTGTTGTTGCAGACAGCGCCCCTCCGGCAGGAGTGGATTATAAAATGTGGCTGGGGCCCGCTAAGACAAGGCCTTTTAACAGCAGCCGCTTTCATTTTAACTTTCGCTGGTTCTGGGATTATGCCGGCGGGCTGATGACCGATTGGGGCGTGCACCTGATGGACTATGCCATTTTTGGAATGAACGCACCAGTGCCCAAAACGGTTTCCGCATTGGGCGGCAAATTTGCTTACCCCGAGCTTTACCAGGAAACCCCAGATACGCTTACCGCACTTTACGAATTTGACAATTTCAACATCATCTGGGATCATGCCATGGGCATCGACAACGGTAATTTTGGGCGGGATCACAGCATTGCTTTTATTGGCAATAACGGAACGCTGGAATTAGACCGCGGCGGCTGGGAAGTGATTGAGGAAAAAAGAAGCGAAAGGAAAGTTGCCGTACCGCGCAAAAAACCGGTGGATAACGGACTGGATAAACATACCGAAAATTTTATAGCGGCTGTAAGATCACGTAAACAAAGCGATTTGAACTGCCCTATTGAAACCGGGGCACATATTGCCACTGTTTGCCAGATGGGTAATATTGCTTTCCGCAGCGGACAAAAAGTAACCTGGAATAAGAATGCAGCAAAGTTTACTGATGAAAAGCTCAACAAACAATATCTGATGGCGGAATATCATAACGGGTATCAATTGCCAAAAGTATAATGCACACCAAAGGGCAATAACTATCTCATCATTTTTTCAATCACTATTTTCTTGTCAACAAACTGAACCAGAAAATAAAGAAATAATATAAAAAGAAGCTGCACCCAGAATTTCTGAATAAACAATAATACACTTTCTGCTTTATCATTGTGATAAATAAATGCTGCTACATATAAAACAGCAATGAGCAGCGCTAATGCCAACAGTAAAAGCAGGTTCCATTTAAAATCGGTCTTATAATTTTCCCTGGTTTTTATACTACGGATAATATTAAATGAAAAACTATATGAAGGCTCCTTGCTGCTTTTTTCATTTAAGACATCAAAAACCATTTTATACAACTTGTGATCGGTTGAATCTTCATTCAATAAATCAAATTGCTGTTCTACCCGTTCCTGTATGTCTTTTTCAAAAGAATCCATTGTTCTTTATTTTTTCTTTTAAAATTTTTCTCGCCCTGAAAAGATTGGTCTTAATTGTTCCTTCCGGCATGCCTGTGACCTCTTCAATTTATTTATAGGACAATTCATTAAAGTGATATAAAACAATCACAACTTTATAAGGCACAGGCATTTCATCCAATAATTGATTAATGTATTGCTTTATGTCCTTATACTCAGATAATTGTTCGGGAGTTTCTGTTGTAAAACTAAACGCTTCATTTACTTCATTAGTAATATACCTGTCATACTTTTTGTAATACCTTACATAATTAAGCGCTGTCCGGTATGCAATGCTGGCTATCCATGTTGATAATTTTGAGTGAAAAGAAAACTTTTCAAGGTTGTTATATATCTTTATAAATACTTCCTGGGCAATGTCTTCTTTGTCATTTTCATTATCAATCAATTTGTCTATGATGTAAAAAACAAATTGCTCATATTGTTTAACCAGTTGCCCGAATGCCTGTAAATCGCCATTCAACACATTTGATACAACCTCTTTTTCATTAAACATTGAACAGCTTTACGTATTTAAAATATCGTAACCTTATTGGACACGAATAACGGGGAAAAGGTTTCATGAAAATTTTTTATATTTCTGAAACCTTTTGTCTTCATTTCGTGACTACTTACTAAAACAATAATTGATCAGATATTAAAAATATAACAATGGAGGAAATCCTTTCTTTCTTTATGATTGTTGCTGTTGTGGCTATCATTGCAAATGCTGGTATTGAGTTTATGAACTTTTTACTAAAAAGACGTTTAATCAAATCGGGCCAGTTTGATACTGATTATTTACAATTGTTAAAAAGAACGGCCAGCAATCTATCTTCTTTAAAATGGGGCATCCTGCTGCTTTTCGGAGGTGCCGGGCTTATCCTAACAGGATATCTTCAATTTGATTGGCAGCAGTCTGCCATTCCCTGGGGCATAGAAACTGTTTTTATTGCCGGAGGTTTTTTAGTATATTATTTGATCGCTTCGCGCAGTAAAAAAGGATAGCCTTACTGTATTTTACTTTTCCTCGTTTACTATATACATCATTGTTTCATTTTTGGCTGAAACCCATAGCATTTGCTATACAGGGAGTTTTTATCCTTTAAAAATCAAAAAATACTTTAATGAATCTTTTCTTCTTTATAAGGAGCGGATCATCGTACCTGCTTAAAAGCGGCTTTACACTTCCAAAACTGCTGTTTACCGACCGGCTATTTCTTTTATATCCTCATGCGCATAGGTTTGTTGTTTACCATCCTATTATGAAGAAAAAAATCGCTGCACTTTGTTTGTGGATCCTTTGTTTTGCTTTTGTTCCATCTGCATTAAAAGCTCAAAATAGCGATTCGGTTTTGATAAGAGGCCGGGTAGCGGATTCGTTGCTGCAGCCCATTGCCTGGGCTACCGTAACCCTTTTTAAGAACGATTCGCTGATAAGTACCCGAACAGCAGATGAACAAGGACTCTTCGCATTTACTATTGAGAAGGCATCGGTAACAGTCGTTTCCGTTACAAGCACCTCTTACAACAACACAAATAGAAGTATTGATTGGGCTAAGGAAAAAAACGCTGTTCTTGATTTAGGGGCCATCCTGCTATCAAACAAAGGAACCGAGCTACAGGGTGTAACCGTTACTGCATCAAAGCCCTTGATAAAACGCGAAACAGATAAGCTGGTTTATAATACCGATGCCGATCCGGAAAGTAAATTTCAAAATGTACTTGAAATAATGCGTAAGGTTCCCTACCTGTCTGTAGATGGCCAGGACAATCTTACACTCAAAGGCAACAGCAGCTATCGCATCCTTATCAACGGAAAGCCATCGGGCCTTGTAGATAACGACCCCAAAAGCTTTTTAAAATCATTGCCCGCATCCACCATCCAGAGCATTGAAGTTTATACAACGCCTCCCTCAAAATATGATGCAGAAGGGTTGGGCGGCGTTATTAATATTGTTACCAATAAAAGGGTTGGGGAAGGTTATAAAGGAAGTATCAATATTAACGGTAGCACGCCCGCTGGTGGTTTGGGCACAGGATTTTCTTTTACGGCTACACACAAAAAGCTGGGTATCGAATTATATGGTGGTGGCAACCTTTCTTATAACCCCTCTGTTACTAATACTACCTCTCGCACAACACCAAATACCCGGCTCGAAGTTTCGGGAGATAATAAAGGGAACAGTAATGGCCGTTATATTGGCTCTCAATTCAGCTATGAGTTAGACTCGCTCCAATTGCTTACCGCGCAATTAAATTTCAATGGCTTTTACAGAAAGGGAGACAATAACAGGTATTCCTTATTGCACCAACAAAATGAGATACAGGAACAGTTCAGGCAGTATGTTAATAGCAGGGGAAACAATAACGGGTTTGACGGTGGCCTGAATTACCAGCTGGGGTTTAAAAAACACAAATCGAAGCTATTAACTGTTTCGTACCGGTATATGCAATACAAAACGTATAGTACCATGTACAACCGCTTCTTTGATGAGATCAATTATCCAGCCATCGATTTTAACCAATATAACAATACTGATTATATAGAGCACACGGGGCAGGTGGATTACCTGCAAAATATTAAAAAAGTAAAAATGGAAGCCGGTGTGAAAACTATTTTCAGGAACAACAGCAGCTCGTTCAGCACTGCACCATATGATGATGTTATTGATCAGCTTCTGAATAATACTGCACAGCAGGACGCTTTTGAAAATCGTCAGTCTATACTTTCAGCTTACAATACTTATTCTTTTGCTTTAAAAAGCTGGGGATTCAAGGCCGGTGCCAGGATGGAGCAAACCTTTAATTACATTGTTTTCAGCAGCACTTCAACCCCAATAAATAATCATTATTTTAACCTGGTACCCTCCATTGTCATTAATAAAAATAATAAAAACGGGAGCTACCTGAACCTGGGATATAACCAGCGCTTAAAACGCCCCGGTATCAATCGCTTAAATCCCTTTGTAAACCGTACCAACCCTAATTTTATAGAATACGGTAATCCTAACCTAAAGGCATCGCTGATGCATAGTTTGGATTTAGGCTATGGCATTAATAAGAAACAAGCGGTGAATATCGGGCTCACATATGCCTTTTCCAATAATCTTGACCTGAAAACTTCACGGTACGATACCGTTTCAAAAATCACTTATACCACCTACGAAAACTCAGGTAAAATTGATGCGCTGATCCTGAACGCTAATTTTAATATCGCTATTACCAAAGCATTAAGAACGGTTATGAATGGCAACGTGGCAAACTTCTGGATACAGACCTTTACTGATAATGATAAAATAAAAACACAGCAAATTCTTTTTACCGTCTCTTCTTCTAATACCTACACATTTGACAATGACTGGCTGGCTGGAGCTTCCGTCTATCTATATGGAAAGAATCTGGCTCCGGCCCAGGTGCAGGGAACTGTAAATGGCTATGTTGCAACAAACTTCAGTCTGAGTAAAAATTTATTAAATAATAAACTCACCTTATCTGCTTACATAAACAATCCGTTTACAAAATACAGGAACATCCGCACAGAGATCACCTCCTATAATTTTACAGAGATCAATAACAGCCAGGAGTATTTCAGGCGATTTGGCTTTAGCATTAACTACAAATTTGGAAGACTGAAAGAAGATATTAAGAAAAATAAACGGGGTATTAATAATAATGATATTTCCAATTAATATTGTAAAACAGGCTTAATCTGTCAAGGCGCTCAGATGCTATCGTTAGACGAAATATCTGCAAGAATTAAGGTCATATTCTTTTTTAATTTTCCAGAAAGCTCCTCAAATTCTGTTTTATCCCTTAAAAGTCCAAAAACAAAATATCCCCCGCTGAGCACATTTTTCAAATAGTTCTTTTCCAAGTCCTTTAGAAATTCCTGTTATAAATATTTTCTTCATTTTTCTTTGTTTTGAGCATACAGTAAAGCTAGTATACCCGAATTGATGAAAGAAAGCAATAGCTACGTTTCAACTCATGTGCCCAGCTAAATTAATCCTTAAACTTCGAAAAGGGAGGCGCCTGGGATATCATTTAATATGGTTAAACGGCTCTTTCATAGCTTTGTTGCATAGCTGAAAATATCATTTCTGCCTTTCCCTTTACTGTTTCAACCATCCCAAATCTTAAATTCAGACTATCTTTGCACCTCTCCGAAGGGGTTCTTCGGACAATTTTTGAATTTTTAGATTTTATGAGCGTACAACATTTATCAGAGCAGGAGATCATCAGAAGAGAAAAATTACAAAAGCTGCGGGATGCAGGCATTGACCCTTACCCGGCAGCATTATTTCCTGTAACCAACTATTCAACGGATATAAAAGCAGGTTTTTCAGAAGAAACGAAAGAGCAGTTTGCTAATGTAAGCGTAGCCGGCCGTATCATGAGCATTAATGATAAAGGCAAGGTTTTCTTTATAAAGATCCAGGACAAACAGGGTATTTTTCAGCTATATGTAAAACGCGATGAGCTGTACCCCGGCGAAGATAAAAGTGAATGGGATGTACTGGTGAAACACGGCCTGGACCTTGGCGATTTTATTGGCGCTACCGGCTATGTTTTTGTTACCAAAACAGGAGAGACCTCCCTACATACACAATCACTGAAATTGCTTTCCAAATCTTTAAAACCTTTACCGGTTGTAAAGCGGGATGAAGAGGGAAATGTGTTTGATGAAGTTACAGACCCCGAGTTCAAATACCGCCAGCGTTATGCGGACCTGGTGATCAACCCTTCAGTAAGAGAAACTTTTATTAAACGAACCCGGCTGATCAACTCTATCCGAGAATTTCTAAATGCGCAGGGCGCACTGGAAGTAGATACGCCGGTGTTGCAGGCCATTCCGGGCGGAGCAGCAGCAAGGCCGTTCATTACGCATCACAACGCATTAGATGTGCCATTTTACCTGCGTATTGCCAATGAGCTATACCTGAAGCGCCTGATTGTAGGCGGGTTTGACTGGGTATATGAATTTAGCCGCAACTTTAGAAATGAAGGAATGGACCGCACGCACAACCCCGAGTTTACTGTGCTGGAATTTTATGTGGCATACAAGGATTATTTCTGGATGATGGAAACTACCGAGCAGCTGTTAGAAAAAGCAGCACTTGATGTTAACGGCACTACAAATGCCACAATAGGAGATAAGAGCATTTCTTTCAAAGCACCTTTTGCACGGGTTTCTATTTACGACGCCATTAAAGAGCATACCGGTTTTGATGTAAGTGAAATGGATGAAGAAGGATTGAAGGAGGTTTGCGGTAAGCTGAACATACATGTAGATAAAACCATGGGCAAGGGTAAACTGATTGATGAAATTTTTGGTGAAAAATGTGAGCACCATTATATACAACCTACGTTCATTATTGATTACCCGGTGGAGATGAGTCCGCTTACCAAAAAGCACCGCAGCAAACCAGGGCTGGTGGAGCGCTTTGAGCTGATGGTAAATGGTAAAGAAATTGCCAATGCTTACAGCGAGCTGAACGACCCCATAGAGCAGCGCGAGCGTTTTGAAGAGCAGGCCAGGCTGATGGAACGTGGCGATGAAGAAGCCATGTATATTGATTATGACTTCTTACGCTCCCTGGAATACGGTATGCCGCCCACATCCGGCATAGGCTTTGGCATTGACCGGCTTTGCATGTTACTAACTAACCAGGCCTCCATACAGGATGTGCTGTTCTTCCCGCAAATGCGACCTGAGCGTGGGCCGGAGGGATAGGGGGGAGCATTCGCCAACACTAACATACAATAAAAAATAAGTTGGCAAATGCGGCCAGAGAAGATGGATTAATTGGTTTATAGAATAAAGTGCCTTTTCCGAGGCGTTTTTTTATTTAAGAATTCTCCTTCCTCGCCGAGTCTCCCGGCACGGATAGGTGAGTGAGTGGGGCCCGGCATAAGGTGTAGGATAAAAAACAGTTTCTTGAAATAGTTTCGCTCCAAAGCCTCCGGGTCCACGGCTAACACGCAATGCTAAAAGTAAGACCGGAGGGAAAGCAATAGCCCTCAGAAATTAAGCATTCCCCATTAACAAAATTTGGTAAAGATTTTGCCTGATAGTATTAAAAATTGTACTTATGGCAAAAGTTAACATTGGCATTGATGCCAAAAACCTGAAAGCTGTTGCAAAGCTTTTATCTGATGTGCTTGCAAACCAGCATGTGCTTTACATCAAAACAAGAAACTACCACTGGAACGTGTCTGGCCCCAGCTTTATGGAACTGCACACGCTGTTTGAGGCCCAGTATGAAGAACTGGCCAGGGGCATTGATGAAGTAGCCGAACGGATAAGCAAGCTGGGAGAACCGGTACCCGGTACCATGGCCGCATTTATTAAATCTGCTTCTCTTAAAGAAGACAGCACTGTACCCAACCAATTAACCATGATCAGTAACCTGGTTAAGGATCATGAAGCATGTATCAAATCTTTGCGTAACGGAATTGATGATTGCGAAGAAAAGTACGAGGATTCCGGCACGGCTGATATGCTCACCGGATTGATGCGCAAGCATGAAACGAATGCCTGGAAGCTGAGACGGTATTTGAAGTAAGCAATAGTAAATGGCAGGCAATTTTTAAAAACCGTGTTGAATTAAACGGCTTTTAATCTCTACATTCGCTAAATAAACTTGTTTGCCATGAGACGCACCTTTCTTGTTGTTTCCGTTTTATTGCTTGTAATTACTTTTTTCCTGGGCGTTTATATCAGTAAAAACTGGTATGTGCTTTTTGCAGGCGTATTTTTTTGCTCTTTAATGGGATATTATGACATGCTGCAAACCAAACATACGGTACGGCGCATTTATCCTTTGTTTGGCAGGCTGCGTTATGTTATGGAAGAGCTCCGTCCCAAGATTTACCAGTATTTCATCGAATCTGATATTGACGGAAGGCCTTTGAACAGGATAGACCGCTCAACCGTGTATCAGCGTGCCAAACAGGATAACGACACCATGCCCTTTGGTACACAGTTAGATGTATATGCGCCAGGCTATGAATGGATATGCCACTCCATTGCACCTAAAAACTTTAACGCCCTCAATCATGATCCAAGAGTAATTTTTGGTAATAAAGATTGTAAACAACCTTATAACGGCAGTATTTTAAACATTTCTGCTATGAGCTATGGCTCCCTCAGTTCTAATGCAGTGGAAGCAATGAACGGGGGCGCCAAGATTGGAAATTTTGCGCACAATACCGGGGAAGGGGGCCTTTGCGACTTCCATTTAAAACAAGGCGGTGATCTGATCTGGCAGATTGGCACAGGATATTTTGGCTGCAGGGATGAGCAGGGAAACTTTTCCCCGGCGTTGTTTGCCGAAAAAGCCCGGATTCCGAATGTAAAAATGATTGAAATAAAAATCTCCCAGGGAGCAAAGCCCGGGCATGGTGGTATTTTGCCTGCAGCCAAAAACACGCCCGAAATTGCAAAGATCAGGCATATTGCCCCGGGAATAACAGTAGAATCGCCCCCTTATCACACGGCTTTTAACTCGCCCAAAGGGCTGGTTCAGTTCATTAAGCAATTAAGAGATTTATCTGGAGGGAAGCCTATTGGCTTTAAATTATGTATTGGTCATAAAAGTGAATTCATAGCTATTTGTAAAGCAATGGTAGCACAGGACACCTATCCTGATTTTATTACAGTAGATGGCGGAGAAGGAGGTACCGGGGCTGCGCCGCAGGAGTTTTCCAATTATGTAGGTGCCCCATTGCTGGACGGGCTGACTTTTTTAGATGATGTATTGAAGGGGTTGAATATTCGCCATCATATTAAGATTATTGCATCGGGAAAAATAACCACGGGATTTCACATTGCCCGTGCGGCAGCACTTGGAGCTGATGCCTGCAACTGTGCCCGGGCCATGATGCTGGCAGTGGGCTGTATACAGGCTTTAATATGCAATACCAACCGATGTCCTACCGGTGTGGCTACGCAAAATCCTAAATACACCAAAGGATTGGTTGTAGCCGATAAAAAACACCGGGTTGCCAACTTTCATAAAAATACCGTAAAAACTTTTGTGGAGCTGATGGGTGCTGCCGGCCTGGATGGCATGCAGGGTATTACACGCTCGCATGTTTACAGGCGCGTATCTCTTTCCTCCATGTATGCTTTTGAAGAAATTTTCCCTTCCGTAAAATATGGCTGTTTTTTAAGCGGCGAAATGCCCGAAAAATATAAAGCAGATTATGCTTTTGCTGATGAAAACCAGTGGGGCACCTATCCTGTGGGCAGCTGGAGCAAAGATACGGCAAGGGAAAAGGTGGAAGAGACTTTATAAGATCTCTATAGACGGAGAAAAATTTGCTAAATGCACGTTCATCGCCCTGAACAATCAGTTGCAGCCACTCAGTATCCGAATATCAACACACCTCTTAACAACTGTAAATATTACCAGCGACGTTAAAAATCTAACAGATTTTTCAGAAGAAAGACTTTTTTTTAAGAGATCTTCTTAAAAAATACCTTCCTGCTGATGACATCACTGCCTGCAACCCGATACTATGGTAAATGCAAAGCCATGGCTAAAGAAATTCTATGTACCAGTAAAGACAACATCCGGACAACCCTCTTACCCGTAGTGATCACCGGGCTTTTATTATTGACCCATTTTTATGCACTCAGCCAATGCAGCTTATTTCGTACTGTAAACGCCGGCGAGGGCAGCTCATTTGGTATCAGGCTGGATGGCAGTTTGTGGGCATGGGGACAAAATAACCACGGGGAATTGGGAGACGGCACTAAAATAAACCGCTTTTCTCCTGTGCGTGTCCTTCCCGGAACAACCTGGAAAGCCGTAAGCGCAGGTTTTAGGCATACGGTGGCTATTAAATCGGACGGCACCCTTTGGGCATGGGGCTTTAATAACCTGGGCCAGGTAGATGGCACAGGAGGGGAGGTTTTAACTCCCAAACAGGTGGGCAATGCGTCTGACTGGAGCATAATTAGCGCAGGCAGCGATTATACTTTAGCCATTAAAACGGACGGCAGTTTGTGGGCATGGGGATATAATGGGCTGGCCGGTTTGGGTGATGGTACTATTGATCCAAAACCTACTCCCCAACGGGTGGGTACTGATACCTGGAAAATGGTGAGCGCCGGTACGCATTGCCTGGGTGTAAAAACCAATGGTACCCTTTGGGCATGGGGCCCGAATTATGCAGGGCAATTGGGCGTTGGCGGCACGGATCCCAAACTGGTTCCTACGCAGGTGGGCGCAGCTGCCAACTGGCAAACAGTAAGCAGTGGCGATGAATTCTCTGTGGCGCTGACAACTGATAGCAAATTATATACCTGGGGAAGCGCTGAATATGGAAAACTGGGCGATGGCATTCCCGATACCGAAGAAGAGTATAGAGAAACACCCGCACAGATAGGAACAGAGAGCTGGAAAGCAGTAAGCGCCGGCGATGATCATGTGCTTGCCATAAAAGCCGATGGCACCCTTTGGGCATGGGGCAACCACAGGCAGGGGCAATTAGGCAGAGGATACGCAACATCAGGAGAAGCGCTTACACCTGTTGTGGTAAACACCTCAACAGACTGGGATTTGGTGGAAGCAGGTGACTGGTACAGCCTGGCAGTTAAAACCAGCTCGTTGCTATGGGGTACCGGATGGAACAGAGAGGGACAATTGGGAAATGGCGGAATCACCGAGAGTTGGGCTATGTTTCTGCACCAGTTTGGCCAGGTAGGCAGCAATAATATGCTGGGAATAGCAGGAGCGAATGTAAGCAGCACCAGGGCAATAACGCCATTGCAGTCAATCACTGTTATAGATGATTGCTCGCTCCTGGCAGCAATAGAAAGCAATGGCACCCATCCGTTATCTGGCAATACTGCCATCAAAGTATGGATAGAGAACACCCAACCGCAACGATATATAAGGCGTCATTATGAAATAACACCAGACAATAACGCATCGGAAGCTACAGGCCGTATAACGCTGTATTTTACCCAGGAGGATTTCAGGAGTTTTAATATAATAGCTGAAGCCGGTGACCGGGTGTATATGCCCCGGTGGGATACTGATAATGAAAACAGGGCCAATATATTGATTGAAAAACGTGGCGGTACCAGCAGCGATGGCAGTGGCCTGCCACATACTTATCCCGGTCCTGTAGTAACCATCAATCCCGATGACAATGACATTATATGGAACAGCGCCACCAGTATGTGGGAGATAAGTTTTGATGTTGACGGGTTCAGCGGTTTTTTTGTAAAAACCGGCAGCGCAAGCCTGCCCGTGAATTTTGGCGCTATCAGCGCATCCATAAAAAACAATTTACTTAGTGTAAACTGGCAAACGCTGAACGAAAAGAGTAACGATCACTTTCTTATTGAGATTTCTGCCGATGGTAAGCATTTTACCGAAATAGGAAGGGTACAAACTCATGCAAAAAACGGCGACAGCGATGAACCGATCCATTACCGGTTCGAAATAAACACCGGAGCGGTAACTGCTTTATCACTGGCCGGCTTAGGGCTTTTGGGCATGTTGCTGCCCTTAGGCAGAAAGCACAAAAAGCTGCTGTTATTGGGAGTTGTTGTTTGCTCTGTTCATTTCTTTGCCTGCCACAAGCAGCAGGATGACATCAGCTTCTACAACGATCAGCAGTTGTACATCCGCATAGCGCAGGTAGATAAGGACGGTACAAAAATGTATAGCAAAGTAATAGCGGCCGAGCGAAAATAGAATGGATGAAGCAGGGGAGCGGCATACACGCAAATGTATAGAGATTACTCATTTACCAACATGTACATGTAAGCTACCCCTTAACCCAATCCCTCCAAATTGGAGAAATTTCTATATTAAACTGGCTCTTTCTTCCCCAAAGGCGAGGTTTTTTAGACTAATACTCCACCTTATAGTCTTTCTTAACAGGCTGCCCGCTCCATGCTTTTTTGCTGGTCCAGTCAGCCGGAGGGTCTGTCCAAAATTTATCATCAGCAGACAGGCCCAATGGTAAAAAGCCAAGCGTAGCCATATACAGGCTTCCGGTAGAGGTGTACACATCCGCCATTGCAGGCTGGTGTCCGTTAAAACCCAGCACCAGCCAGCCATTAGCATCAAAGTTTTGATTGCCCTCATACATATTGTAAAATACTTTGGTTAAGGCGCAACGAACCTGTGCTGGCGCTACCCACAGCGGCAGTTGATGCATCAATGCGGTTTGAGCTAACGCCTGAAATGCAGCCGTACGATAGGTAACAGAACGGCCATAGGCTGGGTAGGTTCCATCCGGAGCAATAATACGCTCCAAATATTCTGCATAACGCACCATCCTTTTCACTGCCAGGTCATAAGCCTCGTTTACACTATATCCTTTCTGACTGTATTTGGTTTTAGGTTTTATTTTGAGCGAGGCCAGCAAATCTACCAGCATAGGGTGTATTACATAAGAGTTGTAATAATCCATGCTGAACAGATCACCATCTTTGTACCAGCTATCGCCCACATACCATTCGCGCATTTTATTCAGCGCATAATCTATTCTTACAGGATCAAATTCTTCTCCCTGCAAACGGATAAGGCCTTCGCACATGGCAGCAAACAGCAACCAGTTATTATAGGCCCCGGTTCTATCCCGCAGCGATTTAAATTCTGTAATAAACCGTTGTTTGGTTGTTTCATCCAATGGCTCCCACAAAGCTTTGGGCGCCCGCATAAAGGCATGCGCCAGGTAAGCGGCATCTACAATGGGCTGTCCTACTTCCCTGAAATTTAACCGGTCTGCGCTATGTGGGTCCACCGCGTTGGTAAGCCCTTTAATTACAAGCGCTTTGTATTGCTTGCGCAGCTTTCCTTCGTATGTATCATCATCCGGCAGTTCCAGCCAGGGCGCTATACCGGCAAAGCAACGTCCCACAGCTTCGAGGTAAGTAACTTTTTCAAGCGCCAGGTTATACTGGGAGCCTTTTTCAAGCGGCATATTCTTTTTAAGAGTTCCGTTGGCAAGATTTTCCACCACCGGCCATGCTATTTTATGCAATGCTTTTACCCAATACGCGCGGTCCTGCTGCCCCGAAGGCTGCACGGCTTTTACGGCTATCGCTTTTTTATTCCTTTGAGCAAAGGAAACCGGCATATTCCATAAGAGTAATGCCAGCAGCATAAGAATGCTATTTTTCTTTATCATGCTTTTGATTTTTTTTTAATAAAATAAAACCCGATAATCTCTGAATTAATTAAGACTATCGGGGATAATATCTCTGTAAAGAGTATATATGTTATCTTTTCTTTTTTAAAGAAGTCCGGATTTTTTTACAAAATCAATAGATACACCTGCTATATCTGCAACCTGCTCATCGGTAAAACCAAGCTTAATTATTAAGTTATTAACCACTTCCTCTTTCGCGGTCTTCATTCCTTCTTTCATCCCTTCTTTCATTCCTTCCTCTAATGCTCTCTCTTTTGCAGTTTTTAGTACAGAATACTCTGTCCATTTATCCAAAAGATTCTTTTCGTATAACATATATTCCTTCCTTTTTAAGCTGGCTATTTCAGCAATTTTAAATAGTTTCTGAAGACATAAGTAAATTTAAACGAAAAAATGATCTTTTTTCAAAGAGCTATTTATCCTCTGCCAGGGTCTCCACCCCGTCTTGTGGAAAAAAGTTATTCAAAAATTCTAATCCTTATTAAAACAAGGGCTCTTTTTTCATCAGCCTGTCATATCTTAATAATGCTTCCAGGAAATAATAATCGGCATACACCAGCGGAACATCTATTTCATTATCATGTGGGATGCTGCCCACAGAGTGCTTCAAAATAAAATCTGCGTTGGTACCGGGCTGTGCCCTGTATGCATCGGAGCTTAGAGAGTGCAGCATTTTAACGGCAGCGTTTTTATATTTTTCTGCATCTTTTCCTTTCGTATAAGTGCTTAGTTCCAGCAGGGCAGAGGTGGTGATAGCCGCAGCAGAAGCATCTCTGTACTTTATTTTAATATTATTTGCATTTGACTTTACGCCTGGTGTATATCCCGCCTCATTTGCATTGAAGTCCCAGTAAGGGATCCCGTCTGCGGGCATATTTTTATTATTGATAAAGTAATCGGCAAGTCCGCATGCAAACTCCAGGAAACGGGGATCTTTGGTTTCTCGGTACACCATGGTATAACCATAAACAGCCCATGCCTGCCCACGGCTCCAGGTAGAGTTATCTGCATATCCCTGCGCTGTTTCACGAGCCACTACTTTGCCGGTTGTGCTATCATAACAAACTACGTGATAAGAGCTGTAATCGGGCCTGAAATGATTTTGCATGGTGGTTTCGGCATGTTTAATGGCAATTTTTCTAAAAGTATCATCGCCCGAAACCTTTGAAGCAAAAAACAGCATTTCAAGGTTCATCATATTATCTATGATCACGGGAAACGAATACGTGGCATTTCCATGCCAGGAAACAAACCGGTTCCAGGATTTTATACAACCGGCTGTGGCATTGAACCGGGTGCTTAATGCTTTGGCCGAATTGATGAGAATATTTTTATACTCCGGCTTATTGGCAAGCCGGTAAGCATTGCCGTAGCTGCAGTACATCATAAAACCCAGGTCGTGATGCTCGGTAAAATGCTGCAGTGGCAGCAGCTTTTCTGTCCATTTAACCGCTTCTGCTTTTAATGCCTCGTCTTTAGAATACTCGTACGCATACCAAAGGTTGCCGGGAAAAAATCCTGGTGTCCAGTCATACATAGAGGTGGTGACCAGCTGTCCGTTTTTATTTGCTGTGCGTGGAAAAGCGCCGTTTTTCGCAGCAAATTTTTCATTCGCTACTTTTAGCTGCATGTTTAGCATAGTAGCTGCATGGGAAAAGTTTCCTTTCACAAAATCGTTTGAGGGCGTTTGTTGGGTAGCTTTATGGGCAACGCAAGAGGTTAGCAAGGCTACAATGAGTGTTGTGGCAAAAAGGGTGGTTCTATGCATTTTTAAATATACAAATTGAAGTTATTTAAAGTTATATTATTTGTAATTTCAATACTGTTATTTTGTTTTTGCCAATGAACTGCCTGCCTGTAACATAACGGCATACTGAAAAGCACCTACATCAGGGTTTCCTGCAGGAAGACTATTCCCTGAAAAGTCTTTTCCTCCATTATTCCCAATAACCATTCCCGCATTCCGGCAAGGGGAAGCAGCACTTATGCTATATCCGCCTGCTGCTTTCAATCCAGAACCCCCTGCAGGGTTTACAAATAAAGGATCATTATAAAAATTATTGCTACGCATGGAAGTGCCCCAATCAAGGGCTGCAAATGTTGCTGAAGGATAAAAACAATTATTGTAAAACCGGGTTCTGTTATCAGGCGTTTTATCAGCAAGTGTATTTATAGCTGCTGTTGTATAAAATATATTATTGGAAAACTCAGCACCCGAACCCTCCCAAAACAACATCTCTACAGGATTCTTTATATAGAATACATTATTGTACACAAAGCGATCTTTATTGGAGCTGTTTTGAATAAGGAATAGTTTCTTACGCCCGGTAGTTCCTACGTCATTTACACTTACATTATATCTTACGGTAATATTGTTGGCCTTAGACATAAACAGGAAAAAGCCTCCGTTGTTATCGTGCGAGTAATTATATTCAAAAACATCTCCTTCTGTGGCAGAAAGGTCATCCCATCCGTCTGCATCGAAGGCCATGCCATCATTAGGGCCGCCGCCTTTCATTCCATATACTTCATTGCGGGATATAATAGTATTGAGGCTCGCAACCGTCCATATACCCGCAAAATTAATATCGTTGGTCATACAGGCGTTATAAACGGTATTGTTTGTAACCCGGCTGCCACCGCTCACCTGTGCCATAACAATACCATCGCCATAAATATTTTCAATCAGGTTATTATCAAATACAATATTTTTTGACCGGTTAGCCATCTCCGAAAAACCCGTAGTACGCAGTCCCTCTACAGAGCAGTTGGAAATGTGGCAGCTTTGAACTAATACATCGCTTAGCTTGCCGCTAATAATAATTCCTCCGGTTCCTTTAACATAGTTGATTTGTTTGGCTGTTGCAGCATTCACATCATGCACATAGCAGTTTTTAATGGCAATATTTGTGCAGAAAGGTCCGGGGCTGTCTCCGCCATTCACCCTTATCCCGGTAGCGGCATAAATAGTTCCGTCCGGCACTTTATTGGTTATTTCCAGGTTATTTACTTCCCAGTAAGAAACTTTGTTTAAAAGTAATGTGCTGGAGCCATTTGTTTTTCCACCGCCATTAATTACCGGCTTTTTGTCTCCGCCATATTTATCAATAACAATAAGCGCGCCCTCTTTTCCCGAGCCTTTTGGCTGCAAGGTTTCTTTCCATACGCCTCCGCTTTTCAGCAATATGCTGTCTCCGGGATAAAAAGTTACCGAATTTACTTTAGACAGTGTTTTCCATGCTGCTGAAGCGCTAAGGCCGGTATTACTATCATTCCCCTCCGGGTTTATATAGTATACCGCCGGTTTGTGTTGCCCATTACTGACCGGAGTCATTTTCCTGCCGGCCGCTTCTGCCGGTTTTTTACAGTCATACAGAAATGCACAAAAAACTAATAACGGAATCCATTTCATATAAATCAGCTTTTAACACAGGTTCTCGTTTATAAATTATTTTCCCGGGAATAGCCGGAGCCATTCCCGGGAAAATATTAAAAATCTTAATATACCCAGCCCGGCGTAGGTGTAAGATTTCTGTTTAGCTCAACTTCTGCTTTAGGCACCGGCCATGTGTAAAAATAGTCACCAACCCATTCATAAGTGGTGCCGCCTGTATTTTCGGTACCGCCCCAGGCATGCTGTGCTACTCTCTCACTATACTTTGTTTCTTTCAACGTTTTCCAGCGCATTTCATCAAAGAAATTCACGCCTTCATTTACAAACTCCCGGCGGCGTTCATCACGCACATAATTACGAGCCGCGGTTTGGCTGGCAAAGGAAGAGGACATTGTGGGTATGCCCACGCGATCCCTTACCTGTTTTACTTTTGCCATTGCTCCGTTCAGGTCATTCATTTCAACCAAAGCTTCAGCCCATAATAACAACACATCGGCGTAACGAATAATTGGCTCATCCACGGGGTTGCTTTGCCTGCGTGCATACTCCAAACCTTCACCTACAAATTTGCGGTGGATATATTTGAATTCTGCCTGTGCATTACAGGTACCGGATGTATAATAAGTAGCAGGCAACCCGGTTCTTAAATTAGGCTCTGCAGACGCCTGGTCTGCATAATATTTGTTGGCAGGGAACCGGAATGTGTAGGTAGCGTCTGCTGTCCTGGTACTGTTAACACCTTTATAATCGGAATACGGTGTCACTATATTATACGCTAAGCGGGGATCCCTGTTGGCATAAGCCGCTTTTAGTCGGGCTTCATTGCCTTCGGGCAAATACAGCGCCCTGGTAGAAGCGTCTAATTTATTCAATTCACCTGTAATAAGCGAGGTTACGGTAGCGTGTATATCTGTTCCGTTTATTTTCTGATCACGGATAAAAAATACTTTCCGGTTGGCTGTAGTAGCTGCGCTGATCGTATTCCATTGCGGGAAGAAATCGGTCCAGTTAAATGGCTTTACGGTATTATTATCCACTATTACTTCATACAGGTTTACTATAGCCGGTGTAGCTTGTAAGTCGGTCCAGCAGCCGGCGCCATCTTTCGCTCCCTGGCTCCAAGCTGCACAATATTTTTGTAACCTTGAGCCATATCCGTCTGGTTCCTCTATATACTGTACACTCATGATCATTTCTTCGCAGCGTTCATTGGCCACTTTAAACAATTGCCTGTAATTAGCAAAAAGCTTGTAACCCATTTCGCCTACTTTGGCAAAGTCAGCCACGGCCAAATCATATTTTTTAGTGATTAAGTAGGCTCGTCCTCTTAAAGCATAGGCGGCACCTTTGCTCATCCGGCCTTCTCCCTGAATCTGGTTATTGGGTAAGTTCGGCTCATTAATGGCATCCGTAAGGTCTTGTATCACCTGCGCCCACACATCGGCTTCGGGGCTTTGCCCTTTAGTAGCCTGAGAAGGATCTATGGGCTCTGTATAAAGCGGCACACCCAGTCCTTCGCGGCCAAATAATTCGTTTAACCGCATATAGAAAAAACCGCGCAGCACTTTACACTCGGCCACTAAACGGCTTTTCTTTGCATCATTCATTGGCGCACCCGGAATATGAGCAATGGCATCATTGGAGCGGTGAATACCATCATAAAACCACTTCCACATGAAATTGAAAGTGTTGTTATTGGGATTAATATTACTGGAGAAAAGATTATTCAGGGCGTACTCCCCCTGGCCGCTCATGCCAAAAGCTTCAAATCCATAATACCCCATATTTACCCCGCCTTCGCCTACAATACCATCGCTGGGTACCGGCCTTTGCAATGAATAGTACACGCCTATTACTCCCTGATCTACTAGGCTTTCTGTTGTCCACATGGTGCCCGAAGATATTTTGTTGGTAGGCGCCGTTTCCAATAGCTTATTACATGCCAAAAACGTACCTGCGACACAAGCTATGGTTAAAAAATATATTATCTTTTTCATGTGTTTACTTTTTATTGTTTTAATGTTAAAACGAAATGTTGCTAATAATTGTACCCAGCAATATTTCAAATCACATTACTAAGAGTTTTTAAAATGTAAGTGTAATTCCCGCAGAATATAATCTTGCTATTGGATAAACAATTATAGAATTGCCCAATTCGGGATCTACCCCCTCGAAATTTTTATTCTTGATAGTGATCAGGTTTTCCCCCGAGAAAAATACCCGCAGATCGCTTATCCTGGCCCCGCTTACCCATCTTTGAGGAACGGTATAGCCCACTTGCAAAGATTTTAGCTTCAGATAAGATGAATTGTACAGGTAAAAGGTATTAGTCGGCATTATTGAGCTTGCAGACAGCAGGCGTGGGAATTTCCCGTTTACATTTGCGTCGGCATCTGTTGCAGGATCATAGTTCGCATAATCGGTATTTGCTTTTATGGCATTATAAAAATAATATTTAGTCCAGGCGTCTGCCGGAACCGCATCCCGGGTATTGGCCAGGATAGATCCGTTTGCTCCACGTTCGTTAATATAATGATAAGAACCTGCACGTCCGGACCAAAGCATGCTCAAATCAATACCTTTCCAGGCGGCAGTCATATTTAAACCAAATATAAATTTGGGCGTGGCAGATTTGCCAAGAAAATCCCGGTCATCATCATTACCATATTTTCCATCGCCATTTAGATCCGCCATAATCATTTGGCCATACCAGATGTTGGCCGCTCCGATACCTACGTTATTTCCAGCGCCGTTACCAAAAGTGTACCCCGCCGCAATCATAGATTTTACCCATTCGAGGTCTGCCTTGGTACGTATCATACCATCCTTAGGACCACCATTGGGGTTTACAGAACCGTCTGAGTTGGTATACGTCCCGTTTCCAGCATAAGGCCTGCGCAGGAACCACTCATCAATCATGTGGCCTTCTACCCTGCGTGTATCACCGCCCGTAGATACATCGGCCAGGTTGGTATAGCGCCAGGTAGGATTTTTCCAGATATCAAGCGTAGATGCATCCTGGACATAATTTAAAGCGCCCTTAAAATCGGTTACCTTATTAATATTATAACTCACGTTACCGCTGATACCATACCTGAAATCACCCACACGGTCATTCCAGCCCAGCGTAATCTCAATGCCTTTATTGCCCAGCGAGGCCGTATTCTCCATCGGCGCATTGATATTCCCCATTGTACGGTATATAATCGCTGCTGTAAGGATATCCGATGTATGACGATAATAAAGATCTATCTCCGTACTCAGGCGGTTTTTTAAAAATTTAGCTTCAACACCCAGATTGTAAGTGGTTAATTTTTCCCACGACAAGCTAAGGTTCTGAATAGTTTGCTGTATTACACCATTAGCCACCTGCTCATTAAACACATTATTTACTTTCTGATACAGGGTTTGCCAGTCGTAGTTACCACTTACCGTGTTACCCAGGGTACCATAAGACCCTCTTAATTTCAAATAGTTCACCATATTTTTTGCTCCCGCAAAGAAGGGTTCGTTGCTCACCACCCATCCCGCTGAAAACGAAGGAAAAAGTCCTGTGCGATGACCTGGAGCAAATTTAGATGACGCATCTGAGCGAAAATTGGCTTCAAACAGGTATTTACGGTCGAAAGCATAGTTCACACGGCCAAAATATGAAAGCATGGCATACTCTTCTTTTGCAGAGCCCCCGATAGCCTCCATGGTTGCTCCGGATGTAATATCGGTAACGCTCCAATCCAATAAGCCCTTCCTGGTCGCATTAAATCCGCTATTTTGGGCATGGTACTGCTCGTAGCCTAATAAGCCGCCTACATCGTGCTTGCCAAAGCTGCGGTTATATCGCAACAAAAGGTTGGCCGTATAGCTGTTGGATGTATAGGCATAGCGATAACTTGTAGCCTGGTCTAAGTTACCAACACCCTCTTTGGGTGTATCAAAACTTTCGCGGAAACTGTACTGCGGAATATTCTGAGAATAATTTTCGTCTTGTCGCATATATTCACTATAGTTAAACCTTGTTTCGGCAATAAGACCTTTCCATAGTTCGACATTGGCGTACCATGTGGTATTGATGCGGGTGAATTCGTTCAACCCTCCCCTGGAAACCACAGACTGCAGGATATTGTTTTGCGATGTAGTATTCGGATCTTCGCTGGCTCCGTACAAACCGTTGTATTCCGGAGTCATTCCCGGGAAAGCCTGGAGCAAATAAGTCATATCGGTGCTGCCAGGCTTTTTATATTCTTTAGTAGCGTAGGTTTGTGTACCAAAAGTAATGATATCGGCGATTTTGCTTTCGAGGTTCGCTCTTACATTAAAGCGCTTCATTCCGGTATTAGGTAATGTACCTGGGTTGTTCTGGTAGCCCAGCGACATTAAATAATTAGAATTTTTGCTGCCACCGGAAACCGATACTCCATATCGCTGATAAATCTCAGGCTGAAAAATAACCTGAGCCCAGTCTGTGTTTGGATACGCTAACCAGTTGGGAATGGTTTGTCCCGTAACCGGGTTAGTATATGTACCGTTGGGGTTGGCATTTGCGGCACGCCAGTCATCTATGGTCTGCTGTAAATAGTCTGTGGCAATAGCGCCGGTAACATTGGTCTTTGCTATATTATGCAGTTCCATCCAGTCGGCTGTGTTGGACATAAATTTCAGATCTGTCATCGCTTTTTCATTGGCATATAACGCGTTGAATGTAACCCTGGGAGACTGGTTCCTTTTTCCTTTTTTAGTAGTCACCAAAATAACACCATTGGCAGCTCTCGAACCATAAATTGCTGCCGAAGCAGCGTCCTTTAAAATTGAAATACTTTCAACATCGTCCGAATTCACCGGAACCATATCTGCAACCACTCCGTCTACCAGTACCAAAGGCGAGCTATTATTAAAAGAACCAGTTCCCCGCACCTGGATAGATACGCCTTCATCGCCAGGATTTCCCCGTCCCTGTGTTACACGCACTCCAGGAGCAGCTCCCGCCAGAGTGGAGGAGAGGTTCATTACCGGACGGTTGGCGATCTTTTCCGCGCCAATGGAAGATACAGATCCGGTAAGGTTTACTTTTTTCTGCGTACCATAACCCACAACCACCACTTCATCCATTGCAGCCTGTGCAGATTTTAATGCCACAGCTATCTCCTGCTGTGATCCCACATTCTGTTCCAATGTTTCATAACCCACATAAGAAATGACCAGCACACTGTTGGGTGCAGCAGTGATCGTAAACATTCCCTCCTTATTGGTATTAGTACCCATATTGGTTCCTTTCACCAAAACAGAGGCCCCCGAAACCGCTTTTCCCTGGTCATCCATAACGGTACCTGAAATGGTGCGCGTTTGAGCGGCAGCCCATAAGGAAATACAAAACAGGAGTTTAATCAGGACCAGGTGCCGAACCGGGCCTAAAACATGCATCGTCTTTTTAAATAGCATAGTTGTGATTTTTGTATAATAAAAAAAGCATACTGAAAAACAATCGTTAAAAAAATTAACACTTGCAATGTATCATTGAAAAGAAGCGAGGGCGGGGAATTTTCTAAACTTTTGGGGTGAATTTCTTAAACAAAACTGTAAGTTGTTGATTTTCAATCAACAACTTACAGTTTTAATATCTTTGAAAATGAGCTTGTTTAAAAAAATTTTAAATTTCCTGCTTCCTTGTAAGCTTTTCTTAACATTTCCGCTTAATTTGTACCATGCCAAAACCTTTATGGATACAATTCATACAAAGCATTGGCTTTTTGCTTCTGTATATAAATACGCTTTGGTCCCAGCCTTTATCTTTCCGGCAGTTTTCTGTGGAACAAGGGCTGCCCAGTTACAGCGTTATTTCCATCACGCAGGATAAAAAGGGATTTATGTGGCTGGGCACCACAGACGGGTTATGCCGGTATGATGGAATGCGTTTTAAAATCTACAGAAGAACCGCTGAAGACACTTCGCTGATCTCACATAATAATATCCTGTCTCTTTTTACCGATACTAAAGGCCGGGTTTGGGCCGGCACTTCAAATGGGCTGAACCGCTACAATGAAAAAACAGATGCTTTTGAGTATGCTGGAGGGAGACAGGTTTGGGCAATTTATGAAGACTCCAAAGGGCGGCTTTGGATGGGAGGGTCAGATGGATTGACGCTCATGAACCATCAAAAAAACATACATTTTAAGATACAAAGTACGGTTAGGTCAGTTTTTGAAGACAGCCAGGGAAGAATATGGATCGGTTCCGATAAAGGCGTAAGCATCCTTGAAGACAGGAATAACAAAACCGTTTTAACAACGCTAAGCACATTGTTAGTACACGCTTTGCCGGCAGAGCTTAGAAACATCACCTCTATTGCAGCAGATGCAAATCATAAAATTTGGATCGGAACTCAAAATAACGGCGCTTATTGTTTCGACCCTCATTCCGGAAGCCTCACACACAACCAAAGCAATAAAGCCAACAGCCAGGGCCTTATTAATAATAATATCCGCCGTATTTTTTTAGATAAAAACCAAAACCTGTGGATCGGAACCCAGGAGGGAATCAGCATCATTAACCCATTAACCGGCAATATTCAAAATATAGCTCATAATTCTGCCAATAAAAACAGCCTGAGCCAGAACTCTGTGCATAGTATTTTCCAGGATAATAACGGCTCTGTATGGGTGGGCACTTATTTTGGGGGAGCCAACCTTTGCTATGCTTACAATACCCCTTTTTCAACCCTGCAAAATGATGATAAAACCAACAGTATCAGCAATAATGTGGTGAGCAGCATTGAAGAAGACAGAAAGGGTAATGTTTGGATCGCCACAGAAGGGGGCGGCCTTAATTATTATAATAAAATAACCGGGGCATTCCGCTTTTATAAACACGATCCCAAGGACTCCACCTCTCTTGGCTCTAACCTGATAAAAGAAGCTTATTTAGATAAAGAAGATAACCTCTGGCTGGGAACCCATGGCGGAAGCCTGAATGTTTTGGTTTCCGGTGCATCAAAGTTTATAAGGTATCCTATAAATACAAGCAATTCTCATGTAGCAGAAATTTCTTCAATAA
This sequence comes from Niabella sp., assembly GCA_027493055.1. Lineage (GTDB taxonomy): Bacteria > Bacteroidota > Bacteroidia > Chitinophagales > Chitinophagaceae > Niabella. The sequence continues at coordinate 89,282 of JAPUDO010000102.1, read as the reverse complement.
CAGAAGACCGGGACCAGCGCTTATGGGTAGCATCCAACTCCGGACTTCACATTTTTAAAAAATCAGGCATTTCTTTAACGGCTCTGCCATCCGTAAAATTTTCTGTAAGAGGAATTCCTAAATATTTATACAGGGATAACAATAATGATATCTGGATTGCTGCAAGTCCGGGCTTATACCTCCTGCAGGAAGATCATTTAGAAGAATTGGATAGCTCCTGCACTATTAACTGTTTCCAAGAAGATGATCATGGTACATTATGGATGGGCACTAATAGAAGCGGACTTTTACGATTCAATAAAAAGAGCAGGCAACTCTTGCCCGACAAGCATCCCTTTTTACAGTCTTTAAACATTCTTGGTATTATAAGCGACAGCGATGGCTCTTTATGGTTAAGCAGCAACAAAGGACTGGTTCATTATTTTCCCAACAGCAAAAGATACCAGCTATATACAACAGCTGATGACATTGCGGGGAATGAGTTTAATTATAATTCCTTTTATAAAGGGAGGGATGGGGTTTTTTATTTTGGCGGCTTTAATGGCATTACTTATTTCCTGCCTGCCGAAATAAAGAAAAACAACTTTACCGCACCCCTTGTTTTTACCGGTTTAAAGCTGGATAACAAGGAAGTAAAAATTAACGGTACAGCAAATATTTTAAAAGAAAATATTACATCCGCCCCAAAACTAACCTTTGCCTATAACCAGAATGCTTTTACCATTGAGTTTGCTTTGCTGAATTATATAAAAAGCGAAAAAAACAAATACGAATACCAACTGGAAGGTTTTGACAAAAGCTGGAAAGAAACATCAGAAGGATCCGTTACCTATACCAATCTTCCTCCTGGAGATTACAGGATGTTTGTTAAAGGCGCCAATAATGACGGGTTATGGAGTAAACCCATCTCTGTTATGATACAGGTGGCCCCTCCTTTCTGGCTTACGTGGTGGGCATATTGCCTTTATGTGCTTATGGCAGCGGCTATTGTATTTATTATTGCCCGCTTTTTCTTTTTGCGGGTGCTGATAAAAAAAGAAGAGGAACTGCACCAGGCTAAACTGAATTTCTTTACCAACGTATCACACGATATACGTACGCATCTCACTTTAATAATGACTCCGGTAGAGCGGCTTCTTAACAATGCCCGCGACAATAGTTTTATGCAACAGCAGCTTACCCAGGTAAAATCAAATACCAACCGCTTGCTGGGACTGGTGAGCGAGCTGATGGATTTTCGCAAGGCAGAAACCAACCATTTACAATTACATCCACACAGGCAAAACCTCATTCCCTTTCTGCAGGAGATATATGAAAGCTTCAGGGAGCTGTCTTTATCCAAAAACATCAGCATGTCTATGGTGCATGATGAAGATATTGCAGAAGTAAATTTTGATGAGCAGCAACTAGAAAAGGTTTTCTTTAATCTGCTGGCCAATGCTTTTAAATTCACTCCGGAAGGAGGGCGGATAGACTTATATATATCATGCCAAAACAGCAATAGTGTAATAATAAAGGTTTCCGATAACGGGCTTGGAATAAACCCGGCATATATTAAAAATTTATTCACTAATTTTTTCCAGGTAGCGGATCACGGATTACAAAACACAGGCTATGGCATTGGCCTCGCTTTATCTAAAAATATTGTTGAACTACATAAAGGCACTATCTCTGTTGAAAGCACACCCACGCAAAATGGTAAGCGTGGTAAAACAATATTTACAGTAGTCCTCCCAAAAAATGCGCAATTTACTTCTGCACCAAAACTCACACCTGCACCAGTCAGCCATCCAATGCCGGAGCTGGTTTCGTTTTTTGTTACCCCTGAAAAAGATCCGGGAAAAGATGTTTTGGCCGGCTTAAAAAAATACACGTTGTTAATTGTAGAAGATAATGCCGAGCTGGTACAGCTGATCAAAGAAACTCTTGCTCCTTTGTATAATATCATCACCGCCGAAAACGGACAAACAGGCTGGGACGCGGCCACATCAGAAATCCCGGATCTTATGATCAGCGATATAATGATGCCAGAAATGGATGGTTATGCTCTTTGCGAAAAAATAAGGCAGGATGAAAGAACCTGCCATATTCCGGTAATACTGCTTACAGCAAAAAGCGCTCAAACAGACCAGGTAACCGGGTTGCGCCAGGGCGCTGATTTGTATCTTACCAAACCCTTCAGCATAAAAGTTTTAGAGTTAAGCATACAAAACCTCTTAGCGGCGCGCGAACGGCTTAAACAAAAACAGCTAAAAGAACTGGCAAGCCTTTCTGTTATCAGTGAGGAAAAGTCTCCGTCTGAAGAGGATCTTCCTTCAAATAATCTTGATAAAGCATTTCTGGAAAAAGTTATTCTCCTTATTGATCAGCATATTGACAACCCCGGGTTTGGAGTTGATATGCTTTCACGGAAAGTGGCCATGAGCGCTCCTGTTCTTTATAAAAAACTACGGGCACTGACCAATATGTCTGTTAACGAATTTATCAAGCTGCAGCGATTTAAAAAAGCTGCAGAGCTCTTAGCCCAAAAAAGATTAACCGTTAATGAAGTGTCCTTTGCTGTTGGCTATGATGACAGGAAATATTTCAGCAGGGAGTTCAAAAAATACTTCGGGGTAAGCCCTAGCGAATACGGGGCAAATATAGAGTCAGGGTAATCATCACGAACAGTTGCAGCGTTTTTTCGCCCTTAATTATTATAGCGTTCATAAACGCTACTTATTATTTGTCAATAATTCAAGAAACCCTTGTGCATTAATAACATTTACGACAGGAAAATCAGATTTCTTTACCACATTAAAATGCGAATCATTTCATAATAGTAAAAGTATATTTCCCTTTTAACGTGGGATTTTTACAAATCAGCCTGAGCCTGTATAACTCTTTGCCCCACACATTCGAAAGCCTTTTATCTTCCAGCAAAACAGTATCTACGGCTACATCAAACAACTGTTTTGAATAAGTAAGCGTAACCTGTTTCCCATCTTTTTGCAAAAGAACAATACCTTCCTTACCTGTTTCCGGCTTTACAGCTGTTAAAAAATTAACGCTGGATGGCGCTTTTATTTCAGATAGCTCAAATACATCGTCTATTTTCAGCGCTTTAGCTGATAAAGTGTAGGAACGCTGCCAGCTTTTTACTGCAGCATCCTTATTATATGCACCACTTATATCAAGGCTGAATTGACTTTTAGCTTTATCAAAGCTTACATGGTGGGATTTATACATGGCCCCAAACTGCTGAGCTTCTCCATTGATCATGGGCAAATTATGGTAATTGCTTTGCATGGTCCATATAGCATACCGCTCATTGCTGAAAGTTTGCCGGGTATAGGTGCCCACTCCGGCATCTACAAAAAACGGGATGGTATCAACATATAAAGAAAAAGTGCCCACATCGTTATGGTTGTGGCTTTCATTATTAAATCCTCCTTTGGCAGCAAAAAAGTAATTTTTGTTTTTCATATAGCAAAACTCTGTTTGGTCATACCAGGTATAGGGCACCAAAGGCAATGCCGGCTGTACATTTGCTATCTCTTTATTATAGGCAATACTCTGCAGCGTTCTGAACATATCCCGGTCGCCTCTTATCTTCAAATCATCGTTCCTTTGTTTTACTAAATACGAAGCAAAAGCTTCCATTTCTTTACTGTTCACGGCTTTTCCAAAGCGGTATATCAGCGGCGCATCGCCACCACCTTTCGCAGAAGCATCGGCAAAGTTTACCACCCATCCGTTTCCTACATAGCTGCGCGAAATATACTCACCCATATTTTTAACAATGGGCTCTTTAAATAGAGAGATCCTTCCCCCGGTTATATCATATAATATCTGCAGGTAATCGTACAGCTTACCTGCAGCGTGTCCCCAGTAAGAGGGGCCCTCTTCACAGGCGCCGTCATCTTTATTGTAATTAATGAACTGGTCAACAGAGCGCATGGTTTTATACACCGCTTTGGCCAGTTTATTTTTATCATCTTCCATTAAGGCAAAGGCCTGCAGCACATTGCTGTTACACCATACATTCCAGTTGTTTACTACCTGCGATGGACTTAGTTCAAAGCCCATCCACCAAAAATGGTCCACGCTCATATAAGGCTCCAATATGCGCCTTTCTATTTCATACTTCAATCGTTGGGCAATGAGCGGATCAGCCTTATCAAATTCTTTATTCAGGAAATAATAGATCCACGAAAACGTAGCGCCTACATCCCCCGCAACAAGGTCAATGATCTGCTGATTATGATCGGGAAAATTTTTATTTTTCAATTGTATGGAAAGATGTGCCGACAAAGACCAGGTGGTCATTTCACAAGCAGTAAAAATACCATCAATAAGCTGGTCCATAAACCGGCCTTTGCCTTCGGCCATTTCTGCCAGAAAGAGGGCTGACACAGCATTGAGATTCCTGTTATAAGGCTCTTCCATTATAACACGCGAGCCGCTCCTGGAAAATTCGAGGTAATCCATTGCGGTTACTACCTGCCATTGATACGACAGGACCTTTTCGCCGGCTTTAATAATATCGGTTTTGTAATCCCCCAAAAACTTGTTCCAGCCATTCCTGTCCTGGTATGACGGGTAAGGAATCCACTGCTCTTTAGGCAATAATACACTTTCTACAAAAAGCGCATCGCCCTGTTTTTGCAACAGGTTCCTGGGCACAAGCGCTATTGCATTAACGCTGAAAAAAATTAAGGTAAAAAACAGTATCCCGGTTCTTTTAAAAAAGCAAGCTATATTCACAATAAAAACTTTTGGAGAAAGTTATTAAATATAAACGACATTCTTCCGGCTGTTAAAAGAACAAACGTTTGCTCAACTTTTAAAACGCATTGTATGGCTGATATTAAAAAAGAAGATATTAAACAGGCCGTTTTTGATTTGTATGACGATTATGCGCATAACCGTATCAACCGGCGGGATTTTGTGCAGAAGCTTTCTGTATATGCGGTAGGAGGCTTCACTGTTACGTCACTCATGAGCTTCTTAATGCCCGATTATAAAGGCGGTGTGCAGATTAAAGCCAACGATCCGCGCATCAAATCGGAATACATTACTTACAATTCAACCAAAGGTGGCGGAACTATTAAGGGTTTGCTTTGTATGCCTGCTAATGCAAAAGGCAGGTTGGGCGGAGTGGCTGTAGTACATGAAAACCGGGGATTGAACCCACATATTGAAGATGTGGCAAGGCGTGCGGCCCTGGCCGGGTTTATAGCTTTGGCTCCGGATGCTTTAACACCTTTAGGTGGCTATCCTGGTACTGATGATGAAGGCCGTACCTTACAGGCAAAGCGCCAGCGCGATGAAATGCTTGAAGATTTTATTGCCGGATACAGCTATCTGAAAGAAAATAAGAACTGCAACGGCAGGGTGGGGGTTGTAGGTTTTTGTTTTGGCGGATGGATTGCCAACATGATGGCTGTCCGGATTCCTGCACTGAATGCTGCTGTGCCATTTTATGGCGGACAACCTCCTGTTGAAGAGGTTCCAAAAATCAAAGCCCCACTGCTTATACAATATGCGGAATTAGATACCCGGGTAAATGAAGGCTGGCCGGCTTATGAAAAAGCGCTGATAGAAAATAATAAAGAATATACGATGTACATGTATCCAAAAGTAAATCATGGTTTTCATAACGATACTACACCCCGCTACGATAAACCCGCAGCAGAGCTGGCCTGGCAAAGAACGGTTGATTTTTTTAAAGAGAAATTGAAGTAAATACCTTTACCGGCATGACTATTTACACACATCTGGCTATACCCGTTTATCCTGTTGCATAGTATAAATCATTGCCGGGCATGACCAACATCAGTAAGCGTTATATATATCAGCCGTAAATTAGCATTTTCTCATTTTCATACCGCTCTGATGAAAGCTCTAAAAACGCTTCTTTTTATAAGCACATTTCTCTTCACCATCTTTGCTAACGCCCAAAAACAAAACAAGCATTACGGCCAGGCCTGGCTTGGTTATATGACTTCGGTTAAAGTAACGCCCAAAGTTGCTATTTGGAATGATGTGCATTTTGATACTGAAAGTTTCTTTATTGCCCGCCATGGCATTTCTTATACTCCTTTAAAAAATGCAACATTTACCGGTGGTTACGCCTGGCTGTTCCTTACCACTCCCAACTCCACCAGCTTAACCAGAAAAGAGCACAGGCCATGGGCACAGCTGATGCTGACCATGCCTATGGATAAAGGGTGGACGGTTCAAAACCGCATCCGCTATGATGCCCGGTTCAGGCAAAAGCTTTTAAACGGCGATGTTACGGATGGTTACACCTTTAACCACCGGGTACGTTATTTATTTAACATCAGGAAAAATGTGAACATGAATATTTTCGGGGATGCCCGGAAGTTTATTTCGTTAAACGATGAGATCCTGCTCAATTTTGGAAAGAACGTTACCGGCAACAACCTTGATCAAAACCGGGCCAGTTTATTTTTTGGCGTTGCCAAAGGAAATCATACTTACCAATTGGGTTATATGCACCGCTACGTACCACCTGTCAGCGGCAATCTGAACAAACAATACCATACGGTTGTGCTATGGATCAACAGTAACTTTGAAACAAGGAAGTACAAGAGGGACCATGGTTCATAGTGAATGTCTATGGATGTTCTAAAGAACAAAAAACAACCTGTACATAACAGCGTCATTAAGCTCCTTTTCAGCGTTTCTTTATCGTCATTTCGTAGCGGGAGCGAAGAAATCTCAACGTAAGGCTGTCTTTAGTATAAAGCATGTACGGACTATACAACAAGTTTCAGGGTTACATTGAGGTTCCTCTACGGTGCTATTTTATTATCTGATTTATACAGGAAGCTCAACCATGGTCTATAGGCTATGGACCATCCGCTACCACTAAAACTCCGCACTCTTGGGTGTACGGGGAAAAGCAATTACATCGCGGATATTGCTCATGCCTGTTACAAACAGTATCATCCTTTCAAAGCCTAAGCCAAAGCCCGCATGTGGCACCGTTCCAAAACGGCGGGTATCTAAGTACCACCACATCTCTTCTTCGGGAATATTCATGGCCTTCATCTTTTCAAGCAATACATCTAATCTTTCCTCCCGCTGGGAGCCGCCCACAATTTCCCCAATGCCTGGTGCAAGAATATCCATAGCAGCAACGGTTTTCCCATCTTCATTTAACCGCATATAAAAAGATTTGATTCCTGCGGGATAGTCCGTTAATATCACCGGCTTTTTAAAATGTTTTTCCACGAGGTAACGCTCATGCTCACTTTGCAGGTCCATTCCCCAGCCGGTAACCGGATATTGGAATTTCTTTTTCTTATTATGATTGCTGTTAGCCAAAATATCAATCGCTTCAGTATAGGTCAGCCTTTGAAAATCGTTGTTAATTACAAATTCCAGTTTTTCTATCAGGCCCATTTCGCTGCGCTTATCCTGGGGCAACTGTTTTTCTTCTTCTGCCAGGCGGTTCGCCAGGAAGTCCAGGTCTTCCCTGTTGTTTTCCAATACATACCTGATGATGTATTTGATGAACTCCTCAGCAAGGTTCGCGTTATCTTCCAGGTCATAAAAAGCCATTTCCGGCTCTATCATCCAAAACTCGGCCAGGTGCCGGGCAGTGTTGCTATTCTCTGCCCTAAAAGTAGGACCAAATGTATAGATCTCACCAAATGCAGTTGCTCCTAACTCTCCTTCTAACTGGCCACTTACCGTTAAATTAGTCGATTTTCCAAAAAAATCTTCTTTGAAGTTAACAGAACCATCTTCATTGCGGGGCGTTTCATCAAAAGGTAAAGTGGTAACACGGAACATTTCACCCGCGCCTTCTGCATCGCTGGCTGTGATAATAGGTGTATGCAGATATACAAACCCTTTGTCATTGAAAAATTTATGTATAGCAAACGCCAAAGCGTGCCGGGTACGGAACACTGCTGCAAATGTATTAGTGCGAAAACGCAAATGAGCCTTTTCTCTTAAAAATTCAAGCGAGTGTTTTTTAGGCTGCAATGGGTATTTTTCCGCATCGCTATCGCCCAAAATTTCAATAAAATTGGCCTTTAATTCCATTTTCTGCCCTTTTCCAAGCGAAGGAACTACTGTTCCTGTAACTTTTAAAGAAGCAGATGTTGTGATTCTTTTTAAAAGCGCTTCATCAAACCGGCCCAGTTCTGCCACAACCTGCAGGTTGGTATTGGTGCTTCCATCGTTCAATGCAATAAACTGGTTGTTCCTGAAAGTACGCACCCATCCCATTACGGTTACTTCCTGTGCCTCCCGATAGCTATCGGGATCCTGCGCTAAAAGCTCTTTTATTTTGATCCTCTTATTAAACATGGCTCTTTATTTGGGCGGCAAAGATAAATATTAATAGGTACGATATAAGAAGTACGATGTACGTTTTCTGGGCGTACACATAAGTTTTTATTTTCTTCGTGAATCTCCCGCTCACGCTAGGCCTTTCCGGCCTATACGTTAATGTCACTTAATTTGCATTAAAGTTACTCATGAAAAGAGAGCTTCCAAAATAATCAAGTAACGGGTATGACCGTGCCAGGAGACCGGGCAAGAAGTGGTCTTGTGTGTCCTACTCAGCTTAAATTATTCAGTAAAAAAAATTAGTGACTGCCTAAAACTGATAATTTTCTTAAATTTTGCAAACAAATAATGATTTTTTTGATTTTGAATAAAAACATGCTATTTTCGCAGAAGAAATGACCCTAAGGCTTGTGATCATCTCTGCTAATTATTGATTTTCATTTCAATAAAAAATCATCCAAAAACAATTTTCTATTATTTTTTATTAATCACCATGCTAAAGCCGGTATTTGATTAATGTAAGTTTACCCTTATGTATGATATTTTACAATTGAACGAAATGCTCGTTCCGGAACTGTTGGATATTGCCGAGCAGTTGAACATTCCAAATGCTAAAAAGCTGGACAAACAGACCCTTGTTTACCAAATTTTAGATAACCAGGCCATTGCCGGATCTAAAAGTGCTGCAACCGAAACAAAACCTAAAAGAAAGCGTATTGTAAAAGCCACTACTTCTATAGGAACGGAAGAAGCTTTTGTAGAAGATGACGGGATTTCAGAAGAAGACAGTAAGAAAATTAAAGCCCCGGCTAAAAAAGCGAAGGCCCCGGCTAAAAAGAAAAAAGCCCCGGCTAAAAAAGAGCAGGAGCCAACACCTGTTGTAGAAGACAAAAAAACCGAAGAGGAGACAAGCGATCCGGGCGAGGATAAAGATTTTAGCATGGATCCGGCTACTGTTTCTTTTATAGAACAGGCCTTAAAAGCTACAGAAAAGTACGCCAATCCTATACCAGCAGTAATTGAAGAGCCCGTTGTTAAAACCTTTATCCCTAAAAAAGAAAAAGACACTGCTTTTAACGTAGAGTTTGACGGTATTATTTTAAGCGAAGGCGTTCTGGAAATGATGCCTGACGGTTATGGCTTTTTAAGATCATCTGATTATAATTACCTGTCCAGCCCCGATGATGTGTATGTTTCACCTTCCCAGATAAAATTATTTGGCTTAAAGACCGGCGATACCGTGCATGGAGCGGTTAGGCCTCCGCGTGAAGGCGAAAAATATTTTGCCTTGCTGAAAGTGGATACCATAAACGGAAAAAGTCCGGAAGAAGTGCGCGACCGCGTGCCTTTCGATTATCTTACCCCATTATTCCCCTACGAAAAGCTAAACCTGTTTACCAGGCCATCTGATCTTTCTACCCGTATTATAGATCTTTTCACACCTATTGGTAAAGGGCAGCGTGGCCTGATTGTGGCTCAGCCTAAAACCGGTAAAACCATGTTGCTGAAAGCTGTGGCAAACGCCATCGCTGAAAATCATCCGGAATGTTACCTGATGGTAGTATTGGTAGATGAAAGGCCGGAAGAGGTTACTGATATGGAACGCAGTGTAAAAGCAGAAGTTATTGCTTCTACTTTTGACGAGCCTGCAGAAAAGCACGTAAAAGTATCTACTGTGGCCCTGCAAAAAGCGAAAAGGCTGGTTGAGTGCGGACATGATGTAGTGATCCTTTTAGATTCTATTACCCGTCTGGCGCGCGCTCATAACACCGTATCTCCTGCATCAGGCAAGGTATTGAGTGGTGGTGTGGAAGCCAATGCCATGCAAAAACCCAAGCAGTTTTTTGGAGCTGCACGTAAAATTGAGAACGGCGGATCGCTTACCATCCTGGCTACGGCATTAATTGATACCGGCAGTAAAATGGACGAGGTGATCTTTGAAGAATTTAAAGGTACCGGTAATATGGAATTACAGCTGGACAGAAGGCTTTCTAATAAGCGTATTTACCCGGCTATTGACCTTACAGCCTCTTCTACCCGCCGTGATGATCTTTTACTGGACAGGGAGGTATTGCAAAGAATGAACCTGCTGCGTGTGTACCTTGCAGATATGAAAACGGAGGAGGCAATGACCGAGTTGCTGAAACGGATGAAAGGAACCAAAAGCAACGAAGAGTTTTTAGCAAGTATGAACTCCTGATAAACATCTTTTACAGATTTACAGATATGATAAAACCCGCGCTTGGCGCGGGTTTTTCAGGTTTAAATGGCCTTGATTTTCCTAAAAATATTTAAGCCGTATAACATTAAAAGAATAAGCCTGCAGGGGTATTGCCGGTTTTTTTCCGGTAATTCTGATATCCGTATCCTTTGGCGAAATTGCACCGGGATTTGCAATAGTATTTACCCTGTTCAAATCATCACTCTGCAAAATAGTGTATTTTGCTGTACCTGCAAGTTTTTTAATTCCCTCAAAGTTTAATGTAACGCTTTGCTGCCTTGGCAATGCATTTACAATTTTTATAATGATTTCTTTGGATGGTGCATCAATAGCAGCAGTAGCATAAAGGCTATCCTGGCCTGCTATAATTTTATTATCCAGCTGAATGGGTATTACAGAGGTTCCCTTATTGGTTGAATACAATTTCTGTACATAATAGCTGGGGGAGCCTATCACATTCAGATTATTTACCCAAATGAGATCAGGAGCCCACTGCCATCCATCATAATGAGCAAACAGCGGGGCATAAGAAGCCATTTGTACTACCTCAGCATTTCTTTCTAACCCGGTTAAAAATGCGGCTTCTGAAAGAGCCGCCAGCCAGCTGTTTTTTACAGGTCCCGTTGTTCCGGCAGTATGAGAGGCATATTCACCGGCAAATACTTTAGAACCGTTCCTGGGATAATTATCATACCTGTTTATGCCGCTAAAAAAGAATTGCGGAGGACGATAATAATGCTCATCTACAAAATCCACGTTCAGCTTTCTTAATTCAGTATTCAGCAGGCTAAAACGGTCACCGTCAGGATCAGTGCCTAAGCTTGCCACCAGCTTAATATTGGGGTATTTTGCGTGAAGCTGTTTTTGAAACGCTTTGAAACGCTCCAGGTACTGGGGACCCCAGTTTTCATTGCCCACACCCAGCATTTTTAAATTAAATGGTTGCGGGTGGCCCATTTCTGCACGCAATTTTCCCCATTGGGTAGTAACATCCCCATTGGCAAATTCAATAAGATCAAGGGCATCGTCAATATAAGGCTGCAGCTGGTCCAAAGGAACTACTTCTCCTGAATTAAACTGGCAGGCCATCCCGCAGTTTAAAATAGGTAAAGGTTCTGCCCCAATATCTGAGCACAGCTGGAAATATTCAAAAAAGCCCAGGCCAAAAGTCTGGAAATAATCTGGCGCAGGACGATGCTGAAATTCAAAATTCCAGCGATTGATAAGCAATTGCCTTTCTTCTACCGGCCCTACTGTTTTTTTCCACTGGTACCGCTGGGAAAGATCAAACCCTTCAACAATACAACCACCGGGAAAACGAATAAAGCCGGGCTTCATGTCCGAAAGCATCTGTACCATATCGGTTCTCATGCCACCAGGACGATTCTTCCAGGTATCACCGGGAAAAAGAGAGAGCATATCCAGGTCTATAACACCATTACCTTCAAACAAAATGCGCATAGATCCTTTTTCTTCCGTTTGAGAAGCATTAAAGCTTACCGCCAGTTTTTTCCACTCTTTATTAGCTGCTTCCGGTAAAATTTCAGCGCTTCCAATCACCTCTTTCCGGGCATTCAGCAATTCAACATACATCTTCACATTACCAGAAATCATTTTATAAAGCATAGAAAAATCATATCTTAATCCCTCTTTAATACCCATTCCCCTAAAACCTTCATTGGTTAAAGACAGGCTTCCTTTTGCACGATTACTAACTGTTACCCTGGCAAAACGTGGATTATTTGTATTTTTTACAGCCCTGTTTTGAATTAAAATGCATCCTTCTTCTACTGGTTTTTGATCAACTTTCCAACCCATCAGTGGTCTGAAAAATTCAAACGACCGGTTTTTTACTAATTCTGCATAAATACCTCCGTCCGCACCGAAGTTGATATCTTCAAAAAATACACCCCACATGGTAGATGGTATGGGTGCCACCGGCTTATTAACGGATACTACAAAATTCTTTGTTTGTGCAAATAATGAACTGCCAGCCAAAACAGTAAATAATAATAAAAATTTCTTTTTTAACATGCTGATCTTGCTTTAAAAACAGGATAGTAAAAATGTGCTAACTTTAAATTTATAGACAATCGCTTTTCAGAGTTTAAATTTAATTGTTTTTTTGACAAATAAATTCTTTATTTTGCATATTCTTTATCTCTTCAACCTCTCGTTATATTGTGACCAAAGAAAAAAGATATCAACGCATAACAAAGTTTACCGTAGCTGTAGATTGCATCGTTTTTGGTTTTGACGGCACCCGTTTAAAAATTTTACTGGTAAAAAGGGGCCTGGAACCTGAAAAAGGTAAATGGAGTTTGATGGGCGGCTTTGTAAACGAGGATGAAAGTGCAGATACTGCTGCTAACAGGATTCTCAAAAAACTTACGGGGCTGGAAGGTATTTACCTGGAACAGTTCTACACTTTTTCATCGCCTGACAGGGACCCGGTACAGCGTACTATTTCTATTGCTTATTTTGCCCTGATTGATATTAATGAGTATAAAGAATCTATCAATACAGATTTTGAAGCAGAATGGTTTCCTATAAAAGACTTTCCCAACTTAATTTTTGATCATAACGAAATGGTATTGCAGGCACAGAAAAAACTGCAGTATAAAGCCGCTTCCCATACTATTTTATTTGAGCTGTTACCTGAAAAGTTTACACTTCCTTTATTACAGAGCCTTTTTGAAGACGTTTTTAATACCAGCTTTGATAAAGGAAATTTCAGCCGTAAAATGCTTTCTACCAAACTGCTGATCAAGCAAAAAGAAAAGGACAAAAGCAATTCTAAAAAAGGGGCCTATTATTATAAGCTGGACAAAAAACATTACCAGGATAACCTGCATAAGATCTTAAAGCTTATACCAAATCCTAACCACCTGTTGTAAAAGAGTTATTTACTTAATCTTTAACTTTTAGGTTCTTCTGTATTTTCAGATGTTGTTGTTGTCTCTTTTTTACCAAACAGGTCATCCATCCATTTTTCGGCGCCGGGAAAATGTTCTTTTATAGCATCGGTACCTTTTGCTGTCAATTCAGAAAAATAATCTTTAGCCTGCCCTGCTGTTTTTACGGCTTCCTCTTTTAAATTGTTGGCCTTTTCTTTAAGACTGGCCATCATTTTTTCCTTTTCTTCATCGCTCATACTTGCGTACTTGCCGGCAGCCAGTCCGGCCAATGCTCCTAAGATAAAAGTGGCTATGTGCTTGTTGTTTACCATAGTTATTTATTTTATACTACTAAGTTAATAAAATTTGTTTCTATTATTTTTTAGGATATACCAGCTTCATTTCTTTTACCAGGTGCCCTGCTCCGGCATACTTGTCTACTATAAACAAAACATATCTTATATCTACCATTATGTTTCTGCAAATAGAAGGATCATAATTCACATCACTCATAGTTCCTTCCCATACCCGGTCAAAATTTAAACCTACCAGGTTTCCGTAAGCATCCAAAGCCGGGCTGCCGCTGTTACCACCGGTAGTATGATTGGAAGCTATAAAGCATACAGGCATTTTTCCTTTGCTTCCATATTTCCCGTAATCCTTCTTTTTATATAGCTGGCGCAATTTTTCGGGTACATCAAATTCATAATCGCCGGGTTTATATTTTTCCATCACACCGTCTAAGTAAGTATAGTATTCATATTTTTTCCCGGCAGGAGAGTTGTAGCCACTTACATTTCCAAAAGCTACGCGCAGGCTACTGTTGGCATCGGGATAAAAAGTTTTATCAGCAAATACTTCCATTTGTGCCTGCATATATATTCTTTGCAGCTGGTTTATCTGTGATTGTATCTTATTCAGCTTTATAACTATATCTTTATCATACAAGTCTGCAATAGCAATAAGCAGGTTGCTTCCTTCATCATCAGCCAGTGCATTGAATAATTGAGAAGGATCATTATTTAATAAGTCCCTTACTTTTTCTTTATCAGCAAAAATACTTTTGCTGTATATATGTTCAGCCCAGGTTTTATAGTCTTTAAATTTTTCAAGTTCTTTCTTTGCAAAGCCCGAAACATAGATGGGGTCCTGCTTTTCAATATACAACTCCATCATAGCGGCAAATACTTCTTTGTCCACTTTTATATTCATCTCCCTCAAAAAATTTCCCATCCAGTCTATTTCAGCAGCCAGGGAACTGGAATAATCAAATTTATCTTTCTTTGTATTTAAAGCTCTTATACGATTAATAATAGTGAAAAGTTCTATTTTACTGCTGGTTTCCAGGTAATAATCGCGCGCCAGTGCAAAAGGTTGTATCTCTTTATAAGCTGCATTCAGCTGGTCTAACACCTGGCCATAACTGGCTTTTAAAGCGGGGTTATTATTTAATATTTCCCTGTACGCAGCTTCATAGCGCTGTTTTTTGGCCACTGCATTGGTATTGGTAAGCCCTGATACTTCGCCCTGCCATTTTTTCCAGGCATTAGCAATTCCCGCATACTTTGAAGCATACTGAATTTTAATGGCTTCATCTGCACGCATATATTTATCTATTACAGCCAGCGCTTTATCTCTTACTAAAATTTTAGCAGGATCATTTACTGTCATTATCTGGTTTACGGCTTCGCTGGGTAAATATTCTGTAGTTCTTCCGGGAAAGCCAAATATCATTGTAAAGTCGCCTTCTTCCATTCCACTCATTGAAATAGATAAAGCTTTTTTAGGTTTGTAAGGTACATTGTTTGGTGAATAGGGTGCGGGCTTATTATCTTTCCCGGCATATATTCTGAATATACTGAAATCCCCGGTATGCCTGGGCCACATCCAGTTGTCAGTATCTTTTCCGAAATTACCAATAGCTGATGGCGGGGCACCAACAAGCCGTACATCATCATATTTTTCTGTTACAAAAAGATAATACTTATTACCTTCAAAAAAGGGCCGAATAAAAGCTTCCTGGTAATCTTCCTTATTAACAATGCCCAACTGCTCTCTTGCATTTTTGTCTATCAGCGACTGACGCAGGTTTTCGGGAAGAGAATTATTAACGCCTTTTAAAACCTGGCTGGTTACATCATCAATTCTTATAATAAAAGTTACAAATAAACCTGCATTAGGTAATTCTTCAGCATTGGACTTTGCCCAGAAACCATCCCGGATAAAATTTTTATCAAGCGTGGAATGGTTTTGTATAGCATCAAAACCACAATGATGATTAGTCAGCACCAGGCCTTTGTCTGAAATAACCTCCCCGGTACAAAATCCGCCAAAACTAACAATAGCATCTTTAAGACTGCTTTTATTAACATCATATATATCGCTGGCACTCATTTTCATACCCAGTTCTTTCATACGCTTTTCATTCAGCACTTCCAGTAATTGCGGGAGCCACATGCCTTCATCGGCCCGGGAAAGAAGTGTAAATAATAAACAGGAAAAAGCAAGCACTAATTTTTTCATATTGATCATGATCTTTTTTGATTACAGGGATTACAGGATTAAATAATTATAGCTGATATTTGAAAAATGCTTCAGCGGCAGCATATTAAGATAGTGCCAAATTAATTTTACGTTATACCTCCGGCTTAATCAACTATTTCTCCCCAAAGATATGTGAATAGGTCTTTAAAAATGTGGATATCCCCGCGTGAAACGTTTATATGAAATAGCGTTATTAGGATATAAAATAGGAAGAAACAGGAACGCTTCTTAAAAAAGTGCATTTCTATAAATTTATGCCGGCTCTATTAACAGAATGTAAATTTTAAATAAAGCATTTTTTATTAAGAAGAGACAATTCACATTTTTGTGAATTAACACGCCTAATAAAGCACTGTATTGAATATGCTATGTTAATTAACGCTTTATTTATGTGGAAAACAATTAAAAGCTAATTTTGTAATAACTGTGAATAATAAGTTATCCACTAATTCACACTACTAATAATAATAGGTTTTTTTTAAAAATATATTATATAATTATTATTAAGAAGAAAAATAGCAGCACAAAAAATTGTTTCAGAAAATTTGTTGCGGCATTGTATCATTGCAGTGGATTTTAAAAAATTACAATTATGGACACAGCAGTTTTGGAAAATGCAAAGCAGGAAGTAGAGGCGAAAGGATTTTTGGATATTGATGTGAATCCTACACTGGATCTTTTTGAAGAAATTAATAAGCTGAAAAAAGAAAAGAATGCAGTGATCCTGGCGCACTATTACCAGGAAGCGGATATACAGGATATTGCTGATTACATTGGCGACAGCCTTGGGCTGGCACAGGAAGCAGAGAAAACAGATGCTGATATGATTGTGTTTGCCGGTGTGCATTTTATGGCAGAAACTGCAAAGATTTTAAATCCAACCAAAAAGGTAGTTATTCCAGACTTTAAGGCGGGTTGTTCTTTAAGCGACAGTTGTCCGCCACCATTGTTTCAGAAATTTAAAGAGCAACATCCCGATCATGTGGTAGTGAGCTATATTAACTGCAGTGCAGGCATTAAGGCGCTAAGTGATGTAATTGTTACCAGCAGTAATGCGCGTATCATTGTGGATAGTTTCCCTGAAGACCAGAAGATCATTTTTGCACCGGATAAAAACCTCGGGGCTTATATCAATAAAGTTACAGGACGTGATATGCTGTTATGGAACGGCGCCTGTATGGTGCATGAAATTTTTAGCCTGGAAAAGATCACCAAATTAAAACAGCAAAATCCTAATGCCAAGTTTATTGCACATCCTGAATGTGAAGAGCCTCTTTTAAAACTGGCAGATTTTGTTGGATCCACTACAGGACTTTTAAAATACACTATAGAAAATGAAGCTACTGAATTTATTGTAGCCACTGAAACCGGTATTCTTCATCAGATGGAGAAATCCAGCCCGCATAAGAAATTTATTCCTGCTCCTCCGGATAATGGATGTGCGTGTAATGACTGTCCGCACATGAAGCGTAATACACTGGAAAAAATTTACCTGTGTATGAAGTATGAGCTGCCTGATATTATTATGGATGAGGAGTTACGCCTGGCAGCTAAAAAACCAATTGACAGGATGCTTGAAATTAGCAGGCAGGCCGGGTTATAAAGCCTCACCCAGGCCAATAAAAAAGAAATTTCTTTTTTATCTTATTTCTGTTTACAACGAAATAACTCTTCTTTCTTTACTGCTCTGCAATGCAGCATCAATGATACGCATGGTTAACACAGCATCGGATGCAGGCACCGGGTTGGGTGCCCCGTTAACTAATGCCTGGTACACTTCTTCATAATAATCCATGTAATTCCCCATTTCAGAGCGGGTTTCTTTGCGAACGGGTTCACCATTGATAATAGTATGTAAAATACCGTCAAATCCCTGGGGGGTGGGTATCCATGTTTCGAGAGAGGGTATCTCATCGGCCTGTAACCTTGCTTCCTGCAGGTCGGAACGTTGCTGCAGGAAAGTTCCGTTTTCACCTTGGATAGTATAAGCATAGCCTGATTCCCTTGCAAAAACGGTTCCTTTTATTCTCACGCGAAAAGGGTGCGGATAGTATAGCAGTACTTCAAAATAATCATTGGCCACCATGTTATCACGCATAGCAAATACATCGGCAAAAACGGCTTCCGGGAAACCAAATAATTGTATAGCCTGGTCTATTAAATGAGCACCCAGGTCATGCAGGTTTCCTGCTCCGGGTTTATCTCCCTCTTTATGGTCTTTGCCGCTATGTCCGGTCCGGTAACGGTCGTACCTTAGTTCTGCTTCTTTTAAGGTGCCTAAAATATTTTCCTGTATCACATCTTTAATAGCTCTGAAATCCCCATCATACCTGCGGTTTTGATAAACACTTAAAAAGAGTTTTTTTCCTTTAGATATATCGTCCAGTTCCTGTGCTTCGCTGGCAGTTACGGTGAAAGGCTTTTCTACTACAATATTTTTTCCTGCATTAAGCGCGGCTTTTGCATATTCAAAGTGGGTTTGTACTGGTGTATTTATCACTACTAACTGAATGGATTTATCTGCTATCAGTTCTTCAAAAGAGCGGTACAACTTTGAGTTGGGATATTTAACTCTTGATTCTTCTTTATGTCTTTCTACAATAGCAGCAAGATTGTAATGGGGATGTGCTTCCAGGAATGGAGCATGAAATAATTTACCGCTCATTCCATAAGAAGCAATACCGGCGTTAATTGTGTCAATCATGATTGATGTGATTAGAATGATGTTAATGAAAAACTAAGAAATTAAGGTAATTTAAATTTATTAATAATAGTTGGAAAAACAAGATATGATTAGTAGCCTCATACGCTGTCAACTCCTTTACCTTTGCTGCGCCCTGAACCATCGCTCGGGAATTTCATTATTGCCTGCTGCCAGGTAATCTTTATAACTGCAGGGAATGTAATTTTTATCAGGCAACTGCATCCACCAACGTCCTGTTTTTTTACTCTGAAGAAAACTGGTTTCTATTTCAGCAAAAGCCATCTGGTATTCGGTAAAATGTTCAGACTGGTCTAAGGAAGCTTCTTTCATCCTGCGGTGCCTTCCGTCTATAGTGTACCAAAGCATATGGCTGATTTGTTTGGCTGTAAGTTCATCCCTGTCCTGCTCCGGATGATAACCATAAATGCCAATGGATTGCATATTGCTGCTCATGCCTGCATACTGCATAAGGATACAAGATTCTTCGCCATTAAAACCATTAGGTGTAAGCTGATTGACAGGTGCATAGGCATTTGCAATAGCATTGATGTCGAAAGAAAAAATGTGGCTGTTGCGTATAGCTGCTTCTGTTTCTTCTATATCAGCCTTTACATGTCCTACTCTGAAAAAATCAAATTTCAGCTTATCTAATGTTTGCAGCATACCGGGATGTACCAGGTAACTTTGAAAACCCAGGTGGTTATAGTGTTTGACGTAATTAGGTTCGCTGGTAAACATCTCCATCAAAAAATTATCGTTTCTGAACGGAGATTCCATATCCATGTCAATGATGGCATCCACACCCGTGGCCTCTATTATTTGTTTTGCATTTTTGCAGGCATTGTATTGGGCCAGTGTAAGATCGTGCGAACCACCAATAATGATAATTGTTTTACCCAGGGCTGTAATTTCTTCAATTACTGTTTGTAAAGCTGCCAAGGTATCATTATAGGTAGCGCCCTGCCTTATATTTCCTATATCCGCAATTTTTATTTTTTCATGCCAGTAAAATAAAGAATAGAAATGCTTTCTTACCAGCTGGGGAGCTTCACTTGCAGGGCCTAAGTAACCACGTCCGCGCTGTTCTCCGCAACCTACTAAAATAATATCGGCATTATCAATATCAGGGAAGGAGCCATTATAAATATCAATGGTATTTCCAAGCTGACCAGGTTTATAAGTTTCATCACCTGTTATTTCTACAATATTTACTTCAGATAAAAAATCAATTAAAGACATGAACGCAATATAGGTTTATTTTGAAAGTAAATAATTATTTGCTGTTCATATTCAGCATAAATCCGCTACCAGAGCCGGTTTGCACCTGTGGCAGCTCGCCGTTCCATTTGTTTACTTTCAGATATTCAACATAAGTGGGAGTAAGCGATACCTGTTTTCTGCTGATGGCTTCTGCTTCACCTGCTGCCTGTATTACTACTGCTGCGCTGTCGGCTTTTGCCTGGGCTATTTTTCTTTCTCCTTCAGCAATGGCTACCAGCTTCTGATTTTCTGCTACCTGCACTTCCTGTATGGCTTTTGTTTTAGCTTCAATAGATTGCTGCAGGGCAGGAGGGGGAATGATATTGGTACGCAGCTGAGATATGATAAACCATTTGGACACACGTTTATTAGCTTCGCTGATGATGTCATTTTCAAACTGTTCACGTTTATTAAAAATATCATCTACTGACCATTTATTGGCTACGTCGTTTACGGTGCCAACAATGGCAGTTTGCAGCCATTGCTGTTCTACACTTTTTACATCAAGGCGAAGGTTCTGGAACATATCTCCAACATCACCGGGCTTTAAAGCATAGTTGAAAGAAGGTTTAATAGTAGCGCTGAAACCTCCTTTGGTAATTACCTGCTGCTCGGGATATTCAATATGTTGCTGGAATACCGGAAATTCATATAAGCGGCTGATCCAGGAATTGTATAAAACCCAGCCGGTCTTATATTCAAATTTACTTACACCACGGTTGTCACCCGTAAGGTTTACCTTAATACCTACATGGCCGGCATCCACCCTTTCCAGTTTCAGAGGTTGTACTGCTGCCAGTATCAGCCCTGCTATAATGATACCTGTGGTTATGGCCCAGGTTGAAGGCTTCCTGTTTTGGTTACTTTTTTTATAGTAAAAAAAAGCAATAATTATGGCTGCAAAAAATGTAATGACAGATACAATCATTTAAATAATGTTTTGATGGGTTTATAGAATAATACCAGGAACAACGTGATTTCTGTAATAAGGAATATTAAAAGATAAGCTGTGGAAGAAGCTCTGTTAATAAGGTACTCTGACAGCAGTGTGGTGGAAAAAATAAATAACAGTATTTTTAAAATAGTTTTAAGCATAGTAATAGATTTTAAGGTCTTATCTGTTCTAATAGGAAAGCCAGCATTAACGTTTTTCTTACTTCAACATTAAAATTGATTTTGGCATCTAGTGCTTTGAATACTTTAAGTATGGTTTCAAAGCGTGCATCTTTAGCATTATTCTCTATCTTGGATATCTGGGCCTTTTTAACGCCTACAAGTTCTCCCAGTTCCTGCTGCGTCATATTTTTTTCAAGCCTTACTTTTTTGATGGTTTGACCAATCAGGTCCAGCCTTAACTCACTGTTTTCGTAAGCTATTACCCTTGTAGCCTCTTTCTCAGGATTTCCCTGCTGCCGCTTTCTTGGAGACATAAAATCATATTTACTATAAAGTTAATGGTTTCCCGTTTAGGAAACAAATAAATATGCATTAGTTGTGTAATTCAGAACATAATTACTTTACTTTGCATTCATACAAACCCAATAAACATTTGCGAATGAAACTTCTTGAAAACAAAGTAGCCATTGTTACCGGAGCAGCCAGGGGAATTGGTGAAGCTATTGCCATAAAATTTGCTGAGCATGGCGCTCATATAGCTTTTACTTATGTTAGCGATAGCAGTTCAGCACGTGCAGCAGCTCTTGAAGAAAAGCTTACCGGTTTGGGTGTAAAAGCAAAGGCTTTTAAAAGTAATGCCGGTGATTTTGCGCAATGTGAAGCTTTTGTAAGTGATGTTTTAAAAGAGTTTGGTACTATTGATATATGTGTAAATAATGCCGGTATATCAAAGGACAATTTATTATTGCGGATGACACCTGAGCAATGGGAAGATGTATTAAAGATTAACCTGAACAGTGTTTTTTATATGACGAAGCAGGTGATTAAACCCATGATGAAAGCCAGGAACGGGAATATTATTAATATGAGCTCTGTTATTGGAGTAATGGGAAATGCAGGCCAGGCAAGCTATGCAGCCAGCAAGGCCGGGATTATAGGTTTTACAAAAAGTGTGGCTAAGGAGCTGGGCAGCCGCAATATCAGGTGTAATGCTATTGCCCCGGGTTTTGTGGAAACAGATATGACCAGTTACCTGAATGATAATGCCGGTGCAGAAAAATATCTGACTGATATTCCGTTGAATCGTTTTGCCAGGGCTGAAGATATAGCCAATGTTACATTGTTCCTTGCATCAGATATGAGCAGTTATATTACCGGTCAAACCATTAGTGCCTGTGGTGGTTTAAATATTTAATTCTTAAAGCCTTTATAGCTTTACAAAATCAAATACAGTTTTGAAGGAAGTATATAAGCGCTTAGCGTTGCTTACGTATTGTATTTTTTCTTTTCTTTTTTCTTTTGCGCAAACACAGTATGATTATCATCTTGAAGCAGCAAGGAAGTTTGGCATTCCTCCTATAAAGGACCAGGCACAGGTAAATTCGCTGGTTAAAAAAAAGAAGCTGGTATTAATTTTTCCTCAACGGGGATATACTATTGCCCGGCTTACCCATAGCAGGCCTTACCTTAATGCAAGGTCTTATAAAGTATTAAAAGAAATAGGGACTAGCTTTTACACAAAAAGCAAAAAGAAAACTTTTACCGTAACGTCTGTTACCAGAACACTTTATGACCAGAAAAGATTAGCGCGGGTTAACAGCAATGCCGTTACTACCAAGTTGAGCTCTCATAATTATGGTTGCTCTTTTGATATTTCCTATATCCGTTTTAACCGGCATAAAGCTCCAAATGCCCGGCTGGAAAAGATATTGCAGGATATACTTACAGAAATGCAGAAACAGGGTAAGCTATACTTTATTAAAGAGTACAGGGAAAAATGTTTCCATGTTACTGTAAGATAGCGGTGTTTAGTAAAATATTATTTTCAGGCACTCTTTTCTTTCTCTTGTATTCTTGTTATTGTTTTTGGCCAAGAGGAACCTTTGATGAAATTTTTCAGGCTTCCTTTGTGTAATTTAAACCCGAAAAATTTCATGTCGGTTTAAGAATATCTTTTACCTTTAAAAGGATTTTTTACTAAACATTCCTGAGCTTGATGCTGCTCCGTCATATACATTTTTTAAAGCTGGTTTTTTTACATAGTATCACTGCCTTTGGTGGGCCACAGGCACATCTGGCTATGATGATGAAAACCTTTGTAAAAAAAACCCCATATATCACAGAGCAGGAACTGATAGAGTATAATGCTTTTTGCCAGCTATTGCCAGGAGCTTCCTCTACCCAAACTATTACATTGATAGGTTTTAAGCGGGGAGGACCCCTTTTGGGTGTTTTGGCCTTACTGGTATGGATACTCCCGGCTTGTACTATAATGTGCGCCTTATCCTTTTTTGTTCAGTATATGGAGGGCACTCCACGTAATTTTGATATATTTCAGTTCATAGTGCCTATGGCTACGGGGTTTTTAATATTTGCCTGTTTGAGCGCACTGCCTTATTCAGTTAAAAATTTAGCCACTGCGCTTATTGCAATAGGAGCTTCTATAGCAACCTATGCATTTTTTGGAAAGCCTTTTTTTGTTCCCATCCTGATTATTTTAGGGGGATGTATCACTAACCTGAGCAGTAAAAGAATTCCGCAGGAAGCTGTCAAGCCCGGTAAAATAAGGTGGTGGAATATCTGGCTGTTTGCTATTATTTTTATTGTTGCCGGTATATTGAGTGAGGTGGCCCGTAAAAATGACTGGCCTAACAGGAAACCTATCAACCTTTTTGAGAACTCTTACCGTATGGGCAGCCTAGTTTTTGGTGGCGGTAATGTATTGATGCCTATTATGTATGAGCAATTTAGTGTAAGGCCTGAAGCTGTTAAGCAAAAAAATCCTAATGCTATTCATATTGATAAGAAGGATATGCTTACCGGTATTGGTGTGGTAAGAGCTGTACCGGGCCCTGTTTTTTCCATCGCATCCTATAGTGGCGGATTGGCCTTAAAAGATATGGGTCCGGCTATGCAAATGTTGGGAGGGGCTATTGGTATGATCGGAATTTTTTTGCCTAGCGCATTACTGGTTCTTTTTTTCTTTCCCATCTGGAACAGGCTAAAAAAATACGCTGTAATTTATCGTTCGCTGGAAGGCATAAATGCTGCTGTATTGGGTATAATGGTGGGATCGACCTTCTACATTCTTAAAGATATTACCCTTTTTGATGGTACCCGGCTGGGTTTTATAAATATTGGGATTGTTGCGGGTACATCACTGGTTCTTATTTTTACAAAGATCCCTGCTCCGGTCATTGTTATAGCTTGCATATTATTAGGTTATTTCCTGTAATAGCCGCCTTTTTCTATTTCAGAAATTACATTATCTGGTAAAAGATATTTTAATGATTTTTTCTCTTTGATCAGCTTTCTTATACCTGTTGCTGATAGTTCGAGGAGGGGAGCGTTTAAAACAGTGATTTTTGAATGGTTTTCTACTTCAACTATAAATCCCTGCCTGTTATAGATCAGGATCTCAAAATTCTCAAGGATGTAAGTATAGTTTTTCCATCGTTTAATATTCTGGAAACTATCTCCGCCCATAATTACAACAAACTGGTATTGAGGATATTTTTCTGTGAGATGGGCCAGGGTTACTGCAGTGTACGATGGTTTTGGCAGGGAAAATTCAATATCTGTTGCCTTCATCCTGCTGTCATTTTCAATAGCCGTATTTACAAGGTGTAACCGGTGATTTTCATCTAAAAGGGAAGCCGTTTCTTTAAGTGGGTTATGTGGAGAAACTACAAACCATATTTTATGAACCAGCTCTTCATTAAGAATGTGGTTAGCAATGATCAGGTGTGCATGATGAATAGGGTTAAATGAACCGAAGTACAGGCCAATTTTCATTTTTCTAGATGTTTACTACAATTTGACTGGCTTCATCGGTCCTGAGACTTAATAAATAGCCGGCAACAGAAATAGACATAGGGTCATTAAATAAGGCTTTCTTTACCACTTCTATTTGTTCGCCTGGCAGGCAGCCCATTTCCATTAATTTCAGGAAAATTTCTTCCGTTGTGAATTTAACGATGATGGCCGTTTGTCCGGGCTGCAGGTCAGATAACAATACTTCATTTACCATCTTACAAAGCTAAGCATTGTTGTTTGTGTTTTCTTTGCGATTTTTGATATATGCATCCTAAAGAATTTATAATAAACTTCCATTTCAGGAAGAAAGTTACGCTCCGGAACCGACTGGCTATAAAAAGATTTATCTCTTCCAGGCTTTTGGAACATCGGAGATCCGGTTGCGAGATCAATTATATCTTTTGCTCTGATGAGGATCTTTTAGCTATTAACCGCCAGCACCTGGATCATGATTATTATACTGATATTATCACTTTTGACCTATCAGAGACCATTGGATCAGAACACCTGATCTCAGATATTTATATTAGTACAGACAGGGTAAAGGAAAATGCAGCTTTAGCGGGGAACGCTTTTTCTTCGGAATTATTAAGGGTTATGTTTCATGGTATTCTGCATTTGATAGGGTATAAGGATAAAACGGATAAGGAGCAGAAACAGATGAGGGCAATGGAAGAGGAGTGGCTACGGCATTTTTTAAATAGCTGAACGTTCCACGTGAAATCGTGGAACTGTTTCACCCTGAAACAATATTCCACGTGAAAAAATGAATCTTGTGTAATGTCATTGGTATTTTAAGATGAGTACTTGACTGAGCAAGACCATAGAGGAAATACAAAAAAAGCAGCATTGCTAAAGCCCCCGGCAAAACGAAAGCAGAGGCTTTGATTGTTTAATCGCAAATCATTTTAATACTTACGCCAACAAAACTATAATATCCCCTTTGGGGAATTTTTATTTTACACTTTCAAACATACAATGGGGGCTTTATCTTTGCACACTTATGTTTCCAGATTATGATGTAATAGTAGTGGGTGCAGGCCATGCCGGCTGTGAAGCGGCAGCGGCAGCCGCAAATATGGGCTCAAAAACCTTATTGGTTACCATGAATATGCAAACCATTGCCCAAATGAGCTGTAATCCGGCTATGGGTGGTATTGCTAAAGGACAGATTGTGCGCGAAATTGATGCCATGGGAGGGTATTCTGGAATCATAACCGATCTTTCAATGATACAGTTCAGGATGTTGAACCGTTCCAAGGGGCCAGCTATGTGGAGCCCCCGTGCCCAAAGCGACCGGATGCTGTTTGCCGCCAAATGGCGCGAAATGCTGGAGCAAACCCCGCTTCTGGATTTTTACCAGGATATGGTAAAAGGTTTATTGGTAAAAGATAAACGGGTTTGCGGCGTGGTTACCGGCCTGGGACATGAAATAAAAGCCAAAGCTGTAGTTTTAACTAATGGAACTTTTCTTAACGGGATCATTCATATAGGCGAAAAACAATTTGGTGGCGGAAGGGTAGCAGAAAAAGCAGCCAGCGGAATTACAGAACAGTTAGTAGCATTAGGCTTTGAAAGCGACCGGTTAAAAACAGGGACGCCGCCACGTGTGGATGGCCGCAGCCTTGATTATTCAAAAATGGAGATCCAGGATGGTGATGAGGAAATTACAGGTTTTTCTTTCACTGATACTAAAAAGATCAATGCTAAAGATCAGCGCTGCTGCTGGATCACTTATACCAGCCCGGAAGTTCACGAGATACTAAAAACCGGTTTTGACAGAAGTCCTATGTTTGCGGGGCGGATTGATGGGGTAGGGCCCCGTTATTGTCCCAGTATAGAAGATAAGATCAACCGTTTTGCAGACAGGGACAGGCACCAGCTGTTTGTAGAACCTGAAGGCTGGAATACAGTAGAGATTTATGTTAACGGATTTTCTACCTCTTTGCCGGAGGACGTACAGTATAAAGCCTTGCGCTCTGTGCCGGGTTTTGAAAATGCCAGGCTGTTCAGGCCGGGTTATGCCATTGAATATGATTATTTTCCCCCTACACAGTTAAGCAATACGCTTGAAACCAAGCTGATTTCCAATTTATTCTTTGCCGGCCAGATCAATGGAACCACAGGTTACGAAGAAGCCGCGTGCCAGGGATTAATGGCCGGAATAAACGCACATCAGAAAGTGAGAGAACAGGATTCCCTGGTACTGAAACGCAGCGAAGCTTATATTGGTGTGCTGATAGATGACCTGATCAATAAAGGAACAGAAGAGCCTTACCGCATGTTTACTTCCAGGGCAGAATACAGAACCTTGCTAAGACAGGATAATGCAGATGCCAGGCTAACACCGCTTAGTTATAAGCTTGGATTAGCAAAGGAAGAAAGAATGGAGAATATCCGGCAAAAAAATGAAAATATTGCTAATATTAAGGATATTTTGAAAAATACTGTGCTACAGCCTGATCAGATCAATGGTTTCCTCGAATCCATGAGCTCGTCAAAGATCAGTGAAAAACAAAAAGCAGAAAAAGTGCTGCTGCGCCCCGGCGTTGAGCTTGCTGATCTGGCTGCGGCCGTTCCTGCCCTGGAAAATTCATTGAGCATCTATTCAAAGGAAGAAATAGAACAAGCCGCAATCCAGGTAAAATATGATGTTTATATTGAAAAGGAACGGGAAATTGTTACCCGTATGAGCGAAATGGAAAACCTGGTCATACCTGATAGTTTCGACTATAATAAATTAGCGTCACTGGGAAATGAAGCGAAGGAAAAACTGAACCGGATAAGACCCCGTACATTAGGTCAGGCAAGCAGGATCTCAGGGATCAATCCAAGCGATGTGCAGATTTTGATGGTTTATATGGGGAGATAAATTGGTTAGGAGAACAGGAACAACTCGCTCTCTGTTTCCCGGAGCGAGAACCTGAATTGAGGCCAGTCTTTTTGTTGCCAGTTATAGGGTGTCATGAGCTGATTATAATAGATATTTGGCTCAAATATGATTAAAATATGAGCCGAATAACCAGCTTATTCGGCTCATGTTTTTTTGTTTATCAGAATGAACAAAATTGGTATAATTTGTTTATTGAACCTGGCAAAATGGATAATTTAATAGAACAATTCAGGCAAAGATTAAAGTATGCAGATACGGGTTTTGTACGCTCTGCAATGCAGGAAATTAATTGGAACGCTCGTTTAACAGGTATAAAAGGAGCAAGGGGAATTGGAAAAACAACACTTTTGCTGCAATATATTAAACTGCATCTTTCACATGAGTTAAACCGTACTTTGTATGTGAGCCTTGACTCTATATGGTTCAACAACCGGTCGTTGTCGGATTTAGCCAGGGATTTCAGCCAAAAGGGTGGGAAATATTTATTTTTAGATGAGGTACATAAATACGAGGGATGGGTGCAGGAACTTAAAAATATTTATGACGATTATCCCGATCTGAAAATTGTATTTACGGGTTCATCCCTGCTTGAAATTCTGAATGCAAGAGCCGATTTGAGCAGGAGGGCTGTAGTATATACTATGCAGGGATTTTCTTTCAGGGAATATATAGCTGTGGAAACCGGAACAAAACCTGAAAAATATACGCTCCCGGAAATATTGGAAAACCATACTCATATTGTTGAAAATGTTCTTGCGCACATTAAACCGTTCCAATATTTTGAAAACTACCTGCAAAGCGGATATTATCCTTTTTACCGCGAAGAGCCGGATTTATACCTGGTGCGTTTAGGCGGGGTAGTAAATATGATGCTCGAAATAGAATTGCCATTACTGCGAAATGTAGCGTTATCATACATTCATAGAGTTAAACAATTATTAGTGGCCATTTCCGAATCGGTTCCTTTTATTCCCAATGTAAGTAAACTGAGTGAAAAAATAGGCATCAACAGGACAACACTTTTACTGTACCTGCAGTATCTGGATGAAATAGGGCTGACAAAGAATCTGTATAAAAGCGCGAAGGGCATCAGCAAATTACAGAAGCCGTCAAAAATATACCTGGAAAACAGCAATCTTACGTTTTTGTTAGGACAAGGGAATACAAATACCGGCAATATAAGAGAAACATTTTTTGTTAACCAGTTAGGTTACAGGAACGAAGTTAACTACACGGACCAGGGTGATTTTCTGATTAATGAAACGTATATTGTTGAAATTGGCGGAAAATCAAAAACAGGCAAACAAATTCAGCACCTGGAAAACGCGTATATCGCATCAGACAATATAGAATACGGTGGTTTTGGGAATAAAATACCGTTATGGCTGTTTGGCTTTTTGTATTAAAAGGGATTACAGTTACTCTGACACTAATCTATCCCCTCCGTCAGCCTGTGGTGGCCACCTCCCCAAGGGAGAACATGTGGCTTCTTACAAAAAATAACAAACCAAAGAGGTGTCCATGCAATAGGATGTTCATCGGAATGATAGATCCTATGATGATATATTATACGATAATGAATAATTAATTAGACCAATATTTTGGATATTGGTTTTTTTGTTGTATAATTGGTCTAAAGTATAAGTCATTAATATGTCCTACGCATTATATATTCCTGTTACAGAAACAATAAGAGCGCTTAAGTCAGCACTGAAATCCTCTTCGGCCATGATAGCCCCCCGTATCAAAATGCTGATAGAGATGAAAAAGGCGGGAGAAGAAGGGATTTCAAAAAGAGATCTGATGGATAATGTTGGTGTGAGCAGCCAAAGCATACACAATTGGCGTACAGCATATAAAAACGGGGGGATGGAGGCCATGGTTCACAACGGTCGCAAAGGTAAAGCGGGAAAACCCTCTGTATTTACTATAGAAGAGCACCGACAAATAGAACAAAAGCTCAAAGATCCCAAAAATGGATTGGCGGGGTACATAGAACTACAGCAATGGATCGAACAGGAATTTAAGAAAGAAGTGAAGTACAATACGGTATTAAAATACGCCATGCGACATTTCGGTTCGAAAGTAAAGGTAGCACGCAAAAGCCATGTAAAAAAGGACGAACAGGCTGTTGCCGCTTTTAAAAAAACTTCATCAAAGAAATAGCAGAAAAAGCAATGCGGTCCCCCATCTGCTATGGAAGTATTAATCTTTATTTTCAGGACGAAAGCCGGTTTGGATTACATACCAAATACGGCAGGGGCTTAACCGCTAAAGGGGTACAACCGGTTTGTTCTTTTCAACAAGTGTTCCGGTACACTTATCTTTTTGGTGCTTTTTCTCAAATTACGGGCAGTCAAATGCTCTTGGAGATGCCTAGCTGCAATGCAACCAATTTTCAATTATTTCTTAATGAGTTTGCCATGCACGAGCCTGATGAATATAAGATAATAGTACTGGACAATGGTGCCTTCCATAAAGCCAAATCCCTGGTTATCCCCAACAATATAACCCTGGTGTTTCTCCCTCCGTATAGCCCTGAATTAAATCCCGCTGAAAAAGTGTGGCAACATTACAAAAGAAAATTTACCAATAAAATTTTTAACTCCATAGAGCAGCTAAGCGGGTTCTTTTCCATAACAATGCAGGATATGACAAAAAACAACATTAAGTCCATATGCAACTACAACTATATCGCCTTAGATACATTTTGGTCTATTTAAAATGTCATTATCGTATAAGAGCAAGCATCTAGGAGGATTAAAATTACAGGCGATGTGTACAAAATGCCATGCAGGCTCCACTATGAAACAAGTATTGGGATTTTGTGATAGAAAAATGGAGCCGGAGAGCTATTGCATGGTTTGGTTAATCAAGTGCAAATTCTCTTTGTCTATTCCGAACGCTTTTGCTAAGGACACAAACTTACTTAATGCATATTGAGTTTGACCGATGATATTTTCCACTAATCCTTTTGGCAGTTTTGCATCAACGCCCAGTTTCGCAAGATGCTTTGTTGTTGGATTTTTTCCTTCCCCCATTACCTTGGTGCTTTGTTCCCCACCCGGCCCACTTGAAAATGTAATGTCGTAGGCAGGAGATAATTTCCATTCGCCCAATTCATTCATCAAAAAGCTAAAGTTTTTTGAGTGATCATCTCTGTTGTGTGCCAGTACATTGAAAACGGCTAAGCGATACATTTTCTCAATCTCACGAATATCTTTCGTTAGCGCACCTGTTAAATTGAGCAAATCTTCATAATCCAGTGAAGGCGCTCTAAAGTCATTCTATAACACCTTTTTGCAAAGGCAGGCGAACCGGCGAAATTTCAAGCCCGCTTTGTAAGAACTCATTGCCATACTCAAAATAAACCTTATGGTCTCGCGTAGCTAAACGCCCAACAGGTTGAACTCCGGAACCGAAATCCAATCCAACTTTTATTTCGGTAACAGGGTTCATCATTTTTTACGCCCTCTTTTTCGGTTTATGCTACTATCCCCTTTTAACACTTCGTCTATAGATGCATAACCTGATTGGGAAGGTTTAAGTGCATCAATAAACACGTCCATTCCACCAAGAACCTGCAATAGCTTTAATAAGCCCTCTAAAGAGATAATTCCCTTTTGCTCAAACTTTCTTAGTGTTGGCAGTGGAACACCAGACCGTACAGCCAGGCCTTCCTGGGTAAGCTCCATGGACAATCGCTTTTCGCGAATGTTGCGGGTTATTGTTTGCTGGGCTTTGGACGGCGATATAAGTGATATCATGATAGCAGTAATGTCCGTTTTAAATATTAACTAACATTATAGTATCACAAATGTACTTAAATTTTTTAAAAAGGCGCTACAATATTTTGGAACCTCCGGAATTGCTATTGATGAGTTTAAAGCCTATGGGGATGACAGGTAGTGTATAAGAGCAACCTGACGCGGAAGAATAACAAACAAATCGTTATTCTTTCATTTCAAAATTTACTTTCACCGGTATGCCTTCGGGTTGCCGGGGCATTAACACGTTCCAGGTTACATTGGGCGCAACCGTTGCGTCATTTAATTGAAATGTTACATTAAGAAACAGGCTGTCTTTTGTTCCTGTTGTTATTTTTTTCAATTGGTAGTCAATTGAAGAGCAGCCCCGGTTTAGTCCTTTTGTACCGATGAGCAGGGAGTACTTATTAAAATCAATTTCAGGGGAACAGGAAGGATTTAAATGGAGCCGGTTAAACCCTTCCTGGTTATTTATCAAAATAAAATAATCGGAATAGGTTGTGGCTGTTATTGATAACAGGAACGATACATTGGTACAACCATATATTGTTTCAAGGCTTTCGGTAGGTAAGGTTTGAGTTATTGGAGCTTCTTCAATGTGCTTGCTGCCGGCAGAACAGGAGCTTAGCAAAATGAGGATCGATAATAAGAGGCCGATATCTGACAGCCGTTTTCTTTTTAAGTACATAGCGTTTGTGTTTTGTTTATTAATCGGCCAGGAAACAGTAATTGTCCCCCATTTAAATCAGTATTTTTTATAGCGCCAGCGTTATACCGATGTTTGCATTTATTCCCTGCCGTATCTTGAAAGTGACGGTATCTCCATCTTTTGCGTTATATCCTACAGAACCGTTCGTGAGCTGCCAGCTACCGGTATTTCCTGATGTGTATGCTTTGCTATTGGTATAATAAATACGCCACGGGTTCAGCAGGTTCAGTGCATTGAACGTAATACGGCCTTTATCCTTTATGCATTTTACATAAAAATTCAGATCCAGCTGATCTGCTCCGTTCTCATACTCAACAAGATTAGGATTGATATGAGTAATGTAAGTTTTAGGCCCGCTTTTATTATAGAATATGGAAAGCCCCGTTTTTTTACCGTTATATAAAAGCCCTGCATTAGCAGCCCATGGCGCCTGGTTGAACAATGGCCTGTCCTGGTTGGGCATTCTGCTTTGTGTAAATTCACCGTTGGCCAATGTGGGAAAGCTCATTACTTCTACTTTAGACCAATTGACAGTATAATTGGCATGCACGGTTAGATATTTTAAAAAACTTTGGGGCGACAGGAACTGTAAGGATTTCCGGGCTTCCAGCTCAATGCCTGATGTTTGTGCCGCGTGTTGGTTGATATAACCGTAAGCTGTTGGAAACGCCCCGGCCTGTACCAGTTCTACAGGGTCTTTTAACCTTTTATGAAAAAAAGAAAGAGATATGTTTTCCCGGAGTGAGGGATACCACTCCCAACGGAGATCGTAATTATCCACTTTCGTAGTGCGTAATTGTCTGCCGCCAATGTTTCCGTCCAGCTCATATTCATACAGTCCGAAATAAGAAAGCTCCCTGAAATCCGGTTGCAGTACTGTTTTGGCAAAAGCAGCTCTTATATTCATCTTATTACTGACGCTGTAAACCATATTACCAGATGGTTGCCAGTACCAGTTTTTTTCACCGGTGATGCCATTATGGTATTGTGGCGGGATGGTACCGTTATACCTTCGTCTTAAAAAAGTTCTCTGATCGTTTTGCATATCATAATACATAGCTCTTATTCCATAGAAAAGCCGGAACCGTTTCCGGAAAGTCTGATCAGCCAGTAAATAAAAAGCCTGGTTATTCATTTTGCCCGAGTAGATATTGCCATTTGTATTTTCTGCCCAGTAAAAAACAGGGCTGCCTGCTGCGGGATCCAGCAATTGATCATACTGGCCGGTTAATGCCGCATTAGCATTTGTATAAGGTAGAAGGCGTAGTGCTGAAAGGGTTTTGTAACGAAGGGTTCCCGTCCATCCGGCTTTAATATTACCTCCAAAATTTTTTGAAAAAAGCACTCGTTTGGAGAAGGAGAGGCCTGATGTATAATTTTTTTCAGCACCATCCATCCAGGTTCGGTTATCCACAACATTTGAATCGCTGTTCTGTTTCCAGTTGTACAGGATATTAGGCGTATTGTAGACAGCAGCTGCGCCGGTTCCTGATGTAAGAAAATACTGAAGATACCTTCTGTCGGAAAGTTTTTGTACGGTATTGGTAAATGATAAAAAATAGTCAATGCCCATTCCGTTTGCAAAGGTTTTCTGTACTTCCAGTTTGTGTTGTTGTAAAAAATACTGCTCAGGCTCCTGGAACAGTTCTTTGAAGTGCCGGGTCTGTCCTTTGTTCTGATAGCTGCGGATGGCTGTGCTGAAATTATCTTTAAGCTGTGTGCTGAAGATATTTTTAAATGTTATATTGAATGTGGATGTTTTTAACCCTATGTTGAATAGGGTTCCTGTGCCGGAAAGCAGCTGGAAGGAGGTCCCTTCTCCTATAGTGCCAGACTTTGCTGGATCCGTCTGGAAATCAGCAGGGGCTCTTCGCCGGTTATTAAGATGTGCCAGGGCACGGCGCCTGTAAACAGAAGTGCCTGCCACAAATCCTAATGTAACGCTATCTTTTACAACATAAGACCTTCCCAGCGAAAAGTTTAAATTGAAATCAGGCAATGCCATACCCTGCGAAGGAACAAGGCCCTCTGCAGGAATGGTTTTGCTTTGGTCAATAGCATTTAAAGAATGGTAGGGTGCGGGTTCTCCCGGAATAAGAGTACGTACACCACTAGGATCATTGGGCGGTGGCAGCGGTACATCATTATACCATTGCCATGATTTGATATTTGCCGGTTTTTTACGCGTGCCATCATCTATGCCCAGCCAGTCGAGCTTTCCTTTATTACCCAGCCATTGAAAGTTTTTAAATGCGGATTGGCTGTTGCCTCCGGTTTCCAATGCAAAAGAAGTAAAGCTGCGATCCGGGATGCTTAACGAATGAATATGGATCTGTCCGCCGCTAAACTCTGCGGGCGCATCGGCAGCGGCTGTTTTTGTAAGGATCATTTCCCG
Organism: Niabella sp.; assembly: GCA_027493055.1. Taxonomy (GTDB): domain Bacteria; phylum Bacteroidota; class Bacteroidia; order Chitinophagales; family Chitinophagaceae; genus Niabella. Next base: position 54,650 of record JAPUDO010000102.1, on the reverse strand, counting down.
AACAAGCTCTTTGGGAAAAATATCAAGGGCAAGGCCTCTTTTATTCAATCCACAGGATGGCAGGGCAATGCCGTCAACCAGAACCTGGCTATACCGTTCGCTCAAACCTCTTATTCCTACCGTATTGCCAATGAGGCTGACTCCATTTATCCGTTTTATTATTTGTGATAAAGGCTTATCCGGTATCGTCTCCACCTGTGGTGCAGATAGTCCGTCTGTTACTACTCCAGCTTGTTTTTGCCTGATGTAATGGGCTCGTATATTTTCTGTTGCAACAGAAGAAACTACATTAACAGGGTTTAAGCTGACGGGTCTTTTTTGAAGTGTCAGGCTTAAGTACAAGGCGCTGCCTCTTTGCACTTTGATAGAAGGAATTTGCTTTGTTTCATATCCAATGGCGCTTAGTACAATATCATAAACGCCTTCCTCCAGGGAAATATTAAAAGCTCCTTTGGAGGAGCTGACAAATACGCCTTTGCCTGTTTCTATGGATACTGCCTCCAGGGGCGTTCCTTCTTCAGCATCTATAACCACACCCGTGATATTACCTTTAGGCACCGGTACAATGTAATAATGTATAGCGCCCTGTTTCTGATACCTGAAGCCGGTCTTTTCTAATGAAAGTTTTAAAGCTGGTTCAATGTTGGCGGTCTGCAGTTCGGTTTTTTGTGCAGCAATACCTTTTAGCTGCAGCAGATCGTAAGCAATAATAATATTAAAATCTTTTGAAATTCTTTCCAGCCTTTGCACAAGCGGTTCCCCGGGATATTGAATAGCATATTGGGCTGACAGCCTTTTGCAGGTTGCCATCAGCAGTATGCTATAAATAAGTATCCGTATCGCCAAATTCACTGGTTATTCCCAATTATCTTCCCCGGTATAATAGTTAATAAAAAATGATCCTCCTGTTGTCAATCCTGTACTGTGCTCCGTATATACCGGCAATAACCTTTGCTACTTTATTGTAAGTATCCTCCTTGTCAAAAGTAGCGTTTAATTGCATTGTTGGGGGCAAAGCGTTGTTTTCTATTTCGATGCTTATTTCAAAGCGATCCTTCAGTTTTTGTTTTATTTCATCTAACCCCGCACCGGCAAATACCAGCTTTCCGCTGATCCACTGTGATACATCAAAGTTATCTTCCTGCTTAACAATATATTTTTTTGTAAGCGTGTGGTAAATATATGTTTCCCCAGCCGTTAATGTAGCAGCAAGCCCTTCTGCGCTTTTTATAACCACTTTTCCTGTTTTTACAAATACCCTTTTTTCATGGGTATGTGTATAGTTTTCTATGTTAAAGCTGGTGCCGTGTACTTCCAGTTGCAGCGCCCCAAACTGAACCGTGAATTTTTGGGAACTGTTTTTTGCTACCTGGAAAAAAGCCTCTCCTTTGTCAAGCACCACATCCCGGCTATGAATATTAAACTTACCCGAGTCTACCGAGAGTATAGTATTAGCGTTCAGGTAAATATAGCTGCTATCGGGTAATTGTATTTTTTTCACCGGGCTGCCGGAGCCGGTATGGTACACCATCCTGCTGTTTTTAATGCTATCTGCCGCAGGAAAATGAAGCTTAGCTATATCGCTCTTCTCCTGTTTAGGCTGATAGAGAAAATACATACCAATGCCAAAAGCAAAAAGAATAGCTGCGGCTGCATACCTGTAAAGTACAGTGTGTTTTTTCCGTTTGGGCACAGAAAGATATTCCTGATCCAGTAATGACAGGGTTTCTGTTTTTCTCTTTTCAACTTCTTCCATATCCGGGCTGGTTTTGCTTTCCTGGTTCAGCCATTTCTCTACAATGTATTGTTCTTCTTTGGTAGCATTGCCGGTGCCTGCACGTGCTATCAGCCCGGTAACCCATGCGGCAACCAGCTCCTTTTCTGTATCGGAGGCAGTGCCCTCCAGGTATTTTTTAAAATATTCTTTCCTGTTCATACCTTCAAATATGTACATAATAATCGTATGGAATCAGCTACATGTCCCCTGTTTTTTTAGAAAAAGAAAAATACTTAAACCTGCTTGATAATTGACCACAGATATTGCAACTTTACACCTGGGGCTGTTTTTTTGAAGCACGTTATTATCGTGTTTTTGCAGCAAACCGTTCCTGATGACCGATAAAGAACTTATATCATTAATAGGGTTTGGAAATAAAGCGGCATATAATACTTTGTACAACAGGTATTGGGAAACCCTGTATGCCTATGTATTTGCTAAAGTAAAAGATCATGATGTAACGCAGGATCTGCTGCAGGAATTCTGGATCAGGATATGGAAAGACCCCTCTTTTGTTCTGACCAATGAAGCGCAGGCTGCCAAAGGATTTTTCTGCAAATTTTTAAATTTCAGGATACTGGATTATTACAGGGCCGTGCATCATGAAATTATTTCTTTGGATAATGAAAAAAAGAACCTGACAGCGCAAATGGGCTACTCACATATACTGGAAGATATCAGCCTGAAGGATACAAATGACCTGATTCAAAAAGTAATAGATGAGCTGCCCAGGGGCATAAAAAACATTGCAAAACTCAGGCGTGAAGGGCTCTCTGTATCAGAAACTGCAAGGCTTTTAGCTGTCAGCGAAAAAACCGTCCGCAATAAATATTCCCTGGCAATGGCAAAGATCAGGGAGAAGCTAAGATCTTCCCTGACCAAAATGCTTATAATGATCACCTGATTGATTTCCTGCAAACTATAAAAAGGGGACAACCTGGCATTGCAGAACGATTCATTATTGAACACAAATCAATAATTCGTATGAAAAAGCTGATTTTTCCCGTTTTAACAGTTGTGCTGTTAGTTGTATTTAGCTGCAAAAAAAGTGATGAAGCCCAAAACGTAAGGCCCGGCCTGCTGTCTGTTTATCTCACTGATAACCCGGCAGATCTGGATCAGGTAAACATTGATATTCATTCGGTGGAAGTAAAAATTGATGAAACCAATTCAGGTGATGAGCAAAGGATTGCCCGGCTTGACAATAACAGTAAAAACGATAGCCTGGGCGCACCGGGTACCACCCTTTGGCATGGCGGCATACCTGTTGGCGATAGTGATGAATTTGGAAAATGGATGGCGCTTGATTTTAAGCCCGGCATTTATGATATCCTGAAATTACGGAACGGACTTGATATGCTGCTTGGATCGGTTGAAACATCGGGAACCGTACGGAAAATACGGATTGCGCTTGGAAAGAATAATCATGTTATTAAAAACGGTGAGCAGCACCCGCTAAAGCTGGCAGATGACTCCACCAATCATCATATTTATATTGATGTTTTAAAAGAGAGCCGTGTAAAAAACAGCGATGGCAGCATTGCCGTGTACCTGGATTTTGACCTGGGCCGTTCTATAACTGAAAGCGCAGGAAGCTATTTATTATTTCCTTATTTAAGGACCCTGCCGGCAGACCGCTCGTTAGAAATGGAAGGATATGCTTTTCCGGTGGACGCCTCAATAATGGTTAATGTATATAATGATACAGATACAGCTACTGCTTTGCCTGACAACAATGGCTATTTTAAAATAAGAGGACTGGAGCTGGGCCGTTACAGTGTTACCTATCATGCGGGTAACAATGCGTACAAAGACACTACCATTAATTTTGATATTACTATAAATAAAATTACCCTCCCAAGAATGACTTTAAATAAACGCTGACCGGCTGATCTTTACATGTTTCAATAGTGCCGTTCTGCTACGCCCGGTTTTACATCCCCGAATGTAAAGCCGGGCTTTTGCTTTTAAGAAAGAAGATGCCTGGTGTTTTACCGTATTAGTTGAAACAGCCACTAACCTGTGCAAAAGGAGATAAAATAGAAATCAGGAACAATAGACACCCTGATAGCAGCAGCGTGTTGAAGCGCATTTACTTTTCTTTCGAAAAAGCATCTGTGACAATTCCGTTTTGTATATTTGGAAACGGCCCCGGGCGCAATTTAATTATAACCAATTCAAAATGATTAATGGATAATAGTTCTAACTGCCAGCAGTTGCTAACCATCGAAACCATTTCCGTAGCTTTTAAAAACAACCAGCGTAACCTGTCTGACCGGATCATTTCCTGCTTTTATTCCTGCTACCAGTTGCTGTTTATAAAGTGGGCAAAGATCACATACGCGCATTATCCCGCTGATATTATTGAATTTGCCGCCGGCAGCTCTTTTACTGATGGTGTGCTGAAATTAAAAGAGTCGGCCAGCTATAATAAACTCTATAAAGGCAGGGCCAGTGTGAAAACAGTATTGTTTCATTATTGCAGGAATATGCTGCTGGGTTATTTGACTAATGAAAAGCGCCTGGCCGAAAAAAGCAAAAAATTATATCCGGCTTTCTCTAATGGGACCGCATACGATATGAATGAAAAGGAAAAAGAGCTAGCAGAAAGCCGGCACGAGCGTATTATGCTTGCCCTGGCAAAAATGTCTGCTGCTGACAGGCAGATTATCCAGTGGCGGCATATTGAAGAAAAATCAAATGATGAGATTGCAGGGCTTTTGGCTATTACAACAGCCTCGGCTACCAACCGTATTTACAGGTGTATGCAAAGATTGCGGGAACTGGTTGAGGAGATGGAAAAATAAAACAATTAGTATATCATTTAAATTGCAGGTATGGGCATTACAACCGAACAGTACGAAAAAATTATTCGTTTCCTGGACGCCGAAATGGAGGTTGCTGAAATGGAGGCGTTTGAAAAAGAACTGGCTGCTAATCCCGAAATGCGCCATCAGCTTGATTTTGAACAGTCGCTAAGAGATGACTTTGCATTACAGAACCTAACCAGCCTGCCCGGTACCATGGCATCCGGCAAGGTAAGAGAAATGCGAAAATGGCTGGCCATCGGCTCTGCAGCGGCGATTATAATAGCATTGGTGCTTTTTACGGCGCCCTGGAAAAAGCCTGGCCCTGCACCAGGTATTGCCAACCAAAAGAATATTGATACTGCCCTGGAAAAAAGAGATCAGCCGCAAACAGTAATTACTGCACCTGTAAAAGATAGCAGCAAGATAATTGACCTGGCTTCATTGTTTAAAAAATATTTCAAAAAAGACACGGTACCCGAAGCGTATCCAATTTTTCTGGCAGAAGCGCTTATAGATTATGAGTCTGGTAATTACGCAACCCTGCAAAAATTGAATTTAAACGATCTGCCCCAGGTTCGGGGCGCCGGTGATAATGACAGGGAAAGCATTTTGCAACTGGGCCATTATTACAAAGGCATTTCATACTTGGAAACAGGCAATACGGAAAAAGCAATCGCTCATTTTGATTGGGTGTTGAAGAATAAACCTGATAAGGCATTACAGGTAAAAGCAACATGGTTTCTGGCACTGGCTTATTTGAAAGAAAACAACAGGGAAAAAGCTGCAGCGCTCTGCAGAAGTATTATTAATAAAAAAGGGAATAGTATATTAATAAGGAACGCGGAAAAAATACTGGATACTTTAGGAAAATAATCTTTAACTACTAAAACCTTTTATGAAACGCTTTATAATACTAACCGGAGTATGCTTATGCCTGCAAATATTGGCTCAGGGACAGAACAACAGGGATTCTGCAAAATATTACTATGATAAAAGCCAGTATACCAAAGCATTGCCCTTTGCACAACAAAGTTTTGACGCAGTAAAAGATCTTAACAATGATGATACCGCATATATTGATGCTTCATATACATTGGCCATTGTTTATGGAGCATTAGCCAGGAACGACAGCGCCATGGTTTATTATGTAAAGGCTTGCGATGGTGCAAGGAAGCAATATGGAGAACGAAGTCAAAAATATGGAAGGTATCTTGTAGATATTGCTACCCTGTACACACAATCACGCAACTTACCGGAAGCGGAACGGCTGTACCAGAAAGCGATATCTATCCTGAAAGAAATAGATGTTCCGTACAAAAACGATTATGCCTTCGCATTAATTCAATTGGCGGTTTTTTACAGCTCAATAGGTAATTTGAATAGGGCAGAGGAATTATACCTCACGGCAGGCAATGTGGCGCCCAAAGAACCTCTTGAAAAAAAGACAGAGTATGTGCTGGCGCTCCATGAGTTAGGCGCTTTATACGAAAAAATGGGTGATTACAGGAGGCAGGAAACGATGCAGGTACAGGTATTAGGCATGCTGAAAGAAATGTACGGAGAGCAGCATTCCGCCTATGCCAGCGCCTTAAATAATCTTGCACTTTTATACCAGCGCAATCATAACCTGGAAAAAGCCGATTCTATGTTCAGGATATCACTGGAAATAAAAAGGCAGGCCAACGGAGAAAACAGTGCAGCCTATATAATGGTTTTAAATAATGTAGGCGTCATTAATACCGAAATGGGGAGATTTGAAACAGCTGAAAAATACCTGAAAGAAAATGTAGAGATTGCTTATAAAAATGGCGGAGAGGAAACGCTTCAATATCCTTTTTGCCTCAATAGTTTAGCCCGCATGTATGCTTTATCCAACCGGGTTGAAATGGCTGAGCCGTTGTTTGAAAAAGCCCTGGCTATTTACAATAAATTAGGGGTAGAGCGAAATGCTACCCGTTTGAAGCTATTGTATAATATGGCCAGGATGTTGTATGCTGATAATTTTGCCAAAAAGGCTATCTATTTAAAAGAGGCCATAGACATCGAAAACAAGCTGCTATTAGAAAAGCTGGATTTTTTATCTGAAGCGGAATTGCTTGTTTACCTGAAAGGAATAGAAGTATATTCAGCCAGGCCTTACCTGTTTTTAATGCAACATGCAAGCCCTGAGATTGCAGGCAGTGCCTATAATAGCAGGCTGCTGGCTAAAAGCATCAGTCTTCAAAATGCAAGATCGCTTTCTCAGAGCATGTCGCAGTCAAAAGATACTGAGCTTACCCGGCTTTGGAAAGACTACCTGCAGCATAAATCTTTTTATACAAACCTGCTGCTAACGCCAATAGCCCAGCGGCGCGCCAATACGGATTCCATTGCTGCTTCGCTAAACCAGGAGGAAAAAGACATATTGCGCCGGTCAGCAGACTACCGGAAAATAAAAGAGAAACTTGCTGTTAAATGGCAGGATGTGCAAAAGCGCCTGCGGAGCAATGAGACAAGTATAGAATTTGTGCGGTTTAAATATAGGTTTGATCGGTATAATACTATACAGCCCGACAGCGTTTATTATGCTGCCCTGCTACTTCGCGCGCAGGATACGGTACCACAGTTTATAACCCTTTGTGAAGAAAAGCAGTTGATTGACGCCATGAAAAAATTTCCCTATAAAGCGGCTGTAAAGAACAGGGGCGCAAAGACTGCGGCATACAATCAAAACACGGCAAATGCCTTATATAAACTGGTATGGCAACCACTGGAACCTTATCTTGCACAGACCCAAACCGTATATTTTTCGCCTGATGGATTGTTACATCAAGTGGCTTTTTCGGCAATCCCTTACAAAAAAGAAGTACTGCTTTGCGATAAATATGATCTTGTGCAGCTTACTTCTACCCGGCAGGTAGTTTTGCAGGAGAACCCGCTTTCTGCCCCTGTTTCGATAGCCCTGTTTGGCGGCATCAATTATAATCATCAGGCCACTAATGAAGGCATTGCTGCATCGCCTAATCCCTATAGTTATAGCCAGGTAAACTATAAAAATCGGGGCACGGGCCTGGATTCTTTTAGCTATTTGCCCTATACCCTAACAGAGATCAGCAGGATAAAAACATCAGCCAACGCTTCGCAAAAAGGGTCCGTTATATTTACTGCCGACAATGCAACCGAAGCGGCTTTCAGAAGTCTTGGGGGCAGCAACTCACCGGAAGTAATTCATTTTGCCACACATGGCTTTGCGCTTCCTGATATTTCCGAACAAGAAAACATAGCCGATGCTTCTTTTAAAGCTTCAGACAATCCCCTGCTCCGCTGCGGGCTGGTAATGGCAGGTGGCAATATAGGCTGGAAGGGAAAAGCGGAGATAAATGAAGACGATGGCATTCTTACGGGGCTTGAAATAAGTTCAGTGCAGCTGCCCAATACACAGCTGGCTGTTTTATCGGCCTGCGAAACCGGCCTGGGAAAAATAGAAGGCAGCGAAGGCGTGTTTGGCCTGCAAAGGGCATTTAAGCTGGCAGGGGTAAATTATGTAATGGCCAGCCTGTGGCAGGTGCCGGATAAAGAAACCGCCGAATTTATGGGAGCTTTTTATGCAAACTGGCTGGGAGGAAAAACGATCCGGGAATCTTTTCTTGCTACACAACAGGCTATGCGTAAAAAATATGCCCCCTACTACTGGGCTGGGTTCACATTGGTACAATAATTTTTTTGGTAGGGTGATGATAAGAGGCCGGGAGCTGCTATTAATGGATAGCAATATCTGTTATAATGCTACAGTTCCCACAATATCAGCCTGAAGCTATCGGCATAAACGATGCAGACCGGGTAGCCTTATACCTGGGTGATAGCGCCGGTTCACAGGTAGTTTCTACCTGGGAGCAGGAAACTGTTCTGCAACGTATAGATGAGGAAATTCACCAGGAGTCTATTTATTTCTCTGTGGACCTGGCACAAAACAGCATAGTGCATTGCAATGGTGTTGCCCGCTGGCTGGGATACAGGAATACCGGCTTTTCACTCAGGGATTATCATAAGATCATTCATCCGGCACATGCCTCCCTGCAGTGTTATTATAGCGCTTCTTTGCTGGAGCTATTGACGCATAATGAAATCAGCTTGCAGTTTATGCAGCCTGTATGCGCCACTCTTATTGCGCTGAAACACAAAACCGGCAAATACATTTACTGCAAACGGGAATGCTGGCCCTTCCAGCTAACGGCAGAGGGCAAAATGACAGCCTATCTCTGCCGGTTTACTATTATAAAAGAATTCAGCGGAGAAACCTATCATACCCGTATTTATCCCACTAACAGCCGCAGTGCGCAGCTAAACGAAAAATTACATGCACTTGCACGAAAGAAATTTGCAGCGCACACGGATTTTTCTACACAAGAATTAAGAATACTCAAAAGATATGCGCAGCAAAAAGACTGTACCAGTGAAATAATAGGACAGGCATTTAAAATAAAAAAATCAACAGTGAGCACATTTAATAAACGGATCCTGAAAAAGACAGAGACTTTTTCCGGGCAAAGTTTTAATACGGCAAAAAATGCAGCGCTGTATTTTAAAAACGGGGGGCTGATATGAAAATAAATAACGATATACGTACCTACCATAGGTACAGTCTTCAAAATAAATGGGTGCTATATTCGCTGGCTTAACAACTGCGCAGCCATTGCTGAATAACAAAAAGAGGAATGACGAACTTAAAAAGTACAAACAGTTCAAAATAATATAAAATTATGAAACAAATCAAAATCAATCCGGCAGCGGGCCTGCGCTTCCTTTGCCTTGTAATAATGGTATGTTTACATACATCCGTTCAAAGCCAAACCAAAACAGCCGCCAAACCGGCGGCAAAATCCGCCGCTTCCCTCAAAAGTGATGCGTTTACTAATAAAAATGTAATTGACCTGCATAAGGCCGGTCTGGGCGATGAAATTATCCTGGCAAAAATTGCACAGTCAAAATGTGTGTTTGATCTTTCTACCGATGCACTGATTGACTTAAAATCCAAAGGAATCTCTGCCGATGTTATAAAGGCAATGATGAATAAAAATGAGCCTGGTAACAGCACAGCTACTGCAGCAGCAGGGGCAAAAGCAACGGTAAAATCAAGTAGTACAGGTGCAGTAACCTCGCTCTCACCTGAATTAATGAACCATGTGTATGTGCTTGAAAAAGGAGCGCAAGCTGTAAAGCCGCTGGAAAAAGCGATGGCTGGTAAGCGTACTAAAAACTATGGATTCAAAGCCGTTATTTTATTGCAGGTGGAAGGTGCCAGTTCAGGCGTTAGCCTTTCTGCTGATGATATTCAATACTTCCTGATCAATACAGGCGGCACGTCTTTGCCGGAAGTGGCTTTATACACATTAAAGTCTGTTAAAGGAAAACGGGAAGTAGAAAGCGGATCCGTAGGAACCTTTGAAGGCGTAAAAACCGGGGAAAGAAACCAGGTTGCTCTCAACATAAGTAAACTGGACAATGGTATTTACAAAATTGCACCGGACAAGGCATTGACAAAAGGAGAATATTTCTTCACTACCAAACCAGAAGCCACCGCCACCAGCTTTGATGTTTATACGTTTGGTATAAAGTAGCTGAAAATGCACAAAAACAAGTATATGAAACGCCCATGTAAAATTTTACAAACAGGGAGGATGTATATATGGCGTTCCATCCGACCAAATTAAAAAAAAATATACGGATGAAATTCGATATTAACAGATCTGTCTTTATGATAGTGGCTGTAACCTTTACGGTTTTTTGCAGCTGTAAAAAGGATGGGGGAGGAAAAGATAACAATGGAGGAACCACAAAACAAGCGTATGTACCCGATTTAGCGGGGAATTATAGTTATTTGGAGCAAGGTGGTACTCTTCGTATTCCGCATACGCTTCGTGTGCAAAAAGATGGGAAAATACTTGCTCTCGGTTATAAGTTGTTTGTACGCCTGGAAAAAGACGGTGTTACGGTTGATAATTCGTTCAGAGCTTCTAATGAAATTGTTTCCGAAGTGACAGGGATTGATGGATCTTTCGTATTACAGGACGATGGGAAAATAATCGTTTTTGGTCCCTTTGGACTTGCTGACGGCAGAAAATGGATTATTCGCCTGAATACAGACGGATCTTTAGACAATACATTCAATAATCCGAAAATTGATAAAATAGGCTCACCTGTAAGCATCAGTGGTATGCCTATTAGTTCCGTTCATTTACTTGCCGGGGGTAAAATGATAATTGCAGGAAGGTTTTCTTATACAACACCAAATTCATTCGGACTTGCTGTAGCACGACTGAATGCAGATCAATCGTTGGATTATACATTCTCTTCGCCGTTTGCAGCAGGTGAGGTATATGGCCCGGGGAAACTTCTTCCTTTGGCTGACGGAAGTATGCTGCTTGCTGGCTCTAACGGCCTTCTCAGAACTAAAGATGGCGGCAGGTACGCAGTAATAAAAATAAATGCAGATGGGGAACAAGACAATTCTTTCTTTTATAAAAGTGAATTGGCAGACCATCTTTTAAGCATGGGCGACATGATCCAATTACGAGACGGGAAAATATTGGTAGGGATTAGCCCCTATTATCCCTATTTTACAGGCTCTTTATATAGTGTTGAAATGCTTAATGCGGATGGTAGTGTAAATACCTCTTTTAATGAGTATTCGAATGGTGGGAGTATAAGATCTTTATTGCAATTGCCTAATGGGAATATTTTTATAGGTGGAGTAAGCGGTTCTATGCGGCCTTCTGCTGACTGCGCCATTCTTCTGAATGCAGCCGGTGTAAGAGACACCAGCTTTCATCTCACCTTTAGTAAGGAGAATGCTGCTGTGTATAGCGCAGTTAGCCTCAATAATAATACGTTATTGCTGGGAGGGTATTTTGAGTTGAATGATAAGGCATACAGCCTGCTTCGGTTAGCAAAAAACCGGTAATTCGTCTCTTATTCAAAAATTCAGTATCACGGAAAAACGTAAATGACTCTATCATGCGTTGCAGCGCTACCGGTAGTAGCTGGATTAGCTGTTCGGAAAAATGAATGTTTCTTATGAGGCCATCGATGGCCCAAACAATGAAAGTTTCGGCAAAGCCAAAATACCTATACAAAACTTGCAAGTGAAACGCTTGTTCCATTTCTGATTTTAAAGTCTTTTACACAATAACACATAACATAATAAAAATTAAAAAATGAAATCCAGACACAAAACAAAAATGGTAGTGGTTGCATCGCTGTTTCTTTTATCTATGACAGTAACAGTAAACGCACAAACACGCTTCGGGTTAAAAGCAGGCGCTAACTTTTCTAAGTTTAGCGGCGAGGATAGTCACAGAACCAAGGGAAAGGTAGGTTTCTACGGAGGTTTTCTGGCAAATATTCCCATTTTACCCTCCCTTAGCGTACAGCCAGAATTGCTATACAATAATCTTGGTGCAACGCAGAAAGAAGGAGATAACAAAGCCACGCATAACCTGAATTATATGGCTGTTCCGGTCATGCTTCAATATAATCACTCTTCAGGATTTTATGCAGAAACCGGCCCTGAATTTTCAGTATTGTTATCAGCAAAACTAAAATATGATATTGATGGGGAAAAAGAAACTGTAGAGGTCAGCGATCAATTGAAAAGTTTTAATGCCGCCTGGGGAATTGGCGTTGGCTACGAATTAGAAAGTGGTATCGGCGTTGGCATGCGATATAATTTAGGGCTTACATCAATAGATGGTGAGGGGGCTGGTATTATTGTTAGAAATAACGCTTTTTCAATAGGAGTGCATTATAAATTGGGTGGCCGTAAGTAATCGGTTTACTGTTTTGTTAAAACTCCGTTGGCCTGAGAAGCTGTTTGAAATTCATCTTAAACAGTTTCTTCGTGGCCAAAAAAGAATGTTATCATTAGCAATAAACCAATATCTAATAACAAACGAAAAAACATTCAAAGTGTCTTGCTTTTTCTTATTTTTTTATCTCATAAAACAAAACCACATGAGTGCCATTATTAAAAACGTAACACTGTTTTTATTATTGGGGGCAATTGCTTTTTTGGGATGCTGGAAAGATAATGCAGAAGACAACCCGCCCGCAAAAACAAAAGCCGATTTGCTGATTGGTAAATGGCTTATTACAGGCATCACAACATCCCCTGCACGTGATGCCAATGGCGATGGTACGAAAGAAACCGATGTTTTTGCAGTAACGAAACTGTGTAACAGGGACTTTCTTTATATATTTAAGCCCGCTGGCGTATTTCAGCTTGATTTAGGAGAGATAAAGTGCACTACCGATGAAGGACAACCTGAACCAGCAAGCTGGGTTTTATCAGGCGATCAGAAAACAGTTACTGTTACAGAAGATGGGGGCTCATCAGATGTTTTTGAAATTCTTCAGTTAGATGATAACACTTTGAAGCTGAGGTTTCCAAATGTTTATAGCAACGGTGCGATTCACCAGGACTTACTCACCTTCCGGCGGCTATAAAGCATCTTTGCAAATGCAGCAGGCCGTTCACTTTGAGCGGCTTTTTCTTACAGGCGTGTTGTTTGCTTGTCTATTATAACAGTTGTTCATTTTGGAGGAGTTGTACAGCTTGAAATTATTGTCGCTGAACTTTGTTGCCTAACTGCATTGTAAGCTAATCCAGGAATTGTCAAAATTTTTATTAAGCAAGTCGTCTTTCTTTATCCAAAAGTAAAGTTGTCCAGCCATATTGCCAATGACATATCTGTAGCTTTCTATTTCAATTTTGTCAAGGCTTTAGAATTTCTCAATAAAAACACATATTGGAAATAGTCAGTCGTATGAGAGTTTTTTAAAGGATAAATGCTTTCTCCGAATATTTTGGATTTTACCTTGATTAAATTTTGGGAATTCAAATAGGGTGAATTTGCCGAATTCAGTTTAAATAGTGTTATAGAATTGGATTTGCTTAGCGCTTTCAAATCATTAATGCCTTTTACGAGCATTAATGGCCCATCCGCATTTATCCAGTTGATTTTTTCTTCGGGTGGTGTAGGAAATTGCGGATTTTCGGGAAGATACATTTCGCTATCTAACGTATAACTTACTAAACTTGTGGTTTTAAAACCAGATTGTTTTAATTGCTCTGCAAAAGTTGTCTTATCCGTTATTGGTGACTTCTGAAGTGTATGATAATATCCGAAAAGCCCATAGAACTTTTCGTTTTTAAGATTCATTTTTTCTATTGCATTTTTAAAATTTACCATCATTGCAGAATCTCTTGAGATTTTTGAGTTATTATTATCAAAATCAATATCAATTCCGAGTACGGCAATTTTTGAAGAATCCGCTAACGTTTGGTTGTAATCATAGATTTCACTCCATTTGTCAAATAATTCTTTGCTGGATTGCTGAGGAATTCTTTTTTTAACAGATAAAACCACGTCTCTTAGTAAAGCTTCATCTTTTTTACTTTTAGTCAAATAGTAATTGAGTTTTTGGGCGGTTGTGCTGTCCATTTCAGCGATGTAATATTTAACGCCTAATTTTTTATTGAGAAATAAAAAGAGTTGTTTGTCCAGTTTTTGATTATCGGCGTATCCGTGAATTTCTCCCAAAAGAAAAACCTTTGAATTATAAAAATCATCATCAAATAAGTCTTCGGAAACGGAATCATTTATCAAACTTTTATTTTGTGATAAGTATTCAATATTTGTTTTGTTTTTAGCCCCCAAGAATATTTTATTGCTAATGAAAAAATAGAGGAAGATAATTACAAAAATAGTGATGATTGAAATGAAGCTGATTTTAAGGAAGGCTACAATTTTTTTCATTAATATAATTTTTCAAGAACATATTCAGTATCGAATATTAATACAATTTTTATTTTCCTGGTTGTTGCTAATAAAGGATGAACTGTTTTTTAATTTATTGTTTTCATAAAATGACCGTGCCTCTTAAACTTCAGCTAACGCCCGGCAGCTTTGTGCAGGCGGGAAAATAGAATTTTGTTCGCCAGTAACCGCTATTGATTAATAATTTTTTGTTGAAGATAAGAACAAATGCTCGTAGAAATCAGCCTTGCCGAAACAGAAGATGATAGTAGTATGAAAGCGGATTGTTTGTCCGTTAGTCCAACTTGCACAAAACCCCATGTTGTGCGGTTATGGTCGTTCATTAATATCTATTATCTGTTACCGGCAATTTATCTCCAAAAGCGTATATTATTGTCTTTGTCAAATCACATCTTGCTGTATGCCTTGCAATGCCAAACGGTTTTTGATAATGAGAGTCATCGTTTTTATGCTGTGTTGTAAGTATAAAATCACTAGATTGTTTTTCAATATCAAAATGATAAATGGACGTGAAGCCGCCTCCACCTTACGCTTGCCAGGAATTTTATTTAAGATGATTGTACTCCTGTTCTGAAATTTTTTTATATGCTCTTGGTTTATCCCATTTAGAGAATGTGAGCTCGGCAGTTATATCAGGGATACCGGTATTGCTTACCTTACGTGGAAATGTTATTAGTTTTGGCTTTAAGGCATCGTCCTCCAAGCTTGGGCTATTACTGCCCGTATTATTTTCTTTGAATGCATACTCAATGTTGATAAAATTTGGTTCTAAGAGAAGGTGGACTTCTCCATTTATTATGGTCCAACTTCCTCTTTCTGGATTAAATGCGGTGTCTCTTATATTGTTTACAACAAGATGGGTCCATCTTTCAAATACCCCGTTCTTTGAAAACTTATAGAAAGCCAACAAGGTTCTGGTTTCACCTTGAAATTCATATGGGTTATTCCTGAAATACCAGATTCCATAAAGCGATGAATCCAACGTGCCTTTTTCCCAAATTTCAGCCTGCTTCTTTTGGTACGCTGTGACTGCCTGTTTTTTATATTTATCTAATGTTACAATACGGGAATTCATTTCCAGGATAGTTTCATAACCTGAAACTTTTGCCATATTAAAAGGAAGGTCGTCCCGCTCCTTGTAAAGTAAATTTCCAATAGATAGATAGTTTCTATTCTCCTCTTTTGATAACCTGCCTGTAATTTCAGGCCGCCCGTTAAATTTTATTTGTGCAACAAAACTGTCTCCTTTCTTTTGTATATCAATTGTTCCCTTACAAATGCTGTCATAAGAAATATATTGACTCCCTTTAACATGGCCAACCCGTATAAACTCAATTTGGTCTTCCGGGGTAATTCTAATCAGGGTTCTTGTTTCATACTTATTACTTTCGGAATCGCTTTTATCCTTTTCGGTAGTAAGGCCATAAACCCCTCTGAAATAGTACAATAAGTATTTCCCATACGCTATTTTACCTTCTTCTGATTTCTTTGATAGCGCTTCCAAATTGTTGAGTACTTCCAGCCTAAAAGTAGAGAAAACTTTATTGCTGCCTAAATATCCAAACTCCCTGCTCCAATATTCATCATAAGCCTTGCTAACTTCCTGCCCTTCAAAAAAAGCATTGTTTGCTGCTTTCTCCAGGTTGACGGGACTTTTCAAAAAGTCATTAAAAGTTACTTTAGCGCCTTTTGTATGCCGCACGATTAGCACATCTTTATAGATTTTGCCATTTGATTCATACGTTGCATTTTTTGCAATAATCTTACACTGCCAGGCTCCAACAGTCCATTTGCCTCCTACAGGAAGGTTGTAATTTAAAACAATCTCCTTGAAGATATTTTCTTCTGTTTCATAATAATTAGTAGTTGTTGTGCCGGAAAATGGATTATAGTCATCATCTACATAGGCGAGATAAGTTTCATATTCTTTCCAGAGTTTTGTGATAATCCCCTTTTCACAGTTATAGAATATATTTTCATTTTCAGACCCATTAATACCGTAATAAAATTTGTCTCCGTGTTTCTCTTTTGCCGTGTACTTACACATCGGTAGATAATCACACCCGCAGTTGCTATTTACCTTTGCAGGGCTTTGAGCAATACAACAAATGGTTATTAATGATCCGCAAACAGATAAGATGATAGGGTTCATAAAATTAGTTTTGTTATGGTTTGTTACTTTAGGATTTAAGTGTTGGCGTTAATACCTGCCGCAAGGCGGTACGGCGGCTTTGTACAGACGTGGTAATAGTATTCCGTCTGCCCGTAACCGCTATTGATTAATAATTTTTTGTTGAAATTAAGCACAAAAGCTGATAGATATTCGTCCAGCCCGAACTGAAG
Organism: Niabella sp.; assembly: GCA_027493055.1. Lineage (GTDB taxonomy): Bacteria > Bacteroidota > Bacteroidia > Chitinophagales > Chitinophagaceae > Niabella. Next base: position 37,905 of record JAPUDO010000102.1, on the reverse strand, counting down.
CTGATAGAAGTGCAACAACCGGGATTTATTCCGTCAGCCATGCTTGCACAAAACCGAATATTGTGCGTTCGTTTTTTGTTATAGTAAGTATGGAATTAGTGCTTTCGTCTGATTTTTATATTTCATGTATTCTGTTCCAAAAACTTCGGCCAGCAATTTCTCTTCTTTTTTAAGCTTTAACCATAATGATATAAAAACTATTAACACGGCTATTATTGCTCTATAGTCACCAACAATTATTGCGTTTCCAATAAATAGTAGCAAAAGTCCCGTATAAATCGGGTGTCGGACAATTTTATAAATTCCGTTTTGTATCAATTGGTGATGTTCTTTTCTTTGAACTGATAAACTCCAATTATTGCTAAGTAAATATCGAGATGTGCAAGCTATTATTGCTCCAATTATGGAAATTGAAAGTCCGATAGTTCCAACCAAATTAGTATGTTCAATAAAATTCTCCCTTAACCAGCTGTGTCCAAACCAATCTCCGGGTCCTAATAACAAAATTGCAATAATTAAGGGAAGCCAATATTGTATAAATCGCTTAAAAATGGTTTCTTGTTGGTCAACTTTTTTCACCCCAAGCCCTGAAATAAACCAGTAAGTCAAGACAATGAACCAGGTTATTTTAAGTCCAATTTTAATGTATTCGCTCATTTTTAGGAATGGTGGTTTCTAAAATAACACACAACGAACAGGGCATGCTGTTGTGCTGGTATTCTGTGATTCTTTCAGCCCGAACTAAAGCCCAATATTGTTAAAGATATATTTGTCGCGCCGCCATATTGGCAATACCTTATTGGCGGCTGTTTTTTTGATTTTCTGTGTCGTATCTATAAAGTTTTAACGAAGGGCGACCAATGTGTATGAACAATTTTCCATTGTCCGCCTAGTTCAAGTCTATACACTTCTGTACAGTGCCATTCAGAGACTGTGTCAGCTTTGTAAGAATGCAGGTCAAAGGTCAATACAGCCATATCATTCGTGGCAGTAACTTTCGGATTAAGCATTTCGTATTTGGATACACGAATTAGTCCTTTGATTGGCTCGTAATATTTTTTTAGGCTATCAAGTCCGTCTAACCGCTGTTCTATAGAAGGGTCAAAGTAGGTCACGTCATCGGCTGAAAGGTCAAGATAACCGCTTGGGTCGCCCTGATTCCACTTTTCTAATGCTCTTTTTTCCAAAGCAATAATTGTTTCGGAAATGTCTGTGTTAGTTGTTTGAGAATAGCTCATTGTCGCAAAAAATAATAATGTTAATGAAATTGTCCGTATCATTCTGCAAAATTTAATTTCTCCATTTTAGATCAAGGTGCAACTGAAATTTGAAAAGTCAAACTTAATATCGTCAGAAAGTTTTTCATTTCAGAATGTTGTCGATTAAAGTTGCCGCCAACGGTACGGCCTGGCGCTTGTGGCGTCCCGAAACTTCGAGACGTGATTCCTGCCCGTCCGGGCAGGCGGACGTCTGCCCGTAACCGATGCTAAATTTATAAATAAAAGTTCATTGTTTATTCTATTGCCCGGCATTACTTGACTACCGGCAGGCAGGTTCGTCAGCCGGGACTTCTCCCCGACTGTAGGCGGGTAAGCCGAGTAGCCAACAAGAGCCGAGGGTATATTCGTCCAGCCGCCATATAGCCAAACCGAATGTTGGCGGTTCGTTGTTTGCCGTTCCATGCCCGAATGTAAAAAAAAAATCAAGCAAAAAGAATTCTTCACTTGACTTTTTTTAGTTACTCTTGCCGGTCGTTTAATGTTCAGCGTGAAGTCCGATTTTGTTTCCTTCACTGTCAATGATTATAGCAATAAACCCTGCTGGGATTTTTGTTTTGGGTACAAGGATTTTGCCACCCGTTTGTTCCACTTTGTCAAGCACAATTTGAATGTCTGGACTTGCGTTTATGTAGACTACTGTACCGTTACTTGATGGACTGTTTCTTTCTGTTTTTGACAGAACACCCGTTACTCGTCCTGATGTAGCCTGAACAACATTTGGATTGAAAGGAAAGAAAACGGCTTCATCGTTCCCGTCCAAACGGTTTACCATTTCAATGTCCAAAATTGTTTCATAGAATTTTTTTGACCTGTCAATATCCATTACAGGAATTTCAAAAAAGGTCAGGACGTTGGTTTGCTCGTCAATTTTTTTTAACTTTTGCATATTGTTGAATTTTATGCAAAGGTTGAAAATGTTATAATGCCAGACCTGTGATAATCGTCACATAATTAAGCCAATATTCTGCGTTTTCTAATTCTGCTCAATGTTTCTCTTGCAACGCCAAGAAACGAAGCTAATTGAGAAAGTGGAACTCGTTGCAAAATTTCGGGGTGTTTTGTTTCCAAATATTCTAAGCGTTCTTGTGCTGAATATAGCTTGAACAGAGTCGCAAATTCTTCTTGTTTCGTAGCGAACAAGCGTATGCAATTTCGCCCCAAAGTTTCTATTTCGTTGGCTTGTTTGGTGGCTTGAAATAATTTGTTTTTGTCAAAAATTATGGTTGTCAACGGTTCGCAAGCCACGATGTTAAATTCCGATTTTTGTCCGTTGCCAAAACTGCTGATGTTTGTCGTGATTTCGTTTTCAAAGAAAAAGCCTGTGTTTTTTAAAACCCCGTCAATTTCGTAATAACTTTTGCAGTAGCCGTTGTCAATGTAAAAAAGTGAATTGCAAACTTGTCCTTGTTTTAGTAGCAGTTCGTTTTTCTTAAACACTTTTGTTGTCAATGCAGGCTGCAATAGTTCCCAACTTTTGTCGGAAAAACCTGTCAGCGAATGAATGTATTTTAAAAGATTGTCCATAGATTTTATGTCTGCAGTGTTGTCTGTTACAATGACCGCCAACGTCGGGCATTAAAGCAGTTGGGGAATAGATGTCCCTTCAGCCCAGCCCTTCAAGACAATAAAGAAAAGAAAATTACACTTGACTCCCAAATAAAGCCTTTGCGCAGGAAGCGTAGCAAAAATACAAAGGGGGCTTAGGACTCGTCAAGCCCCAATTGCGTTAATGCAATGTTAGCGGCAGTAATGTCTTATTTACTCCAGATGATCGGAAACTCATACTCGGTTTTGTTTATAGGCAATGGTGAATTAAATGGGTCTAACATTAGCGACGTCAAATAATGAACTTGGTTGTCTTCCGTTTCAATTTTTAAATATCCATAATAGTCAAAAGGAATTGGTGTCCAACTTTTGGTTCTATCTGGGCGGTAATGTCCAAGTATAAATCTTGTAATTTGAATGTCTGAGAAGTTATAGCGAAAGGTTTGGTCTGACTTAATCAATTGTATCGTCTGGGCATCGCTATCAAACTATTAATTTAGTCCGCCAATTTATTTTCAAATAGTTGATATGAAAAGGTAAAGACATTCCGACCGACGTAACTAACCAAAATAAAATAAAAATCACAAACATTGTCCAAAAGTCGATGTCTTTGATAAAAATAGGAAGTAAAATAGCTGCGCCAATAGTCCATAGTAAAATGTAGAGGCCTTCCCTGAATGAGCGTAATTGGTGTCTAAAATCTATTTTAAACTCTTTCATAAATATGTAGCGTGTCTGGTCTTATTGCTGCTAACGTTAAAGCATTGGCGATGTGGCGGTATTCTGTGTTCCGCCTGCAAATAACCGCTGCTGATTGAAAATATGTTGTTGAAGTTAAGCACAAAAGCTGATAGTTATTCGTCTGCAGAACTGAAGTTGGGATCTGCAAATAGCTAGTGTTAAAATGTCAGCCCAACTTGCATAAAACCCAATGTTGGTGGCTGGGCTTATGTCAGTATTTGTTTTAATTTCTTTATGTTTTGTCTGTCCTTTAATATTGTTACAGGTTGCCTATTGCTGTTAGGACGACTATTTATTAAAATTGCTTCACCGTCTAACTTGATAACTGTTATTACTTCGCCCCAAGAAAAAGCACTCCATTTTGTTGTTGCTGTAATAATATTGTTTGTTCTGTCAATATGTATGTCATTTACTTTGAAAAACGTTTTTAGTTTATTTGCTATTTCGTCAAGGTCAGTGTGTTGATGTAGATTAATTTGTTCAAAAGTCAATTTTTCTGTCAGACGTTTAGCAGTAAAAAAGCCAAACACTGTTCCCAACCCAACAAAACAGAGTCCAACCAATAATATTGGTAAACCTGTGTGAAATTTTAAAAAGTTAAATAGCATCGAAAGTCCTATGCCAATAAACGCTAAAGGGAAAATAAATATAAAATAGTTAGTGTAATCATCAAATGTCCTTTGTGATTTATGATTAATTTTAATATAGTCTATTTGTTCTTTTTGTGTCATAGGGTGTCGTTATAGCCTTGCCGCCAACGAACAGGGCCTTGTGCAGGTTGGGAAATAGCATTCCGTCTGCTGGAACCGCTGTCGATTGAAAAACAAGTGTACAAGTTTACTACAAAAGTTCAGCAATGTTTGTCCAAGCCCGAACCGATGCCAAATAGTAGCACAAAAGTTGATTGTTATTCCGTCCGCCCAACTTGTACAAAACCCATGTTGGCAGAAGGACTGCCTTGTCCATCTGCTTATTTTTCTGAATACAAGGGGTGATGTATTTTTAAGCCCCTCTCTTAAATAACGCGGATTTATATAGGCTTTTGTTTTGGGTATGGGTTGAAATTTATTTTATTCGGATAGCGGTTTACAATGGTCCCAAAAATTTATCATTTTCCCAACGCCCCTCTTCAACTTTACCATTACTTTTATAAGTCATTTTTCCTTTTCCGTTAAAGTTGCCATCAACAAAATCGCCTTCATAAATATTTCCGTTTGCAAAGATATATTTCCCCTTCCCGTTAAACTTGTCGTTCACAAAATCACCTGTATAGATGTCTCCGTTTTTATAGATTTTTTTTCCTTTTCCATTAAGCGTATCATCAATAAAGTCTCCTACATAAATATTTCCACTTGCATAGGTATATTTTCCTTTTCCATTATATTTTCCATCTACAAAATCACCTTCGTAAACATCGCCATCTTTATTGGTGTATTTCCCTTTGCCGTTAAACTTGTCATTTACATAGTCTCCTTCGTAAGTATTTCCGCTTGGAAATATGTATTTTCCTTTGCCAGTACGCTTTCCATCCACATAATCACCTTCGTAAACATCGCCTTCTTTCCAAATATACTTTCCTTTGCCGGTACGTGATCCGGCTACAAAATCACCCACATACACTTCTCCGTTGGCAAAATTGTATTTACCTTTTCCGGTACGCTTGCCTTCAATAAAATCTCCGTCATAACTGTCTCCGTCGGTCCATACGTATTTGCCCTTTCCTGTTCGGCTGCCATCTGCAAAATCTCCTATGTAATAATTTCCGTTGGCCCATGTATATTTTCCTTTTCCGGTACGCAGCCCGTACACATACTCTCCATCATATACATCTCCATCAACAAAAGTTAATTTTCCGCTGCCGTTACGTTTGCCATTCTCAAAATATCCTGCATACCGGTTTCCGTTTGCATATTTTTTTTTGCCAAATCCATGAGGCCTATTATTACTATTTACATTGCCCTCATACACGGCCCCATTACTGTATTTAATGATTTTTTGTCCATTTGAAGAACTGGAAAAATCGGAATAATTTTCATCATTGTCGTACTCATCATCGTACGTATTGTTATTTGATGAAGTATTTCTTTTGCCTGCGTTGTTCTTAAATTTTTCCGCAAGCTCTTGTGCTGCCTGTTTGTTTACGCCTCCACCTGATCCGGCATTGCTGTTGGATTGATTGCGAATGGAATTGAGATAATTTTCATTATAAGTTCTGTTATCCTGCTCACGCTTTGATTCTGCATAAGTTTTTCCGGTATTAGGCTGTGAAAATGCCTGTATGGTTGCAAAAAGACAGGTGACAAGAAGAAAAGTTTTCATCGCTTTGTTAGTTTGTAAACAAAGCAAAGTTATTTATTTAAAAATAATTTTAGCCGTTCGTTTTAGGGCAATAAGTTAGAACGGTTTGTTTATGTTCGAACTCTGATGTTAGCTCGGTTGTCAGTTAGTCTTTCTGCCAACGGTTCGGGGCTTGGCGATAGTGCGGGACAAAATTGAACCCAAAGTTCAGTTTTGCACGGACGTAAGCCAATGCGGTTTCCGTGTTTGTAAATTTACGAAATAAACAAATGCGGAACCGCATTTGGCGTGTAGAAAGTACAAAAGTTGAGCCTATGACTTCAAGCCCGCATTTCGCCAAACCGATGTTACCAGCAGTTTTTTTATTTAAAGTCTGTATGTGTTTTTCCGTCCAATTCATTGTTGCTTATTGGTTGTTTTACATACCTCTTTTCAGGTCTGTCTAACAACTGTTTTTCTTCTCCCATTGCGAAACCAAGTTTATATCCAATATTGTCAGAAGTTGTCAAGAAAACATTATCGTACTCTTTGTCAAAGTGGCTTACATAAAGCATCACATTTTTGTTTACACTTTTTTCCGTAATCCAAGTGTCCGATAGTTTTGTCGTTGTCCAGCCAATAGTTTTAAAGTGTCTGTCAAAGCCCATTGGATAATTTACGTAGTTGATAAAATAGCAGTAGATTTCAAAATTTATGTCATAAGGAAAGGTCACAGCAAATTTTTTGTCTGTAAGTTTTGTCAGTCTTGGAATAGCCTGAAATGTTTCCTTGTTGTATGAATTGCAAAATTCCTGTAATATTTTCTTGATGTCATTTTCGTTTACATCTTCAACAATTACAAGTTTGTCGTTTGTGACTTTGTTATTCGGAATAAGGTTTTCTTTCGGTCGGTTTGTATCTGTGTCTGGTTGTAGTTTTTGATTTTTCAGTTTTGTCCAAGCTATAAAAATTACAATTCCTACAATCGCTATAATTCCAATAATTAAATACTGCTGTTTCATTTCCTGTTAGTTTGCCTTTGGTCGTTCCAAAATTACCGCTAACGGTACGGCTTGGCGATGTGGCGGAATTCCGTGATTCCTGCTCGTCCGGTCAGGCGGGCGTCTGCCCGTAACCGCTGTTAAATGTATAACTAAATGTTCATTGTTTATTCTATTGCCTGGTGTTACTTGCCTACCGGCAGGCAGGTTCGTCAGCCGGGACTGAAGCTGAACAGCGAACAAAAAGTTGAGAATATATTCGTCATGCCGCCATATTGCCAAACCGAATGTTACAGGCAAGCATTTTCAGTCGTCTGTTTGTATTTACTGATTTGTCCTGCACGCAATGTCAATAATACAAATGAAAAAAATAAATTTACTAAAATTGATATATGGTCTCCGTCTGCCGCAAAAGCAACGAAGCACAAAAGATTTATTAAAAGCCAAAAACCGAAAAACAATTCCCACAAAATTGCAGGTCTGCTGTAAGTGTCTGCTTTCACGAAAAGTTTTGTCGGCAAGTTCGTTTTGAGTGTTGTCAAAAGAATGAAAATGTTCAATGGAATAAGTAAGAATAAGAACAATGGAACTTGTGAGAAAATAGGTATTGCAATGCTGTCCGCAAATGGTGGATAGTCACCTCGTCCGCCACGAAATGTGTAATACCAAAATGTTCCCGGTATAAGCAACAACCAAACAAGATTTGCACTTACAAAAGTTGTCAGTTTGTTAAGCGTTTTCAAGTTCTTGAAGTCGGAAAATGTTTTGGTTTTTGTCAGCAAGAGAAAAAGTAAAATTGTTCCCGAAGCAATCGCAATTCCTGCACCTAAGTCCATAACTGTTGTCTTGCTTGTTCTAAGTTCTGCTTCTCGTTTATAGTATTCTTGTTTGTCTATGTCATACGAACGACTTAACAAGTCGTCTGCGGATTTTTGGTCTTTGTAATACGGCAATGTCAATGAATAGGAAAATAGTCCAAGTCCTACGATGAAAGTCAAAATTGTAATTATTCGTGGTGCCATTGCGTTGTCGGTTTATGCTTGCCTGTAACGGTACGGCTTGGCGATGTGGCGATATTCCGTGATTCCTGCCCGTCCGGTCAGGCGGGCGTCTGCCCGGTACCGAAGCTAAATATATAACTAAATGTTCATTGTTTATTCTATTGCCTGGTGTTACTTGCCTACCGGCAGGCAGGTTCGTCAGCCGGAACAGAAGCCGAATAGCGAACAAAAAGCCGGGTATATATTCGTCGCACCGCCATATAGCAAACCGAATGTTGTGCGTTCGCTTTTTGTCCACCGACAAAAAGTGAACGCTAAGTTAATTCTGTTTTTTGTCCTGATAAGAACGGCTGATACTTTAATTGCTCTTCAAATTGGTCTTTATTTATAAATGGCCAATAGTCATAGTCGCCGGTTGATTTAAACTCGTCAAACTGCTTTTGTCGCACCGCCATTTTATTTCTATAATGTTGTCCCAAAGTCAATACACTTAACAAAAGGTCTTTAAACGAAAAGCGAATTAGAGGATTTGTCGGGTCAAGATAAGGCCAGGAATATTCTATGTCAGAATGTAGAAACAGAATGAACCTTGCTATATCTTTGAGTTGCTCACTTGTTAATTGGTGTCGCCCTGTAAGTTTATGTTGCTCTGTGTCATTATACAAGCACCAGCACAGTTCAAGCATCGGTCTAATTATTGGGTCGTCATTGGGAACATCCTTGGCTCTATAATATTGTTCTGGAAGCCAGCCATTAGAAACATCGTCCATTATTCTTTTTTCAAAGTCGTCATTCGTAATTTGTCCAACAGCAAGATGCCGCAAATGAAGTGCAAGTTTTTTTCTGCGTTCTTTGTCAACCATAATTTGTCGGAATGTAATTGTTAAACGAAATATCTGTTTAAAGTGACGCACAACGGTTCGGGCTTGGCGTTCGGGCGGGATTTTTACCGCTAACTTTCAAGCGAAGAACGAATGCCAAAGTTAGCACTAAATTTCATTCGTGCAACTAAACCCCGCCTGACGCCAAACCCTTGTTACCAGCCGTTTTTCTCTGTCAGTTAAACGACTGTCTAAACTCCAAAGGCGAAAGTTTTGTCTTTGTCTTGAAAAGTTTGCTGAACGATTGTATATGCTCAAAACCCAATTCATAAGCGATTTCGCTTACTGACAAGTCTGTTGTAGATAATTTGGTTTTGGCAACTTCTATCAATTTGTCGTGTATGTGTTGTTGCGTGTTTTGTCCTGTCAATACTTTCAGTAAAGTGCTTAGATATTTAGGCGAAACGTTTAATTCTTCTGCAATAAACTGAACAGAAGGCAATCCGGTTTCTAAAATTTTGTGTTCAAAATAATTGTCAAGTAAATTTTCTAATCGTCCTAAAATTTGATGATTGGCTTTTTCTCTTGTGATGAACTGACGATTGTAAAATCGTTCTGAATAATTAAGCAAACTTTCAATTTGCGAAATAATAATTTGTTTGCTGTACTTGTCAATGTTACTGTGATATTCCTGTTTTATGTTTTCAATAATTCCATTTACTGTCGCTTCTTCTTTATCCGAAAGAAACAACGCTTCGTTTACAGAATAATCAAAAAAATCATATCGTTTAATGGTCTTTGCAAGAGATGTGTTCCACAAAAAATCGGGGTGAATGAGCAACATCCAACCCGAACGTTTTGCGGTTGAATTAGGGTCGGGCTGTATTCTGAAAACTTGATTTGGCTCTAAAAAAGCCATAAGTCCTTCATCAAAATCAAATTCTTGTTGTCCGTAATACATTTTTCCACCAATTCCTTTTTTCAAGGAAATCATATAAAAACTTAAAACCAAATTTGTTTCGCCAATGTCCGCAGGACGTTTTATGTCTGCATAATTTACAACGCTAATAAGTGGGTGTTCGGGTTTAGGCAAACCACGCAACCGATGAAATTCACTTATTGTTTTTATTTTTTGTGTCTGCCTTCGCTCCATAATACAAATTTATAAATTGTTTTTTCGCCTAACACCAACCCTATTCTGATTTTATCTGATTTATTTTACCAAGCTAATTCATCTCCGTTCCTATCAAAAAAATTACCTGTCTGCACGTTGGCTATGGTCGTGAATTTCACAATAACCTTTGCGGCTTGTTCAGTTGTTTGAGTTCCTTTATACTGATTGAGATTAGTTGCCGTATAACCCGGCTCAACGCTAATTATTTTGAAATTTGTATTTTGAAATTCTTTTGATAATAGCACGGTAAACGCATTTAATGCTGTTTTGGAACAACTGTATGCGTCATAAATTCTGTGATTGGGATTTTCAGAAACGCTTTGAACAGCCAATGAACCTAACGGACTTGAAATATTGATGATACGAGGTTCGTCCGATTTTTTCAGTAAGCCCATAAACTGTTGTGTTGTTTGCACTGCACCAAAAAAATTGGTTTCAAATATTTTTCTCAGATTGTTGATGTCGCCAGTAGATATATTTTGTGGTTGTTCGCCTGCTATACCTGCATTGTTAATCAACACATCTAATTGTTGTGCTTTTGCTTCTAATGTTTGCGTTGCCAATTTTATTGAATTGGCATTTGTTACATCTATCTCAACAAATTCCACATTGTTAAATCCTAAGTCGTTTAATTTTTTCTTTGGTTCAACACCGTTGGTTTTATTGCGACTTCCGAGATATACATAGTAGCCAAGTTCGGCTAATTGTTTGGCGGTTTCAAAACCAATTCCTTGATTTGCTCCTGTTATGAATACTTTTTTCATTTTGTTGTCTATATTATTTTTTCTTAATTATCATTACTTGGGTGCCGTTCTCTTGCCGACACATCTTCTGTTTCACCTGCTTTCCAATATGAAATGGCACTAAATTCTTGTCGTTGCCAATTTTGTTCATCACGCAGATAATGGCGTATTTTTTTAACGGCTGAAAATTCTGCCGCTACATAGGCGTAACGATTTTTTTCGGGCAAAAACAATTTCTTTACCGCTTCGGGAAGTTTACTTTCGTTTTGTGGATTTTTGTTGTGTAACCATATAAACTGAATATTAGCGTTGGTTTGTAAAAGTTGTTCGTCCTCCTTACTGTGAACTTCAATAATGCAAATGCCTTTGGCGGTTTCGGATAAATCTTCCAAAATAGCACCAAGTACAGGTATAGCGGTTGCATCGCCAATTAAAACATAGTTTTCCGCTTTGGGATAAAGTTCTTTTTTCCGTCCTTTCATCATTACCCCCAACACGCTGCCTATTTGAGCATTGATAGCCCATTCGGAAGCAACTCCCTCAACTCCGTGTGCAACAAAATCAATCCAAATTTCTTTTTTGTCTAAATCAATACCCCGATGTGTATAGGTTCTCATTGACGGACGTAGTTCTTCGGATTGAACTATCCATTGCTTTGTTCCTGAATTTAGTTTTGGAAAATAAACTTTGTTTATTCCTCTTGGCGGTATGAAAATTTTGTTGTGAACACCAACGGTTGTATTGGCAATTTGCTCAACGTCATTTCCTGTAAGAAATACACGAATGTAATGCGGTGTAATGTATTCCTTTCTGCTTACCGTTAATTCAAGTTGTGTCTGCGTTACTTCCATAATGTTATTTATTATCGGTTTTTACTACCAACCATTTTGCAAATACCTTGCTTAAAAATGGTAATACCACATACGAAAGCGAAGGCACTAAAATCAGCGTTAAAACCAATGTTCTTAATGGTAATGCCAATTGCATTAAATGCTCGCCAAATAACCAAAACAAAATTGTGATTAGCGGATAAATGGCAAGCCACGTTAAAAATGTTCTTTTGTGTTGAATGTTCTTACTCATAATAGTTTAGAAATAATTTTGTTTCAAATCGTCTAAAAGTCCGATGTGTGTTGGTTTCCAATTTAATTGCTCTTGTGTTTTCAAATTTGTTGCAGGACAATTCATTCCAACGAAATGTGTCAGCCATTCAAAATGTTTTGCCAATTCATCGCCCGATACGGATTTTACAGGTAGCCCCAATACTTCGCCAATTAGCGTTGCGATTGATTTCAATTCAATGCCTTTATCGCCATTGACATTATACAATGCACCTTTGTTCGCTTTTTCAACGGCTAAACGAAATGCTTTTGCTGCGTCCAAACGATGAACAGCACACCACTGATTCTTTCCTTCGTTGGGATAAGCCGAAATGCCATTTTTGCGTGCCAATGAAATGATGAACGGAATAAAACCGTAATCGCCTTTGTCGTGAACGGACGGTGCCAAACGAATAACGGAAGCATTAACGCTTTTTTCCGCCAACGCCAAAGCTGTTGCTTCCGAAGTTCTTGGCGAATGTTGAGCAAGACTTTCTTCTGTTACAACTCCGTTGATGATTGGCAAACCCAACATTCCCGCAGTTACTACGATTGGTTTGTTTGTGCCAAGCAACACTTCGCCTATGGCGTTGATAGCATTTTTGTCCGTTTCTGCCGAATCTAAGAAAGTGGAATTTCCATCTTTCATAAAATCGTGATTAAAACCTGCGTGAATAACACCGTCTGCTTGTGAAGCACCTTGTTTTAAGCTGTCTAAATCATCAAGACTTCCTGTTAATACTTCTGCACCTAAATCGCTGACGATTTTTTCGGATTTTTCTGAACGTGCTAAACCAATTACTTGGTGCCCTGCACTAATTAATTCTCTGACTACCGCAGAGCCAATGAAGCCCGAAGCTCCTGTTACAAATACTTTCATTTTACTACTGTTTTTTTGTTGGTGCACAGTTGCAACGAAGTCAAAAAACAGATTTAGCCAAATGCCAGTTTGTTTTAGCCAAAATGGAAAATGTCAAAAATGTAGGGTGGTGGGTGGGCTTTGGTCTATCCGAACTGTTACTTGTCGTGTTAGGCGTTTGTCTGTCGGATAATTTTTTCTAAAAGTCAGCGTTGGACTGTCCAACCGCAAAAGTTGATAAAAGAATTGTTGCCAAAATTTAGCACAAAGTCAAATGAAAGTTCGTCAAGAACAGTCCTACGATTACTTTTTCAAGTGTCGGGCTGTGCGGTCGTCTAAAATGGCTGGTAACGACCAGGGCTTTATGCAGGTTGGGAAATAGTATTCCGTCCGCTGATAACCGCTGCCGATTGGAAATATATTGATGAAGTTAAGAACTAAAGCTGAATAAATATTCGTCTGCCCGAACTGAAGCCGGGATTTGCAATTAGCTGATGATATATTTGTCTGCCCAACTTGCATAAAACCCCATGTTGGCTGCAGAATTAGTAATCGCCATGGTCTCTGCCTTTCATTTCGTTTTGTATCTGTGAAATTGAGATTAAATATTCTCCAATAGTTCTAAAAGCCGTTCCTTTCTTAGGTGTCCAACGTACAACCATATGATATTTATTGTTTTTGAAAACTTCAATTATCCATTCTGAGCCGTCCATTCCATTGTCTTCCCTTGATTCGGTTTGCAGCGTCCAAAATTTTGCGTTGTCAAGTTTATTATTTGTTGTGTCTACCTGCTTTTCCGTCAAATTAATAGTAGTATCAAAAATGATTTTTCCCGGTTCATAACCACCTGCACCGTCACAGACTTTGGAAAATAGTTTTACAATGTCGCCTTGCTTTTCAAGTCTTACAGAAACAGGGTGATTAAATGTTCTTAACCAAGTAAAACGATAAATTTCTTTGTCGCCATTATAGTTTTTTAATACAGGCTCTTGTAACGCAAATAACATTTTTGAGTACCAAGAATTTACAAAGCTGTCAACAGCGTTAGCGGTTGTGTCTTGCCAATTAGGTTTTGTCTCGAAATAAAATGTTGCACTGTCAATAGGTAGCGGCAATGTATCAAACTTAGAGTTTGAGTTTATTGTTTTGTCTGCACCTGTCTTACAAGATGAAGTCAAAAATAATATTGTCAATATGGATAATAGATCTCTCAAAATTTTGCAGCCAACGTTGAAGCATTGGCGATGTGGCGGTATTCTGTATTACGTCTGCAAGGTGCCGCTGCTGATTAAAGATACAAAAGCTCATGGTTTATTCTTTTGCCTGGTGTTATTCATCGGCTGGAGTTGAAGCCGAATAGCGAACAAAACGCCGAGAATGTATTCGTCGCCCCGCCATATTGCCAATGCAATGTTAGCCGCCGTCAAACAATGCCAAACAGATTGTCTAGACATCTATCAATATTTGTCCAAGAATCCAAAAATCCAACTCTTGTCCCTAAATGTTGCAAGCCATAAGCCTTTAACGATTCTTCAACTGGACTTTTCGGTTTAGTAGTAATCCAAACGTTTCTTTGCAATAGTGCTTTTTTACCAGTTCTATTAAAATTCTCTTTATTGATGTTTGCAGAGCTCCATGCCATCCACTTCCTAATATTCGGGTCACTCATTGACAAGCCGATAAAAACCATTCTATGCTTTTGCGCATGATATTGAAATAGATTCTGCTGCCAAGAATATGTCGACCCTGCAATTTCTGAATATGCAGCTTCAGGGAAAATTAAATTTTCCCGATTTTCTCTTTGTCCTTCAAGTGGGACAATGCTTCCATGTAAATGATAAATAGGTATCATTCCACCATCACTTTCGCCTATTCGGTGTATTCCGCGATAGTAAAATTCTGCGGAGGTTAACTTGCCAGATTTTGCGTACTCGTTTTTTAACTGAAATAAGGTCAACAAAGTATGAAGCAGAACATCGGCATTAAAGTCGATAATTGCTTTTGGGGCAATGTTTTGTTCTTTTGCTTTAATAAGAAAAATTGCAAGCTTATATAAGCTTGTGTCAGAATATGTTTTTTCAAAAAAGTCACAGAGTTTTAAAATTGAATCAGGGTCACGACGGAAAGGGTCAGAAATAAGCTTTTCAAAGTCGTCCTTTACTCCAAACTTGTCCGCTTGCTGCAAAATGTCAATATACAATTCTTCAGAAATTATATTATTGTAGTCTTTTACACTCTTACCATTAGCAATAGCAAAGTTAAGAGCGGCTTGAAGTAGGCTGTCTAATCCCCAGCCAATGTTCTGATACATCTCAAAAAATTCGTCTGGACTTAGTTTTGTTGCAAAAATTCTATTAACAACTCTTCTTGTAAGTTCGTTCCAAGTCGGAAGTATTCTAAAACAAACTCCAGCGCCTATGCATAGTGCATAATCCATTCCGGGTCGGAGACTTCTGAAATACTTACTGTCTTGTGTGTCTATAACTTTCATGATGGCGGCTAACACCCAAATTTATGTTATTACACGCAATTTGCCATCATTGAAAATCAGAGATTTATCATTATAAAATTTGTATTGTAGTTGCGTCAATGAAAATAAAGGATTTTTTTAATGTGTTTGATACTTCTACCATTCTATTTTGCTGTTTTTCATAAGGTCATCAAGGGGACTGACAATATTCACCAGCGTATTTTTGCTTACATGCAGGTATCTTTCGGTGGTCTTAATATTGAAATGTCCTAACAGCTCTTTAATGTATTTAATATCGGTTCCTTTGTCCAGCAGGTGCGTGGCAAAGCTATGGCGCAAACTATGTATGCCTACCTGTTTTAAAATGCCCGCGCTGTTTTTGGCATTAGTAAAAATCTGCTGAACCGTCCGAATGGGATATGCCAGCCCTGTTTGCTCAGATTCAAACAGGTATTTTTTGGGGCAGGGCTTATAGTCCTTTATATAGCTGCGCAATATATCCAGCAATACAGGACTAAGGTTTACATACCGGTCCTTTTTGCCTTTGCCGTTCGCTACCCGTATCTGCATTCTTTCGCTGTCGATATCCGCTATAGTAAGGTTAACCACTTCACTTACTCTTAACCCGGCACTATATGCTGTGAAAAGTATGGCTTTATGTTTTTTGTTTTGCAGCGCATTAAAAAGCCTTGAAAGCTCGGTTTCATTGAGCAGTTTGGGTAATTGCAACCGCTTTTTCGGCCTCGGTATTTCCCAAAAGAATTTTTCTTTCTTTAATACCTGCTCATAATAAAATTTTAACGCGTTCATCCTGCTGTGCAGGGTGTTTTCACTCAGCTTCAATTGCTCAAAACAATATTGCAGGTAGGCTTTAATGCGGTTTACAGGAAAAGTGTCGGCTACTTCGCATTTGATCGCTTGTAAGAACACGCTCATCTCGTTAAGATATGTCCTGATGGTGGAAGGGCTGTATGCTTTTAATATCAGCGTTTGCCGCATTAAAGGCAATACATGCTGGTTTACAGTATGAATAAGCACTGTGTCTTTATAATGTTGGCTGGTTTGAGCTGGCGCCGGCTTCGGCGCCGATGGCTTCTTTGTATTTTTAACGGTTTCGGTAGACTTGTGTTGCTTTAACGCGCTGCTATCAACATTTGCCAGTGGCAGCACCATACTGATTAGCTCATCGTAACATTCTTTTGTAAAAGGAAGATACCAGCACCTGTTGGTTTTACTCCATTTTATATGCTTTATTTTTTTTACAACCTGCTGAAGCGCCGCAGTGTACTCAAATTGAACACCAAGCCATGTCTGCTCCCGGTGAGATAACGGCAAAAGCCTGATTTGTTCTTTAGTGTTTTTCATATCGCTGGTGTTTTTTATTATTTACACCTGGTTAGACTCGTATAAATATATGATATAACCGTCAATCCATAAAAACTGCACCTCGTGTTGTCTCTTGCGGCAGTTTTTGCATAAAAACCCCCCGCAAATTATTGCGAGGGTTTCGTGGTGTGGGCCAGCCCCGATGTATCGGGGGAACCGGCGACTAAAACAATTGGATATTAAATTTTTCAGTAACGCTGTTGTTAAACGCATTAAGAGCATCTGCATCTGCACAGAGCTGCCGTATAAATTTTTTTGATTTCATTGATTTGAGGTAGGACTCAAGAATCAATGCAGGGCTTCTGTTTGCCAACGTCCATGTATGCGCCACACGCCAATCGCTGGTAAACCCTGTGCTCGAATGCTTATAATGCTTTGAATTGTGCTGCTGCAACCGTCCCACTACATCACAGGTTTCTCCAATATAAAACTTGTCGTAAGCGGCTGTATATAGTATATAAACGTAGTGCATAGGTTAAAAAACCCCCGCAAATTATTGCGAGGGTTTCGTGGTGTGGGCCAGCCCCGATGTATCGGGGGAACCGGCGACTAAAACAATTGGATATTAAATTTTTCAGTAACGCTGTTGTTAAACGCATTAAGAGCATCTGCATCTGCACAGAGCTGCCGTATAAATTTTTTTGATTTCATTGATTTGAGGTAGGACTCAAGAATCAATGCAGGGCTTCTGTTTGCCAACGTCCATGTATGCGCCACACGCCAATCGCTGGTAAACCCTGTGCTCGAATGCTTATAATGCTTTGAATTGTGCTGCTGCAACCGTCCCACTACATCACAGGTTTCTCCAATATAAAACTTGTCGTAAGCGGCTGTATATAGTATATAAACGTAGTGCATAGGTTAAAAAACCCCCGCAAATTATTGCGAGGGTTTCGTGGTGTGGGCCGGGATCGAACCGGCGACACAAGGATTTTCAGTCCTTTGCTCTACCGACTGAGCTACCGCACCATCTGTAAACGGGTTGCAAAAATAGTGGTTTTTCAGAACAATTGTGAATAATTGCAAAAAAATGTTAGCAACTCCGTGCTACATCCCATATTCTGCCAAAAACCGGATACGCATTATTTTTAATTGCTCCCAGTTGAAATCAAAATCTGCCAGCTCCTGTTGCGCTACATCCAGCGATGAGGTTTCGCAGCTTTTAAAGTACGCTATAATTTCATCCTGCTCCTCTTCATCCAGCATTTCGTCAATAGCATATCCCAGGTTTAGCTTGGTGCCGCTTGCCGCAATGGTCTCCATTTCTTCCAGTAATTCAGCCAGCTTCCATCCCTTATTCCTGGCAATGGTTTCAATAGGGATTTTTTTATCGGTTTGCTGTATGATGTACACTTTGTTACCGCTCTTATTTACCACGCTTTTCATCACAAAGTCATCGGGCTTTTCAATATTATTATCCGCTACATACCTTGCAATTAATTCAACAAACGGTTTGCCATAACGAATGGCTTTGCCCTTGCTTACCCCCTGGCATTTTTCCAGTTCCAGGGTGGTGGTAGGGTAGAGCGTGGCCATATCCATCAACGAGTTCTCCAGGAATATAACAAACGGCGGCAGGCTTTTTTTCTTTGCTTCCTTATGCCTGAGCTCTTTCAGCATTTCAAAGAGTTTCTCATCGGTAGCCGCGCCCTCACCAGTGTTATCAGCCCCTTCATCATCATCGCCCACGGCTTCCTCAAACTTATTGTTCAAAACAATGGTGAAAGATTTGGGCTTTTTAATAAAATCGTTCCCTTTATCATTCAGCTTTAAAACGCCGTATTCTTCTATATCTTTTCTTATCAGCCCTTCAAGTATCATCTGGCGGATAAGGGAGTTCCAGAAATGCGCATCCCTGTCCTTTCCGGAACCAAAGCCTGACAGGCCCTCATGCCTGAACATTTTTACCTGGGGAGTAGGTCTCCCGGTAATGATATTCACCAGGTATTCTGTAGCAAATTTTTCATCAAGCTCTTTCAGGGTTTTTAACGCTGTTACCACTTCGGCCTTTGCTTCAATTTTTTCCTTCGGATGCTTACAGTTATCGCAGCAGCCGCAGTTCTCTTCTAAAAAATGCTCGCCAAAATAGCTTAAGATCACTTTTCTCCTGCAAACCCCGCTTTCGGCATAAGCTACCATTTCATTGATCAGCTGTGCGCCAACTTCCCGTTCGCTCAGGGGCTTGTCGCGCATTAAATGTTCCAGCTTGCTAACGTCCTTATGCGAATAATATAAAATACACTTGCCTTCGAGGCCATCTCTTCCGGCACGGCCTGTTTCCTGGTAATAATTTTCAATGGATTTGGGAATGTTGTAATGAATAACAAACCTTATATCCGGCTTATCAATACCCATTCCAAAGGCAATAGTAGCCACAATAACCTGTACCTCTTCGCTTAAAAAATCGTCCTGGCGTTTAGCCCTCAGCTTGGCATCCAAACCTGCATGATAGGCCACTGCTTTAATGCCGTTAGCCATCAGTATACTTGCCAGCTCTTCTGTGGTTTTCCTGTTAAGGGTATAAATAATACCGCTTTTATTTTTCATACCCTTAATAAAGCGCACAATACTTTCGTCTGTCTGGCTCTTTTTTATTTTAGGTACGATCTCGTAATAGAGGTTTTCCCTGTTAAAGGAAGAGATAAATATATTAGGGTTGCGCAGATCGAGGTTTTTTACAATATCGCTCTGAACTTTTGGGGTTGCGGTAGCTGTAAGCGCTATCACCGGAATTTTAGGATTGATCTGGTCCATCATTTCGCGCAGGCGCCGGTACTCCGGCCTGAAATCATGTCCCCATTCACTGATACAGTGCGCCTCATCCACCGCAAAGAAGGAGATGCTCAGGTCGCTGAAAAAAGAAAGGTTTTCCTGCTTGGTAAGCGTTTCCGGCGCAACATACAGTAATTTGGTTTTACCGGCAAGCAGGTCATCATGCACTTCCTTTATTTCTTTTTTATTTAGGGTAGAATTAAGGAAATGCGCTACTTCATCATTGCTGTTATACCCCCTTACCAGGTCTACCTGGTTTTTCATTAAAGCAATAAGAGGTGAAACAATAATGGCTACCCCTTTGGAAATAACTGCCGGAAGCTGATAACACAGGCTCTTTCCGCCGCCTGTAGGCATTATTACAAAAGTGTCGTTACCTTCCAGTAAGGACTCAATGATTACGCCCTGTTTTCCTTTAAACTGTTTAAAGCCGAAATTTTTCTGCAATTCGGTTTGCAGATCCACGGTTGATTTATGTTTTTGCTCAGGCTCTTTTTTTGTTTTTTTAGGAGCCGCTTTTGCTGATTTAACTGCCATTACTATAATTCCATAATATTTTAAAAAACAAGCGTAAAAAGATACACCAGTTATTTTAATAAAAAAAATAATCTTTTAAAAAGGGGTTGCTAAGTTAACGTAACTTATGAAACGATAAAAAGCAGAAAAGGTTAAAGTTTTAATATATCCCGCAGACTTTTGATAATACCCCAAAAAGCTTTTTGGTTTGTGCCATAACCAATACTTTTGCCATTTAGCAAAATGAGTGAAACTCCTAAAAATATTGCCCAAAGAGTTATAGCCATGGAAGCCGCTGCAATTGCAGGCCTTGGTAGCCTGGTAAATGATCATTTTGACAGCGCTGCTGAAATGCTTCTAAGCTGTAAAGGGCGTGTAGTGTTAAGTGGTATAGGTAAAAGCTCCATCATAGCGCAAAAAATAGCAGCTACGTTTAATTCTACCGGTACACCATCCATTTTTATGCACGCCGCCGATGCGCTTCATGGAGACTTAGGCATTATACAGGAGAATGATGTAGTCATTATTTTAAGCAAGAGCGGAAACAGCCCTGAGATAAAAGCGCTTATTCCGTTGATCAAAAATTTTGGCAATAAGCTCATCGCTATTTGCGGAAACAGCCAGTCTCAACTGGCCATGCACGCCGATATATTTTTAGATACCACGGTAGAGCAGGAGGCCTGCCCTAATAACCTGGCTCCCACCACCAGCACTACGGCTCAAATGGTAATGGGCGATGCGCTGGCAGTAACACTGATGGAATTAAAAGGGTTTAAAGACGGTGATTTTGCCAAGTTTCATCCGGGGGGCACTTTAGGAAAAAAACTGTACTTACGGGTAGCCGATGTCTTTACACATAATGAAAAACCGGCGGTTTTGCCCGGTCAGTCATTAAAAGAAGTAATTGTTGAGATAACCAACAAAAGGCTGGGTGTTACAGCTGTAGTGGATGAGCAGCAAAATCTTACAGGCATTATAACAGATGGGGACCTGAGAAGGATGCTGGAAAAAAATACAGATATTGAAAAAGTAGCTGCAAAAGATATTATGACGCACCATCCAAAAAGTATTCCGGAAGAAGAACTGGCTATAACAGCTCTTGATATGATGCGGAAAAATTCAATAACCCAGCTGGTTGTTACCAATGGGAAAAAATATACAGGTATTATACACATTCACGACTTATTAAAGGAGGGTTTAATATAATTATGGATAAGAATCATTATGTAGCCATCATGGCCGGGGGGATCGGGAGCCGGTTTTGGCCCAAAAGCCGTACCCGTTTTCCGAAGCAGTTCCTGGATATACTGGGCACGGGCAAAACCCTTATCCAGGCTACATGGGACCGTTACAGTAAAATTGTTCCGATAGAAAATATTTTTGTGGTTACGTCGGAAGATTATGCCGGTATTGTACAGGAGCAGCTGCCCCAACTGCCGCAGGAAAATATTGTAACAGAACCGTTCAGAAAAAACACAGGGCCTTGTATAGCCTACATTGCATTTAAAATACACCAGCAAAACCCTGATGCGGTTATGATTGCGGCCCCGGCTGATAATCATATACAGGATGAAGAAAGTTTTGCAGGAGTGATGAAGAAGGCGCTGGATTTTGTATCGCACGTAAATGCTTTAACCACTATTGGCATCAGGCCAACACATCCTAATACAGGGTATGGCTATATCCAGCATGACGGGCCTGAAGCAGCGCCCGGCATTTATAAAGTAAAAACATTTACAGAAAAACCAAATCTGGAACTGGCAAAAGCATTTATTGATAGCGGAGATTTTTTATGGAACAGCGGCATTTTTACGTGGAAGTGTAAAACCATCCTTAATGCATTTGAGCAACATTTACCGGAAGTATATGAGCTGTTCTATACAGACGAAGACAAGCTCAATACAGATGAGGAGCCTCAGATAATAGAGGCTATTTACTCTCAGTGCCCCAGTATTTCCATTGATTTTGGCATCATGGAAAAAGCCAGCAATGTTTATACTATACCAGCGTCTTTTTCATGGAGCGACCTGGGAACATGGAACAGCGCCCAGGCCAATATGGAAAAAGATTATTTTGGGAACGCTGTGGTTGGAAACAATGTAATGGTGTTTGATACGCATAACTGTATGATCCACACACCCGATAAAAAAATGGTGCTGGTTCAGGGACTGGAAGATTATATTGTGGTAGATACTGATGATGTGCTTATGATCTGCAAAAAAGAAAAAGAGCAGGAAATAAAAGATTATGTATCTGAAATAAAACGTACCAAGGGCGATAAATACCTTTAATCAACAACATTACCTATGTTAAGCGGCTATCCTGTACAAAACATCTTGTTTCTTGATATAGAAACAGTGCCCCAGCAGCCGGGCTTTCATTTGCTGCCCGAAGACTGGAAGGGTTTATGGGAGACCAAGGCCGGTATGCTTTTAAAAAACCGGGAGGGAGAAACAGCGGAAACCATCTATGAACGAGCGGGCATTTACGCTGAATTCGGTAAAATAATTTGTATCAGCTGCGGTGTTATGCAGGGTACGGAAAATAACAGGAAGCTGGTCCTGAAATCTTTTTTTGGTGACGATGAGGCACAAGTGCTCCGGGCTTTTTGTGATATGCTCATTAAGTGGAACCCGTCTCCCGGACGGGCAGGCAGTAACGAATCCAAATATCTTTGCGCGCATAATGGCAAAGAGTTTGACTTTCCCTATATCTGCCGGAGGCTGATTATAAACAGGCTGCCTATACCGGTGCTTTTGAACATGGCCGGTAAAAAGCCCTGGGAAGTGAACCATTTGGATACCATGGAGTTATGGAAGTTTGGTGATTATAAAAGCTATACATCGCTCAATCTGTTAGCCCATAGTCTGGGAATCCCAACGCCTAAGGATGATATTGACGGCAGCATGGTATGTAAAGTATATTATGAAGAAAAAAACCTGGAGCGGATTGTTACCTATTGCCAAAAAGATGTTATTACGCTGGCGCAG
Source organism: Niabella sp. (assembly GCA_027493055.1). GTDB lineage: Bacteria > Bacteroidota > Bacteroidia > Chitinophagales > Chitinophagaceae > Niabella. Next base: position 15,229 of record JAPUDO010000102.1, on the reverse strand, counting down.
ATTTTTTTACGGTTTTCAGGAGAAATGGGTTTAAAAAATGAGGCTATAGAAATAAAGAAAGGATAGGAGACTGAAACGCTCCTTCGGGTCTTTTATTCTTTAAATTTCACGGTCTGCTGCTTCATTAACCTATTTTTAACCGAAATAAAAATATATTTGCGGCAATCTAAATTTATTTATGAAGAAAATTTTATTCGCCGCGTGTGCTTTATTCATTGCAGGCAGTTTATTTGCACAGGTTGATACTGCCTCTTCCCCGGCACTTGTTGTAAGCGAACCGGTTAAAAAGCCAAAGAAAAAATATAATTTATCCAATAGGGCAAATGACCATTTTTTACTGCAGCTTGGATATACCAACTGGCTTGATGCCCCGGACAGTATTCAAACGAAAGGTTTTTCAAGAAGCATTAATGCCTATTTTATGTTTGACTTCCCCTTTAAAACCTCTCAGCAGCTAAGTGCAGGAATTGGTGCCGGAATCGGGTCAGATCATGTTTTTCTTGACGGTCATTTTGCTGACGTAAAAGGTAAAACAGCTACTATGCGGTTTAATGGGCTTGATACCTCAACTATAGGTATTAAAAAGACCAAAGTAGTAACTACTTATGCTGAAATTCCTATTGAGTTGCGCTATGTTGCCAATCCTGAGCAAAGTGATAAAAGCTTCAAATTTGCTCTGGGCGTAAAAGTGGGAACCATGCTGAAAGGCGGAACCCGCAGCCGTATTACAACGCCAGCATCAAGCCCTAATTATCTTTTAAAAGAATCGGACAAAACCTACTTTAATACTACGCGGATTGTTGGTACTGCAAGAATTGGAGTGGGCCATTTTACCCTTTTTGGCACCTACCAGTTTACAAGCCTGCTAAAAACCGGCGCCGGTCCACAGCTAAAACCCTTCACTGTTGGTTTAAGTTTTGGTGGATTGTAAACTTTTTATATAAAAGATATTTAGATATTTTTAAAGCGGCTATTTTGCCGCTTTTATTATGCCTGATAAAAAATTGAATTATGAACTGGATTATTCTGATCATTGCCGGGTTGTTTGAAGTGGCGTTTGCCTCCTGCCTGGGCAAGGCAAAAGAAACAACAGGAACAGAAATGTACGCATGGTACGGCGGCTTTTTTGTTTCGCTGACTATAAGTATGCTGTTGCTGGTAAAGGCTGTACAAACGCTACCCATAGGTACTGCTTATGCGGTGTGGACAGGAATAGGCGCCGTGGGAACAGCGCTGATGGGTATCTTTATTTTTAAGGACCCGGTTAACTTCTGGCGGGTGTTCTTTTTATTTACATTGATCGCGTCCATTATCGGGTTAAAAGCCGTATCTCATTAGTTACAGGTTGGAGAGATATCTTTTACAGGCTTTTTGTATCGTTTCATCCAAAGGTGTGTAACTAAATCCGGGCAGGACTTTCAGCAGTTTTGACGTGTCAAACCGGGTAAAACTGTTGGCTACTTTAGCGCTCTCTTTTGTAAGCAGCGGTTTTTTGCCGCTGAATATGGATTTAAGTTTTTCCATTCTCCAGGCCATGCCCGATAAAAAGGGTGTAGCCAGTTTTGACGGACGTTTTTTCCCAAACGCATCGGCCATGGTCTCAAACAGTTTTCTGAACGGCCAGTTGTCGTTACACACAATAAAGCGTTCTTCGGTTATGGCGCTGTTCATTAACGCAACGGTTATTTTGGCTACGTCTTCAACATCTGCAAAACCATTAACCCCGTTAGTGTACCATTTAAATTCGTTATAGGCTGTTTTAAAAAGTCCGCTGCTGCTTTGGTTCCAGTTGCCAAAGCCCAGTATGGTGGCGGGATTAAGCACTACGCCTTCCAGCCCTTCGGCAAATCCGCGCCACACTTCCAGCTCTGCCTTAAACTTGCTGGTGGCATAATGAGTATTGGCTTTACTCTCTTCCCACTGTGCTTTTTCGTTTACCGTTGAGCCGGTAAGCTTGCGGCCGATAGCTGCTACGGAGCTTATATAAACCAATCTTCTTACATTATTTTCAAGAGCGGTGTTCACAACATTTTTAGTGCCTTCCACGTTTACGTGGTACATTTTTGTTCTTTCCTTTTTATGGAACGAAACGATAGCAGCGCTGTGTATGACGGTATCAATACCTTCCATTGCATCCGCCAGGGAAACAACATCCAGGATGTCTCCTTCCACCCAGTCTACTTTTTGCAGTATCTCTGCTTCTATAAACAGCGGCATTTGTGTATTGGCCCGTTTGATGGCTCTTACAGGAAAACCCTGCTGCACCAGCTCTTTAATAATATATGCCCCCAGGAAACCAGTACCGCCTGTAACCAATATTTTTGATGTATGATTTATGATTTGTGATTTTAGGCGAAAATAGTGATTAAACCGAAAAGGCGTCAGGCTTCCGCTTTGTTATCACTATCAACAGGAAACTTTTTCAAAAACCAGGATGAAGAATGGATATAAAATTTGGGAAATGTTAGCTGAAGTAATTTACTATGGTCAGTGATAATAAATGCGCAACTATTTTGAATAGCAAGATCAAATAAATAATTGTCCTTTGCATCAGGGCTTAGCTGGAAAACAGCCGCTTCTGTAACGGTGCTATGTTTTTAGTCCACGCATATTTTATCCATACATTAGCATCTATAACAATTTTAAACATGCTTTTTATACCGGTTTGATAAAATAGCAGCAATAATCATCTCTTCCGTAACATCATTCATTTTTATGTCTTTGGTAATATCAATCCATTCTTGTTCCAGGTCCTTTTGAAAAAGGATCAGATATAAATGCTTTAGCTCTTCTTCGCTTTTATACCGGAGTTTATCAACCATTTCTGCAAAGGTTCATGTTGGCTGAGCTTTTGTCATAAAAAGAATTTAAGTCAAAACCGGCATTACTCTAATGTTTGAGTAACATTACTATCAAAAGTACTATAGATTTTACAGGGGTACTATTTATAGTAATACTTTGGTAAACAAAATAACAGCCTTACCTGTTTGATTTTTCTGTGTTCCTTATTCTTTATTTCTTCCCTATCCTGTATAATCTTCCATGTGGGCCATCGCAAACCGCATACAATGCGCCGTCTTTTCCCTGCTGCACATCTCTGAAGCGCTGTTGCTGATCTGCCAGCAATCTTTCTTCACCAATTACCTTGTTATTTTTAATTTTCAGCCTTACAATATGCAATCCGCTTAAGCAGCCAATAAACAGGTCGTTTTTCCATTCTGGGATCAGGTCGCCGCTATAAAAGGTCATGCCGCTTGGAGAAACCACGGGGTCCCAGTAATATACCGGCTGTTCCAACCCTTCTTTTTGCGTAAGGCCGTTATTAATGGCTCCGCCAGAATATTCTATTCCGTAAGTAATAACCGGCCATCCGTAGTTTTTTCCTGCTTCAATCCGGTTCACCTCGTCGCCACCACGCGGGCCAAACTCACAATTCCATAACTCCCCGGTTTTCGGGTGAATGGCAAGTCCCTGTACATTGCGGTGTCCATAAGTATAGTTTTCCGGCATGGCGCCCGCTGTTCCTGTAAACGGATTGCCGGTCACCGCGTTTCCGTTTTTGGTAATATGCACTATTTTTCCGAGGCCCGTGCTTAAATCCTGCGCTTTGGGTCTGGTAGACAGGTCAGAGCGTTCGCCGGTGCTGACAAAAAGGTTCCCGTTTTTATCAAAAACGATCCGGCCGCCATAATGTAATGTTCCGGAATAAGCCGGGGTTGCCCTGTAAATAACGGATGGGTTTTCCACTGTTTTTTCATCGTTGGCCAGCCGGCCTTTTGCTACCGCTGTAACATTTCCTCCGCTGGCCTTTTCAGAAAAAACCCAATATATCATGCGGTTATTGTTAAAGTCTGGATCAATTGTCAGGCCCAGCAACCCGCCCTGGCCGCTGGAATTTACCGCCGGAAGGCCAATAACCGGAGCAGACAACTCTCCTGTTGTTTTCGCAATGCGTAAGGTTCCCCCGTTTTCTGTTATCAGCAGCCGGCCATCGGGCAATATGGCTATTCCCCAGGGGTTTACCAGCTCTTCGGACAAAACTTTTATATCTAACTCCGTAGCTGTTTTCATCCCCGCAGTTCTTGTTTGCCCTTCAAATGCAGGTTTATAGGTAGTATTAGCCGGGTTGGTTTCTACTGGTGGCAGAGCCGGTAATTCAGGTTCAGGATCATTATCAGGCGTTTCCGCCTTGTTGCTGCAGCTATGGCCGGCAACAATTGCTGTTATGAATACTGCCAGGAAAAATTTTGAAAACATAATATTTACTTTTTGTTATGACCGAATAAATAAATAGAAGAAATCATGCCAGCCTATGGCATTATTTTACGAATTTCGCGAAAAATTTTTGCCCGGGGAACTTCCCGGCAAACCTGCTCACTAAAGTATAATATTACATTGAATAAAAAAGGTTTATATGCTGTGTTAATGGCATTTTTATTGCCTCTTACCTGTTATTTCATTATCCGCCATTACAGTGATGAAGCAGTATCAATGCCCCGCCGTTATATGCCTGACAGCGTCAGCACGCGGCTGGAGAACGGAAAACAGGTAACGGATACGCAATGGCATAAAGTACCTGATTTCAGGCTTATTAATCAGATGGGGGATACCGTAAGCCTGAGTGATTATGACGGGAAAATAATTATTGCCGATTTCTTTTTCACCCATTGCCCTACTATTTGCCCGGCCCTCACCACTAATATGAGAACGGTAATGCAGGCTATTACCAATGCTCAGCGGGTAGGCGATAAAACCAATCAGCATATCCGGTATATGTCCTTTTCTGTGGACCCCGAAAGAGATTCTGTTGCTCAATTAAAAAAATGGGCGGATCGTTTTCAGATCAATCCCGAACAATGGGACCTGCTTACAGGCGATAAAAAAGTGATTTATGATTTAGCCATCAATGATTTAAAGCTGGCACTGGTAGATGGAAAAGGCATTGACACTTCGTTTATACATACCGATCATTTTGTATTGATAGATGGCAAGCGAAATATACGGGGCTATTATCACGGGCTGGACTCTGCCGATCTTAAAAGGATTTCGAGGGATGCTGTTTTGCTTACGCTTGAAAAAGACAAAAGTAAAAAAAGCGGGCTGCCGGTAAAGCTGTTATCCATCGTATTTCTGATTGCTGCGGTGGCTGTGGGTTTATTTATGATTCTGTTTAAAAAGAAAAAAGATGCTGAAAGCTAGTTGGAAGAAAAATGACAAAAGGGCTAACTGGCTCATTATATCCTTTTCGGTAATTGTATTTTTAGTAGTTGCAGCGCTTGGCAGGGTGCACCTGCAAGTAGACCTGGGCTTTGATGTACATATTTTTGCCTTGCTGAATGCTGTTATTAATTCTACTGTTTCTGTTTTGCTGGTAGCTGCATTGATAGCTGTAAAAAAGGGCAAATATGAGTTACATAAAAAGCTGATGCTGTTTGCCATGATATTATCCATTTTGTTCCTGGTAAGTTATATCTGCCATCATCTTTTTGCAGGCGAGACCCGGTTTGGCGGAACAGGAGGCTTAAAAACATTTTATTACATCATACTATTTACCCATATCCCGTTGGCCGGTATCATTCTTCCATTCATTTTATTTACTGCCTATCGTGGTTTAACCGGCGAGTACGCCCGCCATAAAAAAATTGCAAAAATTACCTGGCCCTTGTGGTTATATGTTGCCATAACCGGGGTGTTGGTATATGTGCTGATAAGCCCGTATTATTAAGATGACAGGGAACAGTTGACGGATGACAGGAGGTTAGATTTTAGTACGGAGTATTTAGACAATAGACTATAACCAGCAATGCACGATGTCCGGTATATGGTGCACATGAATCTTGAATTCTGGAACTTGTAACTTGTAACCTGAAACCGGCAACCCTTAACCAGTTTAAAGTTTAACAGGAAGGCTGAAAAAAGGTCATTAAATAGGTGATATTGAAATTCTATACTACCGGTTGAAAATCAAAAGCCGGAAGCAGAAGACTGGTAACCCGCCACCAGAAACCAGGAACTTGTAACCAGTATCTAACATATAGTTTATTTTTTAACAGGAAATCCAGCAATCCGTTTTCCTCCTATCTTCGTTTTTACAAAAAACACATACTTAATGAACGTATTTGAAGTACGCGGAGGAAAGAAATTACAGGGAACAATTATACCACAGGGCGCCAAGAACGAAGCCCTGCAAATCATTAGCGCAGCGCTGCTGACGCCGGAAGAGATTACTATTAATAATATACCGGATATACTGGATGTAAACCTGCTGATAGAATTATTATCAGAAATGAATGTGAAAGTAAACCGGGTAAGCAGGAGCTCCTGTATTTTTAAAGCCGATGATGTAAATATAGATTACCTGCATAGCGCTGACTTTAAAAAGAAAAGCGGCAGGCTGCGCGGCAGTGTGATGCTTGCCGGGGCTATGCTGGCGCGTTACAAAAAAGCGTTCATTCCCAAGCCGGGAGGCGATAAAATAGGCCGCAGAAGATTAGATACGCACGTTATAGGGTTTCAAAAATTAGGCACCAGCCTGGATTACAACCAGGAAGACGGATTTTTTCATTTAACCGCACAGGAACTGAAAGGAGCGTATATGCTGCTGGATGAGCCCTCTGTTACCGGTACGGCCAACATCGTAATGGCCGCCACCATGGCAACCGGAATAACTACTATTTATAATGCAGCCTGCGAGCCCTACCTGCAGCAATTGTGTAAAATGCTGAACCGTATGGGCGCTAAAATAAGCGGTATCGGCAGCAATTTACTTACCATTGAAGGGGTGGATTATTTAGGCGGGACTACCCATACCATGCTTCCCGATATGATTGAAGTAGGCTCTTTTATTGGCCTGGCTGCCATGACGCAAAGCGATATAACTATAAAAAATGCAGGGATCAATGACCTGGGTATTATCCCCGAGAAGTTTAAGCAATTGGGTATTGCTATGGATTTCAGGGGCGATGATATTCATATTCCATCACAGGAAAGTTATACTATACAGCGCTATTTTGACGGAGGCGTATTAACCATTTACGATCATCCCTGGCCGGGATTTACGCCTGATCTGCTGAGCATTGTACTGGTTACGGCCATACAGGCGCACGGCAGTGTGCTTATTCATCAGAAAATGTTTGAAAGCCGGTTGTTCTTTGTAGATAAGCTGATAGAAATGGGTGCGCAGATCATTCTTTGCGATCCGCACCGCGCCGTTGTCATTGGCCTGGAGCGGGAGCAAAAACTAAGAGGGATAACAATGAGCAGTCCTGATATCCGTGCCGGGGTGGCATTGTTAATTGCCGCATTAAGCGCCGAAGGGAAAAGCACCATCCAGAATATTGAGCAGATAGACAGGGGCTACCAGCATATTGATACAAGGTTACAGGAATTGGGAGCAGATATTAAAAGAGTAGTTGGTTAGCTGATTGATTAAAAGTTAATTTCCAATATGCCAAAGTGTATCTGCGCTTAGATCAACTGTTTCGTGTAGCCATTTGTTTTTATGTTATGAAACAGATTGATGTCTTTTAGAGGCTCAAATACCTCGCTGTTAAAAAAAGGCTGACATAAAGCCTTTTTTTGGTGCCATCATCAAACTCGTATAACAAAAAATAATCGTTCAGGGGTTCTACACTTTTTATAATTTTCATTGACGTTATTTTATAATGAACCGGCATCAAAAATATCATTATAAGAGTTCCATCCGGAATTGATAAAACAGCTTTTTCATCCCCATATTCAACGTGTATATGAGGCAAGTGACGGCTAATTTGAAACCTCGGTTCCCTCAAATACGATCCGCGTATCATTAATATTTACCAGTTCATCCAGCTCATATACATTTCTGAACCCGTAACCATAAAGGTTGATATAGGTGGGAATATTTAGTGCCAGCATCACGGGCCTGGTATTTTGAAGAATACTATTACCGGAGGACTGTGGTTGTGCGGTTTTGGAGGCAAAATTTACCTGGTCACCTATGAAATTATTATTACAGTAAATTAAAATCCGGGTGGTGGGGTCGGGAATCAACCTGTTAAGGCTGGTTTGTGTAAAGTCAGTAAAAGAAAGGTGTACAGCGCCTTTTATATGTTTTTTCTCGTACCGGTCTGCCGAACGGGTGTCTAAAATAATCGTTTTAGGCTCTTTAGACATAGCGATAAATTTATTAAAAGTTACCAGCCGTTGTGCGCGGTGCTGTTCCACTTCTGCTACCAATGCTTTAAAATCATTATAACTGGATAGTGCTTTAGGGTAAGAAGTATTCTCTGTTTCCGCAGCACTTATTTTCTGGCAGGCATTTAAAAAGTAAATGCAGCCCAGTACAATAAAAATTACACTACAGATTAAAAACGTTTTTTTCATAATATATGTATGCTTTTTTATAAAAGACGCAAAACAATGGTAGAGTGTAACAATAAATCTCGTAAATCCAGCTTATTTTTATTTTGTCAAAACTTTTTGATACACAATGCGCTACTACAATACAAAAGACTGGACCAATGTACTTTTTAAAGTAACCAGGGCCGATGTGCTTAATAAGCTTTGGTGGATTTTAATAGTACTGGCCATTTACGCTGCGGGCATTGCCTACCTGGAACTGGAGTACTGGAAACTTTCAGATAAGAGCGTTATTAAAAACCTGCCCGTTATGCACTCATTGCTGGGGTTTGCTATTTCGCTGGTGCTGGTCTTCAGAACCAATACCGCGTATGACCGCTGGTGGGAAGGCCGTAAGCTTTGGGGCGGGCTGGTAAACAACTCGCGCAACCTGGCGTTAAAATTGTCGGTGGTTTTACGTGAAGATCAGCAGGAAGAACGTGCTTTTTTCAGGAGAATAATTCCCGGTTACGCACAGGCTTTGCACCAGCACTTATTAAAGGAAAGAACACGTGTTATGCTCTTTGATGAAAATGAACAAACGCAAAAGATTATTTCGGCAATAGATACAGAAAAGCATGTACCCAACCAGGTAGCCGGCTTACTATATGAGCATGTAAAAAAGCTCTACCGCGAGGGTTCTATAAGCGGGGAAGTGCTCTTGTTTTTAAATAGCGAGCTGCAGTCGTTTACAGAAATCTGCGGGGCTTGTGAGCGTATTAAAAATACGCCCATCCCTTCTTCCTACGGGGTTTTCATTAAACGGTTTGTGCTTATTTATCTGCTCACGCTGCCCTGGGGCTATGTTTTCCAGTTAGGGTACTGGGTGGTTCCAGTAGTTGTTTTTATTACTTATGTTTTGGCCAGTCTTGAATTGATTGCTGAAGAGATTGAAGATCCCTTCGGCGGTGATGAGAACGATCTGCCTACACACAAAATGGCAGAGAACATAAGAAAAAGTGTTGAAGAAATTTTATGATGGGATTCCTGTGCATTATGAGAATATAATTACATGGTTTCGGGTTTTCCCGGTCAATCTACAGCTCCTTATTTGTGCATTGTTGGCATAAATCTTATAAGCCTCAAATTTTTTACTCCCATCACAATTGCCGTAATTTGCGTATATGGCTTCCTTCAATAAAAAGATCATCATCATTACTGCGCCATCCGGTGCCGGTAAAACATCTATTACCCGTTATTTGCTCGAAAAATTCCCGCAGCTGTCATTTTCTGTTTCGGCCGCTACGCGCGAACCCAGGGATTATGAAGAGAACGGAAAAGATTATTATTTTATGACGGTTGAAGCATTTCAGCAAAAAATACAAAAAGGTGATTTTGTGGAGTGGGAAATGGTGTATGAAGGAAAATATTATGGCACACTGAAAACAGAGCTGGACCGGCTGTGGAAAGAAAAAAAATATCCCTTACTGGATATTGATGTAAAGGGAGCCATTCATGTACAGCAGCAATATCCGCAAGCCTCCTTATCTGTTTTTATAGAGCCGCCATCAGTAAGAGAACTGGCGCGCAGGCTGGCCAGCCGGGGTACAGAAACAGAAGAGTCTTTACAAACCCGTGTTAATAAGGCCGAATATGAAATGTCTTTCAGCGATCACTTTGATCATTTAATTGTTAATGATGACTTGCAGGAAGCCTGCGAAGAGGCAGAAAAGCTGATTGCCGCATTTTTGGCAAAATAGTTTTGCTATTTAATCCACTTTTTTCTGATTTTAGGTATGCCCTAATCTTTTGTCGTCATAAAAGTCATTTACCTGGTTAGGGTTGTCCCGTTTCAGCGAACCCAGATCTACTCTTTTTTCTTCGCGGGTGCCGGTTTCATATTCCGTGTAGCTGTTGAAAAAGATCAACCCATCTGATGTAAGCTCGAAACTGCCGGTTTCACCATCGGGTTCGCGGCTGTCTAATGTATGAATAAGAGATTCGCTCCCTGCTGCTGCATATTCAACAACATTACAGGCAAGGTTAATGTGGTGAAAGGAATTGCCCTCATAAATGCTGATACTTATAAGCGGATTATAAACACCGGAACTGTTCATAGTGATCTTCGTGCCATCGGGAAAAATAAGAGAGCGAATATTGCCAAGTCTGTCCTTGATATGCTTCCCGTTCAGGTTTTCATGCGTGCCTGCATTTTTACCGTCTTTTTCACCCCAAAACTCAATCATAAATCCTGAATAATCCTTATGCGTGATCTGAATGGATAGAGGATGAATGAAAATTTTGCCACCACCGGCTGTAAGATAGGTATAGGATTGGTCAGATACTGAATAAGTTAGTTTCCCCTGGGTTGCGGCAGCTTTGCAGGTGCCTAATACGGGCATCTGTTCCTCTATAGTTTCTTTATTTTTTTTGCAAGAGGCAGATGACAGCAGGAAAGTACCCGCAAGTATTGCCAGGATTTTTAGGGTTTGTGAGATGATTCTATACTTCATTGCAATTGATTGAAAGTTTATTGTATAAATAAATCGCAGTAACAGTGAAATGGTCATCAATAAACCGGGTGTTTTTTATAAAAACAACAGATATGCAGGGGAGATGCTGTTCTGCAGATAACATCCGCATAAAACAAGCGTTCGTGAATGACTGAGGAGCATTTTTTTTAGCTTTGCTCAATCATTCTGCATTCAAAATTTATTATTTTACATGCTACATTCAAAAGCCCTTTGTATCTTTAGAATATGGACGTAACACTTATCGCCTGGTCCGCATCGCTGTTATTTATGATGTTTTTTGCGGGTATTGAAATGGCTTTTTACAGCGCCAGCCGGCTGAATATAGAAGTAAAGAGAAAGCAGGACACCGTAAAGGGCAACCGCCTGGGCCGGTTTATAGACACCCCTGCTGTTTTTTTAGGCGTTGCCATTACCGGCTATATTATTACGCTGACCATTTTTGTGCTGCTTACAGCCGAGGTGGCTGCTCCGGTATGGAAACAGTTTAATATCAGCTCGCGCGGGATGCAGATTTTCCTGGAAATACTTTTCAATGTGCTGGTAGCGCTGATCTTTGCAGAGTTTATACCCAGGGCCGTTTTCAGGGCAAAAAGCAACTCTTTATTAAGCAGGCTTTCTTTTATTGCCGATATTTTTTACCAGCTTTTTTCACCACTGGTAAAAGGCATGTTTAAGCTTACCAACTGGATATTAAAATATGTTTTTAACGTAAGGCTGGATAAAAACAAGTCGCCGCTCAGTAAAAGCGAGCTTCGTTTTGCTTTTTCCGATGGGAATAAAGATAATTTTAAGCAGGAAACCAGCACCCAGCTCCTTGAAAATGCGCAGGAGCTTCCCCATATCAGGATTAAACAATGTATGGTGCCGCGAAAAGAAGTGATTGGCGTTGATGTTAAAACACCTGTTAATGAGCTTCTGCAAAAGTTCATTGAAACCAAACGCACACGCATTATTATTTATGAGGATTCAATTGATAATATTTTAGGTTATGTGCATCAGCTGGACCTGTTTAAAAAGCCTGCGGATATAAGAAGCATCCTGATAAGCATCCTGGCGGTGCCCCAGAGCATGAATGCGGTAGATCTTATTTATAAATTCAGTGGTGAAGCCAAAAGCATAGCCTGGGTAGTGGATGAGTTTGGTGGAACCGCTGGCATTATTACTATGGAAGACGTGCTGGAAGAATTGTTTGGAGAGATATGGGATGAGTATGATACAGAGCAGTTTGTAGAAAAGCAGATTGCAGAAGGGGAGTTTATCTTTTCGGGCAGGCTGGAGCTGGATTACCTTGAGAAGAAATATGATTTAAATTTTGAGGGCCACGAAACCGAAACCCTTTCGGGGTATATCATCAATCACCACGAAACCATACCCGCACAAAAAGAACGCATTATTATAGATGATTATGAATTTGACATACTGGGTGTAACCCATACCCGTATTGAAATGGTAAAACTGAAGAAGCTGAAGTAGGGTTACCGGTCCACTCCTCACTCGCTATTCACCATTGATCATTGACTATTGACTATAAAGCTGCATCTTTGCGTACTTATTTTTACACACATGGCTTTAATGGATTTTTTTGAGAAACGAAATAATGGCAATGATGAAATGTCGTTCATTGACCACCTTGAAGTATTACGCTGGCACCTGGTACGGTCAGTTATTGCTGTGGTAGTATGCTCCATTATTGTTTTTATTTTTACCGACTTTTTTGTAGACGATGTTATTTTCGGGCCAACGAAGAAAGATTTTATTTCTGTTGAATGGATGTGCCGTATAGGACAAAAAGTTGGTGTAGGGGAATCCCTGTGCTTTAAAGCTACCAATGTGGTTTTTCAGGAAAACACCATGACCGGCCAGTTCATTGCAAACTTCACTGTTGCCTTTATGGGCGGCTTTATATTAGCGTTTCCTTATGTTTTTTGGGAACTCTGGCGTTTTGTAAAACCGGCATTGTCTGAAAAAGAAACAAGGCAAACAAGGGGCATTATTTTTTGGGTTTCCATGCTGTTTTTTACAGGAGTAGCATTTGGCTATTTTATATTAACACCGCTGATGGTTAATTTTTATTTTAACTATAAGCTGAGTGATATGATTGAGATAAGGCCTTTATTTACTGATTACCTTGAAAATGTTATATACACAACCGTTGGAATTGGCTTATTATTCCAGTTGCCTTTGCTGATTCTTCTATTGGCAAAAGCCGGTATTGTAACAGCTGCAATGCTGCGCAAGTTCAGGCGTCATGCTTTTGTTGTAATTTTGATAGCAGCGGCTATTATAACCCCTACAACAGATCCTTTCAGCCTGGCTGTTGTGGCAGCGCCGTTATACCTGCTTTTTGAAATAAGCATCTCTCTTGCCGCCAAAGGAGAGAAAAAGAATGCAGAAGAATCCATCCAGGAGTGGAGCTAAATGTAATTGTTATGGAAACAATATTTGATCTTAAAAAACCAGTAGCCATAGGCTCGGACCATGCCGGGTTTGAGATGAAAGAATTTGTTATTTCATTTATAGAAGGAAAAGACCTTGGTTTTAAAGACTTTGGCGCGCCCTCTTCAGACTCCGTTGATTATCCCGATTTTGCGCACCCCGTAGCTAATGCTGTTGAAAGCGGTGAATATGCACTGGGTATTTTATTATGCGGAAGCGGCAACGGCGTGGCTATTGCCGCTAATAAACACCAGGGCATCCGCGCTGCGCTTTGCTGGGACGATGAAATAGCTGCCCTTGCCCGCAAACATAATAATGCCAATATTCTTTGCATACCCGCCCGGTTTATTTCTGAAGATACAGCCGGAGAAATGATAGATATGTTTCTCAATACAGCTTTTGAAGGCGGGCGGCATGAAGACCGTGTTAACAAAATAGCGGTATGATCTTTAGAGTAAGGGGGTTTAAACCGTTCTCTGAAATATCTTATTTATAACTATAAAAATTCACATGATAAAAAGCGTACTTTTATTAGCAGGTGTATTTTCATATGCCAGTGTACCGGCACAAAAAATAGCAGATCCCGTACCGTATGCTAAAACAATCACCACCGCCGACCTTAAAAAACATTTGAACATTATTGCCGGCGCCGAAATGGAAGGCAGGAATACGCCATCTCCCGGACTTGAAAAAGCAGCTGAGTATATTGAGTCCCAGTTCCGGTCCTTTGGTGTAAAACCCGGTAACAACGGGAGCTACCGCCAGTATTACGACCTTGAAAAAGACAGTACTTCAACGCTTTCCCTTCATATTGCAGGGACAGACTTTACACCGGGGACAGACTTTGCGCCCTGGCTGCAAATGCCTCAGCGTGCCGATCTTGATTTTTCGGAATATGTTTTTGTTGGCTACGGAATTGTTGATGAAACCCGGGATGATTATAAAGACGCTGATGTAAAAGACAAACTGGTTATTTTGCTTAATGGCCAGCCCAAAGGCTTTACCACCAATAAATCCCGAAGGCAATCACCGGCATTTACTGCCAATAAAATAGCCAATGCTAAAAAGAAAGGCGCCGCTGCTGTTTTAATTATTTCAGAAAAGCTGCCTTCGCAGCAAATGCTGAACAACGCTTACAGGCCCAGGCCTGATGCGGCTGCTCAGCAGGAAAGCAGCGCCATTCCTGTATTTTATATCAATGATAATATTGTTTCTAAAACCGGGAAGAACATTAAAGAAATTGAGGAATTAGTAGAGTCACAAATAAAAGACCCCATAACAACCCCTGCAGAGATTGCTATAAAATATACTTCAGGCAGAAAGATTGCAACCGTAAGCAACGTAGTAGGTATGGTAGAAGGGTCTGACAAAAAAGATGAATATCTTTTTATTACAGCACACTACGACCATGTGGGCATGGACGATAAGGGCAATATTTATTATGGCGCTGATGATGACGGATCGGGAACTGTTGCGGTGATAGATATGGCAGAAGCCTTTGCTAAAGCAAAAAAAGAAGGTAAAGGCCCGCGCAGGACAGTAGTATTTATGCTGGTTAGCGGAGAGGAAAAGGGCTTATGGGGATCGGAGTATTATTCTGAAAATCCTGTTTATCCCCTGGAAAAAACCACGGCCAACTTAAATATAGATATGATTGGCCGGGTAGATACGGAAAGAATGCTGGCGGACACGCTGAACTATGTGTACGTTGTTGGCCACAATAAGCTTAGTACCGATCTGCCTAAAATAAACGAGGGCATGAACAATAAGTACACAAAACTGGTGCTTGATTATAAATTTGATGACCCCAATGACCCGAACAAAATCTATTACCGGAGCGATCATTATAACTTTGCGAGGAAAGGGGTTCCGGTTTTGTTCTTTTACGATGGTATGCTGAAAGCCGATTATCACCAGCCAACAGATACGGTAGATAAAAT
>JAPUDO010000101.1 GCA_027493055.1 Niabella sp. | reverse complement strand
GTTCTTAAAAATTGTGGGGTGATGAAATTTTTGGCAGACATGCCCTCTTGTCTCGAGGGTGAGGATCACGGGATAAACACAACATAGAGCCGACCGTCAGGCCGACCAGGATTGACCACTGAACTTTGTGTTGCGGCTAACCGCCTCGTGGAGGTTCGACCCCTCCCCCTACAGCACTTTAAACCTTCGCTTACAGCGGAGGTTTTTTGTTTGCATTACATTTGCGTTGCAGATAACTGTTTCATCAGGCAAGATCTGCTCCTCTCCTGCATCAAAAGCAATAAATCTGTTCCTAAAGTATTAGTACCTGTTTAAGCAGTTATACTAAAAATTTTGCCTGCAGCAAGTCAGTATTCCAAAACCACCGTTTCAAATATAAATTTTATTTCCTATAATCTATTCATGATTAGATACCTATTTTTGCAGCCAACAATAACAGATATGAGAAAAGTATTATTTGTAATTACCGTCCTATGCGGTATGACCGCATTTTCGCAGGACGCAACAGTAAAAAATCTTAAAAAAGAAGCTGAGCGGGAAATAAAAAAAGATCCTAACGATACCTCTTCTAAAGTATGGAAAACAGGAGGGTTCTTTGGGCTAAACGCAGCGCAGGGCTCGTTAAGCAACTGGGCCGCAGGTGGTGATAAATTTTCTCTTGCTATAAATGGCAACCTCAGCACTTACGCTTTTTATAAAAAAAATAAACACAGCTGGGACAATACCCTTGATGTCAACCTGGGTTATATGAATACCACTTCACTAGGAAGCAGAAAAAATGATGACCGTATAGACCTGGTTTCCAAATATGGCTATGCCATTTCGGAAAAATGGAATGCCGGTGCTTTATTCAACTTCCGCTCACAAATGTTCAGAGGTTATACTTATGATGGTGACGGCAACCGCACTCTTAGCTCTAACTTTCTGTCACCTGCTTATGTTTTGCTAAGCCCGGGTTTTGAATGGAAGCCTGATAAAGCATTTTCTGCCTTTATTTCTCCCGCTACTGTAAGGTGGACCATTGTAACAAATGATTCCCTGTCTGCTGCAGGGGCGTATGGAGTAGATCCCGGTAAACATGCCAAAACCGAGTTCGGCGCCTTTGCATCTTTAAACTACAGGAAAGAGATCAATAAAACGTTTTCTTATAAAAGCCGCCTGGATCTTTATTCCAACTACCTGGAAAATCCGCAAAACGTTGACCTTTACTGGACCAATATGCTGAATATGCAGCTTACCAAATACCTTACGCTTACCTACAGCCTTGACATGATCTATGATGATGATGCAAAACTGTTTGGCCCCGACAATACCTCCCCTGCCACGCAGATAAAATCTATGCTGGGAGTTGGTTTTATGTTTAAATTTTAACCTGCTTCAGCGGATTGCAGAACGCGCTGTTCTGCAATCCGCTAAAAATATATCTATGGCTTCAGATAAAAGACGGGCATCCGGTTTAATAAATCCTTCATAAGAAAACCGGCCTGCGTTTTCAAATAAGCTACGCACATCAAAAGCCTGCTGGCTGCCGCTTACCGCAAATTTGTTCTTCATCAGATGGGTCGCCAGGTACTCCTGTTCGGTTTGGCCGGGTGTAGGTATCAGTATGGCCTTTGCCTTCATTGCATTAATGTCCATAACAGAGCTGTACCCGCTTCTGCATACAATATATTCAGCTTCCTGCATAAGCTGCTGCAGCTCATTTTCAGGCAAGTGATTATATATTATTGCATTTTTAAAAACAGGAGGCTTTGTATCCAGGAGCATCCCTCTTACAATCACTACAGGAGCCTTACTATGCTCAATCTGCCCGAAAACTTTGTTTTCTAAAATCGTCCTTTGCGGCTCGGGGCCGGACAGGATGAATAGGATATGTTTGGGGGAACCCTGGCTGTCAGTATAATCCATCCGGGATAACGGGCCAATGTACCGATACCGGGTAACAGGCATAATTGCGGGATGAGACAGCTCCCCGCCCAGGTTAACAGCTCCTTCAAAATCAGGTACCCAGCAGGCAGAAAACTTTTTGATCTGCCTGTAATTGATGTTTCGCGCCAATATATCTGCAGCCTTGCCCATACCGGTTTTTACCTGCAGCTGGTGCGTCATAAAAATACAGGGCGTTCCTGCATGATAAAGCCCAAACCGGTTATCACTTATCACTCCATCAATATTATGGTGAGCTATTACCTGCTTCAGCCAGGCATTCTCAGCCTTTATCACAGACAGAATGCGCGGAAGCTGGCGCATCATTTTTATCATAAAACCACCGCCGCTGCCGGCATACTTTACATTATAGCCGTTCAACGGTAAAAAAGGGCATTGCGGAAATGTTGCTTCCAGTATTTTTTTCTGAACCTCATTACCAGCCAATAATACTTCAGCACCTTGCTTTAATAATTCATGGATGAGGGGAATGCACCGGGTAGTATGTCCCAGTCCCCAATCCAGCGGAGCCACCAGTATTTTCAGCTTTTGGAAGTGCGGCATTGATTCAGATCAAAAAATTAACATACAAATTTGAAGCTTTAGGAATAATTAATTGTAAAATAAAGTAAATTTACCATTCGTAATATTACGACGGTGCTTTGATATTGGTAAAACGGTTGTCAAAAGATGCAACAATGGCTGTGCAGCTATTGTTATTTTATGAGCAATACTGCATGGAAGCGCTTTCATGAATAAGTATAACAGAGATATTATTTTTTTGGTAAAAGACGCCCGGTCTGTAACGCCCGGGGAAGAATACCTTAACGCAGTTATTGCCCGTGTTGATAATATAGACGGGTTTTGTAACGCCCATGAACTGGTAAACAGGAACCGTATTACCTCCAAAAGAAGTAAAATACTGGCAGCCGTACAAAAAGAGCAGCTAAAACCTTTCCGGTTTCTCCTTAATAAAAATTAAAACTTTATTTCCTCATCATTAGCATCAAAAAAATGATACTCTGTAAGGTGATAGGAAGTATTTTTTTCTAACCGGGTTTTCTGCCCAAAGTGTTTATTCCATTTAGCTAATTTACTGCTCCACCAAAGGCCTTTGGTTAAATAGGCGTACATAATGGGGTGTACCACCAGCTTAAGGTTTTTATGCTTATGTGTAATAAGATAGCTCAGGTTCTTTTCAATTTCATCCTCCAGCACTAATGTAGAAGATATCTTGCCGCTGCCATTACAGCTGGGGCATACTTCCTGGGTATTGATGTTTACTTCGGGGCGCATACGCTGCCGCGTTATCTGCATCAAACCAAATTTTGATATAGGCAATACCGAGTGCTTGGCCCTGTCTGCTGTCATTACTTCCTCCATCACCTCATGCAGCCTTTTCTTATTTTCGGCAAGCTTCATATCAATGAAATCAACCACAATGATCCCGCCAATATCCCTCAGCCTGAGCTGTCTTGCAATTTCAGCAGCAGCTTCCAGGTTGGTTTCGAGCGCATTCTGTTCCTGGTTATTACCTACATTTTTATAGCCGCTGTTCACATCAATAACATGCAGGGCCTCAGTATGCTCAATAATCAGGTAAGCGCCGCTGTTAAGAGTTACTGTTTTTCCAAAAGAGCCCTTTACCTGCTTGGTAATACCCAGTGTATCAAATACATTGCCCTGCGCCTGGTTAACAATTTCTGCTTTTTCGGGCGCAATACGCTGGATATAATTTTTGGTTTCGTTGAAAATATTCTTATCGTTGGTGACAATGCGGTTGTAATCGGCGCTTAACAAATCCCTCAGGATGCTATTGGTTTTGTTCTGCTCGCTGAAAATTTTAGTAGGCGCTACTGCCCCTCTCAGGTTTTGCTGCACCGTTTTCCAGATATTCACCAGGTTGCCCAGGTCTTCATAAAGCTCTGCGGTATTTTTACCTTCGGCAGCCGTTCTTACAATTACACCAAAATTTTTAGGCTTTACTGCCTCAATAATTTTTTGCAATCTTTTCCTTTCTTCGGAAGAATGGATCTTTTTAGATACTGCAACTATATTATTGAAAGGGGTAATTACCACAAACCTGCCGGGCAGCGATAACTCGCAGCTCAGGCGCGGACCTTTTGCCGCAATAGGCTCCTTTAGTATTTGCACCAGAACATGCGGTTTACCCCCCAAAACTTCGCTGATCTTGCCGGTTTTTACTATCTCTGGCTCCACATCGAATTTTGAGAAATCAACCGGATTTGCATCTGTAGCCGACATGGCCAGATTGGTGAATTTCAATAGTGACTTAGCGTAGGGACTCAGATCAGTATAATGCAAAAATGCATCCTTTTCAAAACCTACATCTATAAATGCAGCGTTAAGCCCGGGCATAAGCCTCTTTACCTTGCCCAGATAAAGATCGCCAACAGCAAAACGGGCATCGCTTTTTTCGCTATGCAACTCTACCAGCTTCTTATCTTCCAACAAAGCTATTTCAACACCGGTAGGAGCGGCATTAATTACAATTTCTTTATTCATTACCTATGAACATGGCTATGTCTTATTAAGTAAACCTAACCTACTTTATACGTTATTTTAATGCAGGCAGAAAAAAGTATATGGCATTTAAAGGCTGGAAAAATGCATATAACGATAAAGTGTATGAAAACGGATATAATCACATAAAACCCCGCTATGGGGCTTTATGCAGAATATATTTTTTTGTATAAAAAGAGCTTATCTCTTCTTATGACGGTTTTTTCTTAGTCTTTTTTTGCGCTTATGAGTTGCAATTTTATGACGTTTTCTTTTTTTACCACAAGGCATAGTTCAAATAATTTTAATATTGTTTAATAATAGTTAATTCTGCTTTTTTAAAGCAATAATCCTTTTTTCAAGCTCAGTTTTCATTTCCGCATGGTTACTTACCAGTGGTAATGCTTTCTGATAAAATTTTAAAGCTTCCTGTTTATTATCCTGCTTTTCGTAAACATCTGCCAGCAATAATACTGCCTGCAGGTTTTCAGGATCCAGCCGTGTAACTATTTCAAGGCGCTCTTTGGCTTTATCAGTTTGTCCGCTCATAAGCGAGCCCATTGCCAAAGTCATTTGCGCATACACATTAGTGCTGTCTTTAGTTACCACGTCCCGTATTTTAGCAATACCCTCCATAGGGGCATTGGATATTCCGCCAAACATATAAGTAGCGCCTAAACCTACTTTTGCCGAGTCGTTGCCGGGATTAAGCTTCAAAGATCTTTCAAACAGGTCTTTTGCCTGTAGTCCCATCCATCTTGCCATTTCTGCATTTTCTATATGCTGCAGATTGTTCAAAAACAAATGGCCTGCAAAATTGAGGTTTTTTTCTGAATTTTCCAACCTGGCTTCTTCAGCAATATACCAGGCATAGGGTATAAATGCTTTTATACTGTCTTTCCAGTACCCCGAAAGCTGGTGATAAGCATGTAATTTCTGTTGAGAGCCCCCCGCCTTAGCAACCGAAGCTTCAAGCTGGTCTATACGGGATATATTTTCCTTTGACAATTTATTTTTAGCGGCCCCCAAAGCGCTATCAATTGAAAATGAAGATATTAATACCCCTCCCCCGGCAGAGGCGGGAGCCGGGTGGTCATGACCGTCTTCATGAGCGTGTCCCTCGTGGGCAGATGTTGGATTGGATTTGATGCTTCCAAAAGCCCAAAGCAGGCACAGCACAGCAACAGCTATGAAAATAGTTAAATATTGAGGTTTTTTCACAATCAAATAAATTTGGACTGCAAAGTTAACCCCAATACAATACAAATTGTTTAAAACGAAAGATAAAAGTCTGGGGCGGCTTATCTGTTGTAGTTAGAGATACAGCTTAATCCTCACCATCTTCTCCCGGTCCATCGTCTGGCTTAGGCTCTTTTAGTTTTTTTACTTCGATGCTAAACTCCTTTGCAGGCTTAAAGGCCGGAATATAATGTTCAGGAATGTGAACGGCTATATTTTTCTTAATATTGCGGCCGATTTTTGCAGCCCGTTTTTTAGTAATAAAGCTGCCAAAACCACGAATGTAAATGTTTTCGCCAGAAGCCAGGGTGTCTTTCACCTCTTTGAACATTGTTTCCAGGGTAACCAGTACATCTACTTTGGGGATACCGGTTTTGTCAGAAATTTTGTTGACCAAGTCCGCTTTTCGCATAGATTTAATATTATTTTAACTATTAATTTAAATTGTAAAACAGCATTTTACGAATAATACTTCTAAGATATAAACAATTATTAATCCAATTTTTTCCTTTCTGTAAAATAAATAAAAACTTTTGAACAATTTAACACATAAAGATCTGATTTCCAGCAAATTTTCAAAATTGTTATTAAGGTGGCATGAAACCAGGAATAAAAGACAAATGCCATGGAAGGAAGAAAAGGATCCTTATAAGATATGGCTTAGTGAAATTATCCTGCAACAAACAAGGGTAGAACAGGGTTTGGCGTACTATAATAGTTTCATTCAGCACTTTCCTACCATCAGCCACCTGGCCCTTGCTGAGGAAAAAAAAGTATTTAAGCTGTGGGAGGGTTTGGGTTACTATTCAAGATGCAGGAACTTAATTGCTACGGCAAAATATATTCACCAGGAATTAAAGGGTATATTCCCCGGTACCTACGAAGAAATACTTAACCTGAAAGGCATAGGGCCCTATACAGCATCGGCTATTGCGTCTTTTGCCTTTAACCTGCCTTTTGCCGTAGTGGATGGAAACGTATTCCGTATCCTGGCCAGGGTATTTGGCATTACCGATCCTATAGACAGCACTGCAGGAAGGAAAAAGTTTACGCAACTGGCCGCACAGCTCCTGGATCAGGAAAGGCCCGGCAAATACAACCAGGCTATCATGGACTTTGGCGCTACCGTTTGCAAGCCGGCAGCACCCTTATGCTTTGACTGCATTTTTAAAAAATACTGTATTGCTTACGCAGAAAATAAAATAGAAACATTGCCGGTAAAAGAGAAAAAGCTAAAGCAACGAAACCGGTTCTTCTGTTTTTTCCTGGTACAACATCAAAATAAAATAGCTATACGCGAAAGGACAGAAAAAGACATCTGGCGCCACCTGCACGAATTTCCGGTAGTTGAGCTTACAGAAAACACTGCCCCGGAACAGGCTGTCAACGCTGCCAGGAACCTGGGCTGGGTTACCGAAGGAGCTACTTTAAAAACAGATGATACCACTTACAGGCAAAAGCTTACCCATCAAAATATTCATGCCAGAATGGTGCGGGTGTATGCTGATCAAAAACCTCCGGCTCTGAAAACTTATGACTGGGTACCGGTTAAGGACTTAAAAAGCTACTCGTTCCCTAAAATCATTAACGACTTTTTAGAGAACAGCAATGATACCGGCCAGAACCATACAAGCTACCCGGAAAAAACCGGGACACAGCATTAATTTTTCCAAATGCCTAAAAAAAATTAATTTTATTGTACTATAGCTTCATACATACTTACATAAGAAAAATTTTATACTTACTATGAGAGGGGTTAATCGCGTAATGTTGATTGGTAATTTGGGTAAAGATCCGGAAGTGCAACTGCTTGAAGGAAATATTGCCGTTGCAAAATTTCCATTGGCTACAACGGAAACTTTTAAAGACCGGTCAGGAAAGCTGATATCGCAAACCGAATGGCATACGGTTGTTCTGTGGCGTGGCCTTGCAGATCTTGCCCAGAAATTTTTGCACAAATCCAGCCTGGTGTATATTGAGGGAAGATTACGTACACGCAGCTGGGAAGATAAGGATGGTGTAAAAAAATATATTACCGAAGTGGTAGGGGAAAACCTGATCATGCTGGATAAAAAAGCAGAAGGTCTTTCCCATGAGCATGATGAACAGGGGCCAAATGACCCTCCGGCAACAGACGACAATGAATCCGGCACCCTTAGTTTTTAAAAAAAGCGGGACGCCTTCTTTTTAATATAAATGCAACTACATTTATATTAAATTTTATTAATTAATTTTTGTTTTGGATACATCTGCATTTGCTTTCTTATTGCTGAACAAATTACTGCAGACAGAGCTGCAGGTAACTGCGCAAAGCAGCACCGTTCTGGTGGTAGTGCTGTTATTGCTTATATTCCTGTCTTTTTCAGTTGCCGGCTCACAGGCTGCTATTTTTTCTCTTAGTGAAAAAGATATAGACCTTTTAAAAACAAGGCAGCAGCCTGCCGCCCGCAGGATCATTGACCTGCTGGACGAACCTAAAGAAGTGTACACTTCGATGGTTATATCCAAGACCATCCTGAATATCTGTATTATTATCCTGACCAATTACCTGGTTAATCAATACACGCCGCCGGAATATTTGCACAGCGGCTATTCCATTGCTTTAAAATGGCTGCTTATTGCATTCCTGATCATTTTTCCGCTGGAAATATTTCCCCGTGTATGGGCCAGGCAAAACAGCTTACGCTTTGCCTACGAGTGGCCTGTATTGCTGTTCATTGTAGAGATCATTCATTATATATTGCGAAGGATGAGTAAAGGGATTGTTTCTGTTGCTGATGGCCTTGGCAAAGTACTTGGCACCGATAATGCCGAAGCCAACAGCCTCCAGGAATTTGATGAAGCAATTGACGTGCAGACTGATGATGAAGTTTCCCCGGAAGAGAAAAATATCATGAAAAGCATTGTGAAGTTTGGTAAGATATCAGTGAAGAAAGTAATGCGCAGCCGTTTGTATGTAAGCGGTATAGAATACAATATGCCTTTTACTGAGCTGATTGAAAAAATAAAAGACCTGCAATATTCACGCCTGCCGGTATATAAAGGGAGCCTTGATGAAATTGAAGGCATTCTCAACACAAAAGACCTGATTCCTCATTTATACGATGAAGATTTTGACTGGCACTCTGTGATCAGATCGCCTTACTTTGTTCCCGACTCCAAGCTTATAGAAGACCTGCTTTTAGAGTTTCAAAAAAAGCGGGTACACTTTGCTATAGTAGTGGATGAGTTTGGCGGAACCAGCGGTATTGTTACTATGGAAGATATACAGGAGGAAGTTATTGGTGATATAAAAGACGAGTTTGATGAGGATGAGATCAACAACAAAAAAGTAGACGATCATACCTACCTGTTTGAAGGCCATACCATGCTGCGCGATGTGTGCAGGATCATGCAGCTTCCTGTAAATACATTTGATGCGGTACGCGGAGATAATGAATCCCTGGGCGGGCTGATCAATGAAATATCCGGTGAGCTTCCTCATGAGGGTACCATAGTTCATTCAGGCGATTTTGAATTTACAGTGCTTGAAGTGGAGCGGAACAGGGTTAAAAAAGCACAGGTGATCATAAAACCGAAGGAATAATAAAGGCGCCGGATCAATCCACTGCATTACTTTTGCATAATGATTATAATCGACAACAAAATACTTAGTGACGATGTGGTGGAGGCTCAGTTTGTGTGCGACCTTTCCAAATGTAAAGGCGCCTGCTGCGAAGACGGTGATGCAGGCGCTCCGTTAAGTGTTGAGGAACTGGAAGAAGTAGATAAATACTACGAAATAATTAAGCCTTATATGACTAAAGATGCCATTGAGGAAGTAGAAAAAAATGGCAGATATGTGTATGATGATGAGTTTGGCTGGGTAACCCCTACCCTGCCCAGCGATAATGAAATTTGCGTTTATGCTTATCGCGAAAGCAATGGTCTTATTAAATGCGCTTTTGAGCAGGCTTATAATGATGGAAAAATACAATGGAAAAAGCCTATCAGCTGCCACCTGTATCCTATAATAGCCTATAAAGGCAAGCATGGCGATTATGAACGCCTTAATTACGAACCACGTAAAAAGCTGTGCAGCCCGGCGTGCAAGCTGGGAGAAAAATTAAAAGTTCCGGTGTACCAGTTTTTAAAAGAGCCTTTAATAAGAAAATACGGAGCAGCTTTTTATGAAGTGCTGGAGCAGGCTGTGGCCGCACATGAAAACGGCGCCTGAGTAAACCCTTGCATCCTTAATCTTTATCTGTTATTCCCGATATGTCCCACTCATCAATAGCCTTCCAGAAGAAAAGCAAAGAAAAAGCAGCAGACAGAGACCACCGCCAGGTTATTAACTTCAATATCGGGCGGTACAATGCTTCTGTGCCTGCAGGCAAAAAACAGTTCAGCAATGTATCCCTTGCCCGGGAGCGTGCCAAAAACTTAAAGTGGAAAGCGATGGAGACCCTGGACCAGCAGCTTGAAAATTTTGAAGCGCTTATTACAGGCCGCGGGGCCAAAGTGATCTGGTGCGAAGATTCAAAGCAGGCTATTGACGAGATTGTAGCCATCTGCAAAGAAAAAAATTGCAGCACGCTGGTTAAAAGCAAGAGCATGGTTACAGAAGAGATACACCTGAACAAACACCTGGAAGCACAGGGTATTGAAAGTATAGAAACTGATTTGGGAGAGTACATCCAGCAGTTAGATGGCGAAACACCTTATCATATTGTAACACCGGCCATGCATAAAAGCAAGGCTGATATAGCCCGGCTGTTTGCCGATAAACTGGGAACCGACCCAAACCTTAGCGCGGAACAATTAACGCTGATAGCGCGCGACAGACTACGCCAGAAATATGCTGAAGCTGAAGTAGGCGTTACGGGAGCTAATTTTATCATTGCGGATATTGGTGGTATTGCCATTACCGAAAATGAAGGGAACGCAAGATTAAGCTGCTCCATGCCCAAAACACATATTGTAATTGTGGGTATTGAAAAAATGATCCCGTCAATGACAGACCTTGCATTATTATGGCCGCTTTTAGCCACTTTTGGAACAGGGCAGCGTATCACTTCCTACAGTACAATCGTTACCGGGCCCCGGCAACCGGGAGAAACTGATGGCCCGGAAGAAATGTATGTGATACTGCTGGATAACGGGCGCACCAATATGCTGGCTAATGAAAAAACACGTGAGGCCCTGTACTGTATCCGCTGCGGGGCCTGCTTAAACGCCTGTCCTGTTTATAAAAATATAGGCGGTCACACCTATGATACTACTTACAGCGGCCCTATCGGGTCTGTTATCACACCGCACTTAAAGCCTATGAAGGAATGGAAGCATTTAAGCCATGCTTCTTCGCTTTGCGGTAACTGTACCGAAGTATGTGCGGTAAGAATAAATCTTCACGAGCTGCTTTTGGAAAACCGCCACGAAGCACAGCAGCAGGGCTATGCGCCTTTGGCAGAAAAAGTAGCCTGGAAAATGTGGAAGACAGGAATGCTGAAGCGCAGATGGATGAATATGGCCAACGGTAATATAAAAACAAAAGTGATCAACTCTATTGCAGGCGCCTGGACCAAAGATCGCAGCAAGCTCATATTCCCTAAAAAATCCTTTAATGAATTATGGGCAGAGCGGAGGAAAGGGCTGTAAAATAAAGAGCTTGACCATATAACAAAAATATTTCCCTGAACCTGGCGAAGGGACTTCATTTTTAAAAGAAAACCCGAATGCAAAATATACAACGGGAAGATATTTATATTATCAGCAGGCATAGCAACCTTACTGAGCAAGGTACAGACAAAGCGCTGAAAGAAAACGTATATAACAATAAAGAAGCCTGGCAAAAGTTCCTCCAGTTGTTTTTTATCAGCCTGGGCATCGGTTTTATGGTATCGGGTATCGTTTTTTTCTTTGCCTACAATTGGGCAGATCTGCACAGATTTGCAAAAATGGGGCTTATAGAACTACTGATCGTTGCAACAACATGCCTTGTATTATTACCTAAGATCAATATCACTACCAGGCATATCATACTTACAGGCTCAGCGATTTTAGTGGGCGCTCTGTTCGCCGTATTTGGACAGGTTTACCAGACAGGAGCAAATGCATACGACTTCTTTTTAGCCTGGACACTACTTATAACACTATGGGTTATCGTTTCTGGGTTTGCGCCCTTATGGCTGCTTCATCTCCTGCTCATTAATACAACATTTATTCTATACGCACAGCAGGTTGCGGGCAACTGGTCGGAAGTCTTTGTGTTCACCTTGCTCTTTATCATTAACGCAGCCGTGCCGGTTACTGCTATTTTGATTTCCAGGAACAGGAAAACGGTAAACATACCCGGCTGGTTCTTAAATACAGTAGCACTGGCCGCTGTAACATACGCTACTATAGGTATCATTATCGGGATTTTTGACAATCATAAAGCATCCCTCCCTGTATTGATCCTACTTGCCTCAATAGCATTTGCATCAGGCATCTGGCACGGGCTGAAAACAAAAAGCATATTTTATCTTTCGGCTATTCCGTTCAGTCTTATTGTTATCGGATCCGCCTTCCTCATCAAAATATCAGACGGAGAAATGATGTTCCTTTTAGTCAGCCTGTTTATTATAGCCAGTGTTACGTTGGTCATTAAATCCCTGATCGATATTCAAAAGAAATGGAGAAATGAGAAATAAAGACAACATACAGCACCTGCTTGAACATTTGCAAACCACTGAAGAAAAGGAGCTGCAATACAACGAAGAGGCTATTGTTGCCGCCTATCAAAAAAACAGCTACCACCAGTCGCTGACCATAAAAATACTGTCCGTTTCAGGAGGGATATTGGCAAGCTTTGCCTTTTTAGGTTTTCTTTTTATTGCAGGATTATACAATTCAAGTGCAGGTCAATTGATTCTTGGGGCGATTTGCATAGCCGGAGCTATTGTCATCAACAGGAAATATGATAAAATGCTTATGGACACATTAAGCGTTTCATCCTTCATCATAGGTTTTATCCTCCTGGGGTTCGGGTTAGGAAAACTACAAGTGTCCGGAAGTACAATCAGCGTTGTTTTTATTCTTATTGCTATTTTCACATTATGTGTAGTTCAAAGCTATATGCTGTCCTTTCTCTCTGTCCTTGTAATGAACGGAAGTATTTTAACGCTCATCATATTAAATAAAGCTTACGACCTTACTCATATTTATGTTGCTGCACTCGCATTGTTAGTAACATATCTCTTTCTGAAAGAGGCCAAAATAATTACCGCCGGCAAAGCATTGTCCAGGCTTTATGATCCGGTTAAAACAGGGATGATCCTATCCTTCCTGGCAGGGCTGATATGTCTTGGCAAAAGAGGTCTACTGCCTGTATCGCCAGGCTATATCTGGCTGTCCTCTGTGATCATTATTGCCACGATCATTTATTGGGAGTTTACACTGTTCAGGGTATTGAACATAACCAAAACCTCGCAGAAGGTCATCATTTGTATTTTCACTGTTCTTACACTATTACCCACCGTGCTGTCGCCCGCCATACCCGGAGCCCTTTTGATCATCCTGCTCAGTTTTTTAGTGAACTATAAAACAGGGTTGGTGCTGGGTATTATGGCTTTTATATATTTTATTTCACAGTACTATTACGACCTCACTCTTACACTGCTGACCAAATCCATACTCCTGTTCTCATCAGGTGTTTTCTTTACGGCGCTTTATTTATTCACTCATAAGAAACTGGCTGCAAATGAAAAAATATAAATGGCTCATTATACTGCTGAACCTCATTTTTTTGTTGGTCTATTTCAATTATTCCGTTGCAAAAAAAGAGGAATTATCAAAGAACGGGCAGCTGGTATTACTGGAGCTTGCGCCGGTTGATCCCCGCTCTTTAATGCAGGGAGACTATATGGCCCTGCGTTATAAAATTTCGGAAAATGCAGGCTCACAAAACATTGCAAAACGCGGATATTGTGTTGTTCAGCCCGACTCTAACAATATAGCCCGGAGCGCCAGGTTTCAAAAAGACCGAACACCCCTGAATAAAGGAGAACAGCTTATTGAATATACTTCTCCTGATCAGTGGAGCATTAATATTGGAGCAGAATCTTTCTTTTTCCAGGAAGGACAGGCAGCAAAATATGAAAGGGCAAAATACGGAGGCGTTAAAACAGATAAGAAAGGGAACAGCCTGTTAACAGGGCTTTATGACGAGCATTTGAAAAAGATAGAATAAAAGATGCGCTGAATCAAATAAATATTTTTCCTTTAAAAATAAATTACCGGCAGATGAGTTATCTTAAAATCATTGGAATATCGATTACAACAACAAATGAGAACGGAAAAGCAGCAGCGGATTTAGGACAGCTTTGGGGAAGATTTTATGCCGAAGATATCATCGCTAAAATCCCGGCTAAGCTAAGCAATGATGTATATTCGGTTTATACTGATTATGAGAGTGATTATAAAGGGACATACACAACAATAATCGGCTTAAAAGTTTCTTCGCTTGATAAAATTCCGGATGGACTTGTTGGAAGAGCCTTTGAACATCAAAAATTCAAACAGTTTACTGCAAAAGGTGTAATGCCACAAGCAGTTGCTGAAACATGGCAGGAAATATGGGAACGGGATAGTGAGCTTCACAGAAGTTATACTTATGATTTTGAAGTTTACGGAGAGAAGTCGCGAAATGGGGAAAATTCAGAAGTAGACATTTTTATTGCTATAAAATAAATTGTATTGCACAAATCAATTCCATACGTACACAACAGGCGTTGATAGTATTTCCATAGAAACTTCAGTGCAGGCTATTAAAGAAATACAGCAGATATAAGCATTGCAATGGGCAGTGGGAAAAGTGACTTCATGAGTTTTTCAGGGCCAGGAAAATAAAAACCAAAAACTTGCCAGGAAGTAACTTTTAAATCACCTTCGTAAGGTGAAGGTAAGGTCCGTTATAGCTTTTAAAAACTATTTCGAGGATTTTC
The DNA here is from genome assembly GCA_027493055.1 of Niabella sp. Classification (GTDB taxonomy): domain Bacteria; phylum Bacteroidota; class Bacteroidia; order Chitinophagales; family Chitinophagaceae; genus Niabella. The sequence goes on along the minus strand of JAPUDO010000101.1, from coordinate 36,545 downwards.
TTTTAGAGCAACCAAAGAAAGTTCAGGATAAAATATTCAAGATAATCGAAGCTATCGAAACCCTTGAACGTGTCCCTTCAAAACTATTTAAAACATTTGACAGGGTCTGATGGTTTATATGAAGCGAGAATTCAGCTCAGCTCAAACATCTGGAGGGTATTTTGTTTTTTTGACGGAGACAGGTTGGTTATTTTGATAAATGGATTTCAAAAGAAATCACAAAAAACACCCAGGAACGAGATCGAGATAGCACTAAGGATAATGGCTGAATATTACGAACAAAAATCAAAAGAAAATGGAAACTAAGAGCTGGAAAGAGATAAAAGAAAACGTTTACGGGAAAAGAGGAACTGAAAGACGAGACAAACTGGAAAGAGATTTTCAGTCTTTTAAAATAGGTGTGCTTTTAAAAAAAGCCCGTGAGCAAAAGCATCTGACCCAATCTGAACTTGCAGAAATAGTGGATAAAAAGCGGGAATACATTTCAAGAGTCGAAAACAATGGAAGCAACCTGACTTTGAAAACCTTGTTCGACATCGTAGAAAAAGGGTTGGGAGGAAAAGTGAAAATATCAATTGAAGTGTAATGAGCCGCTTTATAAATAAGTTCTGTACTGCCCAAGTCCACGACCACCACACAGGGCTAAAGGCGAAACTAGGGGGAAAAGATATATTGCTTCATTTATGAATGGAAACCTGCTTGCAGTCCGGTAAGTTTCATGTACGTTTGATATAAAAAAGATGGATAACAAACAAAAGGGAAAGCCTAACGACCATCTCGCCAACGAGAGAACTTTCCTGGCGTGGATCAGGACCAGCATAGGGATCATGGGCTTCGGATTTATTGTGGTTAAGTTTTCAATGTTTATCAGGCAGGTTTCCCAAATAGTAGGCAAGCAGGTGACAGCTCCTCCCACAGGCTATTCCGGCATCATAGGTGTGATCCTTGTTGCAATAGGTGCTTTAACAGCCGTTATGGCTTATTTTAATTATAAAAAGATAGAAAAACAGCTGGAATCAGATAACTATTCCAGCTCCAGTCCCTTCATCACCTATCTTACAAGTAGTATGGTACTTATAAGCATTATCCTGATCTGGTACCTGGCCAGAAGTATCTGAACCGGCTGATCCATCATTGCTATTAACAACCAGAATGGTTCGTGTGAGGTGCATAAAAGTTTTTCACAGTATCGTTGGTAAAAAATACCAACAATGGCCGTAAAAGACCGCATTAAAACAAGATAAGGAGGGTACATAAAAGTTTTCGCAGTAATACCTCATCCTCGTACCGGCCTCCATGGCCAGTGCGTTAAGGTCACTTAATTTAGATACAGAACGTACACTATTGCCTTATCACAGCAACGCTCCTGCATACTTATATCACCATACAGGTGGCTTTACCTTAATCTGCCGGTTCACTGCCACGCAGGAATTCGCTGGGCGACTGCCTGAACTTTTTCCTGAATGAAGTGCTGAAATATTTCGGGTCCGAAAAGCCTGTCATGTAAGCTATTTCATTGATAGAATATTTCCTGGACATCAGCATTTCCGCTGCTATTTTAAGCCTTATGTTTTTAATAAAATCCTGTGGGGCGGTATCGGAAATACTTTTTAATCTCCTGAATAATACAGAGCGGCTTACAGCCAGCTCATTGCACAACATATCTATGGAGAATTGAGGGTTCTGAATATTATCGGTTACTACCTGTGTGGCATTCGAAATAAAAATAAAATTGGGATCTTCCTCAGCGCTGCCGGCACTCTTGTCGAAAGTATTAACGAACTTGTTCTTTATGATCTGCCTGTTGCGCAGCAGGTTATTTATGCGTGTTTTCAGGTGCATGATATTGAACGGCTTCTGTACATAATCATCTGCACCTACCGTGTATCCTTCTATCCGGTATTCGTCGTCGTGAATGGCAGTGAGCAGGATAACAGGGATATGGCAGGTTGATACCTGGTTTTTGATAGAAGTGCACAGCTGGTAGCCATTCATTTCCGGCATCATAATATCGCTTACAATAAGATCGTAACTATGCTGCTTTGCCAGCTTCAATGCCTCTTTTCCGTTTATTGCTGTATCAATGTTATAAAATTCAGAAAGCGCTTTCTTTAAATAATTTAATAACTCAATGTTGTCTTCTACAATGAGCAGCTGCGTACCTTTCCTGCTTTTTTTGTCCTGTGTATCGCGAACAGGATCCTGCATTTCATTTATTTTCTCTTTTGCCGTGAAATGGTCTGACAGCAGGAAAGAGACTTTAAACACTGTGCCGGAATTTATTTTGCTCGAAAAGCTGATAGTGCCTTTATGCAGCTCCACTAATTGCTTGGTCAGCATCAGTCCTATCCCACTGCCCGTTTCCTGCAGGTTCACCGTATTGTCTGCCCGGTAATAGTTTTGGAATATCTGCTTCTGTTGCTTATCAGGTATCCCTATCCCGTTATCGGCTATTTCAAGATGGCAGAACTGCTCATCATTGTATAAATTTACGGTAACAGTTCCCTGTTCTTTGGAGTACTTAATGGCGTTGGAGATCAGGTTGTAAATGATCTTTTCAAATTTATCCCGGTCCAGCCATACCAAAATTTCTTCTGCCTTTTGCAGGTATTCCAGATGTATCTTTTTCTCTTCAAAAAGCGGCTTGAATGAATCCAGGATGTCATGTAAAACAGCTACGATATTGTAACGATCTGCCTTAATTTTCATTTTATTGGCATCAGCTTTCTGAAAATCCATTAACTGTGTTACCAATCTCATCAGCCTGTCAGTATTGCGCTCAGCTATATCCAGGTTTTTCTTGTCTTCGGTTGATAACCCATTCTTATGCAAAATGGAGGTGATAGGACTTTTAATGAGCGTTAACGGAGTGCGTAAATCGTGAGCTATTTTGGTAAAGAACTGCAGGCGTTCTTTATCTCTTTTTCGGGCTAACAAGGCTTTCAGGTAAACCCTTAAGCCTGTAAAAAGTAACGCTAACAGCACAAGGTATATTGAATATGCCCACCAGGTCCGGTAAAAAGGACTGGCTATAACAATGCGGATACTACGCTGGTGATTGCTATCAGGGTTGTTGAGCGCTTTTACACTAAATTCATAAACACCCGGATCGAGGTTCGTATAATTGGCGCTTCCTACAGAAGAAGGAGGCGACCAGCTTTTATCGAAGCCGTTTAGTTTCCAGGTATAGATATTTTTATCGGCGCTTTGAGGAGAAATGGTTACAAAATGGAAAGAGATAGAATTCTGATCATGGTCAAGCTTAATTTCCGAGACATCATCTATCTGCTTGTTTATCGGGGCATTCTCAGAACCCACGATAACGCTTTGGTTGGCAATTTTAAAATCTGTAAATACTATTTTAGAGGGATATGACTTTTGCTTGATCTGCGAAGGGGTGAACATTACAAAGCCATTTGTACCGCCAAATATCATTTCTCCCGCTGAGGTTTTGTAATAAGCTGAACTGTTAAACTGGCTGGTTCTCAAGCCATCGGCCCAATTATAGTTTTGAAAACTTTGCGTGCCGGGAGTAAAACAGGACAGTCCGTTGGTGGTGCTTAACCAAAGCCTGTTTTGTTCGTCTGGCAGGATACCATAAACTATGGTTGACGGAAGCCCGTCTTTCTCTAAATAGTGTTTTATGATTCCTTTTTGAGGATGCCAAAGCAATAAACCCAAACCTCTTGTGCCTATCCAGAAATTGTCTCCGTCTGGTTGAAGCACGAATGGCTGTATGTTCTGGTATTTTTTATCAAAGTTAACTTTCGTTGCTGCGTTGGTGTGGGTGTTAATGAACATAAGACCATCGGTTCCCCCGGCATAAATATTACCATTCCTGTCTTCTATGATAGTATGTATATCTCTTACGGGATATTTATTAATGACGGACAATTGGGGATTTAAAACTGATAGTTGGCCACGGATACCTCCCATCCAGATATTTTTTCGTTTGTCCTGGTATAACGAGAAAATATAATTGGTGCTTAAAGAGGTTTTAAGGCTGCTGCCATCACCGGCAAAATAGTGTTCCACTTTTTCCGTAGCAGTGTTTATTTTTTTGAGGCCGTCGCCATAAGTTCCTGCCCAAATATAGCCATCGCCTGTATTCAGCAAGGTTAGAATATTGGCGCCATCCCCTTTGGAGTCCAGCGAATGATATTTCCATTTGCCTGTCCCTGGGTCGTAAATACTAAGTCCCTTACTGGTCCCAAACCATATTCTGCCCTGGCTATCCTCTGTGCAGCTGCGTCCCATATTATTGTGTAAGCTATTGGGATTATTGATCTCATGGGTGAAGTTTTTGAACGGCAATTTATCCGAGGTATAGCTCACGCCGCCACCAAAAGTGGTAACCCATAAACGGTCGAAACTGTCGTTATAAAGTCTTTGCACGCTATTGCTCGAAATAGAGCGGGGTTTATCGGGGTTGTAGGTTTCGTGTGCCGTAACCGTTAAATCTTCAGAAACAAACAGCAGCCCCTCACCATCAGAGCCCAGTACATATTGCTTTTTCTTGTCAAGATAAACGATGCCCCTGACCGCTGTATTTTTAATATAATGATTAATGGCAGCAGTGTTTATCAACCGTTGACTTTTAACATCAAGAATCAGCAATCCATTTTCATGCGTTCCAATCCACAACCTGCCTGACCGGTCGTGCAACACAGACGCCGGTTCTGCTTTTACCGGCATTTTCATTTTAGAAGGAATGTAGTTTTGGGATTGCTCATTGTAGGTAAAACAATATATACTTTCGGATGATGCGGCCCATATACGTTTGCCGGCATCCTGGTTAAAAGCCCACCAGGCCGCTGTATCGGGCCTGCTAACGCTAACCAGCTTTTTTTTACCGATATCGTACCTGAAAAGTGATTTATTGGTACCTATCCAAATCCCATTAAAGCTATCTGCAAAAATATTTGAAGCAGTTTCGGGAACGCCGGAATATTTGAGCACAAATTCAAAACGATCCAACACAGGATTGTACCGGTATAGCTGACGGGAGGTTGAAGTCCAGAGCTGGCCTTTATTATCTTTTACAATATTAATAGCTTGTTTAAAACTGAAGCTTTGCTCCTGATCGTCATTTGGCAGGTTATAGTGTACAAACGACTTACCATCATACCGGTCAATACCTGACATGGTAGTAAACCACATAAAGTTCTTACTATCCTGTACCGCACCAAATACAATATTATTATTGAGGCCATCTTCAACCATAATGGACTGAAAATTTTGCTGGGAAAGAGCCAGCAAAGTATATACAGTTAACAGGGAAGAAAATATAAGCCGCTTCATCATCAATGGGAAAGGTAAACGATATCAGGATAATTATATAAAATTTAAGCTCAAACTTCTTACAGGATTATTTTTTATCATAAACACGTATATAATCTACCAGCATATAATCGGGCAGATTTGCTTTAAAAATATTGACTTGCTTACCCCAGTCGCCTACTTCGTCAGAAATGATGATGTGCAGCGGCGCCTGGCAAACACCGCCCTCATTTGTTTCCCATACTAATTTCCCATCATAATAGAATCGGTAAATCTCAGGCGCCCATTCTACTGCAAAAGTGTGCCAGTCTCCGTCATTCATCTTCATACCCTTTATTACTTTATTTGCCTTTTTATGTTCGGCACCATAACCATCCCAATGCAGGGCAACGTTTATACTATCCTTACCTAAACCAACATAGGGCGATTCGAAAATATCAATCTCAGTGCCATCGCGCCCTTCATTACCTACATTATTTACACTCTTTGCAAACAGCCAAACCGCGCCCCAATGGCCCTGTTCTTTTTGGAGTTTTACCCTCGTTTCGAAATACCCAAAAGCGCGCTCAAATTTATCTTTGGTATTTATAGCCGCACCGGCATACACGCCGTCTATTTTAGAGGTACGGATCACCAAATTACCTTTTTCGGTATAGGCATTGTCCTTGTGCCACCACGCATCGTTACCTGATGGGTCTGTACGTCGTTTGCTATGGACAATATTCCATTTGGTTTCGTCTATCCTGTTGCCGTTAAATTCATCACTCCAAATAAGCTTTCTGCCGGATGAGGAAGCAGTATGTACAGATTTTTCGGCACATGAAGACCAAAAGAAAAGAAGTATAAAAAATACTGCCGGACCCGATTTTACTGATAATTTCCATTTCATATTTTTAACTTATTTTATGGTTGCTGAACACGGCCATTGGGCCTTTGTTCCTGTATAATTTCTTTCTGAAAGGCCATACCAAGTGCTTTTAGCCGCTCTGCTGTTTTTTTTGCTGATTTAATAAGGTTGACCTTTTCTCCCGGATCTTTTTTTACGTTGTAGAGGGCCTCTGGTTGCGTATGTAGCATTGATTTCCCTTTTTCCCCGTTGTTGCCTGTGATATAGGTGCTGTCATATTTATGCTCAAAATGATACTTAAAGTTGTTCTGCCGTAAAGCCTGCAACTCCATGCCGTTAAAAAAATAAATAGCATTATAATTTTGTTTGGGCTTTTTAGCCAGCAGCAGGTTGCTCCTATCTTTTCCGTCAATTTTTAATTTTGGTAATCCTGAGCCTGTTACGGACACCAGCGTAGGCAATATGTCCACACCTGAAAGCGGTTGCCTGCAAACACTGTTAGGTGCAATTTTCCCGGGCCATGATATCATAAACGGAACTTTACTGCCACCATCAAATGTGGTGCCTTTACCTGCCTTCAAGCCATAAGCAAGCCCTGCATGATTGCCAAAACGCAGCCATGGCCCATTATCTGACGTAAAAATAATAATCGTGTTCCTGTACAGTCCATTCTCTTTTAAAGTTTGAATAATGCGGCCAACCGAAGCATCCAGTTCGTAGATAACATCTGCATATAATCCTTTCTTAGTAATATTGATATATGGTTTCGATACTGCTAATGGCACGTGAGGCATGGAATAAGCAAGATAAAGAAAGAAGGGCCTTGTACTGTTCCTGTTAATAAAATCAATAGCATAATCAGTAAAGGTTTGGGTAAGGGTGTCAATGGCTATGTTTTCCGACACAACATTGTTTCCCCTGATCAGCGGTAAAGGCGGGTAAGACTTATCTGTTTGGGCTATCATATCATGTGAATACGGAATCCCGTAAAATTCATCAAACCCATGTTGCAAAGGCAGGAACTCTTTCTGATAGCCCAGATGCCATTTGCCTGAACAGGCGGTAGTATAGCCACTTCCCCGTAATAGTGAAGCCAGAGTTTCCTCCTTATCGCTCAATCCACTGAGATTTTTGCCTTTGATATAATCAGGCCCCGTTTTAGAGAACAGCACCTGCTCCATACCTATACGCTGGGGATAGCAGCCAGTCAGTAATCCGGCCCTTGAAGGTGTGCAAACATTAGAAGCCGTGTAATAGTTGATGAATTTTTTCCCTTCTTTTGCAAGTGCATCTAAATGAGGCGTAAGAAGTTTTTGTTCCCCATAACCGTAATTGCCCACATCCCTATAACCCTGGTCATCGGTCATAATCAAGATAATGTTTGGTTTTTGTTGCGAATAACAGGATAGTGCAATCAACACCAGCACAGTTACAGAGCATACATACCTTATTATATATTTTATTCTTTCCATGTGATTTTACCCGTATTAGCGTTATCTTCTGAAGAATTAGCCGCATAAATAGTAAATACACCCGGCTCTGCTTTCCAGTTACGGGTGCTTATATCCCAAAAGCTCAAATCCTTTTTGGTAATAGAAAAAGTAAGCCGCTTTTGCGCTCCCGGTTTAAGAAAAACCTTTTCATAAGCCTTTAGCTCTTTTGCCGGGCGTTTTACGCTTGCTTCATCGTCACCAACATAAATTTGCACCACTTCTGCGCCAGCCACTTTTCCGGTGTTTTTTACATTAACCGTTACCAGAATTTTACCGTTGCTGAGCGAAGTTTTTAAACCGCTGATTTTGAAATCGGTGTAGGACAGTCCAAAGCCAAAAGGAAATAAAGGTGCAATTTGCTTGCTGGTATAATACCTGTATCCCATAAATATACCTTCGTCATAGCGGGTGTCTATTTTACTTTTCGGATCTACCGTACCATTTATTTTTTCATAAAAAGGCTTAAATAGCGCAGGCATACCGGCTTCGCTTGCATAGGTATCATAGCTGCTAAAAGCAGGGGAATCTTTCCAGTCTTTTTCAATACTAACAGGTAGTTTACCTGATGGATTAATGTCTCCGAAAATCATCCTCCCAATAATATGTCCTGTAGCATCGCCCAAATACCATGGCATAAACAACGCTTTAACATGGTGTAGCCAGGGCGATATATTTACCGATCCGCCTGCATAAAGCACTGCAATGATATTGGGGTTAATGGCTGCTGCCTGTTGTACAAGCGCTGTTTGCTCTTTGGACAGATTGAAAGGGCGGTCATGGGCCTCGCCTTCTGTTTTTTCATTAAAGCCAAGGGAAACAAGCACCACATCGGCTGCTTTCAGTTTTTCTGCAGCCCCGCTGGCTTTCATATTTTCGAAGAAGCTTACCTGAACCTTATTACCTGCTGCCTGTTGTATTTCTGTAAGCATATTCTGGCTGCGGGTAGTGCTCATGCCTGCCGCGCCACCACCATATAAAGGTGTTTCTACAGAAGCGCTACCTAACAAAACAATATTCCTTATATTTTTCCTGGAAAGCGGAAGAAAGTTGCCGGCATTTTTTAAAAGCACTGTTCCTTCTTCACCGGTACGCAAGGCAATAGCGGCATGTTTATCCATATCAGGTTTTTGCGTGGCCGCTTCTTTATACAAATTGAAGTACATACAGGTATAGAGTATCCTCCTTACTTTTTTATCGATATCTTCTATTGTTATTTCATTGTTTTTCAGCGCTGCCAACATTTTTTCCTTAGCCATGACCCGCGGAACGGGCATTTCAACGTCCACACCATATTTTGCAGAGGGGATAAGATCATAGGTCGAAAACCAGTCGGAAATAACAAAGCCATTGAAACGCCAGTCTGTGCGCAGTACGGTGTCTAACAAAAAAGCATTTTCTGAACTATGAAAATCATTTACCAGGTTATGAGCTGTCATTACTGTGGCGGAGCCCCCTTCTTTTACCGCAGCCTCAAAAGCAGGCAGATAAATTTCCCGGAGCGTGCGCTCGTCCAATACCGAGTTGGATTTATACCGGTTAAATTCGGTGTTGTTAGCTGCAAAGTGCTTCACGTTAGCCAATACTTCCTGGGTTTGCAAACCTTTGATATAAGCTACGCCCAGTTTTCCGGCTAAACAGGGGTCTTCCCCCAAATATTCGAAATTGCGTCCGTTTTGCGGTATGCGTACCATGTTTACAGACGGGCCTAGTAAAATATCCACACCGTTATATTTTGATTCGGCGCCTATTGCCTTTCCTATATTATATAGTAAATTATTATTCCAGGAGGAAGCCATCGTCATAGCAGATGGAAACGCGGTAGCATTGATCTTTGCGGCATCTTCGCCCTCAGCCTCCGCCTTCACGCCCAAAGGGCCGTCAGACATACGAATGGAGCGTAGTCCTAAACGGGGGATCCCATTAATAGTTGCTTTCGGACCACCTGTAATAAAAAGCAGCTTTTCATCCAGCGTCATTTGTGCAAGCATTTTATTGGCCTGCTGCATGATGCCGGCATCAGGAATATTAAATTGCGCGTAGCTCTTTATAACGGCAAAAATAAACAAGCATAGGAGTAAAGTACGGTAAGACATCTATTGAAATAATTTTTAATTTTAAACGCCTGAGACTAGTGTTAAGTTAATTGTGAGCTGTCAGTAATGAGTGATGAATTATGGATACCTACTCTATAACTGATCATTCATTACTCACTTTAAATGCGACAATTCTTCATTAACATAGTATTATTTCTTTGCCGGCAGGTAGCCCAACTCACGTAAAAATGCTGCTGCTTTTTCAAGTGTTTGAGTATAACATGGCTCCCTGTTAAAAAAGCCGTGCCCCTGACCTTCGTACAGGTACAAATCGCAATGGCTGCCCACTGCTTCCATTGCCTTTTTATAATCTTCGGCCACACTAACCGGGATTAACCTGTCGCTTGTGCCTAAAAAAACAATGGCAGGCGCAGCTCCCTTTTTAATATTATGGTAAGGCGAAAACCGGGGATAACGATCACCCACTGCTTTGCTATCATTGTTATTGCCAAAATTTCCCGGACCATTATTAAACACAGGATTAAACAAAACCAGGGCGTTGGGCCGGCAGCTAACAGCCGAACCTTCGGCAAGCCCATTGCCTGTAAGATCGGTGGCCGCGGCTAACTGCCCTCCTGCTGAGCCGCCTCCTGCAGCCAGTTTGTCCGGATCTATACCCAATTCATTGGCGTGCTCACGCAAGTAGGCTACAGCCGAACGGGCATCGGCCAGGGCATCAAAAGGTGTGGTGCCATGCAGGTTTTTTACACGGTAATCGGCCGTAACGGCAATCATTCCTTCATTTGCCAGGTATTTTGCCTGTCCTGCAAATTGATCGGGGGCGGCATTGTTCCAGCCCCCACCATAAAAAAATACGATGGCTGGTAAAAGGGGACATTTCTTATTTCCTTCGGGATAACGGATCACCATCTTAAGTGCTACATCACCTATTTGCTTAAATACCACTGTTTTTTGCGCCTCGTAAACCGATTCTTTACAGGGCTCTTTCTTTGCCTGATCTTCAGACTGTCCGGCAGTACCGGCCGGCAACTTCTGGCAGTTAACGAACACCGGAATAAATAAAAGGACGAATATTTTTTTCATCTGCTTCATGGTCATTTAAAAGTGAAAGTCAATATGCCAGGTTTATAGCCAATGCGCTCCGCCCTGATGATGATGCTATCACCAGCTTTAAGCATAATGGGCGTATTGCTGTAAATTTTCCAGTTGGCGGTATTATCCGGCTCCTCTGTTGAGTTGATCTTATAACCAATAGATGCTCCCGGCGTAGCACAGGAAATGATAATCCCGTTTGGAGTAACAGCGTACTGTGGTGTTGCGGTAACGGGCTGAGTATGGCCACCGTTCCACATTTGCTTTACCATCTCCTTCTCGGGAATCTCAGACCGGTCGCCTACTTCTGCTATCCAACTGTTATATACTTTGCGGTACGCTTCCAACAGTTTTTTGTATTTGGGATCAGCGGCCAGGTTATTCAATTCGTAAGGATCTTTCTTTAAATCGTAAAACTCTTCTACCGGCTTGTTTTTCTCAAACCATTGCATTTGGGTTTTGTTTAAGAGATTACTATCCCGCATACTTAAAATACGCTTCATCATCGGGATATTTTTCCGGTATTCTATTTCCTGGTACCGGGGCTTTTCGGGATGGTAATTGCGTATATATTGATAATTGGTATCTAAAACAGTGCGTACCCTGTCGTATTCTGTATCCATTCTATCCCTGCCTGCAAAAATATAGCGGCGGGGCTTTGCAGCCTGACTGCCTAAAAACGCCTGTCCGTGCATATAAGCAGGAATAATCGTTTGTGTAAGGGATAATACTGTTGGACCCAAATCCATAGCGCTGATCATTTGCCTGCTTACACTTCCGGCCATCTGGTTGTTGGGGTATTTAATAATCAGCGGAACATGAAGCCCTCTTTTCAGTATCTCACGTTTTACATAAGGCAGGGCATCGCCATGATCGGTATAGAAAAAGATAATGGTACTTTCATATAATCCGTCTTTTTTCAGCTGACTGATAATTTCTCCTGCCTGCTGGTCCATTATCATTACATTCGATAACTGCCGGGCAATCCCATGCCTTACTTCGGGCACATCGGGATAATAGGGCGGCACTATCACTTTGGCCGGGTCAACCAATAGCGGCTGATTTTCGCGTTCCCATAATTTTGCTTCGTGGGTTACTTCCAGATTAAATACCGAAAAGAAGGGAGCACCCTCTGGCCGGTTGCGCCAATGTGCTTTTGGAGAAGAGTTGTCCCACATGGTAACCGGAGCAATAAACTGGTAATCCTGTTTGGCATTGTTAGAACAGTAATAACCGTTCAGCCGCAAATATTCCGGAAAGCCTTTAACGTATTCCGGCAAAACGGCTGAATAAGGATCCGGGGCTTCGGGGTTTTTATAGCCCGGCGGCCTGCTCAGGGTACGCATATTACCGGTTCCAATGGCAGTTTGGTACATGCCGGTGATCATGGCAGACCTGCTGGGAGCACATACACCTGCGGTGGTGTAAACCTGTGTGTACTTTACACCATCTGCAGCCAACTGGTCAAGGTTGGGTGTTTTTACCACATTATTTCCGAAGCTGCCTAAATGGGAGGACATATCCTCTGCAACGATCCATACAATGTTGGGGCGCTGTGGCAGCTCAGGCACTAACCTGTTTTGTGCTATGGCCTGCTGAATACAGCACAAAGCAAAAACCACAAATATGAAAAGCTTCTTTAACATTTTGAAAGTCTTAATAACCCGGGTTTTGATCTTCCGGCTTTAAAGCTCTGTTATAATTCATCTCATTATCCGGAATGGGCATCAGCATCAGTTTCTGGTCTAACGGATAAGTAAATTCGTAAGCGGGTTTCAGATTCGGATTATCGTTATGCGCTTTAAGGTAGTTCAGGAATTTGGTTACACCACGCCTGCGTACATCAAAATACTCATGAAATTCGCCCAGCAGTTCATAATAGCGTTCAGCCATGATCCGGGTTCTGAAGGTAGTCTGGTCCATACCAGCAAAATCGGCTGGTTGTGCGGCAGCTGGTGAAACCGTATTCCTGGCTCTTGCCAAAACCTTGTTTACATACTGATAGGCATTTGCCGGACCGTTGATTTCATTTTCGGCTTCAGCAAGTAACAATAGTACATCGGCATAGCGGTAATAAATAAGGTTGCGGCCACCAATATCAATGGTATACGTAGGGTCTTCATATTTTCTAATGAAAGGGAAACCGTTGGTATTGTTGTTTGCCTGTCCCGATGGCCAACAAACCATATTTGCATTAGCCCTGTTTTGGTAAGAGCCTGCAATAAAAGTAGTGGTCAGACGAGGGTCGGTACCGTATTGGTTTTTATGCCTGTCATACACTTCTTTGTTTGGTCTTAACCATTGAAAAGTACGCTGTGCCAAAGGCATAGTGTTAATGCTGGTGGGCATAAAGTAATTGGTAAGCTGTCCGTTTGACGGCGTAAGGGGAATAAACTGAACTTCGAAAATAGATTCTTTAGTATTCTCATTATCATATTTAAACAGGTTTGCAAAACTGCTTTCCAAAGAGTAAGCGGTACCTTCCCTATTTACTACTTCCAACAATTCGTCTTTCGCTTTTTGCCAATAGGGTGATGCGCTGTTATCCCCGGCTAAAGTAACATACACTTTGCCAAGCAGGGCATAAGGAGCATATCTGTGCGGGAAACCTTTGTCTTGCGCACCTGGTCCGGGCAATAGCGTTTTTGCCTTTTCCAGATCGCTGATGACCTGCGTATATATCTCATCGGCACTGGTCTTTGGCTTATATAAATTATCCTGGTTAACAGGCTCCAGGTGTAGCGGCACGCCTCCAAACATTCGCACCAGGTTGAAATAAACCATCGCCCTGATAAAGTAGGCCTGGCCTAAAACATTGTTACTCACATTGACGCTTACATTATTATTGGGCAAATTGGCTATAAGAATGTTGGCCCGGTCAATAGAAGTGTACGACTGGTCAAAAACCTGGCGAACCCAATAGGCATTGGATGTAATTTGGAGCGAAGCTACTTCCCTTGACACGGCATGTGGAGAATAGTAGCTGCCCGATGCCTCGGATGTTAACATGATATAGGCCGTACCAAAATAATCGTAATCGGCAATGGAAGAATACAACCCAATTAATGCCGATTTAGCGCCACCATCTGTATTAAAGGCCCCGTCCCGGGTATAAAAAGTTGTAGGTACTTCTTTTAAGAAAGATTTTTTACATGCAGATGCCCAAAACAATACCGGCAATATGCTTAATATGGTAAATATTTTTTTCATGTTCTTTAGAATTTTGCGTTAATACCAAATGTTATGGCCCTGCTACCGGGATACGATGCCCAGTCAACCCCAATACGGCTGGCATCCCAGCCAAAACTGTTTACTTCAGGATCATAACCCGAGTAATTGCTAAGCAGCCAAAGATTTTTACCTGTTACTGTAAACTGAACCTGTTTTAAGAACTTCGATTTTATTTGTACATCGTAGTTCAGGTTGATGGTTGAAAGCCTTAAATAACTGCCGTCTTCTACCAATCTGTCGCTAAAACGTGTTTCTTCATAATTAAGGCGTGGATTCTGGTTACTGGGGTTGGTAGTTGTCCATGCGTCATAATAACTTTTGGCCAGGATGTTGCCCAAGCCGTTTGTGTTGGTTAAACGCATCATATTGCCATTTACGATATCGTTCCCATAACTGCCATTAAAAAACGCATTCAATGAGAGTTTTTTATAAGAGAAGTTAAGACTAAAGCCATAAGTAAAATCCGGATTGGGGTTACCCAAAATCACTCTGTCATCATCGGTAATATTGTTGTCTCCATTTTGGTCAACATAACGGATATTGCCCGCTTGTACGGCTGCGCCATAATATTTCTGATTGGTCATGTCGTCAGCACTTTGCCAGATACCATTACTCTTTAAGCCGTAAAACAAGCCAATAGGCCGGCCCTCAATAAATACATTGGCGGGATTTTTAAAATAGGGGCTGTTTGAAATTACGCCACCATAATAATAGGAAACGTTTGGTATGGTTCCTAAAGCAGCCGGGGTTAAGCCCAGGTCCAATATTCTATTTCGATTAAAGCTGATATTAAAGCCTGATCCAAACCTGAAATCGCCCTTTTGTATGATATTGGCATTTGCCGAAAATTCCAATCCTTTATTCTCCAGGCTACCAAAGTTTTGGGCTATAGTGGCATAACCTGTTGAATAGGGAAGGGTAAAGTTCTGGAGCAGATCTGTGGTCTTTTTATAGTAAGCGTCCACTGTAATGGTCAGGTTATTATGAAACAGGCCTATATCTAAACCAGTATTCACCTGTGAAGTACTTTCCCATTTCAAATTGCTGTTGCCTACATTTTGGGGGTGTACTCCTACTAAAAAGCCTCCTCCATTGGGATTGGGGTACCTGGTAGCGCTGTATTTAACTATGGTGCTGTAAGGCTTAATACCCTGATTGCCCGTAATACCATATCCCACCCGTAATTTCAGATCAGATATCTGTTCTACATTTTTAAGGAACTTCTCCTGGTTTATACGCCATGCGAACGAGGCAGACGGGAAATAGGCAAATTTGTTGCTGCCTGAAAATTTACTGCTGCCATCAGCCCTGCCGGTTAATGTAAACAGATACTTGTTGTTATAAGTATAGTTTAAACGGGCCAGCGCTGAAAATATTTCGATCACACTTTCTTCGGGAATGGTAAGGGACAGATCGCTGCCATAGCCAAAACCGCTGGTGGTTAGCTCGTAAGAGAAAAACTGCTTATTCAGATAGGCTGTGTTCATTAAATAATCATGATTATATGTAACCCCTACAGTACCGTTAAACTGGTGCTTTTTGTTTGTTTTTCTGAACATCAATAAACTCTCTCCAGAATAAAAAGTTCTGTTCATATTACCAACACCCAATTGCCCGTTGCTTAGCCCGCCCTGGTAGGTTGTGGGCCCATACCAGCGTGCCCGGTCCTTATTACGATTGCTACCGGCCAGGTTCAGCCTGTAGGTAAAAGTGGGCGATATTTTATAGCTCAATGATAAATTACCCTGGAAACGAAGCTCTTTGCTGATATCGGCATAATCATTTATCCAGGAAATAGGGTTTGCCCATAATGCTTCTTCGTTGTTATCATCTCTTTTTGGATATAAAAAGGGCTGTGCATACACCAGCTGCTGTATCATACTGGCTTGTGCTGTTCCCAATGGCTCGGTTCCCGAGGTCATATTGTTCTCCTGGTAACCCGAACTAAAATTGAAAGTCAGATCAAGCTTCCGCGTAAGTCTTTGGGAAAGGTTCAATCTTATATCACCTACTTTAGCCCCGGTATTTTCCACCAGCCCCTGGGTATTAAGGTAGCCTGCGGAAAGGTAATAAACGGTACCCTTATCCTGGGTACCACCCGACACCGATATGCGGTGATTTTGAGTAATGCCTGTTTTGATCAACTCCTTTTGCCAGTTTACCGAGCTTGTTGTATCCGGATCATAACGCAGGTCTGTATTGCCTCTTGCCAATAAAACATCGTTGATATAATTGGCATAGCCCGGCCCATCTAATACGTCATAAAATTTTGTGGGCATTGATATCTGCACATTAGAGGATAAATTGAACTGGGCATTGCCGGCTTTACCTTTTTTAGTGGTAATAATAATAACGCCATTTGCCCCCCTGGAGCCGTAAATAGCCGTAGCCGATGCATCTTTCAACACTTCAATGCTTTCAATATCCTGTGTATTCAGGCCCGAAAGACTATTTTGAGCCTCCTGTCCATTATTGGCGCCGGGGGTCATTGATAAATTATCATCCGTTACCGAGCTCATAATTACCCCATCAATTACATACAATGGTTCATTATCAGACCGGAGGGAGTTGATACCCCTGATGCGCACCGATGCAATACCACCCGGCGCCGAACTACTGGTAGTTACCTGTACACCGGCAGCCCTTCCTTTCAGAAGCTCATCAACAGTGTTAAACTGTACCGCATCCTGTTGCGAGGTTTTTACAGTGGATATGGCCCCGGTAAGATCTTTTCTGGCAACTTCGCCATAGCCAATCACCACAATTTCTGAGAGGCTTTCTATGGATGGGGTCATAGAGACATTGATAGTTGTCTTGCCTGCGGTAGCTATCTCCTGGCTTTGGTAGCCCTGGAACGAAAACACCAGTGTAGCTTCGTTTGATGGAAGCTTGATGGTGTAATTGCCTTTACCATCGCTTACGGTGCCATTAGTGGCACTTTTTACCCTAATGTTTACGCCAGGCATTTCAATGCCTTGCTCATCTTTAATGTTACCTGTAACAGTTTTGGTTTGTGCATTAACCGTGATGTTCATTAAAACAAAGAGAATGCAGGTTAAATGTCCCTTAGCAATCAATCGTTTTTTAAACCATTGTTTCATGTGCGTAGGTTTAAATAGTTTTTAAATATGACAAGTTTACTTCGAATTCAAAGAAGAGGTACAACTCTGAACAAGGACAAATTTAACAGCAGGAACAATTTTATGGGTTTAATCCTGGTTCAGTTTGGTTGAATTGCTGTTCATTTCCGGCTTACATGAAGTCTAAAACAATAATAAACAGGGTATCTCTCCTCCTGACAGGTAATTATGAAGAGATAAACTCCAAATTGTGGCTTGATAAAAATATTCTTATTGAACGTCACCATGAATCAAAGAGGCGATGTTAAAAAGAATCGTCGCTTCGTAGCCCGCAAAGCGGGAGGAAAAGTCTCAACGAGTTATCAATAGGGTGCTAAATCAATAATGCGATGACATATATTAAGTGCCGTCACATCGATCAGAGGGAGATGCCTCAACGAAATGCCTGTTACCATCACAATTCCACTGCACGTTGAGATTTTTCTTCCGCTGAAGCGGAATCGAAAAGACGCTCCTCCTTGTCACTCTGTCATCGATTAGGCTTCCTATCAAAAAAACGGAATCACAATAACGACAATTTGAAATGCACCCTATAGCGTTGATCTTTTTCTTCCCAAAGCGGGCCCATGAACAGTTTTTACACCTTTTAGAACTGGAATTCAACGCATCTGCCCTGCATATAGCTTAAAATTGCGCTCATAACGGATATAAAATTTTATAAAAAAAATATAAAATAAAGAACTTTAGGTTAAGAGAAACCGAGATATCGATTAAGGGACAAATCTCTGGCGAATGGATTGCGTTAGGAACTTTTATGCTGGAAAAAAATAAAAATGCCTGTATAAAAATAATGCCCCGGGTAGCAGAAGGTAATGCTATAGCTGATGCTATACTATTGGTTCCAATACCTTAAAAAAATTTAACAAGATGAGAATTATCTGTCTAACACCTATCTGCCTGTTACTAACTTGTCTGACTTGCTTAGGCCAAACCAATAGCTGGAACAATAAAAAAGCCGCTGTGGTTTTAACTTATGACGACGCAATACCGCAACATTTGTATAATGCAATTCCCGTGCTGGATTCACTACATCTGAAGGCAACATTTTATATTACCGCATTTAACGCCAAAGCACAAATTAACGATTGGAAAAAAGTAGCGTTGAACGGACACGAGTTAGGCAATCATACCCTTTTTCATCCATGCATTGGAGGTATAAAAGGAAGAGAATGGGTAAAAAGCGAGCGTAATATGAATCATTACACCGTACAACAAATGCTTGACGAGATAAGAATGACCAATGTTTTTTTACAGGCACTTGATGGTAAAACCAAAAGAACCTTTGCTTATACCTGTGGCGATATGACCGTTAATGATACCTCATTTGTTGACGACATTAAAAAAGATTTTGTAGCAGCAAGAGGTGTTCATCCAGGCCTGTTAAAAATAGAGCAAGTAAATTTGTTCAACATTAATTGTTTTACAGCCAACCAAACTACTGCAACAGAAATGAAACAATGGATTGACCAGGCCATTAATTCGGGCTCTCTTGTGGTTATTTTATTTCATGGTATTGGTGGCGGAAACCCTTTAAATATTACCGTAAAAGACCATAGTGAATTACTACATTACTTAAAGACAAAAGAAAAAGATATTTGGATTGCTCCAATGCTAGAAGTAGTCAATTATATAAAGAAGCAACAAGATTGATGTATAATTTTCTGCTATTTAGCAAATAGAGATTGCCAAAGACACATGAAAAAATATTCAATACTATTATTTCTTTTCTTTCAAATACAACGCTACACAAATAAACAGCATTGATGTTTATCACAACATCATACCTCCTGAAAAAAATATGGCCGCTTTCCTTACCTTCTTCCTCCCGGAGGACAATATTGCCTCAGGTAATTGGTAAATAAAGTGGACAAATGTGCTGCAGTACCCTCTCCTTCTGATATGCTGTGCGACCGGTTAGGGTAGCTCATCATCTGGAACTGTTTGTTGTATTTTATCAGCTCATTGATCAGCATATCCGCATTATTATAATGCACGTTATCATCGCCGGTACCATGTATATATAAAAGATTCCCTTTTAAATTTTTAGCATGTGTAACAGGCGATCCTTTGATATAAGGCGTTTCATCCTGTTGTGGTATGCCGGAATAACGCTCCTGGTAAATATTATCATAAGTACGCTGGTTACCCACCGCGGCTACTGCAATGCCTGTTTTATAAATTTCCGGGAACTGGAACATAAGATTTAATGTAGTAGAGCCGCCACCGCTCCAGCCCCATACAGCCACACGGCTGCTGTCTATATATGAACGTTTTAAAAGTTCTCTGGCAGCCATTGCCTGGTCATGGATATTCAGTATCCCGATATTTTTATATAGCGCCTTACGCCATGTTCTGCCTTTGGGTACCGGCGTACCGCGACTGTCAACAGATACATAGATATAACCATCTTTTGCCATATCACCATTGTACAAAAAGTTGCGCCCCGTGCCATACACATCTTTCACTGTTTGCCCCCAGGGCTCGGTGTACACATAAAACACTACCGGATACTTTTTTGAAGAATCAAAGCCGGCAGGCTTTACCATCCAGGCATCCATCTCCACTCCATCCGCTGTTGTGATAGTAATAAACTCAATATTTGATTTCGATTTATCTGCTGCTGCAATGGCCGCATCCACATTGCTGGCACCTGTAATCGGTTTATGACCAGGCAGGTTCACCCATTCTCTTACGGGGCGTACGTAATAGCTGGAAAAATGATGCACAGCAAACCTGGCACCGGGCGAAACTTCATAGCTATTGGTACCGTTATGAGTGGCCGGCGTTACACGTCCTAAGCTTCCTTTACCATTTAATGATGTACGGTATAAATACTTTTGAGTAGCATTTTCCGGGGAAGCATGAAAATAAACGTAACCATTAGTTTCATCAATAGCCGCAATATCCATTACATCATACTTACCATTTGTAACCAGGGTTTCTTTTTTCCCATCCCTGCTCACCCTGTACAGATGACGCCAGCCATCTTTTTCAGATGCCCATAAAAATTCCTTTCCATCATTCAGCCAATCCCAGCCGCCATTGGCATAATCTTCATCCCAATTGGGCGCAATGTCAATCCAGGCGCTGTCTTTCTCGGTATATATGGTGCTCACGTTTCCGCTTTCAGTATCGCATAACATCAGTTTACTTTCATTCTGCCGCCTGTTCAGGTGCTGAATGATCAGCTCTTTATTATTCCCGGCCCATTCCATACGCGGTACATACGATCCCCAAACAGCATTGTCCGGAATATTCATCCATTGTGTTTTAGCTGCACCAATATCAACTACGCCAATTTTAAATACCGAAGGTTTCTCCCCCGCTACCGGGTATTCTATAGGAATCAGACCGGGATAAATAGAATCGGTATTGTTTACCATATAGTACACTTTGGTATTGCCCGTTATTATTTTCCAATAAGCGATCTTTTTACTGTCGGGAGACCATCTGAAACCATCCCTGCAAAAGAACTCTTCTTCATAGGCCCAGTCGAAGGTGCCATTAATATTTTTCCTGTCGCCACCTGTAGTTAATGCGGTCGCAATACCTGTGGCCAGGTCTTCTACATACAGGTTATAATCGCTTACGTAAGCTGCCTTTGTATTGTCGGGTGATAGTTTGGCAAACATCAGAGAAGCCGCCGGACGGCCCTTCCCTAACTGCTGCAGGCGTCCTGATGTTCTGTTATATACCCAATAATCACCACGCGTATCCTCCCGCCACACTTTTTGTGTATTATTATAAATAAGCACTTTTGATTCATCGGCACTTACGGTAAAACTCTTTATGGGAATAGCGCCGGAGGCACCGGCAGGAGTGAGCTTTTCTTTTGAAACCAGTATAGTTTTTGAGTTATCCGGTAACCTTACTCTTACAATGGCCCCATTTTCTACCTGATAATAAGAGGAACCATCAGCCGACCAGTTAACGGACTGGCCTATAGCCGGAATAAAAATAATAAGCAATAAGCAAAAGCAATAAAAACGTTTGAACATGCAAAAAAAAATTATGAATGAGCTAAGCGAATGTACATATTGATGGATAAATATCCTTTTACAATTTTGTGTTATAAAGAATTCCTTTTTTGAATTTCTATCTGTGCATCTGTGGCATAATAATCTGTGCACATGTTCTGAAAACCCGGTACTTTCAGAACTGATAAAAAATCATGTGCTACATTTGTCATAATGCAGCAAAAAACAGGAAAAGTTTCATTAAAGGATATTGCCCGTGAAGTAGGCGTATCGGCAGCGTTGGTTTCCTATGTCCTGAACAACCGTTTTGAAAATAGGATCAATAAAGAAGTAGCTGATAAAATAAGAAAGACTGCAAAAAGGTTACAATACCAGCCTAACCAGATTGCCAAAAGTTTAAAGACCAATAAAACCTTTACTATAGGCCTGGTTGTGGCAGATATAGCCAACCCCTTTTCATCTTCATTAGCAAGGATCATTGAAGATGAAGGCGCAAAGTATGGCTATACGGTAATTTTTGGCAGCTCCGATGAAAACCTGGAGCGCTTTGAAAAGCTGACCCACACTTTTCTGAACAGGCAGGTGGATGGCCTGATCCTGCTGCCTCCCGAAGGTGCAGAAGAGCAGATCACCCGTTTAAAAAACACTAATTTCCCTTTTGTAATTATTGACAGGTATTTCCCGAAAATTGAGGCCCATTACGTCAATGTGAACAATGTTAAAGCCGCTTATGATGCAGTAAAGCTCCTTATAGAGAACGGTAAAAAAAGGATCGGGCTGATCAATTATAAAACCGCCCTGCATCATTTGAATGACCGAACCAAAGGATATACCAGGGCCTTAAAAGAAGCAAAGATCACACCTGATAAAAACCTGGTAAAAAGAGTAGGCATGGATAACAATCCGGCAGAAATTACCAAAGCAGTAGCCGCCCTGCTGTCGGCGCCCGCTGTTGATGCTATATTATTTGCTTCCAACAGGATTGCCGTGCATGCATTAATGTACCTTCAGCAGAAAAGTATTGCTATTCCCGGAACATTGCAGGTAATAGCTTTTGACGAACATGAGGTCTTTAACTTCTACCAGCCACAACTTACGTTTGTGAAACAACCCATGCTGCAATTAGGCCAGACAGCCACTGATCTGCTTATGGACATTATTACAAAAAACAAGATAGAACAACAGGTTCTTATTCCTGCTGAAATTATAAAACGCGGCTCTACAGGGTACTGAAAAACTATGCGTATTTGCTGATGGCAGGAGTAAACTCTATCACACTGTCCATAGGATTATCGTTCACACTTTGATCATTCAGCAAAAGACGGCTAATCTCTTCCCAGGAATATACGCGCGTATGCTTACCTGCATCAGCCAGCTGGTTATGGGGCTGTGTAAACAATATAGTTCTGCCTTTAAAATAATCCAGGTTTTTAAAATGGTCATCTATCATGATATCGGCGCTGATCATTGTTTTTTTACCACAAAAAACCATCTGCTGCCAGCTGATAAAAGGAAAATGTTCGTTCAGCCATTCCTGCTTTTCTATCAATGATTGCGGAAACTCTGTAGCCGAGGATACAATAAATACCTCATACGCTTCATTGAGTTTATATAAAACTTCCTGGCTTCCGGGTATTACCCGCATGTTCCTGAAAAAGCCCGGCTGATAAAGATAGGTTCTTGCATTTGCAAAAGCTTCATCTTCTGTTTTTCCTATTCCATCTGCAATGGTCTTGCTGGTACCAAGATCGGCCTCTTCATAACTTACAAACTGTTCAAAACAATCGGCCAGCACACCATCCATATCTACTGCTATTCTTTTCATGTTATATCTTTTTTATAGTTAGAAATCTGTCCCGTTAAAAACGGAAATGTAATTATTATAATACCGGTAGTCATAGAATTGGTAATACCGGATAAAATTTCAGGATGAAATATTTTATACATCCTTTCCTGCTCCCTGACCTGGTTGGTCTAAATACTTTCTGAGCAAAAACTTAATGCAAAGGTAGCGATTTTGTTTAAACGATTAAACAAAAAATCTTATTTTTGCTTCAGATCAATAGCTAATGTTGTGCCTGCCATTACTAAAATATTGATTATGAACAAAAAATTATTTTCGCTGGCATTAGGCGGCCTGGGCATTGGCACTACTGAGTTTATTATAATGGGACTTATGCAGGATATAGCCCAATCCCTGCACATAAGTATTCCTATGGCAGGATACCTGATATCTGCCTATGCGCTTGGTGTAATAGTAGGAGCACCGCTGCTGGTAGCCGTTTCCGTAAAATACAATCCTAAAAAAGTGCTGATCGGTTTAATGGTATTATTCACTTTCTTCAATGGTATCTCTGCGGCTGCACCCGATTTTTACAGTTTACTTTTTGCACGGTTCTTCTCGGGACTTCCGCATGGTGCTTTTTTTGGCATTGGCGCTGTAGTGGCATCCAAACTGGCTAAAGAGGGCAAACAGGCCCAAGCTATATCCATGATGTTTGCAGGACTTACTGTTGCCAACCTGGCTATGGTTCCTTTGGTTACTTACCTGGGACACGAGTATAGCTGGAGGCTGGCTTTTATAATAGTGGGCATCATTGGTCTCATCACTATCCTTTTTCTTACAATATGGCTGCCATCTATTTCTTTTGACCAGCAAAGCAGTATAAAAGAAGAGCTCCGGTTTTTTAAAACCAAAAAAGCCTGGCATATTTTAATCATTACTGCGGTGGGGTTTGGGGGACTGTTTGCGTGGTTCAGCTATATCTCCCCGCTTATGACGCATGTATCAGGCTTTTCCATGAAATCTGTTTCTTATATTATGCTGGTAGCCGGGGCCGGTATGGTTGCCGGTAATTTAATAGGAGGCATTATGGCCGATAAAATGGCACCAGAAAAAGCCAGTGCCATTCTCCTGCTATCCCTGATGGTAGCCTTAACAGGTGTGTTCCTGTTTTCAGGTAATCCTGTTGTTTCTATATCACTCACTTTTATTTGCGGGGCATTGTCTATGGCTGTAGGCTCACCTATCAATATATTAATGATACGGTCAGCAGAAAAATCGGCAATGATGGGCGCTGCTTTTATGCAGGCGGCATTTAATATGGCTAATTCCATAGGTGCGTATTTTGGCGGCTTACCTATTGCATTTGGCCTGGGCTATAACTATCCCTCTTTTGTTGGGGCTATCATGGCTTTTATCGGGCTTTTGCTCACTGTCAGCTTCATGATGAGGTACAGCAATGCAAAAAACGGATCGCAATTAGCGACGAATTAGCCTTTGATATTACTGATTATCAGCTGCCGGATCTCTTCCATTTCTTCACCGGTATATTTCAATTTAGGCTGTACAAAATTAAGATCATTCGCATCATTTATAGGAATGAGGTGCACATGGGCATGCGGTACTTCAATACCTACCACACTAACGCCACAGCGGTTACAGTCAAAAGATCTTTCAATAGCTTTGGCAATGGGTTTGGCAAAAACCAGTAATTCAGACAGATAATCATCAGGCACATCAAACAGGTTATCTACTTCTGTTTTAGGCACTACCAATACATGCCCCCTGCGCAATGGCATAATATCCAGGAAAGCTATAAACTTATCGTTTTCAGCTATCTTATACGATGGAATGTCCCCGGCAATAATTTTTGAAAATATGGTCATTGTATGTATTATTTGTGCGATGAAATTACAATAAAAAAAACCGGCCTCAGCCGGTTTCTCTATTAAAAAAATTGTATCAGATGCTGATTTGCTCAACCCTGAACTGGATCAGGCCGGCCGGGGCCTGCACATCAGCTACCTCTCCGGGTTCTTTGCCCAGGATACCCTTACCTATGGGGGAGCTTACTGATATTTTACCTGCTTTCAGATCTGCTTCCTGCTCACTCACCAATTGATAAGTAACCTCTTTTTTAGTTTTAAGATTGGTAAGCTTTACCTTGGTTAAAATAGAAACTTTGCTGGTGTCAATAGTGCTCTCATCCACTATACGGGCATTTGCCAATGCTCCTTCCAAAGCTGCAATTTTGGCCTCAAGGAGGCCTTGCGCCTCTTTGGCCGCATCGTATTCTGCATTTTCCTTTAAATCTCCTTTTTCACGCGCTTCGGCAATGGCTTTACTGGCAGCAGGACGTTCAACACCCTTCATGTGCTGTAACTCTTCCTTCATTTGTTCCAGCGTCTCTTTCGTTACATACTGAATACCGCTCATAACTGGTCTTTTTATATTAAACAAAAAAAATAACAACGCCCTGGAATGCTACCCAGAGCGTTGCTATTAACTATTACAAATATAATGAAAATTCCCGCTTAAACAAGTAAGGAATTGTTAAAGAAAACTTACATAAATCCCAGTTTTTCAAGTATTACGGTTGCCATTTTCAGGAAAGCTTCGTGACTGTACCCTGCAATATGCGGGGTTACAATTACATTTTCAAAAGAAAGAAGCTCATCCAGTTGTCTTTTTTCCTCCACCGTATAAGTATCAAGCTTTTCATTTTCCAATACATCAAGGCAGGCCCCGCTGATCAGTCCTTTATGCAGGCCACTGATCAGATCAGCAGTATGAACCACTTTACCCCTGCAGGCACTCATGATAACCGGCTTTTTTTCTACCTGCTCCAAAAACACCGCGTTCAGCATGTGATGGGTTTCACCGGTAAGCGGTACGCAGAAAGTAATTACATCAGCGTTCTTCCATATATCCTCAAGAGCTGCTTCTTTAATATATCTTTTTCCAAAACCGCTTTTATATTTATCATGTGCCAGAACAGTTACTTCAAACGGTTCTAACAGCTTTGCAAAAGAGCTCCCGGTATTACCAAAGCCAATGATACCTACAGTTTTTCCTTTGAGCTCCGTTCCCCTGTTCTCATTGCGCAGCCAGATGCCCTGCTTTACCTGTGGTATGGCAATATTCATCTTGTTTAGCAACATCAGTAATAAGCCAAGCAAATGCTCTGCCACTGCATTGCGGTTGCCCTCCGGGCTGCTTACACATATAATACCTTTGCGCTCTGCATAAAGAACATCCACCAGCTCCATGCCACTGCCCAGCCTTCCTATCCATTCCAGCCGGGGCATGGCATCTATTAAATCCTTATCAACTTTTATACGGGTAGTAAGCACCAGTCCCGTTACATCGTTGCCCAGTGTTTTTAGTTCATCATAACTTATTTTGGGATTATATAAAACATCAAACCCTTTTCCGGTTAATACCTGCTGCAAAACAGGATGGGCATTGCCCGTAATGATCACTCTTTTCATTCAAAAAAATTCTTATTTCATTTTAAAAGTAAGTCCGGCAAAATCTTTTACCGTCAGTTGCTCAGCCCTCTGGTTAAAAAGAGGGTCAGTTAAAACATCCTCATCAAATAATGACCTGACTGCATTTCGCAGTGTTTTCCGTCTTTGGTTAAAAGCTGTTTTTACCAGGTTGAAAAAATGCTTTTCACTTTTCATAAGCTCCACATCTTCCTTCCTGTACATTTTAATAACGCCGCTTTTAACTTTTGGCGGAGGCATAAAACAGTTTTCATGTACATCAAACAAATACTTCACGTCATAAAAAGCCTGTACCAAAACACTGAGCACCCCGTACACTTTATTTCCCGGAGGCGCTGCTATACGTTGGGCTACCTCCTTTTGAAACATGCCTGCCACCACCGGCACCTGGTCTTTCCAGTCTAATACCTTAAAAAGAATCTGGGTGGAAATATTGTAGGGGAAGTTTCCCACAACTGTAAAAGTTCCCTCAAAAGGGGGATCAGCCTCTAAAAAGCTTTGATGAATGATTTTCTCCCGCAAGTCAGGATAAGTCTCCGACAGGTACAGCACTTTCTCATCATCAACCTCGATGGCCTTAAAGCTGATATGCGGAATATCTTTTAAATACTTGGTAAGCGCACCTCCGCCAGGGCCCACTTCCAGTAGCTGAGATAAAGTATCGGGTTCCAAAGCCGCCACAATCTTCCGGCAAATATTCTCATCTTTAAGAAAATGCTGCCCCAAAGATTTTTTTAGCACATACATAGCGCAAAGATAACTGTATGAACCTGCCTAAAAAATAATGCTTATTTTTACAAATACGTTTTTTATATGAATACAAATAAACCGGTAATTGGAATTTCCTGCGGAGATGTTAATGGGATCGGCATTGAGCTGATTGTAAAAACCTTTTCTGATACAAGGATCTCTGAAATATGCACTCCTGTTATTTTTGCCAATAACAAGGTGATTAATTTTTACCGTAAATCTGTTGGGGATGCCAATTTTACTTTTAATATTTTAAAAGACTTTTCACGGATCAGCACCAAGCAGGTGAATATTTTTAATTGCTGGGAGGAGGATGTTACTATTACCCCGGGCACATTAAATGAAACAGGAGGTAAGTATGCTGTTATTTCTTTGCAGGCCGCCGTTAAGGCATTGCAGGAAGGACATATTGCAGGATTGATCACTGCACCTATCCACAAAAGCAACGTGCAGGGGGCAGGGTTCTCTTATACAGGCCATACGCCTTATTTAAGAGATGCTTTTCAGGCAGAAGATGTGGTAATGATGATGTGCGCCCAAAATATGCGTGTAGCGTTAGTTACCGAGCATCTGCCCATTAAAGACGTAGCCAGCCAGTTAAGTGTTGCCGGCATCTTAAGCAAGTTAAACCTGGTGCATGCTTCGCTTCAAACAGATTTTGGCATCAGTAAACCCCGCATAGCCGTATTAGGCCTTAACCCGCACGCGGGGGACGAAGGACTGATAGGAACTGAAGAACAAACCATCATCCAGCCAGCCATTAAAGAAGCTAAGAACCGCAATATGCTTGTTTTCGGACCTTACAGTTCCGATGCTTTCTTTGCACGCGGGCATTACGAAAAGTTTGATGCGGTATTAGCTATGTATCATGACCAGGGGCTGATCCCCTTTAAATCACTTGCTGTTGGTGAGGGTATTAATTATACGGCCGGTTTAAAGGTGGTGCGCACTTCACCTGATCATGGTGTTGCATTTGATATTGCGGGTAAAGGTACGGCCTCCCATTTTTCTTTTTTAGAAGCTGTTTACGGCTGTATAGATATCATCAGGCACAGGGAAGAATATAACAACCAGCGCCTTAATCCAATCAAAAAAGTAATGCCGGAGGTTACCGCTAAATTAGTAGACGAAAGAATAGAGGAGTAAAGGCGTCCGCATTTCTGCTTTTAAACATCGTTACAGGGTAATAATTTTAATGTACCGGAACAGATAATTCACCTGCTTTTTCCATGTTTACCTCATGCAGCACGCTTAACACTGCAGGGGTAACCGAAGCCATTAGAAAATGCACCGTACTGTTTCTTACATTGGTTTTCCGGGAAATTTCGTCTACTGTGTGCACCAGGCCCACACCAAATATTTCAGAGTTAATACCCCTTCCTTTTTCTATAATGTTTAAGTCGGTGCTAAAAACTGATGCAAAGTTCAAAAAAGAGCATTCTTTTCCTATCCTGGAAAATTCATCAGCTTTTTTATGGGAGGAGGCCTGAGTATGCAACGCCAAAACAGTTGCTTCAGTAATTAAATCAATCACCGCTTTTATATAGGCCGGAGGTTCTTTAAAATGAGTGCTGGCAGATGATATAAGATCATTTTCTCTATTCAACTGCAATATAACACGGTTTTTGAAGTCCATAACCAACGGAGATAAGTGATATAAATTTGGTTGATAAAGAAAGAGGGGCTAACGTATGACCTGGAAAGATCCCGTTGCCCACTCTAAGCCCTCTAAACCGTTGTAAAAGTATTGTGTTATAAGGTATTACTAAACCAATATTCGATGAAATGGCTGTTTTATAAGATGAATTACCGCTTTTTTTAGATAAGGGTTCTTTACAGGTCGTCAATATCCGGTAAAACCGCCCAATAAAAGATCACTACTCTTCTGCGTTCATCATTGTAAGTGTAATCAGTAATATTTTTAAATGGCAATGCCTGCCCACGGCCATAGCTGATATATCCAATATTCAGCCGGTCATAGCTGTCAAATTTTGCAGCATTACCCTGAATAATAACTTTCAGGGCCCGCAGCAGTTCGCTTGCGCGAAGGTCTGAAAGGGCCTGGTTCAGTTCCTCATTGGTTGGGTTGCTAATACTCAGGTGTTTTTTCAGTTCTGCATACAGATCCGAGCCGGGATTTACAGGAAGGCCATCGGCATAGCCAACAATTACAAGATGTGCAGTACGCTTAACATCGGCATAGCGGTTAGACAGTGCAGCCATTGAATCTATTGCAGGCATAAAGGCATCGCTTACCATGCCAAAGCCAGATGGTGCGATTTTATATATGCCGGGTTCAAAAAAGGCACCCATACCGTATTTATAAAAGGCATTTACCTTTACTGCTTCGCTTAGCAATCCGTAAATATTGTCCCGTGTTTTGTTTTTCAGCCGGAAGGAATCCAGCTCATCCACATACCGCTTTACATTGGCGTTATAGTTCCTTTTTGCAAAATTTGAGCGTTTCTTGAGGAAAAACTCCACAGCGGCTACTGTTCTCTGATTTTTTTCGAGATCTTTTCGTAAACTGGAAATAACATTTGTAAAAGTAGCATTGATCAGACTGTCAACAGTTTGATTATCAGCTTTCTCTTTTACACTCCACTGCAGCCTGCTAAGCGCAGCGGAGTCTTCATTTATAAGACTTTTAACTTCCTGTAGCTTTTGACCGGAGGATGCCATCCTCTTTTGCGTACCACATGAAGCAACCAAAACTCCTAATAGCAGGCTGATATATAAATATTTCCTGTCCATACATTATTGGGGTAGCGGTTTAATGGTAAATCCGCTGGTGGGATCCGGTGCTGAGGATATTTTTCTTATCTTATTTTTTAAGATCCTGGAATAAACAAGCTTCCGCTCCGGGGCTGTGTTTACCGAAGAGTCTTTTCCCTCTCCTTCCCTGTTCAGCGTAATATTGATTAAATTAACGTTTTCACCTATCTGCAGATCCTGAGAAGATAATAACAGCTGATCCGCAAAAATGGTTTCAGGCTTTAACAGCAGGCTCCCGGATCCATTGCTATCCGCAACGGGTGCCTTCCAGTTATACAGCATTACAAGCAATAAGAGTATTGCCCCTATCCACAATACAGTTAAAGAGGATGATGCTCCTTTTGCATATACTGTTTTATCTTTCAATCCCATAGTGTAAAGTGCTGTTTATTAGTCCATCCATCTCCTCAATAAACTTTATAGTTTCATCTGTAAGTATTTCGTTACCATTTACAATGGCATGCCCCTTTTCCATTAATATTTTATAAACCTGGTGCTCAGGACCTAAAGAAGAAAAAGTGGACTTCATCCTGTGCAGGATGCGCTTCACCCCATCTTTATCCTGCTGCGCAGAGGCAGCAAGTAAATCATTTTTATCTTTATGCCATTGCAGGTTCATTTCCTGCAGTATTTCAGTTAATACCTCTGAATCATCACCCACAATTTCCCTTAAAAAATCCAGGCTGCTGCCATTTGGGCTGTTGTTGATGTGCACCGCATTATTTTCTGTATGATTAAGCGTAGACGCTATTTTCTGTATTAATAGTTGCTCATCTACAGGTTTTGCCATATAATCAGTAAATCCTGATTCCAGACACTTTCTAACATCACTTTCAGATACATAAGCCGTCATGGCAATAACCGGCGTTTTTAAATACAGCTCGTTCCTCAATATAGAAATAGCGGTATAGCCATCCATAACCGGCATTTGTATATCCATAAGAACGATGTCGAAAGACTCTTTTCTTAAAACAGCAACAGCCTCTTTTCCATTATCAATAATGCGGGGCTGCACATTATGTTTGTTGAAAATATGCTTTAGTAATACCTGGTTGGCTTTATTATCTTCTACCACCAGCACTTTATAGTTTTTTAATGAGAAACTGGCATCTGTTGCCTTTTCCGGCTCCGGCTTAATAGCATCCGACTTTTCCAATATACAGGTAAAGTTAAACTCAGAGCCTTCATTAACATGGCTGTAGACTGATATGGAACCACCCATCCTTTCCACCAGGTTTTTCACTATGGTTAATCCCAGTCCGGTACCTCCATGTTGCCGCAGTGCCCCATGCTCCAGCTGCTCAAATCTTTCAAAGATAGTTTCTACTTTATCTTTAGGAATACCTATCCCACTATCTTTAATGGTAAAGCTCAGCTTATAATATTTTGCTTCCTCATCTATCCATATAATACCTGTACTGACTTCTATGCCTCCCTGGGCTGTAAATTTTATAGCGTTGCTGATCAGGTTTACAAAAATCTGCTGTAACCTGTCGGGGTCTCCAATCACATATTCCGGAACCTGTTCGTTAATACTGTACTTATAAAAAAGCCCCTTCTCCTGAACAGAAGCAGAAAACATTTTCTGCAGGTTACTTAACAGGTTATACAAATTAAATGGCCGGTGGGCAATGGTAAGCTTTCCTGCTTCAATTTTGGAAATATCCAAAACATCGTTAACTATATACAGCAGGTTATAACCGCTGGATTTTATGATCTCTACATATTCTTTTTGCTGATCATTCAGCGCTGTCTTATCCAGCAGGTTTCCAAACCCGATCAGTGCATTTAAAGGAGTCCTAAGCTCATGGCTCATATTGGCCAGGAATTCTTCCTTGGCATTCTTACTCTTAAGCGCCGCCAGCTCTGCTTCTTTCAGCTCTTCTATCAATTTAAGCTGCTGCGACTGCCTGCGTATGATTATTGTAGCTAATGCAAGAATAGCAATAATAGAAAATAAAGCCAGGATCCTGTTCAATAATGACAGCTTACCTGCCTGTTCAGAATTTTTATATAAGGCTTGCTGAAGGTTATTATTAAGAGCCTCCTGTAGCTGCAAGCAATTTTTATACACTTTATCTCCCGGAGCTAACACACGCAGGGAATCTCTGAAATATGCTAATTGCGCACTATTGGCATTTCGTACTGCCGCAATGATTTGTTCGGATATATAGACCTGTGTATCAACAATACTATTTATAGCTTCGGAAGTGCTCCTGCCTTCCACAATAGTGGCAGCGCTTAATATGCTGGCATTATAACCTAATAATAGTAAAGAATCATTAACAGATTGAAGCCGGGCTTCATTTAACGGCTCATTTTTTTTCAGCTTGCTTTCGAGGTCAAATGACAGGTTAACTAATTCCTGGATCTTATTATTCAGCCGGAAGGTT
The DNA here is from genome assembly GCA_027493055.1 of Niabella sp. Classification (GTDB taxonomy): domain Bacteria; phylum Bacteroidota; class Bacteroidia; order Chitinophagales; family Chitinophagaceae; genus Niabella. Next base: position 4,221 of record JAPUDO010000101.1, on the reverse strand, counting down.
TCTACGGCTTTACGGTTCCCGGTAGTTAATGCGGTGGTGGATGTAGTGGTAAATACCTGGGTTACAACTATTAGTGCTATCAGTATTAGCGCTAAAGTAACTATAAAAAAGAATGAGGCACCTTTTTTACTCATTTTTAAATTCATTAAAGCAACTGCAGGCTTTTCAGTAAGGCATCTTTATTGGATTCTGAAATAGGAATGGCCTGTCCATGCACATATACGATCCTGTCTTCGATGTAGTCAATTTTATCCAGGGCTATGGTATAGCTTCTGTGTATGCGCATAAAGTTCTGGGAAGGCAGCTTATCTTCAATAGCTTTTAAACTGCCATGCACCACATAGCTTTTCTGCGGAACATGAATTTTTATATAATCCCCCTTAGCCTCTATCCATAAAATATCACTCATCTTCACCTTCCTGATCACCTTATTATCTTTTACAAATACAAAATCACTCGCCTCAACTTTTCCTATTTTCACATTTTCATTGCTCAGCAGTTCCTTTGCCCGTTCTACAGCGTGCAGTACCCTGGCCAATGTAAAAGGCTTAACTATATAATCCACCACATTCAGCTCAAACGCTTCAACCGCATATCCCTGCTTGCCTGTAGTAAAAATGGTTAGCGGCCGTTTATGCAGCATTCTTAAGAGCTCCAATCCTGACAGTCCCGGCATTTCAATATCCAGGAACAGGATATCAATATCATTGCTCTCTATAAAAGTTTTTGCCTTCAGCGGATCGTCAAACTCTTCAATGATGGTAATACCATTGATCTTTTCCAGTATCTGTTGCAATAACATCCTGGACACTTTGTTGTCGTCTACAATCAGGCAATTTACAGGGCGCTCCATAATTAATATGGCTAATATACGTATTCCTAAATTAATAAGCCTTGCTCGGTGGAACAAGGCTTAAGAAATATCAGGTTAAATATTTACCGGAAATGCAGGATTACTATTACACTCCCGGCTTTAAATGAAATCCGGCAAAGCTGGAATTTAAGCCTTTTTGTACTGGGGGATCAGGCCATTAGCCAGCTCTACCATTTGCTTAATCCCTTCTTCGGGCAGGTTTCCTTTTTTGAACTCGGCCATTACCTCGGGTAATTTGTTATCCATTTCCATCAGGAAATGCTCTTCAAACTCCTTCACTTTATTTACAGGCACATCTTTTATTAAACCATTGGTACCCAAATAAATAATAGCTACCTGCTTTTCTACAGGGAACGGAGAGTACTGAGGTTGTTTCAGGATCTCCACGTTACGGGCACCTTTATCAATTACATTTTTAGTAGCTGCATCCAGGTCGCCGCCAAATTTGGAAAACGCCTCCAGCTCGCGGTAAAGCGCCTGGTCAAGCTTTAATGTACCGGCAACTTTTTTCATGGACTTGATCTGTGCATTACCACCCACACGGCTTACCGAGATACCTACGTTAATAGCCGGACGGATACCGGAAAGGAATAAGCTGGACTCAAGGAATATCTGCCCATCGGTAATTGAAATTACGTTAGTTGGGATGTAAGCTGATACGTCACCTGCCTGGGTTTCAATAATAGGGAGCGCTGTTAAGGAACCGCCACCTTTTACCAGGTGTTTGATAGAATCTGGAAGATCGTTCATGTTTTTAACAATCTCATCGTTACTGATCACTTTTGCAGCTCTTTCCAGCAAACGGCTGTGCAGGTAGAATACATCCCCGGGATAAGCCTCACGGCCCGGCGGGCGGCGTAATAAAAGAGATACTTCGCGGTAAGCTACTGCCTGTTTTGAAAGGTCATCATAGATGATCAATGCTGGACGGCCGGTATCACGGAAGAACTCACCAATTGCCGCGCCGGCAAACGGTGCATAGAACTGCAACGGTGCAGGATCAGATGCAGAAGCCGCTACAATGGTAGTATATTCCATAGCGCCATTGTCCTGTAAAGTTTTCATTACACCGGCAATAGTAGAGGCTTTCTGGCCAATTGCCACATAAATACAATATACAGGTTTACCTGCTGCAAAAAATTCTTTTTGATTGATAATGGTATCTACAGCAATAGCTGTTTTACCGGTTTGGCGGTCACCAATGATGAGCTCCCTTTGACCACGGCCAATGGGGATCATGGCATCAATAGCCTTAATACCTGTTTGCAGGGGCTCTTTTACCGGCTCACGGAAAATTACACCCGGAGCTTTACGCTCTAAAGGCATTTCATACAGGTCTCCGGTAATAGGGCCTTTGCCATCAATAGGCTGGCCCAGCGTATTTACAACACGGCCCGCCATGCCCTCGCCTACTTTAATAGAAGCGATCTGGCCGGTGCGGCGCACTTTAGAACCTTCTTTTATTTCTTTGCCTTCACCCATCAGTACCACACCTACGTTATCTTCTTCCAGGTTAAGCGCAATGGCACGAACGCCATTTTCAAATTCAACCAGCTCACCATAACGTACATTTCCCAAGCCATATACACGGGCAATACCATCGCCCACCTGCAGCACTGTTCCTACTTCTTCTAAATCTGCGTGAGCATTAAAATTGCTTAATTGCTCCCGCAATATGGCGCTTATTTCGTCGGGTTTAATTTCTGGCATATACTTAATTTAAAATGGGTTTTATTTACAGCTGCTTCCACAGCTTTTGATTTCAGGGTGCAAAAGTAGGTTATCAGCAATTTATAACAAAATAATAGAACGGGATAGTTCCGCTAAATCCTAAACTAACCTGAAAAGACCAAAAAGGGGCAGTAAGCAGTATTATTTTACAACCAGCACTCCATCGGCCAGAAAACGCACCTGCTTTTGGGGTTCTTTTATGGCGTCTATTTCGGCTTTGCTTTTTTTGGCATCTTTAGCGTAATGCTGCAGCTCTGCTACAGAAGTTACTTTATTAAAAGCAATACCCTCTAAAACAATTGTTTTGCCTACAATATCGGTAGGTACAAAAAAGGCGTAATCCTTAAATTTTACAAACATTTTACTTTTATCAGCCAGTTCTACATCCATCCAGCAGCCTTTTTTAGGGCATGAGGCTAATACTTTACCGGTAATTTTAGTTGCAACAGTATCTTTTTTTGATAGCTGGTTGGTCAGATCAGCAAGAGGGGTAGTACCATCCGCATTTACTGTATCGCCATAAATATTTCCAGGCGCAGCGGGACCTGCAGGCGGTTGTGCATAGCTCAGCTTTACAGCAGCAACCAATAAAAAAAAGGTAATAATTTTTTTCATTTGTGTATGATTAATAGATCAAATTTATAAAACTCTCTACTTTTGCAATACAGTAAAGGAACCAAAAGTGCATTTCTTTAAAATAAAATGAAACAGATGAACAAATTAAACACAAAAGCAGGCCTGCTTATTATTATGATATTACTGGCAGCATTAAGCCGGCTCCTGCCCCACCCCTATAATTTTTCACCATTGGTGGCAATGGCTTTATTTGGCGGTTCCCGGTTCAATAAAAAATGGCTGGCGCTGATTGTTCCTATCGCCGCGTATTTTATATCAGATATAGCGCTTCAGGCAAGTGGTAAAAATGGTATTTAAAGTTTTTAACACACTTTTGTCATCATTTACCCGGCATTTGTATATGCAGGCATGATCCTGGTTACGCTGCTGGGTACCACCCTGCACCATCCCAAAGCTGTAAAAGTGTTAGGATACTCCCTGACGGGCTCTGCCATTTTCTGGATTGTCTCAAACTTTGGCGTTTGGGTAGGTAACTATTTTGCAGCAGGCACCCTTACTTATGAACCAGGGCTTACTTTGGGTATGACGTACCTGCGGGCATTGCCATTTTATAATACCATGAGCACAGAAATGTTTGCAAATGCTTTCCTGGGCGACCTGTTTTATTGTGTTGTGCTTTTTGGTGTATTTGCGCTTGTTCAAAAGCGCAACCTTGCTTTGCAGTATTCCAAATAACCCCGTAACAGGGTTTCTTTTTCTTGCGGGAGCCGGTTCAAATCCTAATAAATTGTAAAAAATGCATTTATTTTAATTTTCTGTAGCCTGTTGCTTGGTTTACATAAAACTTTATATACCTTTGACGCCCCAAATCAGCTGATATGAATCTGTTTGGGAAATTGAAACATTATTTTTTAACGCCTTAAATTTCTATTTAAAATGGCAGCTAAAATTAGATTGCAAAGACACGGCTCTAAAAAAAGGCCTTTTTATTTCATCGTTGTTGCTGATGCCAGAAGCCCCCGTGATGGTAAATTCATCCA
>JAPUDO010000100.1 GCA_027493055.1 Niabella sp. | reverse complement strand
GGTTAACCAAAAATTCCTTTTCTTAAACTCCTGATCCCTTCTCCGATTTTGAAGCCATTATGATATACTTCAATCTTATAATCGCCGGGTTTAAAGCCTTCCATATTCTTGATAGGGAACGAAACGCCTTTTCTTGTGCCTGTTTCATATTCAACAGGAATTTTAGCGGTAAAGTTTCTGTCTCCATCCTGGCGGGTAGTCATCGCGCCAGAGCCTAACTCATTGTTTTGAACAATACTGCCTTTAGGATCAGTAACCACTACGTAAAGGTCTGCGGGACCCGAAGTAGTGATCCTGTTTTCAATATTAAAGGCTATCTGCAATTTATCAACTCTTTTAGCGAAGCTGGTTTCCTTCTCCTTACCATTACGTTTTTCTTTTAAAGGAGTGATGGACATACCCGATGCCGAAAGTGTGCTGGCTACGTCCACCGTATTAGCCAGTTCTTCATTTTCAGCTGTACGCATATCAAGGTTCTGACTTAAAACGTCCTTTTCTGCGTTAAGATGGGTATTACGTACCGTAAGCTCCTGGTTCTCACCTTTAAGCTGGGTGATCTGGGTTTCAAGTCTGCCTATTTGCCCATTGAGTTCAGCAATCAGTTGGCGCGCTCTTTTTAAATCAGCCGCTGTAGCATTATTGTTGCTTAATATTTTGCTGATCTCAGTTTTACGGGCTTCAATTTCTTTTTGCAACGCTGTTTTTTCTCCCTGCAGGTTGTTATTAGCCCCGGTAATGGAATCAAGGCGCATTTCTGCAAGGTTAAACATCTGCCTTAGCGAGTCAGACTCCGACAGCACATTCTCTGTTTGTGACTCTGTAGCGGAAAACAAATTCTCGTTTCCGGTAGCAGAGTTTTTATCCCACAGCATATATCCCCACGTTCCAAGCAGCGCAACTATAAGTAAGCCAATAATAAGATTTCTGTTCCCGTTCGGATTTGAAGGTCTGTTATCAGATGGCTGTTGAGAGGCAGACGGATAATTTGTATTTGCCATAAACAATAAAATTTAAATAAAAAACTGCATGATGCTGCAGCAGGTAAAGTTTTTTCTAATACTTAAAAAAATGTCTTTTCTCACAAAACATAAATTATGCCAAATAAAAAATCGGTTTGGGAAGAACTGCTTTTTTTGATAATATTTTAGGGATTTAAAATTATCTTGCGCCTATGTCTGTTGATAAGATTATATCTGATTGGAAGAAAAGTATCTATAAACCAATATATTGGATAGAGGGTGATGAAGAGTTTTATGTAGATCAGCTGGTTGATTTTGCAGAGCACAAAATACTTAATGAAAATGAAGCCTCTTTCAATCTAACCGTATTTTACGGCAAGGATGCTGCCTGGGCCGATGTGCTGAATGCCTGCCGAAAATATCCCATGTTTTCAGACCGGCAGGTGGTAATACTAAAAGAGGCACAGCAAATGAAGGATGTAGATAAGCTGGAACCTTATATTCAAACGCCTTTGTCTTCCACTATCCTGGTGGTAGCTTTTAAGGATAAAAAACTGGATGCGCGCACCAGGTTTGCTAAACTGGTGAAGGAAAAAACAGAGTACATTCTTACTAAAAAAATATATGACAATGCCTTACCCGAATGGGTAAGCTCGGTAGTAGGAGGAATGGGCCACAGCATTACCCCAAAAGCAAACAGCCTTATTGTAGATCATATTGGCAATGATTTAAGCCGTATTAAAAATGAGATTGATAAGATACTGATCAACCTGGGGACAAGAAAATCTATTACGGAAGAAGATGTTGAAAATTATGTAGGTATTAGCAAAGAGTTCAATGTATTTGAATTGCAGAGCGCCATTGCTGCCAGGGACCTTACCAAGGCCATCCGTATTATTCAATACTTTGATGCTAACCCCAAAGTGGCGCCTATACAATTGGTGCTGCCATCGTTATATATTTTTTTCAGCAAGGTATATATGGTTTTTGGAGTTTCCGGGGGAGAAGATGCTATTGCCAAACAGATCAGTGTTAATCCCTACTTTGTGAAAAGTTATTTACAGGCATCCAAGACCTATGGTTTTGATGGAATTGAAAAAATATTGTTATTGCTGCATAGCTATAATCTTAAAGGAATTGGCATAAATGCCGCCAGGGTAGAAGACGCCGAGCTTTTAAAAGAAATGGTGGTAAAGATTATGATGTAGGATGGGAGCCTATAGTTCATAGTTCATGGTGAATAGTAAATAGGTAGTAGCGAGTAGGAAGCAGGTTAAAAAGTTTTAAAGTTTAAGGTTTGAGCGTTGTTGAAGGATTATCAATTGTATGGTATAGAAATTCTATACTTAAATGATCAACAATCCCCGCCTGACCGGACGTCCGCCCGTGCCGGTACGGACGGGGGCAGGAATGCTCAATTTTCAATACTTATTGGCTTCAGACTTCAGGCCCCTGACTTTCCTGACTTTTCCGACTTTCTGACTCAACCCAGCGTCCTACTCTTCCTGTCCCATCCACATAGCGCCTCCTACGCTATTACGTACAGCGCCGGTAACAGAGCTTAATACATTATATTCTTCGCGCCAGCGCAATACACCTATAAGCGCCATAATAAGCGCTTCCTTATATTGTACCAGCTGTTCATCGGGCACTACCACTTTTATATTTTCCAAAGCCTGCTGCAGGCGTTCTACCAGGTAGCTGTTAAAAGCGCCTCCGCCGGTTACCAGTAGCAGTTGTTCGGTACCGGTCTCTGTTTTATAAACCATCAGCGCATTTTTTATCTGTCTTACTATATGAGCCGTATAAGTATGCAATGCATCTGCCGGGGAAAGCGCATATTTCTGAATGATGGGATAAACCGTATCCGTTCCAAAGCTGTTGGCCAGTGATCTGGGGATAGGTAATGTGTAGTAAGTAAGTCCGTTCAACTCATTCAGCAACGCCTGGTTTAACTGCCCCTGCCGGGCCAGCGCACCATCTTCATCAAAATCCTTACCGGCCTCGTTAGCCAGCATATTAAGTACCCTATTGGCTGCGCACACATCAAAGGCTTTATACTGTTCCCCTTTAATAGAAATATTGGCAATGCCTCCAATGTTCAGGAAATATTGGTAGTCAGGAAAAAACAGTTGTTCGCCAATTGGTACAATAGGGGCCCCCTGCCCTCCAAAAGCAATGTCCATAGCGCGAAGGTCGCTTACCACCGGAAGCTGCGTAACGGCAGCTATTGCAGCGCCATCGCCCAGCTGGGCCGTCATGCTTTTTGCAGGTAAGTGAAAAGTAGTATGGCCGTGAGAGGCTACTACCGCTACTTTGAATTGTAACTGGTACCTGGCTATAAACTCATTTACTTTGCTGCCCAGGTAATGTCCGTATTCCGTATGCAATAACTGGTAGTCCAGTGCCGGAAGCGAAGTGGCATTTTTCAGTTTTTCTGTCCATTCCTTACTGTAAGGAAGGCATTCTGAATGAATGATTTCATAGTTCCATTTGCCGCCGTTTTCCAGGATCTCGGTAAAAACTATATCCAGTCCGTCAAGAGAGCTGCCGCTCATTAATCCTATTGCACGATAGATCATCGTAATATAAAATAAAAAAGTTTAGATTTTAAAGTAAGCTTTAAGCATAAAGCTTTATGCCTAAAGCATATTTCCTGTAAGTTTGCCAAAAGTAGTAAAACACATTTGTAATCAGTCAGACAGCTTTAAAATAAAGAAAACATGATCAGAAATTTAAGTGAAAATCATAGTCTGTTAAGCAATTGGGTAAGTGAGCTGCGCGATGTGGATGTACAAAACGACCGCATGCGTTTCAGGCGCAACCTGGAGCGTATTGGTGAAATACTGGCTTACGAAATAAGCAAAGAGCTGCCTTCTGTTATTAAAGAAACACAGACGCCTCTTGGTATTTCAGAAAGCAAAGTGCTGGCAGAGCAGCCTGTTCTGGCCACTATATTGCGCGCTGGCCTGGCATTGCACCAGGGTTTACTGAACTACTTTGATAAAGCGGACAATGCTTTTATATCTGCTTACCGTAAACACCATAAAGACGGCACTTTTGAAATTGAAATAGAATATATCAGCAGTCCCGACCTGGAAAACAGGATATTGATTGTATCTGATCCCATGCTGGCTACGGGAGCCTCCCTTGTAAAAGCACTGCAGTACTTAAAGGATGAGGGCAAGCCAGAAAGCATACATATTGCTACAGCTATAGCCTGTACAGAAGGCCTGGAATATGTAACGCGCGAAATACCCGAGGCCACCATCTGGTGTGCCGATATTGATGAAGAAATAACAGCTAAAGGATATATTGTTCCTGGCCTCGGCGATGCCGGCGATTTGGCCTATGGCAATAAAACACAATTCTGAGATTTGATGCATTAACTCTTACAGGTGGGTAAGCCTGTGATAAAAAACTAAGGTTTTCTTGCTTTTCTTTTAAAAGATCAAAAAATATGATGGATGTTTTAAAGAAAATCTGTACTTTTCTCTGCTGAATTTGATCTTTTTATATATTATATGAATAAAACAACAAAGCTTTTTATTGAGCAGATAAGCACCCGGAATGCAGGGGAACCAGAATTTTTACAAGCTGTTTCAGAAGTTGCAGAATCTGTTATTCCTTATATCGAATCGCAGCCACGGTATAAAAAAAGTAAAATTTTAGAACGTATTGCCGAGCCGGAGCGGGTTTTGATCTTCCGTGTGCCCTGGTTAGATGACAAAGGGGAAGTACAGGTAAACCGCGGTTACCGTGTTCAGATGAATAGTGCCATAGGCCCTTACAAAGGCGGGCTCAGGTTTCATCCTACGGTTACGCTTAGTGTGCTGAAATTTCTTGCATTTGAGCAGGTATTTAAAAACAGCCTTACCGGTTTACCCATGGGCGGCGGAAAAGGCGGTTCAGATTTCGACCCCAAAGGACGGTCAGATAATGAGATCATGAAGTTTTGCCAGAGTTTTATGACAGAGCTGTACAGGCATGTGGGAGATGATATAGATATCCCGGCAGGGGATATAGGCGTAGGAAAAAGGGAAATAGGCTATCTGTTTGGCCAGTATAAACGTATTACCGGCACATTTAACGGAGTGCTTACCGGTAAAGCCTTTGAATGGGGCGGCAGCCTGATAAGGCCTGAGGCTACAGGCTACGGGCTGGTGTATTTTGTTGAAGAAATGCTCAGGGATAGGGACGAAACGTTACTGACCAAAAGGATATTGATCTCAGGTTCCGGTAATGTGGCACAGTTTGCTGCGGAAAAGTGTATTACCCAGGGGGCAAAAGTACTTACCATGTCAGATTCTGAGGGTTTTATTTATGATCCTGCAGGAATTGACCAAGAAAAGCTTGAGTTTATTAAAGAACTGAAAAATGAACGGCGTGGACGTATTAAGGAATATGCCGATCATTTTGGTTGTGAATATTTTGCAGGGGAAAAGCCCTGGAAAATAAAATGTGATATTGCATTGCCTAATGCCACGCAAAATGAGCTGGGGTTAAGTGATGCCGAAGAGCTGATCAAAAACGGGTGTTATTGTGTGGCGGAAGGCGCCAATATGCCCTGCACGCCCGAAGCGGTTGCGGCTTTTAACAAGGCTAAAGTAATGTATGCCCCGGGCAAAGCGGCCAATGCAGGAGGTGTGGCTGTTTCGGGGCTGGAAATGTCACAAAATTCATTGCGTTATAGCTGGGGCCGGGATAAGGTAGATAGCAAGCTGAGAACAATAATGACTGATATTCACCAGATCTGTGTAAAATATGGAAAAGACGACCATGGGCATGTTAATTATGAAAAAGGGGCCAATATAGGCGGTTTTGTAAAAGTGGCAGAAGCCATGTTGTCGCAGGGAGTGGTGTAACATATTTCCGTTGCAGAATAACTACAGTATTGAAAGGAGCCTGTTTAAATTTTTAAGCAGGCTCTTCTTTTGGGAGCCTAACATTTTTTGAACACGGCATATCTCCTGCCAAAAGAGGGGATATTTCAATTCTACTCAATAATCCATCCATTCTAAACCGAAAGTGTTATACACACCTTCTTTTTTCAGCCTGCAAGTTTAAAAGTTGTAATATTGTTTTATGTCAGCACAGGTTTATTTGATCCCCACTTTTCTTCATGAGCAGTCATTGCATGTGTTACCTGCTTATATTTTAGGAGCCATAGAAAAATGTAATGTGCTTTTTGCTGAAAATGAGCGCTCAGCGCGCAGGTATTTAAAGCAATTAAAGCGGGAGATTGTCATTGACAGCTATGAATGGTTTACCATAGGAAAGGCAGAGAACGAGGTGTTACAAGCGTTTCGTAATAAGATCAAAGAAGGGAAAGCCATCGGGATTATCAGTGAGGCAGGCTGCCCGGGAGTAGCCGATCCCGGCCAGTTATTAATTGCTGCGGCGCAGGAAATGAACGCCACAGTTGTGCCACTGGTAGGGCCCAGCTCCATTTTACTGGCGCTGATGGCCAGCGGTATGAACGGGCAACAGTTTTGCTTTGCAGGATATTTGCCTATTGACAATCATCAAAGGATAAAAGCCATCAAAGAGTTGGAAAACGAATCAGCAAAAAAGAACAGCACACAAATATTTATCGAAACGCCTTACCGGAATAACCAGATGCTGGAGACACTATTGAAGAACTGCCAGGTGTCAACTATGTTATGTGTGGCGGTCAATATTACCGGTCCGGATGAATGGATCAAAACCACATCCATACAACAGTGGAAGCATCTTACTACAGACCTGCATAAAAAGCCGGCCATATTCTTACTCAGTGCTCATCAGGGTCAGGGCAAACGTATCTGATTTTGAAAGCTTCTATGCTTTATGTCACTCCTTGCGGAGTTTTTTAGCGGGCTTGCTGTTATTTTATAATCCTGTCAGCCCTACGGGATTATCTGCCCGGTCCCTTTTCAAACCTGAAGGGTTGATGATTATAAAAGAATATACTGATGTTGCCCTATTAAACCCTGAAAGGGGGGTATTATTTGCGAATAAATGGTTTTGGAAATTGATTTAAAAAACGTTAGCCCTGCAATCCAATCTAGGTACTTTAACCAGGCGAGGGTGAGGTTTTTAATTGACAAGTAGAGGACTGTCCTGTTTTAGCAGGCACCGTTCCCTTCTTTTGGGGAAGGGTTAGGGAGGGCCTAAAAACCTGATGCCGGTGCAGCGTCTTTCATAGAAATAATACTGTCCACTATGTAACGCGTATTGCCGCGCCAGGGAAGTACGCCATTGTATTCTTTATAATGAAGGTCGAAGCGCTTGCCTGAATTCATCTTTAAGATATCAAATACCTTCTTATCCTTTATAGAGAACTCAAATTCGTTGGACTGTACGCCGCCTGTAGCCGAGCCGCGGATGCCTTCCTGTATCAGCTTGCCCTCGAAGGTTTTAAAGATCTGGCCTTTTTCTACTGCAAAATTCAGGTAACCCGATTTTACGCCGTCAGAAGTATAGGGATAGTAAAATTTCCAGTAAATATATCCACCGGCTACCAAAAACACAATCAGAAAGAAAAAAAAGATGTATTTAGCGCAGCCACTTCTTTTTTTGGGCTTCAACTCTGGAGTTGGAATAGGTTCAACAGGCATAAAAAAAGGTTTTCTTTAATAAAATTAATGATATAATATTAATTTATTGCACTAAATTTGCGGCTCTAAAAGTACTATTTGTTTTTAAATGAACAATCTTTTGAACCATACCAAGCAGTTTGAGCTCCAGCCACTGGTTACAACAGGGGTGTATGCGGTAGGGTTTGATGTGTTTGCTTTTTCTCCACGTCCACAGCATCGTATAGGCTGACAGGCCAACCTTAAGCCACAGGTACCTGTCAGTGAAGACCTTCCGAAATAAAAACATTAGGGCAGGCATCCCGCAAATTTTTACAAATACTGATAGTGGACAACCAGGAAATAATCGTTAGAGTAGCAATACCGGAAGATAAAAAATTTTCAACGATCATCACCGATGAGATGGCCTCGTCTGCTGCTGCACGTGGCACAGGTATCGCAACGCGCAGCCCCGAATATATTGAAAAGAAAATTGACGAGGGAAAGGCGGTGGTAGCTATTACCAAAAGCGGCGAATGGGTAGGGTTTTGTTATATAGAAACATGGAGTCACGGGGAGTATGTGGCTAATTCAGGCCTTATTGTTTCGCCTGGTTACCGGAAAAGCGGCGTAGCTAAAAGGATCAAGCATCGAATTTTCAATTTAAGCAGGAAGTTATACCCCGAGGCAAAAATTTTTGGCCTTACAACGGGGCTGGCTGTTATGAAAATTAACAGCGAGCTTGGGTATGAGCCTGTAACCTATTCTGAGCTTACACAGGACGAACAATTCTGGGCGGGGTGCAAGAGTTGTGTGAATTACGATATTTTGATGAGTAAGCAAAGAAAGAACTGTATGTGTACTGCCATGCTTTATGATCCTAAGGATCACTATGAACCGGAGGAAACAAAAGCATTTTTCGAGG
>JAPUDO010000099.1:6823-8452 GCA_027493055.1 Niabella sp. | reverse complement strand
ATGAAAACTTCCGGTAACGCGGAATACTTGTAATATCTTTCAAAGCAAAAGAAGGCGCTACAAATTTTACGGGGCGACCAACATCTTTTGTATAGAAATACAAAGAGTGCCCCAATAACGCTCCATATTCTTCAGAAGGCGCAAATTTTTCTCCAAACTCACTGGCAGACTCGGCGCCCATTCTAAAGGCCGCGCCAGATAAAAATGCAATGATACCATCGCCGGAGGCATCACAGAATAAAGGAGATACAATATGGTACATCGTACTATTCTGGCTGCAAAAGGCTCGTACTGATGTTATTTTATCCAGCTGCTTTTCCAGATCGTACACTGCCGTATTGAGCAAAAGTGTAATATTCTTTTCTTCATAAACTTTTTCCAGTAAAATAGCATCAAAGATCAGCGGGTTATTTTCTTCATTTCTGAATGCATTTTCAATCAGTATCTCATTAATAACACCCCCCTCTCTTGCCCAGCGATTATTATTTCCCATGTGAGAGGTAGCACCCAACACCCACAGGCGAATTTCGCTGGAAGCGTTGCCTCCCAATACGGGTCTGTCCTGTACCAACACTACTTTTAATCCCTGGCGCGCGGCTGTAACAGCACAGCAAACGCCGGCCATTCCACCACCTATAATTGCCAGGTCTGTATTTAATTCAATGGTTCTGGCTACTCTCTTTTCTTCATGCGCTTCCTTGATCATACCTTTATTTAATAATTATCTTTTTAATAGTTACCGGCCCTAAAAGACCGCTGCTTTTATAAGGCTGTTCTTTATCTGCAGTGTAAGGCTGCGAAAGATATACCGGCGGGCGATTTATCTTTTTCTGCATATCTGCTACCAGCCTGTTGTTCCAGCTATTAGCCACTTTAACAGTTATGGCATTGACACCCGGCTCCAGGTAAGTGGTGATATCAATAGCCCAGGGCTTTGTCCATACAGTACCCACTTCTTTATTGTTAATTGAAACCGAAGCGATATCTGCCACCGTACCAAGATCAAGCAGGTAACCCGCTCCTTTATCTACATCCAGGTGAAAAGTATTGCTGTAAATGGCTGTACCCGAATAATATTTTACAAATGCGTCCTCATTTGATGTCCAATCGGTGAGTACCGGGAATATCTTTTTAAACGGATGTTCGGGATCATTAAATTGAACGGTCCAGTTCGTATCCAGCCTGATAATCGCTGCAGGCGTAGGTAAAATCTCGTTTTTGTGCACATTATCATCAATAGCTCCGGCAAAAACAACAAATACGCTTTCCGATTCTTCCAACTGCAATGGTATCTCTGTTCTTCCGTTACGTTGCCTGAAAGACGGCGCTTCGGCTATGCTGCCGGTCACTGCATTGAAGAAATAAGGGCGCTTCCCGGCAATACGGAACGAAGCTGTGAAATGAGCTTTCTTTTCGGTAGTATTGGCCATAAAGTACACATCATGATCTGCTCCTGTACGATGCTTGAATAAAACAGCTCCTGTTTTATCTACTCCAACAGTTCCATTTCCTGCAACGCCGTATAGCAGATTTTCCGCATCCAAAAGCTCCAAGTCCTTTTGCACACCATGTTTCTTCAGAACGGTTTCTAATGGCAACCCATCATACAGCCAGCCCTTACCATAAGGC
>JAPUDO010000099.1:0-6723 GCA_027493055.1 Niabella sp. | reverse complement strand
CTTCAGAACGGTTTCTAATGGCAACCCATCATACAGCCAGCCCTTACCATAAGGCCGGGCTTTTTGTTTTTTACCATCTAAATCACCCCAAAGCTCATTCACTAATTTTTTCAGCTCCAAATCCCCCGCAGGAAAATTTTCCAAAGACGGGTTGCGGGAAGGTTTGGGCCCTATCACAATTAGCCCCTGCTTTACCAGTTCCTGTATATGTGCAACTATTTCAGGCCGCATCTCTTTTACCGGAGGCAATACCAATACTGCATAAGAAACGCCGCTCCTTAAGTGAAGCCGGTTATTCGCCACGGTTGCAGTACGCAGTACCTCTGCATTAACATGATCAAAATCGTACCCTGCAGGTAAAGCCGGGTGAAATGCGCTTTGCATGGATGGGGCATTCTCCCCAATATAATAAGCGATATCAGCATGAGGTGTCCCTGTTTTTAACAGCACTGCACTCCGGCGCATATAGTCTATAAAAGCACCGGATTGCTCAAACCAGGTATTATGCCTGTTGAATGGCGTTCCAAACCATGAGATAATCCCAGGCTTACGCTCATCGGGCTGGTGAATGTACACATGCAGCACCATGTGATTTATTCCGCTGCTATAGGCCCAGTCGCACCATTTTTTCAATGATGCTGGGCTTTGCAAAAAGTTACGATTGGCTGTAAACGCCTCTGTGTAAACAGTATTTTTACCATAAATATGTGCCGCACTTGCCGCCGCCCTGTTTTCAATATTATTTACAGGATCCCGGTTTTCCCATATTTCACCGCTTACAGCATCTGCCCGGGATCCGTACAATAAAAATTCCGAGATAAAGCCCCAATGCCCGTAGTTTTCTGTCAAGAGCTGCAAGCCATGTTTATTACAAATGTCTTTCAACCCGCCTACATAGTCATTTGCTACTGATGTTGCGATCAGTTGCCGGAAGTCCCAGAGAAACCGGTCAGAAGATGCAGCATCATTTACCACTTTACCGGATAAGACCGGCATGTAAGGCACAGGTGAATAGTGATATCGCTGTTCAAATTTCCGGGTAAAATCATCTGTCCAGTTTTGCGGGCCTGTTTCATAGCTGTCTGCAATTACGTATTTCAGCGCTTTCCTGTCCTGCGCCGGTGTACGTTTTAAAAATTCACCTACCATCCCTTCAAAAAAAGACTGAACATACTCCCGGTTCATCTTATCTACTTCAAAACCCAGGCTTCCTGGACCGCAGGGGTGGCATTGCGTTCCATTGGGTACCATACCAAAGCGCTGGATAACCCAGTCACCTCCAGGAGCATTCCACCTGAGACGGCCATTATTGTCCATCCTATCCGTAAGATCAATCACCTGGCCGGATTGAATATTCCGTACTTTATTTTCTGCCTGTGGCTTCCATACATACGCATCCCAGGGCACTTTTGTATAAGGACTGGTTTCCGATAGTTTCTTTCGCACATACCCCGCCAGCAGGTGCTCATCTGTAGCTTTTAGTTCACTAATGCGGATCTGCTGCTGGCCGGATAACGGTTTAAACAGCAGCCTGATACGGAGAAATTTCCCTTTGGTTCTTTTAAACGGGATTATAAGCGGATCAGTTTTCCCGGCTCCCTGGTGCCCACGCTCTTCATTGTACTGCGCTATTTCACGGTACTGTTTTCCATTGGCTGATACTGAAATCTTACAGGCAAGCTGAAAGCTGTAGTCAAAAGGTTTGAGAACAATATTCTGTATGTAGCTGTCCTGCGTCAATTCAAGATCAATAGTTTGCCACTGACCGGTTTCAACAGCTGCAAATGTGGAGTCGATATCATCTGAAAGATGCCCGATATTTGAAATACTACTGTGCAGTTTTTGCCTGCGATATGCATTATCTCTATCAGTAATTTTGGGAAAAGCAATAACGCGCACATCCTGGAAACTGGCAGCTGTAAAGTCAGGCCCGGTTCTTGCCCTGGCAGCCCTTGTATTAGGATAAGTGTTAATGGCAGGATAGGGCAATGTTATATCAACCAGTTTTCCGCCCTTCACTTCAATCTCACTGCTGGTAATGTATCGCATCGACTCGCTGAGCTTTACCCATGGCCCGCCCGACTGCGACCAGCCCGGCCCGTTGAAAAAACCAATCTCGATATTGCAGCGGTCCGCTTCTTTTACAGCCCACTGCAACAGCTGCCACCATTCATCGCTCATAAATTTTACGGTTCCGGGCGGTGTATCGGTTTCTTTTCTCCTGTCATATATCTGGCCAATGAATGCCTTTCCAATTCCCACACGCTGCATGGCTTCCAGGTCTTTTGTGATTCCCTCTTTGCTCACATTATCATTCAGCCAATACCAAAAGCAGCCCGGGCGGGTACCATCAGCCAGGTGTTTAAACTGCTCCTGCAGCATAGAAAAACTGCTCTGTGCAAACAGCTCATTTGCACCAAAAAATAACAGGAACAGTATTATCCTTTTCATAAAGTTTTAAACAGTTGTAGTATCAAGCGCTGCAATAGAACGTTTTACTTTTTTTGATGCTATCCATGGAATAATAGCTGCCAGCAAAACAATAAAGCCTACTATTGCCGTCATCCCTTTTCCTGAAGCAGTAAATAAGCTTAAAGCAAAAAGGATCAAAGCGGTTACCAGCAGGGAAAAGGCTATAATTTTAAGCCCGAACTGGTTTTGCTTTTTTACCAGCTTTAATTCTTCCTTATCAATTGCTGCCCCATCGCTTTTACGCTTGCGCTCCAATTTGTTTTTGCGGTATGTTGTATAATCTTCAGACTCCTGTATTTTGCGGCTTTGTATCCATTCATTCACCAGGAGCAACAAAAATGGAATGCCTACGCCCACCATCATCTCCTCGCCCCTGTTCAGTTTAAACCCGTTGATAGCAGGTAAGCCCATTTTTAAAAAAAGGTTAACCAGTAATGTAAAAAGCGTGATCCGTATCGTTACAAAACCCGACAACCGTTTGGAAAATAAAGCCCATATGGGTGGCGCCAGCAAGGGGCCGGCAGTTACTGCGGCCACGGTGAGCACCACTTCAACCATTCCGCCCATATAAGGTACAATTAATGCAATTATAATCATTAGCAAGCCAAGCACCCATGACGACATACGCGCCACTTTCATTAATTTTTTTTCAGAAGCCCCGGGGTTAATACGGTTTTTATACACATCGTTAGTAAATACCGCTGAAACCACGTTTAATGTTGTATTGGCAGTTGCTGAGGTAGAAAAATACATCCCTGTAAGCATCAGGCCCATCAGCCCTGTAGGCAATACCATCTGGCATATTTTAAGATAGGCATTCTCTGTGTCAAGGCCCTGCAATGAAGGGTCAACCAGCTTATAGATCATGGGCGGCAGCATCCATATAACCGGGCTTACCAGGTATAAGGCTGCAAAAAGATAAGCTACTTTCCCGGCTGCCTTTGGGCTTTCAACACTTGTAAACCGCTGCACAAAAGTCCAGTTACCTCCTATATAAAAAATATGGTACACTGCAAATGCAAAAAGGAACCAGCCGGTATATTCTCCATTCAGGGAATTAAAAAAACCATCAGGAGCATTATGGATAAAACTCTGCCAACCGCCTACCTTATCAAATGCCAGCGGAAGAATGATAAGCACCGCGGCCGTAAGCACTACAAACTGGAGAATATCGGTAACCATTACCGCCCAAAGGCCACCTGTTGCCGTATAGGCTATCATCATAATCCCCAGCACTATCGTTGTTTCTGCCAGGGGCAGGCCAAGTGAGGTACTTACCAGCTTTGCAACAGGATAAAGCACTGCACCTTTAATAAATAAAGAAACAGCCATGAAAATATAGATGTACAGCCGCTGAACATTTTTACCTAACCGCTCCTGTATATATTCTGCAGCAGTAAGATTGCCGGTTTGTTTCCACTTAGGAGCAATGAACAGGGCCACCACAAGCGCACCCAACGCCATTGTCCACTGAATGGTTACAGAAACCCAGCCGTATTTATAAGCAATAGAACCCCAGGCTACAAAAGTTCCTGCAGAAAAGAAGCTCATAAAAAGAGATAAACCGCTGATAAACCAGGGCACGGCCTCTCCTCCTGCAAAAAAAGATTTTATATTAACCCCCGTCCGGGAAAATAACAACCCGATAGAAAGTATAAAGCACGAAAAAAAAATAATAACAAAAATATCTAACCCTGATTGCATGCTGCTAATTATATGATTACTATATTACGATTATTTTACCAGCCTTTGTTCTGTACAATCATACCATTCGATTTGCTGATCTCAGATTGAGGAATGGGGTAGTAATATAATTTGTCA
This sequence comes from Niabella sp., assembly GCA_027493055.1. Classification (GTDB taxonomy): domain Bacteria; phylum Bacteroidota; class Bacteroidia; order Chitinophagales; family Chitinophagaceae; genus Niabella. Next base: position 2,430 of record JAPUDO010000099.1, on the reverse strand, counting down.
TCCCATGTCCTGGTTTCTACTGTAAAAGGTGTGTACACAATACTGTTATTGGCAGTATTTTTCTTTATGTTAACGCCGCTGAGCGCGCCACCAATGGTTTGATCAGCGATCTTCCACCTTCTTACATCCCAAAACCGGTGCCCTTCAAAAGCAAGCTCTACCCGGCGCTCCTGCCTGATCATATTCCTGAAATCATCTTTACTGCCAGGCACTGTGATGGCCTTTAATTTTAATGCAGCACGGGTTCTTACACTGTTAACAGCCGCAACAGCTGATGTTGTTAATGTTCCGCTTCCTGTGCCACCCGGCCCATAGAGCTCATTCATCGCTTCTGCATAGTTTAAATAAAACTCTGCCAGGCGCATATAAATCCATTGTTTGGTGCCCGTTTCTCCAAGCGTCAGATCCAGGTTCTCATTAATGTATTTCCTGAGATAATACCCTGTTTTTGAAGCCCTGTCACGGGGCTTGCCATTTATGCCGCCTGTATATAGCTGCACAGTATCTTTTGTTTTTCCAAATAACGAGCCATTTACCACAATGGTCTTCCCTAAGCGGGGATCACGGTTGGCATAAGGACCGGCTGCATGAGCCGGGTTTGACCAGTTAAAAGCGCCGTCATTCAGGTGTTCATAAGCATCTACAAGGTTGCCCGACGGGCAGGTTCCTGTCTGACCCAAAGGAAAGCCTACTGCCGTATTTCTTTTTTCAAAAGCATTGCTTGCCGCAAACCTTCTTTCAAATATCACTTCCGTACTTTTCCCGGACCCGAGCGTAAAAAGCCCCTCATAAGTTGCCTGGAATGCATAAGCCGGCTTAAAATCTATAACCGCTTTATTTGCCTCCGCCGCTTTAAGCAAGCGGCTGGCGCGATCGCCATCAGTATAACCAGACAACGGATCTGTATTCCCGGTCTGATTATACAAATCGCTTGCCGCATATAACAATGTTCTTGCTTTTAATGCCAGGGCAGTACCTTTAGCAGCCCTGCCATAATTACCGGCATCATAAGTATCCGGGAGGTTAGCAGCTGCACTATCGCAGCAGGCTATAATAAAACTGACACAATCTGAAAAAGATCTGCGGGGATATTGACTAACCCAGTCTGTGTTCCTGTCAATTACCTTATCAACCAGGGGTACGCCACCATATCTTTTTATCAATTCAAAATAAAAAAAGCCTACCAGGAACCTGGCTTCAGCCCGGTACTGCTTTGTGAGCGCTACTCTTGTAGCGTACTCTGTGGGATTAGAGAGCTTTCTATCGTTCCAGGTAATGGTATCTGTGGCTTTTAAAAACACCAGGGCGTCATAAACACCTGCATAATTTTTGGCCCAGGTATCATCCGGGTTATAAAAAGGGCTGATGTTGCCCAGGTTAAAAGACTGGATGGCTTCTGCATTATTAATTTCCTCCGCTTCATCACAAGCCGCTGCCAGCCACGAATCACCGATATCATTCAACCCGCCCGGAAGCTGGCTATACACATTGTTCAATACATTGCGTATCTGTGTTATATTGCTGTATATTTCCCTGTCATCCACAAATGTCAGGTTATCGGGTAAGGTAGCCTTACAACCTGCTGCAGCAAGTATAATGATGAGGAAAACTGTATTTAAATTCATCTTCATAATCTATAATTTAAAACCATAAACGAATACCTGCATTATAAGATTTCATAACAGGGTAGCCCGACAGCACTTCTGGGTCGGTGTATTTTAAATGATCCCAGGTAAACAGGTTCATACCCGTTAGGTAAATGGTTGCATTTTTTAATTTAGCATGCCGCACGACGGACTGTGGCAGATGGCAGGAAATATTTAAAGAACGCAGCCTGATGAAATCACCATTCACATACCAAAAAGTAGATGGCCTGTAATTATTGTAATTTTCAATCGTTGTCAGCCTGGGATAGTCGGCAATATCCTTTGTTTGCGGTGTCCAGAAGTTATTGGCATAGCTGGTAATGCGCGCGCCGTTATTAGTGAGCGGCCAGAAAAGAAGCGGCTCGCTGCCCAGGTAAATGTTTCTTCCCGCCTGTCCCTGGAAGAATGCGCTTATTTCAATAAATTTATACCGCAGTCCCAGGTCAAAGCCCGCGTCTAACTTAGGAAGCGATGTATTTTTAACAGGTACCTGGTCAAACTCGTTAATGCGACCATCGCCGTTCTGATCTTTGTATTTAATATCGCCCGGCTTAACATTTCCAAACTGCTGTACAGGGCTGTTCCGGATATCTGCATCAGATTCAAAAAAACCAATGGCTTCTAAAAGGAACGGCTGATTCAACGGCTGTCCTGTTTTGTATAAGTAATCATAGGGCTGATATGGCTCCGGCATATGCGTTATTTTATTGGCAGCATAGCTTACGTTAATGCCGGCATGATATCCCCAATCATTTTGGTCTTTTTTCCAGAAAAGGCTCCCTTC
>JAPUDO010000098.1 GCA_027493055.1 Niabella sp. | reverse complement strand
TTCTCGCTTTTACATTGAATAAACTCACCGATTAAATAGCAACTTGAATTAATTAATATCTAACCTCTGGCTATGGTTCTATCTCCACTCCTTCAATAACTATAGATTCCGCCATGAGGCTCAGGTTAACAGATCCGGCGTAGTCGTAATTATATGGTGAGTAAGATTCTGAAATGGCTGATACAAATGCTTTTTTCAGCAGGGTTTCCCTTTTAGGCTCTTTGCCGTAAGTGTCCGTCATGGTTACCTGTACATCGTAACTCGCTTTTTTATCTTTAATGGCAGATAGCAGGTCCTTATCCAGCTTAAAGGGTACTACGGAATAGTAAATATATTTTTTTGAGGGATACAGGCTATCCGAATCATATACATCCCTGTTCAGGCTATAGCTGGCCGATGAAAGAGGTGTTTTTATTGTTTTCCCTTTATAGGTAAATGTCATTTCAATGCTGTAGCGTTTTTCGTTCTGGGCTTTTGCAGTTGTACAAAAAAGGGCTAGCGTTAATAAGAGGGCGGATAATGTAAATAATTGCTTCATGTTTTTCTTTTTAAAAGGGTTGATACAGGCAACGAAATTATATTATTTTAAGCCATTCCCATTTTTTAATGTGCGTGAGTGGGTATAGGTAGTGAGGCTTGTTATCGTACATCGTACATTAAAAACGGACTAAGCCAGAGATAAGTAAGTAGGGGGTAGAAAGTAGGTAGTGATGAATAGTGAATCTTGTAACCAGAATCCAACATACACAATCTTCAACCCTGTCAACAGTCATCTGTCCTCTGTCAACTTAAATCAATGCTCGGGCCGGAGGCTTGCATGAGGTAGGCGAACAGGCCTTATGCTTTTCCGCTTACATCTGGCTCATTTTTTCCAGGAAATCATCTTTGCGTCTTGTAGAAACTTCTATTTCGGTCCCATCGGTCAGCACAACAGAGCCGCCTTTTCCTTTCTGATAGCTTTTTACATAGGAAAGATTTACCAGGTGGGAATTATGTATCCTGAAAAAATTGTATTCGCCCAGCATGTCTTCAAACTCTTTCAGTGTTTTAGCTACCACCAGCTTCTGTTTATCCCTTAAAAAAATGGTGGTGTAATTAATCTCGCTTTGGAAGCGCAGTATATCTATTACCGGCAATAGCTCAAAGCCGTTAACCGTTGGCACAATGATCTTTTTAGGAGTGGTGTATTGTTTCAGCTGTTCCACATTCTCTAACAGTGTTTCCAGCCTGGCCAGTTCGCCGGCTTTTTTCTTCAACTGTATTTTTTCCACTGCTTTCTTCAGGTCATCGGCTTGAACAGGTTTTAAAAGATAATCAATGGCGCTGAATTTAAATGCCTGAACAGCGTATTTGTCATAAGCGGTGGCAAAAATGATATCAAAATTCTTTTCCGGCAGTTGCTGCAGCAGGTCAAAACAGGTCTTATCGGAAATGTGCACATCCAGGAAAACCAGGTCGGGTAACAGGGTTTTGATAGCTTTTACACCATCCTCTACGGTATAAAAGCAGCCTGCTATCTTAAGTGTTTTGCTGCAATGCTTGGTTATAAGATAGGCAAGCTGCTTTGCCGCATTTTGCTCATCGTCAATTATCAATGTTTTTAGCATATTAGCCGGTAATTATTTTAAAGGTCCGGTCGTAAATATATTTGATAAACTGCTGGTAACCGGGGCTATTTATTTTTCGTATCATATTGATTATTATTTGATTGATAATGGCAATTAACTGCTTAAAAGTTGCTTCGGTGGGTATGTTGTGTAACCTGCTTGAGAGGGGGAGTAGGGTGGTAGTACGTAGTAGGAAGCAGGTAGTGGGCCCTGTCAATAGTCATCTGTCCTCTGTCAACTTTCCCCCTTACATCAGGCTCATTTTTTCCAGGAACTCATCTTTGCGGCGGGTGGAAACTTCTATTTCAGTACCATCGGTCAGCACAACAGATCCGCCTTTTCCTTTCTGATAGCTTCTTATATAGGAAAGGTTTACCAGGTGCGAGTTATGCACTCTGAAAAAGTTATAGTCTCCCAGCATATCTTCAAACTCCTTCAGTGTTTTGGCTACTACCAGTTTCTGTTTATCCCTTAAAAAAATGGTGGTGTAATTAATCTCGCTCTGGCAGCGCAGTATATCTATTACCGGCAACAGCTCAAAGCCGTTCACCGTTGGTACAATAATCTTTTTGGGAGTGGTGTACTGTTTCAGCTGCTCTACATTTCCAAGAAGGTGGTCAAATTTTTTTGAAATACTGGTGCTTTCTTTTTGCTGCTTTATTTTTTGGGCCACTCTTTGAATGCAGCTGATGTTGTAAGGTTTTAGCAGGAAGTCAAGGGCATTATGCTGAAAGGCATGATAGGCCAGCTGCGTTGAGCTGGAGCAAATAACCAGGTGCTCATTAGGGAAGGGTGGGGGATTTTGCTCCTGCGTTATTTGTATATGAAGCTGTGCATCTATAAAAATAAGCTGGGGGCGGTGTTTTTTTAATTGCGGCATTGCCTCTTCAAAAGACCTGTAATGTGCGCCAATATTGAGGCTGTTGCCACAGTATCGTGTCAGCATGCCGCAGAGCTGGGTAATTGCGCTTTCTTCCCGGTCTATGATAATGGCTTTAAGCATCTTAGAATTGTTTGCTGCAATTCAAAAATATATTTAAATTGGGGGTGGATTTGTCCCCTCAAAAGGGACACAACGAAAATTATTTCAACTACACTGTTATGAGCAACAACAAAAATCAACAGGAACCCTATAAGATTGGTAAACAAATAGATGTAACAAACAAAGAGGGGTTTTACAAAGATGGCAAGGGTTTTAAAGAAGGTAATATATTAAAGCGGCCTTTGTCGGACGGTATGAACCAGATCCGGGAAATAGTTGGTTCCATAGCTATTGATAGGCTCGATTGTGAAGGGTTTATTAAGTTTTATAATTCGGATGAAGTACATGACTTTGTTAGCGCTAACTTGCAAAAACTATTTCATCCAGCTGATGGGGAACAGGAAACAGTGATCGGTTTTTTATTTTCAAGTTTTTTTTTGAGAAGAGGGCCTGAACCTGATTCCAAAATAACCTATATCGGAAAAGCTTTTCCTGGAATACGGTATGAAAACAGAACTATCAAGAACGGGCCTGGCTGGGAGAGAAGGGACCTGTATAAAAAATTTCTCGGGTTTTATCTTAGAGAGATTTTTAGTCTGTTAGAACTGTCTATCGATTCTAAAATTTACGAAAAGGAATTTCAGGGTATAGCAGACCGGTTAAACGCTCATAAATATAATATTGGAGAGGATATGAGGAGAGATCTGTCGGGGGATGAGGAATACAAGAGCGATGTAAAGCGTGTGATACAGCTTTTGAAAGATAAAAAAGTAACCAGCCCTTCCGGAACAATTGAAATACAGGACATGCAGCTGGAAGTGTATATAGAAAATCCTATTACCTATAATGATCTTTATAAGTTTGGCTTTCGTTATAACGTTCCTTCTCCAGATCAGGAATTTATAGAAATGTCAAAGGATTGGGGAGTAGGCGACCTGCTAAAGGCAAGTTATGATAGAAGCAAGACCCCAGACGAGTGGCCGGGTTGTTTGAAAACGGGTATAGAATTTTCGGTAAATCTAACCCCACTGGAATGGAGGGAAATAGTGGAGATTAGCATAAAAAAGATTCCTATGAAATATTACGTTTGGCAAAACTATAATTTTCCCAACAGCGCTTTTAAAGCTGAAATTCCATTAGACGCTTATAATTTCTGGCGGGTACTGAGGGGGCCGGAAGAGCGGTCTCCGTTTGGTGATGACTTTGATCGTGAAATAAAAGAAATAATAAATCAACCTTAGTTAGTGCAGATGCATAACATTTTGCTATTGGTGATAACACACAACAGCGGCGTCTGCCGTGGCAGGGTGTTATCACCCGCCACAAAATACCGGCTACTAAGATATGATCTCCCGGGGATTGAATTATAAGAAAACGCAGTTGTAAATAATGTGCATTTTAGATGCTCAAAATATCGCGTAGCGATAAAACGTTGATAGAATGAAATATTTAACAACGCTTTTGGTGCCCTGTATGGGGCACCACATTTGGATGGATGCTTTTTCTATATACATTTTGTTCCTTGCGGAACAATATTAAATTAACGATCAGGTACTGCCTTGGTGGGTGCATAACATTTTTGCTGTTGGTGATAACACACAACAGCGGCGTCTGCCGTGGCAGGGTGTTATTGCCCGCCACAAAATACCGGCTACTATATAAAAATGCTATGCACCCGCTTAGGTTAACTATTGAGTTCCTTATTTTCGGGAAATGCCCCACTAACCAAACAACATTGCTCCTAAGGGAGAGCTTGACAAAGCATAGCTCGATAGTAAAATACCCTTCGTATCCCCCCGATTTATCGGGGCAATATGAACAACAAGGGAATCTTTTTGGTCAATCCCCACATTTAAATGGGCGTTTTTCTATATACATATCGTTCCTGCGGAACAATATAGGCAGTATAATATAAATGAAAGCCGCTGATCTATTAAAGAAGTTCAGCCAGTTTTAAATGTTCAGCAACCTCGCGGGCGCTGGCAAATTTCTTGGCAAAGAAGTCTTCGGCGCTTTCAATTATTCGCTTGTTATGTGTAAGTGTTGTGTTTTTCTTAACACGGAATATTTGTGCGGTTTGTTCAACAGATGTTTCCCTGTTGTAAGCATATACTCTAAGCATCTGCAATTGGGTTTCGCTGAATACTTTCATTTTTTCAAAATTCTGTTTGGCCGTTTCTAAAAGTCTGGTTAGTAAGATTTCGTTTTCTTCTTTATCGCTTGCCGACTTTACGGTGAAAGCCTCTTCTCTAAACTCTCCCAGTATAGTGAACTCGTTAATGTATTCCGTAAGCTGGTTTTTTTTATTGTACTGAAATACACATGCCATTCTTTTGCAGAGCAGGTAATGCCCTTTATAGTGTTTTAGCGCTATCAGTGAGTTATACCGGTGTTTCATGAATTCTAACTTTATCTCGCCTTTATTTAGCCCGTCAAGCATTGCCTTTGAAGTAATGGTATGTACGTTCAAATGGTGTGGGTGAATGATTTTGAGATAGGTGTAAAAGTCAAAATCTTTATCAGAGTAACCAAGCCACTGGTTAATACCTCCCCTGTGGCTTACTTCCATTTCATGTAAATCAATTACAAGAAAGAACCGTTCATTGTGCAATGTAGCCTTTAATGAACGCAGCTCGGCTTCCTGTCTTTTAATATGTACCCTTTTATTGTCGTTATCGTTGGGGAGTCTGGCCACAAATTTAGCCTTATAAGCAGCAAGCAGGTCGTTGATGGATGGTGGTGATGCTATTTTTGTCATTGTAATGGTTTACAAAAATCTAATATAAATTAAAAGTTATATAATTCCCGTTTTGTTTTAAAAGAAAGAGGGCAGGATGTGGTGAGTAGGAGGATGGTGGTTTGAGTCGGAAAAGTCCGGAAGACGGCAAGTCCGAAAGTCCGAAGTCAGGAGCAATGCGCGAACGGATACTGGTTACTGATGCCTTCTGCTTCCGGCTTTTGGCTTCCAGCTTTCAATATCGTACACCTTACATCGTACACCTTATATTACTGGATGCTGGTCAAGCCGTCAGCCCTGTTAACTTTTTAACCTCTAAACTTTTCAACTTACACATCTGCCCTCTGTCCACTTAAATCAATGCTTCCTTGCGCATGGTCTCTGACCTGTGCATGTCTGTTACCTGACTATTTAAAAGCCATTCCCATTTTGCAGGCGAATTTAGTCAGGACAAGTAAGTAGGGCGCAGGAAGTAGCGAGTAGGAGTAGGTAGTGAATAGTGAGTAGTGAGTAGGATTCAACACTGTCTTCCGTCATCTGTCCACTGTCAACTTAAAAACCTTTAAACCTTATGTTTTGACTTCCTGCGGTCAGAAGTCGGATGTCGGTTACTGATGCCTTCTGCTTCCAGCTTTCAATATCGTACACCTTACATCGTACATCTTATATTACTGGTTGCCGGATGCTGGTCAAGCCCTCTTCCCTGTTAACCTTTCAACCTTTCAACTTTCATATCTGTCCTCTGTCAAATAACGTCTAAGTACTAAAATCTGAGTACTAACGTCTCAATTTCCCAGCGAAAAATAAACCAACTCCGGCGAATAATAAATGCAGCTTGCAGCCCCCTTGCTATGCTGTTATTTTTGAATAGGTTCGGTGCTGAAATGAGCAAAACAAATGTTTATGAAGTTAAAAATAACTGCAAAATAAAACCATGCCTTTTACACTTTTACAGATAATTAATAACTATAACTAAAAACCAACTTACATGAAAAGAATACTACTGGCCTTTATTTTTATTACAATGGTGCACCATATTACAATGGCGCAATGCAATGGTTATACCACGTTGGGTAACGGTCATTCCCACAGCCTGGCATTGCGTGCAGACGGTACGCTTTGGGCATGGGGAGATAACTCTTACGGGAAATTGGGCGATGGCACTACTGTAAATAAAACTATTCCCACACAGATTGGCACTGGTACTGATACCTGGAAAGCTATTGCTGGAGCTGCTCACTTTAGTATAGCGATAAAATCGGATGGAACCCTTTGGGCATGGGGAAATAATTCTTATAGCCAGTTGGGTGATGGAACCACTGTTTCTAAGAATACTCCAACGTTGATAGATGGTGGAAGCTGGAGGGCTATTTCTCCTGGCTCCCAACACTGTTTTGCTATAAAAGCTGATAGTACTTTATGGGCCTGGGGACAGAATAGTTTTGATGGAATATTGGGCGTTGGTACTTCCGCAAATAAAACCACTCCCACACAAATTGGCACTGATAATACCTGGAAAGTCGTAATAGCTGGAAATTCAAGAAGCTTTGGTATAAAATCGAATGGTACACTATGGGGTTGGGGCTCCTGGTACACTTCTACGCCAACACAGATAGGTACTGATACCTGGAAAACGATTGCCCAGAGCAATTCTTCTGTGGTTGGTATAAAATCAGATGGCACCCTTTGGTCGTGGGGCTCTAATTTTAGTGGGATATTAGGACTTGGAGAGGCTTCCTCTTCATACGAAAGTTATGTTCCCAGGCAGATAGGCGCGGATAGCTGGAAAGCTGTTGCTTGCGGCGAGAACCATTGCCTGGCGATAAAATCAGATGGCACTTTATGGGGATGGGGGTATAATAATGATTACAGGTTAGGATATGAAACGAGCTTTAACAACCAACATGCGCCGGTGCAAATAGGCACTGCCCAGTGGAAAGCCATACACATAGGTTTAGGTTCTGCTCATAACCTTGGTATTCAGCAGGACGGCAGCCTTTGGGCCTGGGGTAATAACTATTACGGGCAGGCAGGAAACGGAACCTCTTTTAATGGTTTAACATCGCCCACGTTAATACATACGCCTGTATATAGTAACTCGCTTGCCGCCAGTAGCAGCAGCCACACTATTACCGGCAACCCCATGTATGCTATATTCAGCAGCGGCTGCAATCCTATAGCCGCCGTACAGCAGCCCGCAGATACTTATAACGGTGTTACCGGCGCTGTTACCGCAAAGGTTTGGGTAGAGCCTACAGCACCGGCCAATTACGTAAAACGCCATTATGAGATTACCCCTGCTGCAGATATGACCACAGCATCAGCCTGGGTTACACTATATTTTACGCAGGAAGAATTTGATGAGTTTAACAATGTAAATACAACAAAACTGCCCACCAACGCTACGGATAACGCAGGCAAAGCCAACCTGCTGATAGAAAAGCGTGATGGTGAAAGCACCAATAATACCGGCCTGCCCGACACTTATACCGGCGATATAGAAACCATAAATCCCAATGATGCAGATATTGTGTGGAACGCCGCGGCCAGTCGCTGGGAAGTAACCTTTGAAGTAACCGGCTTCAGCGGCTTCTTTGTAAAAACACAGGCCGATGTTTTGCCGGTGACCTTTGGTGATATCAGCGCTATTGTAAGAGGCGGAACTTTATTTGTAAACTTTACTAGCCTTGCCGAAGAGAATAACGACCGCTTTATTATAGAAGCGTCTGCTGATGGTAAAGACTTTACAGCAATAGGAACTTTAAAATCCACAGCTAAAGAGGGTAATTCAGATATAGCTATACAATACAGTTTCAGCCTTAATGCCAACAGCCTCGGCATAGCCAGTATGGTTGGCTTTGGGCTGTTTGCCTTGCTATGCTTTGCGGCAAGAAGAAACAGGGGCATATTTGCCGTTGCGGCCCTTATTTGTGCTGCTTCGTTTATTTCCTGTAACAGGAACGTGGAAGAGCTAAACGTAAACTCCGGTGAAAATGTTTACATACGCATTGCACAAGTGGATAAAGACGGAACCAAAACTTACAGCAAAGTGGTGAAGGCGGTGAAGGAGTAAGCCCCTCCCGGCCTCCCCAAAAGGGAGGAGTAAGAATGTTAAATGTAAAATATTAAATGTAGAATATTGAATGTAGGCTTAGGCAGAATAATCGCAAATAAAGAATAGAATTTGTCTAAAGCTAATTAAATTAGTATATTTAAGCTAAAATAATTAG
>JAPUDO010000097.1 GCA_027493055.1 Niabella sp. | reverse complement strand
CAAAGGAGGGAACTGCAGTTTCGTCCGCAATTACCAATACTTCTGATGGCCCTGCAGGCATGTCTATTGCTACTTTGCTTTGAAGGATTTGCTTCGCTGCTGTTACATATTGGTTACCCGGGCCGAATATTTTATAAACCGCAGGAATAGTTTTAGTTCCGTAAGCCATAGCTGTTACGGCCTGCGCACCTCCTGTCTTAAATATTTTTGTAATACCGCATAAGGAAGCTGCATACAGGATAGCGTCGTTTATTTTGCCTTTTTTATCCGGCGGAGTGCATAATACGATCTCCTTACAGCCCGCCATCATTGCCGGAACGCCTAACATTAATACAGTAGAAAAAAGTGGGGCAGATCCTCCGGGAATATATAACCCTACTTTTTCTATAGCCCTTGCTTCACGCCAGCAGGTAATGCCTTTAGTGGTCTCTGTTCTTACAATTTCCTGTTTTTGTATGCTGTGAAATTTCTGGATATTATTTTTGGCATGCAGGATGGCTTTTTTTAAAGCAGAAGGAACGCTTTTAATAGCCGCTTCTATTTCTTTTTTGCTTACCTGCAGATTTTTTAGCTCCACGCCGTCAAACTTTTGTGCATAGTTTTTTAAAGCAGCATCTCCGTTATTGGCAACTTCGTAAATAATATCATTTACTGCAGGGAAAATAGAGCTGTTGTTCTGCACCGGCCGCTGTGCTATTGCCGGCCATGATTTTGCGGAAGGATATTTGTACAGTTTCAATGTTTTTGTTTTTAAGCCTGTAAGAAGGTTGAGAAATCATTTAGCAATTTTTCCTGCTTTCGGACTTCCCGACTTCCTGTCTTTTATTCAATAATCTTCTCAATCGGCAAAATTAAAATGCCTTCGGCTCCTGCTGCTTTCACTTTTTCAATTACATTCCAGAAATCATTCTCACCTATTACAGAATGTATAGAAGACCAGCCTTCTTTTGCCAGCGGCACAATGGTAGGGCTATTGATACCCGGCAGGTATTTGCAGATATTTTCAATACTTTCATTGGGCGCGTTTAATAGAACGTATTTGGTGTATTTGGCTTTCTTAACAGAGCGGATACGGAACAGCAGCTGGTCTAAAAGTTGCTGTCTTTTTTTGGATAGATTTTTGCCGGAGATTAAAACCGCTTCCGATTTAAGGATGGTCTCGTATTCGTAAAGTTCGTTGCTGAAAAGGGTGCTACCACTGCTTACCAGGTCGCAAATGGCATCGGCCAGGCCAATACGCGGGGCAATTTCTACTGACCCGCTGATCTCGTGTATTTCAGCTTTCAGCTTATTTTGCTTTAACCAGCTTTTCAGGATAACGGGATAGCTGGTGGCAATTTTAATTCCGTTCAGGGCCTGTGTGTTTTTGGGCTTTTTACCTTTCGGTAAAGCGATGGATAAACGGCATTTACCATAGCCCAGGCGCTCTACTATCTGGGTGTCTTTGTTTTTTTCGAGTACAACATTCTCACCTACAAAGCCAATATCTGCCACGCCGTCCTGTACATATTCAGGGATATCATCATCGCGAAGAAAAAGTATTTCTGCATCAAAATTTTCAACGCTTATTTTTAGCTGGTTATTACCTGCCGGTACGTCAATACCACATTCTTTCAGCAGCTTCATAGAACCTTCATTAAGCCGGCCGGATTTCTGAACTGCAATACGTAATTTTTCGACCTTACCCTCCGGCCCTTTTTCCTGGGAAAGAGAGGAGGCCAGGGACTTCAATTTCTTGGTTGCTTTTGTTTTCATTTTAAACTGTTTAATTTCTTCTTTTAATTCCTTTTTAGGAGATAGGGGTAATAAAAAAGGCTTACAATCTGTAAGCCTTCATATAAGTTGATACATAGCACCATCCGGCTTACTGTTGTAAGTATGCGAAATGATGATGGATATGTACGTTATTTTTTGTCATTGCGTGGCAAATATATAGCTTTTTATTAAAAACAAACTTAAAATTGAAAAATCTTAATGCTATTTTAGCCTGAACCATTCCTTAATTCTTTATCTTAGCCATCTTTAAAACCAACATGATACCGATAGATATCGGGATTCAGGTTTAATTATGCAAGGGAAGCATGAATTTCGTCCCGATTTTTTCGGGATCGGAACATCAAAGGTTCCTCTTGGCCAAAAAATAATGATAAATATACAAGAGAAATTAATTATGCTACAAATTACCAAGCCAATAGCTTTTATTGATCTGGAAACAACAGGTATCAATTTAGGTACAGACCGGATTGTGGAAATTGCGATTGTAAAATTGTTACCTGACGGAACAAAAAATATAAAAAGGAAGCTGCTTAATCCTGAAATGCCGATACCTAAATCATCAAGCGACATACATGGCATTACTGATGATATGGTAAAGGATGCGCCCACTTTTGCACAGGCAGCGCAGGAGTTAAAGCAGGTGCTGGATGATTGTGATCTTGCAGGTTACAATTCTAACAGGTTTGATATTCCCTTACTGATTGAGGAATTTTTACGTTCAGGTACTGATTTTGACATGAAAGGCAGGAAGCTGCTTGATGTGCAGAATGTTTTTCACAAGATGGAGCAAAGGACGCTTTCGGCAGCCTATAAATTTTATTGCAATAAAGCTTTAGAGTCGGCCCACTCTGCAGAAGCTGATGCTGTAGCCACTTATGAAGTATTGCAGGCTCAAATAGAACGTTATCCTGAAATCGGAAATACAATAGATGCTATCAATAAGTTCCTGGGAGAAGAGCAGGTAGTGGATTTTGCGCGCAGGTTTGTAATGGCCGACGGAGTGGAGGTGTTTAATTTTGGAAAATATAAAGGGCAGTCTGTTGCAGAAGTGCTTACCAAAGAGCCACAATATTACGACTGGATGATGCGCGGCGATTTTCCGCAACAAACCAAGCAGAAGCTGACGGAGATTTTCACAAGGACAAAGTTGAAAGGTTTAAAACCTGCCTGAACCCCGCCTGGGGAAAGGCTTAACGTTTAAGAATAAAGACTGAAACAATATATTTTTTAGTAATAAAATCTCTTTTAGAGGCTTAGACCTTGGACAAATTAGTTATCATACCTACCTATAATGAAAAGGAGAATGTTAAAAGCATTCTTGACGCTGTATTTGAGCTGGAAGGGAACTTTCATGTATTGATTGTAGACGATGGATCTCCCGATGGCACTGCAGATATTGTTCGGAACCTGCAATTAGTCTATCCAGGCCGGTTATACCTGGAAGAAAGGAAAGGCAAACTGGGGCTGGGCACTGCTTATATTCACGGCTTTAAATGGGCCCTGGAGCGGGGCTATGGGTTTATTTTTGAAATGGACGCCGATTTTTCACATAATCCCAATGACCTGATCCGTTTATATAATGCCTGCAAATATGATGGTGCTGATGTTACCGTAGGAAGCCGTTATGTAAAAGGTGGTGGCTTTATTAACTGGCCGGCAAACAGGATCCTGTTATCAAAAGGAGGTTCCTTATATACAAGGCTCATTACCTGGCTGCCCGTTAAAGATCCTACAGCGGGATTTATTTGTTATAAAGCAGAAGTTTTAGAAGCTATAAATTTCGACAGCATTGCGTTTGTTGGTTATGCTTTCCAGATTGAAATGAAATTTGCCGCCTGGAAGCTTGGCTTTAAGATAAAAGAAGTGCCTATCGTATTCCAGGATAGAACAGAAGGGCAATCCAAGATGAATAAGGGTATTGTAAAAGAAGGAATCCTTGGTGTTTTAAACCTGCGCTGGCAAAGCCTGTTTAAAAACTACCGGAGAAAAGTACGGACAAAGCCGGCAGCCGGTTAATTCAATATTCAATATTTAAAATTTAATATTTCCACCCTTCCATGTACAGCAAAGCAGAAGCGTCTGATATTAAAAAAGAATTCTGGACCAGGTTTGGTATGTATATGAAACCTGTGAAAAATGCTGAAGGGAACACTATTAACTGGATTAACTATAAAACAGGCATCCGCCATCTTTATTTCAGGATGGATACCGGTAAGAGAACTGCGGCTATTGCCATAGAAATGAAACACCCGTCAGAAGAAGAACGGCTTTTAATATATGAGCAGTTTGAATCATTAAGAGATTATTTTAAAGATACAATAGGGGAAGATTGGGAATGGCAGCAGGTATTTTATGATGATGATGGCAGCACGGCTTCAAGAATATTTGCTGTGTTGGAAAATGTGAACGTTTTTAATAAAGAAAGCTGGCCCTACATTATTTCATTCCTGAAAGAAAGGATGATAAAACTGGATTTATTTTGGAATGATGTTAAAATTCAGTTTGAAATATAGAAGTTACAAATAGTTTTATTAAGTTCGGTTGCAAATTGATAAATCTTAATCTTGCAATGAAAAAATTGATTGTTATCGCTTCACTTCTCCTCACTGGTATGATACAGGCACAGGATACAATACCGCTTTATAATGTTGTTCCTAACAATAAATCGTTTTCCAACGAAGAAAAAAGCCAGACAGGTGCTGATGGCATTACCCGCGTAAGCCTGGTTTCTGTACCGGAAATGATCATGTTTAAACCCCGGAATCCTAATGGCACTGCTGTTATTATTTGCCCGGGTGGCGGTTATGGCATTCTTGCTATTACACATGAAGGACTGGATGTGGCAAAAGCATTGAACGAATGGGGTGTAACCGCTTTTGTATTAAAGTACCGCCTGCCAGATGATAAAACGATGATGGATAAATCAATCGGGCCGTTGCAGGATGCGGAACGTGCTATACAGATAATCCGCGAACATGCTGAACAGTGGAGTATTAACCCTAAGAAAACAGGAGTAATGGGCTTTTCAGCAGGCGGCCACCTGGCTGCTTCCCTGTCTACAAGATACAAAGAGCAGCTAATTGAAAATCCTGAACACATTTCTTTCAGGCCCGATTTCTCGGTGCTGGTGTATCCTGTTATCAGCTTTACAGACGGCCTTACGCACATGGGCAGCCGGGATAACCTGATAGGCAAAAATCCTTCTGCCAATAAAGTGAAAAAATATTCAAACGAATTGAATATAGATAAGAAAACACCTCCCGCATTTCTGGTCCATGCAAAAGATGATAAAGCAGTACCGGTAGGAAATACGATGGCTTATTATAGTGGATTGAAGGCTCAGAAAATTCCAACTGAGATTAAAATTTATGAAAAAGGCGGCCATGGCTTTGGTATGCACAATAAAATGGAAGCCGGCAACTGGATGGACAATTTAAAAGCATGGATGAAAGCACAAAAGCTTTTGCCCGTGACTATATAAATGTATTTTATACTTAAAAAAGATAAGTTTTATGAAGATCGCTTTTCATGGTGCCGCCCAGACTGTTACAGGCTCTAAACACCTGATAACGCTGAAAAATGGTAAAAAGCTTTTATTGGATTGCGGTATGTTTCAGGGTATGGGAGATGAAACGGAATTATTGAACCGTGATTTTGGATTTACCAGTAGCGAGGTGAATGCAATGATATTGTCCCATGCACATATTGATCATTCAGGACTTATTCCTAAGCTGGTTGCAGAAGGGTTTAAAGGAAATATTTTTTGCACGCCTGCAACTAAAGACCTTACAGCCATACTATTAATGGACAGCGCGGAAATACAGGAGAGTGATGCACGGTTTATGGAAAAAAAGCGTCCTACGGCATTGCCCGATCTGCTCAAACCTTTATATACTATCGGGGATGCAAAAAGAAGCATGGAAATGTTTATACCTAAAGAGTATGGTGAATGGTTTGACGTGATGGAGGGTGTGCAATGTATGTTTACAGATGCGGGACACATTATTGGCAGCCAATGTGTGCATTTAAAAATTAAAGAAGAGGGTAAAGAAACCCGGCTAACGTTCAGCGGCGATCTTGGGCGTTACCGTGATATTATTTTGCGTTCCCCCGAAGTATTTCCTCAGGCGGATTATATCATTATGGAGTCTACGTATGGAAACAGCCTGCACGATAATATTACAGGAACACAGGAACAATTGCTTGATTGGATTCAACGTGTATGCGTGGAAAGAAAGGGTAAGCTTATTATGCCTGCTTTCAGCGTGGGGCGCACCCAGGAGATATTGTATTTCCTGAACCAGCTGGATCTGGAAAACAGTTTGCCTAAAATTCCTTATTATGTGGATAGCCCTTTAAGTATTGAAGCCACTGATATGGTGAAGCGTTATCCGCAATATTTTAATAAGCGGATACAAAACGTAATGAAGAGTGATGAGGATCCGTTTATGTTCCCCGGATTGACTTATATAAAGGATGTACAGGATTCTAAAGCACTTAATTACAGGAACGGACCAATGGTTATTATCTCTGCCAGCGGAATGGCTGATGCCGGCAGGGTAAAGCATCATATCAGTAATAATATAGAGAATTCCAGGAATGCTATAGTTATGACGGGCTATTGCGAGCCCAGCTCTTTAGGAGCAAGGCTTTTATCAGGCATGAAGGAGGTGGGCATATTTGGAGTAGAGCACCAGGTACACGCAGAGATTGGACAGATGCGAAGCATGAGCGCCCACGGCGATTATGAAGATATGAGCCAGTGGCTGGCCTGCCAGAACCCGCGTGAGGTAAAACAACTGTTTTTAGTACATGGTGAGCCGGATGTACAGTTGGCTTTTAAAAACCGCCTGTTCAAAAAGGGTTTTCTGGATGTTCTTATTCCTGAAAGACACTTTGAAATAGGGTTATAAATATTGTTCCGCTTTTTTATAGATAAGTCCGGTTACAATTGCTATAGAAATACTTAGCAATGTGCCTATAATGATGTATTCCGTTAATTTCCTGTCCTTGGCCCTGGAGAGATCACTAAATCTTAGTATAGATTTGGCAGCTATTAAGAACCCTATTGCAGACCATTGATTCAATATAACAAATAAAAATACCAGCAGACGCTCTGTCATTCCAATGTATTTCCCTGCCAGTTGTAAGGAATCTTCATTGTTATCGTCCTTTAATTTCCAGTAGTTCATAATGAGCCGCATAACTATAGAAGCCGCATAAGTTACTGCTATAATACAGCATAACAATAGTAATAGCCTGGGCAGGTTTATGACTGTACAATCTATGGTAAAACCAGTGTACATACTGGTAACACCTGCTATTACCAGTATATGAGAAACCTGGTCTATAAAAAACAGATAAGGCTCTTTCCAGCTGCTTTGGGAATAAAGTTTTACAAGGTCTATTATATAATGGCTCATGAGTATTATGATAAAACCCAGCCAGTATTTTACATTAAATTGTAATACTATCAGTAATAGTGCTCCATGTATGCACATGTGCAGGTATAAGTAGGGTGAGGCTGCTTTTCTTTTATTTTTGTCTGATACCCATTTGGTTGGCTGCAAAACGAAATCTCCTAAAAGATGAGCCAATAATAGCTTAAGAAATAGTGTTGTCATAGTTGCATAATCTTATTCTGGTAATATTGATTCAGTCTTTTGATCTCATCAAACCCACCCCGTTTCAGTGCCTCACTAATGCTGCTTTGCGTCTTTTTTAATAAAGAGGCTATTTCACTTTGATTTTTTTTTGGGTTTTCAATAGTTGCTTTGATTACTGCAGCCACAGTTTCGCTCCAGTTATTCATCGTTAGCAGCGATAGGTCAATCATCAGGTTCAGCGTTTCATCCATATCCTTGTTCCCCGTATCCAATATCAGTGTTTGCCGTTTCAAACCGTCAAAACTTTCTCCCGAACGAATAAAGGCATCTCCGGTAGCAGCTGTTACTTTGCGGGCATTGCTTTCAATGTTACCTATACCAATGGACATGCGCACGTCCAGATCAGTTATCTGCTTAATACAGCTTTTAATGTGGATAGCAGCACTAAAAGCCATCGCCGGGTTTAACCGTAACTGAAAGCTATCACCCCTGTAAACCTCCCAGTCTTTAGGCTCTTTCCCATATTTGCTTAGTACTTGCTTTAACTGCGGCTGCCATTTTACAGGTCTCTGGCTTCTTGAGTTTACAATGTCGCCGGTGATAACTGCAATTGCCTTTTTCATTTTTTATATAAATATCGGCTTTATAACCGATATTTCAAAATATCGGCTCTACAACCGATAATTTATATTATCGGCTCTAAAGCCGATAATGACTTTGGAAGTTGGATAGAAGAATGTATCTATAAAAAGCCCTGTTCAACAGTCTTTTTTATAAGCGTAGCAGAGTTGTTTACTTCAAATTTCTGCATCAGATTTCTGCGGTGCGTTTTAACTGTTTGTGAGCTGATATATAGCTGTGATGCTATTGCCACGGTTGTAGTACCATTACTTACCAATAAAAGAATTTCCTTTTCACATGTAGTAAACCTCATGGGCCGTGTATGCCCTTTTTAATTTTTTCAAAGATTTAAAAAATATATTCATATCTTTATGATATCATTTTAATATCAAATATTTTTTATGGAAAAAGTTATAAAACCAATGTCGGGTTACTTGGCCCTGGTTATTTGCCTGGCCCTTTTTTGCTTCGGAATTTTTTGTATTGTTTCTGGTGCGGATCGTAGCGTTCTCCTGGTATCTGCGGGTGTTATCTGCTTTATTGCATTTGGATTTTTTATTAAA
>JAPUDO010000096.1 GCA_027493055.1 Niabella sp. | reverse complement strand
CGGTGATATCAATTAATATAGATCCGAAGCACAAGAGCCAGATAAGGTTGGCAAATAACTGCCAGATACCCGTGTGAACAAAGGAATAGCTAAGCACCGTCCAGGGCTTTGCCAAAGCTTTTTCCACATCGCCAGACAATGCAAACCAGCTGAGTACGTTCTTGTTAAAGACACCCGCTACATCGCTCCCTGGCGGCAGCCTTACATAAGTAAGCGCCCTGAAGAATGCAAGTACCACAAAAACGATCATAGCAATAGCAATTAAGACCACCAGCGGGTTTACCCTGCTCCCATAAGACAACCTCGTATCAAAATTTCTGTCAGAAATCGCCATTCATTTCCAGTTTTAGCAGATTTTTTACTTTTTAGCCGGCAACGGTATCAACAATGCCTGTCATTACTATTGCCGCCAATCAATATAACGTTCTCCGGTTATTTTTGTTCCATATTTTTAATAAAATAAAGCCGGTAAGCGCACCGCCCAGGTGGGCAAAATGCGCAATGCTATCACCGCTCCTGTTGGAAAAACCACCAAAAAGATCAATCAGCACCAACCCCAGCACTGCCCATTTGGCCTTGATGGGGATAGGTATAAACATCAGGTAAAGCTCCGTATTAGGAAAAGTCATGGCAAATGCCACTAATACACCAAATACAGCACCCGAAGCCCCAACCGCCAGGCTGCCATGTCCTGTAATATATTGCACTGCCAAATGAAGCGCAGCAGCGCCCAGTCCGCAAAGCATATAAAAAATTAAAAACTTTTTAGATCCCCACACATTTTCCAGTATCCGGCCAAACATCCACAAAGCAAACATGTTAAATAAAATGTGAAATAACAAATACGGTCCGGAAGCAGCATGGGCAAACATGTGCGTAACAATCTGCCAGGGTCTGAAGTATTGACTATCAATCGGCCAAAGGCCAATTTGGGCAGTAAAGGCACCTTCATAGCCCCCTTCTGTAAAAACAGCACCTAACCTGTTATCAAAAATCAGCTGTGCCACCCATACCAGCACATTAATAATTATCAGATTCTTCACCGCAGGGGGAAACTTTTCTGCAGGCCTGTAATAAAAACTCATTCGGCAAAGATAACCCGACTCTACTATGTGACAAATTGGTTATTTGGGATTATCTGAAAAATCAGGAACCCTGAAAATAGCCTGCTCAAAAGAGTATTTAATGAAAAATTTGGCAGTTTAAACGATTAAGCTTAGTTTGCAATGTGCTTGCTGTTATTAGTGCCAATTGATGCATGAAAAAAGGGTATGTTTTGAAAAACTGCTCAAACGTTTAAGCAAAATTTCAACAGACCGGATTGAAGAGATCTCTGCACCGTGTTACTCCCCTTATAACCATGGTAACAGGGCGATGTTTATGTATTTGATGACACTCACTTGCTATAAAAAGAAAAATCAAAGCGTGATGCTACTCAAAACCACGGCATATAATGGATTAGACAACGAGTCCTTTTGTAAGCTTTACAAAGAATATCAACAGGTATTATTCAAAAAATTATTGCTTCTCCTTGATGCTCATGAAGTAGTAAAGGATATAGTACAGGAAGTATTTATGAAAATATGGGTGCGCAGGAAATATTTCAAAGCAGATGCTTCATTAAAAACATATATGTACAGAATAGGCCACAACATGATAGTAGATTACTACCGGAGCCTGGGCAGAAAACAACGGTTTGCTTTTATATCTTTTTCAATCACTCATACAGATGATGATAAAATATTTCTTGAAGACTGTCTTTTAAAACTGGAAGATGTGATAGATAAACTTCCTCCCAAAAGAAAGCAGGTTTTTGAGTTATGCAAGTTTAAGCAAAAGAGCTATGAAGAGGCAGGTGAAATTTTAAATGTATCGCCTTCCACCATAAGCGATCATATTGTTAAAGCCAATCAGTTCATCAGATCGGAGCTTGTTAAACAGGTTTATTCCGCTTAGCAAAACAGGTAAAGAGGATAAAATGCAAAAGAAAACATCCCTTAAAGATATTGCCGAGGCGGTTAACGTATCTACAGCCCTGGTTTCTTATGTCCTTAATAATAAAGAAAAACAGGCAAGAGTAAACCTGCAGACAGCTGAGGAGATTAAGAGAGTTGCCAAAAAGATGAGCTACCGCCCCAACCAGGTAGCTAAAAGTTTAAAAAGCGGCAAATCATTAGCCATCGGGCTCATTGTTGCAGATATTTCCAATCCTTTTTTTGGCTATCTGGCCCGGACTATTGAAGAAGAGTCGAAGAAAAAAGGATACACTGTAATCTTTGGCAGCTCAGATGAAAGCATGAAAAAGTCCCAGGAATTAATTGAAACACTCATCAACAGGCAAATTGACGGCTTCATTATTGCCCCGGCAGAAGAAACAGAAAAACAATTAACCTACCTGAAAAAAGCAAATATCCCTTTCGTACTGATTGACCGGTATTTTAAAGACTCTGCATTAAGCTATGTGGTCATTAATAACTTCAAAGCTACCTATCAGGCTACGCAAAAGCTTCTTGAAAAAGGGAAAAAAAGAATTGCCTTTGTGTGTTACAAAAACAAATTACAGCACACAAAAGAAAGATACAGAGGCTATATAGAGGCGCTGAAAGATCACGGGAGTGCAGACATAAATGAGCTGATTTGTGAAGTTGAATTTAACAATCCCTCTTATTTTAAAAAAGAGTTTGGCCAATTGCTGAAGACAGGTTCTAAAGTAGATGCCGTGCTGTTTTCTACAAATGCACTTTCTATTATGGGGCTAAAACAAATTATGGAAACGGGCATTCGCGTGCCGGAGGACTTAGCATTGTTTTGTTTCGATCAAAGTGAATCTTATGATCTTTTTTATTGCCCCATCAGTTACGTGCACCAGCCTTTGGAAGAAATCGGGCAAAAAGCAGTTCAGATGCTGATAGACCGTATGTCCAACCATCAAAGCGCTTACCAGCAGCTTGTTTTAGACCCGGAACTTATAATAAAAAGGTCATCCGGAACGTAAAATGACCGGGCATAAAAACCATTTCAATAATATAAAAATTCAAAAAATGAATAAACCCATCTCCCTTTTTTGCATTACAATGTTTTTATTGTTGCCGGTTAAGCATGTTGTTGCCCAGCAAATCTGGCAACTCCGCGATTATTCGTCTGAAAGAATATCAAGTTATGACGTAAAAGGCGCCAATGATGATGGAAACTGGAAGGATAAGATAAAGCCAGGGAATAC
Source organism: Niabella sp. (assembly GCA_027493055.1). Lineage (GTDB taxonomy): Bacteria > Bacteroidota > Bacteroidia > Chitinophagales > Chitinophagaceae > Niabella. Next base: position 49,129 of record JAPUDO010000096.1, on the reverse strand, counting down.
CCGTACCATTGGTGATGTAGCAGGACCTGGAATTATAAAACATATATGGATAACTATTGCCAGCAATGAACCGCAGCACCTCAAAAAAATAGTGCTCCGCATGTACTGGGACGGCGAAGAAACTCCAAGCGTGGAAGCGCCTATCGGTGATTTTTTTGGTTTGGGCCTGGGCAAATATTTTTTGTATGAATCTAAATTCCTTTCTGTAGGCTCGCAACGTGCGTTGAACAGCTCGTTTGAAATGCCTTTCAGGAAATCGGCAAAAATAACTGTTACCAATGAAGGAGACCAGGAGATAGATGCTTTTTATTATAATATAGATTGGGAAAAACATAAAACCCTGCCAGAAAATACAGCTTATTTCCACGCCCAATACCGCCAGGCCACTCCTACAAAAGGATGGACCAACAACTGGAAATATAATGGGGATGCGCACATTAATAATAAAGAAAATACTACCGGGGATGCCAATTATGTGATCCTGGAAGCAACCGGCAAAGGACATTTTGTAGGCGTTACGCACAGTATCATCCAAAACCAGGGCGATTGGTGGGGAGAAGGCGATGAAATGATTTTTATAGATGGCACTAAAAAGCCAAAGATTCATGGAACAGGGGCAGAAGATTATTACCTGGGCGCATGGTGTTATGGAGGATGTGGGATCAGCCCCTTCGGCAATGCCAAACCTACGTTTGCCTACAGTGAATACGGGAACCCTCAGAATGGGGGTGATGACCGTGGCGCCCAATGGACGGTTTACAGGTATCACTCAGAGTCGCCGATTGTTTTTAATACATCCATAAAGATGACTATTGAGAACGGGCACGCCAATCACCGGTCAGACAATTATTATACCGTTGCTTATTGGTACCAGGCAGAACCTCATGCGCCATTCCCGGCTTTACCGCCTGTTAAAGAAAGAATACCACAATTAATAAATACAGAAGGGCCAACAATTGGAAAATAAACCAGGCAAATGAAAACGTATATTCTATTTGTTTTAAATGTAATTTTTTGCTCCCTGTGTCTCTGTGTGAAGGCACAGGATTGGAAGAGCCTTGCTTCGCCCCAAACAGGTGCGTTGTGGGTACAGCCGGCACAGGGTGTACCCGCTCAGCCGGTTTGGGGACACGCCAGGGGAATACAGGTGGGGTTATCCCCTATGCCCGGGCCAAGAGGATTGTTACGCATTTATACGCCTTACCTGGGCCATAAAGCGGGAAATGTTATGAATTATATAGCGTTTGAGCCTATAGTTAAAGGCGATGACAAACGTGGGCTCTCTGAGCTGGAGATGAGCAGGCTGGATGATAAAAGAGGAAAAAGGTTCTGGAGCGCCAATGATTCATTAAGCACTGCTCCTGCCCCTGAGCATCTTCCTGCAAGCGGTATCATTGAAAAAATCAACGGGCATGAAACTTTAACCGTTTTTATTTTTTCAGAGCCATTTGAAAATGGTGCAAAAGTTTATACCCGGCTCAGGTTTTATGAACAGCAACCGTATGAAGTGGAAATCACAACGTATTCGTATGCAGGTTCTGCGGAGCTTGATTATTTTATAGTTACAGCCACCATGGGCAATTATGCACGGCTACGTAAGCTCTATTTACAATCAGGAACCGCAGTTTCAGGAAAGCTTTGGCCGGGCTATAACGGAGATGCATTTACGCCTCATGCTCATTTTCCCGCTGGCGATTTTATAGCCGGCAAAAACGGGGCTGCCTGGTTTATCGCAGCTCCTGGCGAAAAAGATCCTGCAAAAGCGGTCTATTCAGCAGGAACCCACGACCACTGGAAATACTATGGTAAAAAGGCAACACAGTACTGGTATAGTGAGCGCAGCGATGAAAAACTGGAAGGGCTTGTAAACGGCAGGTACACTTACTGGGCCAGCCAGTCGCCCATTCCCGGCGGCATTTCTTTTGAAAATTTTGAATTGAAGGCACCATTTAAACAGGGAAACCGTTTTATTTTCGGAGTCAGCCCTCTAACGTCAGATCAGCTTATTAAAAAGATAAATAAGGGGCCGTGAAAAGCCCGGAAATCACCCTTGTCTTCCTGCGGTGATTTATAATAAAAAAGTTAAATATTGAGCAGAGGATTTTAAGGTGCTGTACGTAATAGGAAGAGAAGCGGTTCATATAAAAAACTGCTTAAACGTTTAATCAACATGAAATCAGTCTAAAACATTACAATCATCGTTTATATGAAAAAGAAAACAACCAGTGTTAAATGCAAAATGATCTTAGCCTGTTTCCTTTGGTGCCAGGTCCTTTATTTGCATGCATCCGGTAATCCCGGGAAATTGTACCAGGACAGAATAGTAAAAGGAACTGTCACGGAAAAAGAAACGGGCACTCCATTGGCCGGCGTGAGTGTAAGTATAAAAGGAGGCGATGCCGGTACAGTTACCAGCAGTACAGGGCAATATGAAATAAGGGTGGTTTCAGACAATGCGGTGCTTGTATTTACCCATGCAGGAAAAGTACAGGAAGAAAGGGCTGTTACAGGCCTGTCGGTAATTGACGTAGCCATGGAAAATGACGTAGCGCTGATGGAGGAAGTGTATGTAGGATATATGGTTCAAAGGAAAAAGGACCTTACAGGTGCCATTTCTTTGGCAACTGGCAGCGATATTGCCAAAAACCCTTCTGCAAACGCCATGAAATCCCTGCAGGGAAAGCTTGCCGGTGTGCATATCACCACCAATGGCGGAAACCCGGCAGAAGGGGTGAACGTACAGATAAGAGGGCTTTCTTCCCTGTCAGGAAGTGTACGGCCCCTGATTGTGCTGGACGGTATGCCTACAGAAAATTTAAATCTTCGTGATATCAATGCCGCAGATATAGAATCCATCCAGGTATTAAAAGACGCCGCATCTGCCAGTATTTATGGTGCAAGGGCTTCGGGAGGGGTGATACTGATCCAGACCCGGAAGGCAAAGACAGGCCAGGCAAAAGTGGAGTATTCCGGCAGCTATGCCATAAGTAAAGTAACGCAAAGACCCACACTAATGAATGCCGAGCAGTATGGTGAGGCCATGTTCAGGGCTTATGCCTACGATGAACAGGTATATAAAACGCCTATAACCCTGCCGGCAACTTACGATTTTACCTGGCACCGGGATGCTGATGGAAGAGCTGTGCTGGATGCTGTAAAACCCGCAGAATTTTTAAATGCAGCTAAAACAGTAAGAGGCTCCAATACTAACTGGCTGGACGAAATTCTTCAGCCGGCCGCGCTTACAGAGCACCAGGTAACAGTATCTAAAGGTACGGACAGGTCGAAAAGTCTGTTTTCATTGGGATACTTTAATAACCAGGGTACACAGATACATACTTTCTTCAGAAAATATTCCATACGTACCAATACAGAATACAGCCTCCTCAACAATCGTTTGAAGGTGGGTGAAAACATGGCTATATCTTACCTGCAATATCGTGATGCCAATGAAACACGCTGGGCTTTGATCAATCCGCCCGCGGTGCCCGTGTACGACATTAACGGGAACTGGGCCGGTGCAGCAGGCTTTGACGATTTTACCAACCCGGTACGGGTGCTTACAGATAATAAGGACAATATCAATCACTTTGTGAAAATCATCGGGAATGTTTTTGCCGATCTGGACATCTGGAAAGGAATATCGGCCCGTACACAGTTTGGGGTTGACTATGGTAATGCCTACAACCGTGCTTTGGACAAAAAATGGTCAGAAACCGGGGGAAGAAACAGCAACGGGGAAAACTATGTGGGCAATAGCCAGTCGCACTCTTTAAGCTATGTATGGACCAACACTTTATCCTATAACCTCAATAAAGGAAAGCATAGCTTTAATGCAGTAGGCGGTATTGAGTACACCCGTTTTGTACAGGAAGGTTTTTCTGCAAGAAGAGAAGGCGTATATCTGGAAGACCGCAATTTTGCGCATTTGGGCGTAACAACAGGTGAAAAATACTCTCTGGGAAGCTCGGCCGATGAGTATGTGTATTTCTCTCTTTTTGGGAAAGCCAACTATGCGTTTGATCAGAAATATCTTCTATCCGCTACTTTGCGCAGGGATGGATCATCGCTCTTTGGTGTAAACCACAGGTATGCAGTTTTCCCCGCGTTTTCAGCCGGCTGGCGGATCAGCCAGGAGAATTTTATGAAAGAGGTTGACTTTATCTCTGATCTTAAAATACGGGCCAGCTGGGGTGCGAATGGTAGTGTACAGGGGCTGCCCCGCGGCTATACGTCCACACCATTTACCACTGACTATTTTGGCACTTCTTACCCTATTATGGGAAATGAAACCGGCGCACTGCTGTCTGGCTACAGGAGAACCTGGCTGGGCAACCCCGATCTTAAATGGGAAACTACCACTCAAACAGATCTGGGCATAGATTTCAGCCTTTTCAATTATCGCTTAAGCGGTTCGTTTGATTACTACTTTAAAAAGACATCGGATATATTGGTTCAAACACCTTATATAGCGGCAATGGGAGAAGGCGGTGAGCCCTGGATCAACGGCGCCGATATGAACAGTAAGGGTATTGAGCTGGAAATAGGGTATAAAGGCGATCCTAAGAATGCCTTCCAATACGCCGTTTCGGCCAATGTGGGCACGTATAAAACAAGGATCATCAGCATACCTGAAAACGTGATCAATAAATATCCGGGTAATGGTAAAGAAGATAATGTAATTGGCAAAACGCCTAATATCGTATATGGATTAGTAGCTGACGGTATCTTCAAAACACAGGCGGAGGTAGATGCCCATGCAGCGCAAACAGGTAAGGCCATCGGTCGTATCCGCTATAAAGACCTGGACGGGAACGGAAAAATAGAAGAGCTGAACGACAGAGATTATATAGGTGTTTTAGACCCCAAATTTTTTGGTGGCATTACCTTTAATTTTAATTACCACAATTTTGATATGAACCTGTTTTTCCAGGGAGTCTTTGGCAACAAAGTGATAAATTCCTGGAAGTATGAATCCGATCTGTGGAACGTGAGCGTGCCTTCACAAAAAAATCACCCTGTAAGAATTTTAGATGCATGGTATTTTGATAATCAGAGCTCTGATATCCCCGCCATATCCAACTCCAACCAAAATGCGGAGATTCGTATGTCAAGTTATTTTGTGGAAGATGGATCTTATCTAAAGCTGAGAAACATAGAGCTGGGCTATACGCTTCCTAAAAGAATACTGGGACAGATGAGGGCACAGCAGTTCAGACTGTATGCCTCTGCAAGAAATGTGTTAACAATGAAAAAAAGCGGGGGCAAAGACGGATTTACCAGCTTCGATCCGGAAATGCCCAATTATGGATACCTGACCCCTGCTTTTTATACATTCGGACTTAATGTTACATTCTAAATTATTATTGCAATGAATAAGTTTAAATATCTTTTACTACCCGCTTTTCTGATAATACTGTTTACAGGATGCGACCGGTTTCTTGATGTGAAGCCCAAGCAGGTTCTGGATGAGAATCTGCTGAATAAACCCGGGGATATGGAGGGTTTTGTTACCGCAGCTTATGCCAGGATCACGGATATTCCTTCCTGGGACTCTCCCTTCTCTCCCTGGTGGAGCGGATCGCTGCGCTCCGATGATTCTTACAAGGGCGGCGGCGGCACCTGGGATGGCGATGGATGGCACAACATGGAAACCTTTGTAGGCCTGAACCCTAACGGATGGCCGCTGGACTATCCCTGGTATGTATCTTACCAGATCATTCAACGATGCAATACCGCCATACAAAAGATGCAGGCAATACCTGATGCAGATTTTCCGCTTAAAAGCGTGCGCATTGGTGAAGTGAAGTTTATACGCGGCTTTGTGCATTTCCGGCTTAAAGAATTCTTTAAATACATACCCTATATCGATGAAAACGTAGTGGGCGCTACCGCTGAATTTGAAGCAGTTCCCAACAAGGATAAAAGCCAGCCCAACGACCAGTATTTATGGGAAAAAATTCTGAATGATTTTAAAGATGCAGAAACCCGCCTGCCCGAAACACAGCCCGAGAAAGGAAGGGTGGATAAAAATGCCGCCACAGCAATGGTGGCCAGAACGCTTATGTTTATGGCCTACGAGCAGGATGAGCTGCATAAGGTAGTAAATATTAATAAAGAGCGCCTGTCAGAAGCATTGACTTACCTGAACAAGCTCACTGCCCAGGAAGGAGGGAAAGTGGCGCTTCAGGGTGATTTTTCTGATAATTTTGAGGTAGAGTTTGACAACAAAACCAAGGAGTCGATCTGGGAAATACAGTATTCCATTAACGATGGCAGCTCCACCGGGGGAAAAATAAACAGGAGCGAAGGATTGAACCATCCGTTTAACTGGGGCGGATTTATTTGCTGCGGGTTTCATCATATCAGCTATTCAATGGGCAATGCCTTTAAAACAGGTGCAGATGGCCTGCCTTTATTTGACACTTACAATAACGGCAGCTATGCCGATGGTGCGGCAGCCTATTTTGCCAATAATACTTTCGACCCCAGGTTCAGCCATACCATAGCCGCGCCAGGGCTTCCGTGGAAGTACGACCCCAACCTGCTGTTTGAAGCCAAGGGTATCCGTAACGGTGCCGAATACGGCTATTTTAAATCTATTAAAGAGCTTCCCCGGCCCAATTGCGGCTGCCTGCTGTATGATGGCTGGCAATTCAACTCCATGAACAAAAGAATGATCCGGTATGACGAGGTATTGTTGTGGAAAGCCGAAGTGCTGATTCAGCTGGACAGACCCAACGAAGCATTGGAACCGATCAATAAAATCCGCCAGAGAGCAGCTAACAGCACAGGGCGGTTGAAAAAAAGTGATGGGTCGCCTGTTTTAAATTATAAAATAGAAACCTATAAGCCCGGTGTTAACTGTACCTGGACGAAAGAGTTTGCCTTAAAGGCAATGCAATGGGAAAACCGGCTTGAAATGGCCGGCGAAGGACGCCGTTTCTTTGATTTGCAGCGCTGGGGAATTTTAGAGAAGACCATGAACGATTATTTTGCAGTTGAAAAGAACAGGTTCGCGTGGATGGGCGTTGCGAAATTTACCGCCGGCCGCGATGAGTTTTTTCCCATTCCACAACCCCAGATCAACTGGGCTAAGGGCAACTACACACAAAACCCCGGATATTAGTGGTGAACAAAAAGTATAAAAAATGGACTGGCAGCGGAAGAAATTCCGCTTTGCCGGTCTTTGTATGGTTTCTTTGCCTGCTGATAGCGTGCAAAAAAGACAAGGATAAGGAAGTGTTTGTGCCGGCAGATGAGATTACTACATCTGTAACAGATCTAATTCCTGACAAGGAAACAAAAAAGGTATCAGCAGTACTAAACTTTAAAAATATAGAAGCCATTGATCATATCTCCGTCATAAAAAGCGGGGGAAGCAGTTACTCTCAGAATATAAGCCGGCAGGAGCTATCTACCCCTTACACTTTCAGCTACCTTGTGCAGGCATCGGACCCTGAGTCTTTCAGATTGCTGTTAAGAGCATATTACAAAGATGGCAATGCCTCTAACCAGCTAAGCCTGAACGTAGATAACCGCCGGGGATTTTTTGTGCGCAAAGTAAGCCGCATTGCCCGCGTAACCGGCAAATCACTTGCAAATGAGCTTTTGCCTAACCCCAATAATACAGCCGGGAAGTGGAATGTGGGCGGAACAGACCTGGGAATTGTGTGGGAAATGGCACCCCAGACCTACGGGGTATTTTTTGGCGATACTTTTGGACAGGACTTTGTGCCTAACACGGCCAATCCTGGTCCCAATGGCGGCAGCTGGCGCTCCAATGTGCTGGCTTTTTCCAACGACAACCAGTTAGCTGACGGGTTTAGCTTCAGCAGCATGGCCACCGATAATACAGGCAATGCCCGGGAGATCATTCCCGGGGGAAAAGACCAGTCGGGCAATGGCAACCTTACTTCTATACCATCAGCAGCCATAAGGGCCAACGGGGCCGATTATGTACATTATTTCAATATAAAAAACTGGACAGGCTGGATCACCAATCATTCCGGGCTGTACAAGTCGGTAGATAACGGGCAAACCTGGACCAAGTGCGAAACAGTGCTGTTTCCGGCAAGCAGTAATTTTGGGATGGCTGGTTATTTTAAAAAAGACGGGTACGTATATATGATAGGCACACGGGCCGGCCGGAGCAATCCTGCGTACCTGGCCAGGTTTAAAGAGGCCGATATTGAAAACCCAGGCAAATATGAATACTGGAACAGCACAAGCGGCAACTGGGTAACCGGAGATGAGTCCAAAGCCAGTGTCATTATCAACGAGCAGGTGGGCGAGCTGTCCTTTCTCTACAATACCAAACACAAAAAATGGATCATTGCTTATTTTAATGAAAGCCGTTATAATATTACCATGCGAACAGCAGCCGATATTACCGGCCCCTGGAGCAACCCCTATGAGCTGGCTTCCGGTAAAGAGTATGCCCAATTGTATGGCTCTTATTTCCATCCATTGTCTGCCTCCGGCGATGACCTTTATTTTCTCATGTCTATGTGGATGCCTTATAATGTTTTTTTAATGAAGGCCGAGCTGGCTGATATGGGCGGGCTTTAGAGCTCCTGCTACAGTCCGGAACGAAAGCATTTTTATCATCGAGACAGGAATACCCTTTTCCATTATATAAACAGGAACATTCTTTCATCCTGTTATGACTGGCTTTTCGTGCTTCAATTAACTTTGCTCTTTGACAACAGTTTCTGTTTGGTAAATGGGGAGCGTGCCTAACCCGACGGCCCTTCGTTATTGTTTTGACAGTACACCGGCAATTCAAATATTTCTTTGGCAGGAAACTTGCGCATCATTGCTCAATACAGATAATTGGCCTTGTTCAACATAACAGAGCGATACAATTCAAAATATGAACTACTAAACTGATATTCTTGAAATTAATAAAGTTCAACAAGGTTATTGCAGCAATATTGTGTTTACTGGTGGGATACTCCTGCAACAAAAAGATCAACAGTTCTGTGCCCGATTTAAAGCTGGAAGAAAGCAGCGTAACATTAAATGAAAGTGAAAATATTACGGTAAAAATTGTATCCGGTAATGGTAATTATAAAACAGCTGTATCACCGGAAGGCATTGTATCGGCTTTGATAAAAGAGGATAAGGGAATCAGCATTACTGCCTTGAAAAAAGGAACCGCCACCATTACGGTAACCGACGCAAAAGACAAGTCGGCGGCCATCACTGTTGAAGTAAAGGAACAGTCAGAGCCTGCAGCAGTCACTTATAGCCAGTTTGGAGCTAAGGGTGATGGCATAACGGATGATTTTGATGCACTAATCAAGGCACACGAATACGCCAATCAAAATAATATGAGCGTAAAAGCCGATAAAGGTGCAAAGTATTATCTGGGTGGAAAGAAAAAGACCATCACCATCATGACCAATACCAACTTTGGAGATGCCGAGTTCATCATTGATGACGCCAACGTGGAAGACCGGAATACACGTGTTTTCCTGGTAGCCTCAAAGTATAAGTGGGCTGATATTCCTGTTACCATGCTCGAAAAGAACCAGAAGAATATAGGCGTATCGCTTCCCGCCTCTGGCCTTGTAATGGCTGTAAATGCTAACATTAAGAGATATATACGAAAAGGAGTGAATGCAAATAGCGGGGCTGACCAGCAGGAAGTATTTCTTGTGGATAAAAATGGGAATGTGGATGGGGATACGCCCATTATCTGGGATTATAACCAGGTAACCAGGATGCGCTATTACCGGATGGATGAGGATATGCTAACCATTACCGGTGGTAAATTCATCACCATTGCCAATAAGGAGCCATCAGAATATAATTATTATTTCCGGGGTATGGGCATCCAGCGCTCCAATGTAGTGGTGGACGGGTTGAAACACTACGTCACCGGGGAAGGCGCTACCGGCGCGCCCTACAACGGATTCCTTATGATTGAGTATTGTACCAATGTTACAGTTAAAAACGCACTGCTGACCGGGCATAAAACGTATTACAATTCAGCCGGCGTGTCAATGGGGAGCTATGATTTCACGATCACCAGGGCGATAAACATTAAAATGGAAAATTGTACCCAAACGAATGATTTTACCGATGCTGTTTATTGGGGGATCATGGGCTCTAATTATTGCAAGAATCTCACGTTTGACAAGTGTATCCTTTCCCGGTTTGATGCCCACATGGGCGTTTACAATGCCACTGTGCGAAATTCGGAATTAAGATTGTTAAGCATTATAGGTGATGGTATTTTCACGCTGGAGAACACCACCATACATGGAGGGCGTATAGACCTTCGGCAGGATTATGGCAGCACCTGGAATGGCGAATTTATCATACGTAATTGTAAGTTTATTGCAACAACGAGCTCAGGCTATTCACTGATAGGCGGAAGCAATGACGGATCGCACAACTTTGGCTATGATTGTTACATGCCGAAAAAGATCACGATCCAAAATCTTGAAGTGGATGATTCCAGGTATCCATCTTCTAAGGGCGGTGTTCCCATATTCGCCAATTTTAATCCTATGAAGACCAATGAAAGTTATGTAGAAAAATATCCCTACACTGTAACAGAAGAAGTTATTTTATCGGGCATAAAAACTACAAGTGGTAAGGCGTTAAGAGTTAGTGATAATACTTTTATGTTTAAAAATGTGAAAATTACGAGGAACTAATTCCAGCGTCTTGTACAGGAACAGTAAATGTGCCTTTCCGATAAACACCGGAACACAGATAATGTGCAGGTCTTTGGCAATCATCTTGCGCAGCCCTGTAGTTATGCAATGTGGGTATGCCGGCCTGTGCATATTTGTTATTTGTTTTAAGTTTATCATAATTGCTGGTCTTTAGCACCATAGCATTCTTTTCATTCAATGATTTGAATAAAATAAAAAAGGCATCATTTTGAATAATGCCCTTTTTCAATTAAGCAAAAAATAAAAAAACTAACAACCGCACACGTTTATCTCATAGAACTATTTAGGAAGCAGTACGTCATTAATGACATGTATAACGCCATTGGAGGTTTTGATAGTCCCGGCTATTTCTGATCCGTTTACAAAGTTCTTACCGTCTTGTTTAGTGATCTTTACCCTGCCTCCATATACCATGTCATATTCAGCTCCATCCTGCAATAAAGCGCCATCTAATACTCCTACGTAAGTATGATAGCCTAAAATATTTTCCAGATCACTTTTCTTTGCTGGCTTTAGCAGGTCTTCTACAGTTCCTTTAGGTAATTTATCAAATGCAGCATTGGTTGGAGCAAATACAGTAAACGGACCAGCATTGCTTAATGCATCTACTAATCCTGCTGCCTGTACTGCTTTCACCAACGTTGTGTGATCCGGGCTTTTGGATGCAACCTGTACAACGTTTGGGTTAGATACCTCATCTTTTACTCCTGATTGCCCAACTACATTTTCTGCATTGGCGTTTGTATGTTGTTCATTTGAACTTTGGGTTGAAGCATTGTCATTACATGCGAAGAGAAATGTTGCAAGCGTGATAGCCAAGAATATTGTTCTCATAACTTTTAAATTTTGATATAAAATTAGAAGCGCTCCAAAGCATTGTTTTATGATCCGGAGCATAAACAATAAATTCTTTTATACCTTCTTATTGAAATGATTTCACACGAGCGTCAAAACAGTCTGCAATTTTCTGTAATAAATGAATACGTTCTTCTCTTGCGCAAGCGTGTAGCTATGCAATGCGGGTATGCCGGCTACTACTGTTCGAAACCTGAAAATATGTTTTAATCAAGCCTGAAAGCCCGCCTGCCGGACGGGCAGGGCTAATATTATTATAAAAAAAACATATACACCGATTAGAATCCTGAAGGGATGCCATAATATCCTGTGGCACCCCTTCGGGGTTTTCGTCCAAAATCCAAACGGTTTTTCTATAATAATAACAGCTCTTCGAGATTTTTCTAAGATTTCGAACACTTAAGGGCCGGAGACCTGCGCATATTTGTTACTTATTTGCAAACTTGCAATAGCTGCAAATACGCTATTTTCCAGGCAGCTATCATTAATTACTATCTTCTATCTGCACAAGTGCGGGCAAACCTGCCGGTGATAACACCAGCAAGGGCAAAGCTCCTGAAATCACAGTTCATCCGCTCCTACATCGTAAGGAGCCGTCCTTTTCTGCCGGTCAAAATCTATCGAGGGGGCCATTGTGGCTGTGCCTTTGTCAATTGCAGGGCTGGAAGCCTTCAAATGAAAATCGAATGCGGCCGGGTTCCTGAAATAAGTTGTATACTGGTCGGTAGTAACCAGGATATTGTTTTCCGCTACCCTGCCGGATGAACTTCCGGAAAGATTCGGACAAATATTATTCCTGATAAAATTTCCGGTAGGCGGTGTCCCGTTTTTGTGGTCAAATACCCCGATCCAGGGCCTCATATTATCGCTATTGTCTCTTTTTACCACTGTGTTATTAACAATATTGCAATTTATAGCGCCATACACTGAAATGCCATGCCAGTGGTTTGAAACAATGATATTATTTTCTATCAACAAATTTTCAAACATGCCATCGAAAAATCCCACTCCCTGCACTGCGGCCGTTTTGTAAGACTGGTTATCCTCTTTATGGGTTAAGAAATAGTTTCCCCTGATTTGAAGGTCTTTAACCACGCCCGTCCCCACTTTTCCATCAGCCCCTACTGACCAGGACTGGACAAAATCATAATGCCATTCATCATTTTCATACACTTTAAGGAAATTCTGAATGGTACAATATTCCATGATACCTCCATCGCTTAACATGCGTACTCCATCACCGGTTATATATTCAATAAGACAACCACTAAGTTTATTATTATCTGCATTGGAAAACATACTGACGCCATTCTTCACATTCCGGATACGGTTATTCTCAAACACGCAATCTTTCGAATTTCTGCTTGAAATCCCGTCATTAATTTTTGTATTATTTCTCAAATCGTCTCTTGTCCAGGTTGTAGTCATTTCGTTGGTTGATGCAATATTGCAATTTTGAACTACAATATGATCGCTCCCCACAATACTCACTATTGGTGCATTCCCCGGTACATTACCCAATGCCGGATTTACTTCCACCCCGGACAGGATCCAATGCGATGCGTTGTTGAATTGCATTCTTCCTAATAACGGCGAAGCTCCGTTGCCGGCTATAATGACAACAAAATCGGTGTTTTTGGTTTTGATCTGGGGAGTACCATGATACCCACTTAACAAAACAATGGTATCGCCCGCTTCAACTTTTTTACCGGAAGCAATTACTTCCGCCAAAGTGCTCCATGGAGCTGTTTTTGAGCCATCATTCCCGATATGACCGGTTACCGGATCGCAATAATATTTAGTGTCAATTGAAAGCGGTGTTTCGAGCGGTTCGGCGTTCTCCTTACTACAGTTACTAATAAGAATTGTGACAGCTCCTAAAAATGTAAATAAATAAACAGAACTGATACTTTTTTTCATTTTCGTAATCACTGCTGATCGGATAAAATTTAAAGAAAAGGGGTTCCTGCTTTGGGCTCACGCTAAAGTTATCATTTGTTTCTGACACAATAAAGCCGGGAATCTTATGTTGGCACTTTATCTCAGCTTCAACTGTACCACATTCTCTATATGCAACGTATGCGGGAACATATCTACCGGCTGGATCTTTGTCACTGTATATTTTTCATCCAGCAACGCCAGGTCCCTGGCCTGTGTGGCAGGATTACAGCTTACATATACCACTGTGGGCGCAGCCATTTCATTTATTTTCTGCACCAGCTTTTCGTGCATACCGGCGCGGGGAGGGTCAGTGATGATCACATCCGGGCGGCCATGCCTGGCAAAAAAGTCATCGTCACAAATTTTTATAACATCACCTGCATAAAAATGGGTCTTATCAAGATGGTTCAGCGCCGCATTTTTCCTGGCATCATCTATAGCAGCATCGATCATTTCCACACCAATAATTTTACCGGCATCCCGGCTGCAAAAAATGCCAATGCTGCCCGTACCACAGTACAGATCATACAGGGTTTGGCTACCTGTCAGTTCTGCAAATTCACGGGTAATCCTGTATAATGCTTCGCCCTGCCGTGTGTTGGTTTGAAAGAAAGATTTCGGGCCTATCTTAAACCGGAAGTCTTCCAGCTGTTCTATTACATACCCTTTACCATAGTAGACTACCGGATCCAGGTCGTGCAGGCTGTCGTTCCGTTTGGTGTTGATAGTATAAAGCAGGGATGTAATATGGGGAAACTGCTGCAACACAAACTGCATCAGCTTTTCAATCTTCTCTTCATCATTTTCGCCTACTACTATATTGGCCATCCACTCTCCCGTTTCACAAAGGCGCACCTGCATGGTACGTAAAAAGCCGTGCTGTTCCCGCAGGTTGTAAAAGCTCCAGTTATTTTGTATGGCAAATTTTTTAATAGCTAACCTTATCTCATTCGTAGGTTCGGCTTGCAGGTAGCAGGTTTGTATATCTACTACTTTATCCCAGAACCCTTTGGCATGAAAGCCGGCAGCGCCTGGCCTGCTCTCACCACCGGCCCCTGAAGGGGTACTCATCGCTTCTTCCTTACGTTTTGCAAACGCATCCTTCGTCAAAAATTCCTCCGTACCAAAAGTGTATTCGATCTTATTCCGGTATTGTGTAGTTTTATTGGCTCCAATAATTGGCAATATTTCAGGTAATTGGACTTTTCCTATCCTTTTGAGGTTATCCTGTACCTGCTTTTGCTTGTACTGTAATTGCAGATCGTAAGGCAGCATTTGCCATTGGCAACCCCCACAGGTTCCGAAATGAATGCAAAAAGGATCCACCCGCTTTTCGGAATAACTGTGGAAATGCAAAGGCCAGCCCTCACCCCAGTCTTTTTTATTTTTAGTAAGACGCACATCCACCACATCGCCGGGAACCACCTGCTCTACAAAATATACCTTACCATCTACACGGGCCAGCGAGCGGCCTTCGGCAGCATAGTCTTCTATCAGAACTTTTTCAAGTGTTATGTTTTTCTTCTTCCGGGACAAAATATCGATGATTTTAATGTACGGTGTACGATATCAGATATACGAATTTCGATATACAATAACTAACCGCGTACATCGTACATCTGATATCGTACATAAAAACTATATTCTCTTAATTACATTGGCAACAATGCCCGGTTTACCCAACGTGTAATAATGCAGCCCGGGAGCGCCGTTCTTTTTCAGGTCGCGACTTTGTTCTAACAGCCATTCTTCGCCCACCTTTTCTACATCCTCATTGCTTTTGCATTTTGAAATCTCATCAGAAAGCTCCTGCGGCAGGTCGATAGAAAATATTTTAGGCAGGGTGGTTAATTGCTTCTTGTTATAAATGGGTTTAAGACCAGGAACAACAGGCACATTAATACCGTTGGCCCGGCAGGCTTCTACAAAAGCATAATACTTTGCATTGTCGAAGAACATTTGTGTAACGATATAATCGGCGCCAGCATCTACTTTTGCTTTCAGGTATGCCAGATCGGTCTGCATATTAGGCGCTTCAAAATGTTTTTCAGGATAACCCGCCACACCAATACAGAAAGAGGTTTTCCGGTTGCTGATGAGCTCTTCTTCGAGGTAAATACCGTTATTAAGATTTACCACCTGCTTTAAGAGATCAGAAGCATATTTATGCCCATCGGGGTGAGGAATAAAAGCAGTTTCATTTTTTGCAGCATCACCACGCAGCACCAGCACATTATCAATGCCCAGGTATTGCAGATTGATGAGCGCATCCTCAGTTTCATTTACACTAAAACCGCCACAAATAAGGTGCGGAACAGTGTCTACATTGTATTTGTTCATAATAGCCGCACAAATACTTTCAGTTCCCGGCCTTTTGCGTATGGTTACTTTTTTAAAGGACCCATCGGGATTTTGCCTGAACTCATGCTCACTGCGGTGATAAGTAACATTGATATAGGCCGGTTTAAATTCCATCAGGGGATCTAAATGATTGTATAACCCCTCAATGCCTTTACCCTTTAACGGGGGCAGCACCTCAAAAGAAATTAATATTTCTTTTTTTTCCTGCGCCCTGTTTATATGCTCTATAACCTTCATGCTATTTTTTTAGAGTGCAAAATTACGGGTCCTGCTGTAAAAGCAGTGTAATTTCAACAACAGGGCAAACACATCTGATTTGGGAGGGTCTTATGCTTTATGTCACTCCTTGCGGAGTTTTTTAGTAAGTTTACTTTTATTTTATAATCCTGCCAGCCCTCCGGGCTTATTTACCCGGGTTATTTTTTCAATCCGCCATGGATGAAATGATTATAAAAAGTATGCTACACCAGATACACCCTTTCCATATAGCAAAATAATATAACGTTTTACAAAAAATCGCCCTTCCATCACCGCCATGCTTTTCACCCGTTAAAAATTGCGGTTCACCGGCTATTCTGATATAGTTCACCATTATGCCCTTGCCTTACAGCACACGCCGGGCGTATGTTTACGGAACAAATACCATCACCCAATATTCATATTTAAAAATTGATTTAAAATGAAAAACTTAATGCCCTCTACAGTAATCATCCAGTCATTCACTTGTAGTGCAGCCACAGCACTGTAACATTTTGCCGGTTTCTGCGACTACCAGTTATGCACATTATATCGTACCCACTATTGAGATACCTGCTGTTCTTTACTGTATTTGCCTGTTTTGCCGTGGCACCTGTTTACGGACAGGGATCGCTATCGGGAAAACTTGCAGACGCCCAAACGCAAAAGCCTTTATATATGGCCACTGTTACCGTATTTAAAGCTGCGGATACCTCTGTTGTTACTTACAGGCTAAGCGCGGAAGATGGCGGGTTCAGGCTGCCCGGTCTTGCAGCAGATGTTCCTTACCGGGTACTTGTTTCTTTTACAGGATATGCCGTGTACAGAAAAGAGTTCCTGCTTACCAAAGATTCGGTCATGCTTGATTTAGGCACTATTCTTTTACAGCCTGCAGCTACAGAACTTGATGAGGTTTTAGTAGTAGCAGAGCGCCCGCCCATGATCATCAGGAAAGATACCGTAGAGTTTAATGCCAATGCGTTCAAAACCCTGCCTAATGCCATGGTTGAAGACCTGCTAAAGAAACTTCCCGGCGTGCAGGTGGATAAGCAGGGTAACATTATGGTAAACGGGAAGCGTGTGAACAGGATATTAGTGGATGGTAAAAACTTTTTTGGCAGCGATCCTAAAATGGCATCAAGAAACCTGCCTTCCAATGTTATTGATAAAATACAGGTGACGGACGACAAGGACGAATTACTGGAAAGCGGCGATGATAACCTGAATAATGTGGGAAAAGTCATCAACCTTACATTTAAAAAGGGCGTGAAAAAAGGAATGTTTGGCAAAGCCTATGGTGGTGGAGGTACCGGCCCCAATGGCAACAGGTTTGAGGCGGGCGCTATTGCCAATATATTCAGGGATACATTACAGGTAAGCCTGCTGGGCTATAGCAATAACCTTAACAGGCCGGGCTTTGGATGGAGCGACCTGATGCAGACAGGCGGACTGCAAAGGAGCCGGCAGGTATCCGGCAGTGGCAATAACAGCAGTAACAATAGCAATTTTGGATCAAATATCAGTATCAATGGTATCAATTTCGGAGGTATGTCGCGCCTGGGAGGTGTAACTACCAGCAACGGGCTGGGCTTTAACCTTAACCACTCGCCTAATAATAAAAAAGCATTTTTTGCCCAGTACTATTATGGCAAAGTGCGCACCGATATCGAATCCAATAGTACCACGCATATTTTTAATGGCGATACTACCGTGACCAATACCTCGCGGTACAATGCACTTGTAAAAGGCAATACCCATAATTTTGGCATTGGTTTGAACCTGAAACCAGATACGCTGACTACCATCACGGCTACAGCAAACTACATACTGGCCAACGAAAAAACCAACAGCCTGAACACACAAAGCGGCGTTAATAATTTTACAGGTAACTTAAACACAGGCGAAGTAAATATCAACGGGAGAACCGGCAATAACATTCTTCGCGAGAATTTTTCCTTAACCCGGTTATCTAAAAGCAAGACCGGCAGGCGCCTCTCATTTTCGCAGGGCATTTCCCTCAACCGGCGTGATGTAAATAATTATACCGATGCGTTAATACAATACCTGCATCCGGCACAGTTTGACAGTACCACCAACCAGCTAAGGGCAGAAGACGTTCCTTCCTGGTTTGTATTTGCCGGCATTAATTACCGGGAACCTTTAAGTAAAAAGATCTTCCTGCGGGCAGGAGCAAGGTATGAATATGAAAATCTGAAAAACGATATCACCACTTTTGATAAAAACGGTGGTTATAACCATAAAAACAACGACCTCAGCAGCGCTTTTTCGCGTAGCAGCAACCGGTATTTCTTGAGCACCGGCATTGAATTTAAACATAAAAGCCTGGCCATTACACCCGGCGTGCGTTATCAATACCAGCAATTTGATAACCAGTTGTCTTTTGTTGCCAACCCTGTTATTCAAAAGCTGAATAATATTTTGCCGCAGCTTGAAATCACTTACCGCAAGCTGACCGTTAACTATAGCAGGGATATTGTACTGCCAGATTATAGCTATATGATCCCCGTAAGAAATAATACCAACCCTTATGTGGTAAGATTAGGTAACACCAATCTTTTACCGGCACTGATGGACAGGGTATCTGTGAATCTTAATACTTTTAACCCTAAAAACAACCTTAACGTTTGGAGCTGGGGTGAAGCATGGATTGCCAATAACGATGTGGTGCAAAGCATTACGATGGACGAAAGCGGCCTGCAAACCACACGGCCTGTGAATGCTGACGGCAGCAAACGCGTAGCCGCCAATTTTGGCCTGAACCAGGATATTAAATATAAGAACAGCTTTACTTTTTCGTGGAATATAGGCACCTGGACGGAATACCGCCAAAACTCTTTTTACTATAATGACGAGCCCAGCACCCAGCAAAGACTGGTAAGTAATATATGGAGCAATATAGGATTTAACTGGAACGATAAGCTGGAGCTTGGACCAGCCTACTCCTTCTCATACATGAACGTAAAAAACACTAACCCGCTCTTTACCCCTAAGAACAGCTTTGAGCAAACCATCGGGATAGAAACCATCATGCGCTATATCAAGCATGTAATATTTGATTCAGAACTGCGGTACATTAATAACAATGCCTTCCCCACAGCCAATCTCAGAAAAATATTCATGTGGAACGCAGGCCTCAATTTTACTTTTTTCAAGGATGAGCGGGCAGTATTGCGTTTATATGCCAACGATATCCTGAATAAAACTATTAATACTGATATTATTCCCAACCAGAATACGCTGCAAACGGCCTACAGCAATGTGTTGGGACAATACTTCCTCGCCACTTTTACCTACAACCTGCGCCCATCGGGCACTAAAGGCAAAGTAGGTGGCGGATGGTCCTTATGGTAAAAAAGAGAGCATAACATTTTTTGAGCACAACATATATACCGCTGGTTTGAAGGATTCCTTTGGAACGGGAGTATCCGCTGCTGAAGGGTGGACAGTCCGCCCCGCCAAAGGGGAATATTCATTCTAAACCAAAAGCTGTTATGCACCCGATAAAAGCTTACACTACAACAGCGCCTTTGGTTTCGGGTTCTTTACCATTAGTAAGAGACCGTATATTGTTATAGGTAACCGTTGCTATCTGCTCCAGCGCTTCCCTGGTAAAAAAGGCCTGGTGCGCAGTAACCAGCACATTAGGAAAACTCATCAGGCGCTGTATCATATCGTCCTGTATAATATCTGCAGAAAGATCCCTGAAGAAGATCTGTTCTTCCTGCTCATATACATCAATACCCAAATAACCTATATGTCCGCTTTTTAAGGCATCAATAGATGCTTTGGTATCAATTAACTTTCCCCGCCCGGTATTGATGATCATCACGCCTTTTTTCATCTGGCCGATCGTTTCTTTTCTTACCAGGTGGTATGTATCATCTGTAAGCGGGCAATGCAAAGAAATAATATCACTTTGCTGCAGCACTTCTTCTAACGGATGATATCTTACGCCTGTTGCTTCCAATGCCTTATCAGGATACATATCATAGGCTATTACCTTACAACCCATACCCCGCATAATACGGATAAAGGCTTTACCAATATTTCCGGTACCAATTACCCCCACTGTTTTGCCATAAATATCAAAGCCTAACAGGCCCTGTAAAGCAAAATTCTGCTCCCGTACCCTGTTGTACGCCTTATGGGTTTTACGGTTAAGGGTCATGATCATTGCCAGCGCATGTTCTGCCACCGCTTCGGGAGAATAAGCAGGTACGCGGCATACTTTTATGCCTAATTCTTTGGCAGCTTCCATGTCCAGGTTATTAAAGCCTGCACAACGCAGGGCTATAATCTTTACATTTTTGGCCGCAAGCGTTTCCAGCACCGGACGGGTTAATTTATCATTAACAAATACACAAACTACCGTGGCATCCTTCACCATTTCAACTGAATGAGGCCCTAAGTGGGTCTCAAAGAATTCAAGCTCGAAGTTATAAGGCTCATTAGCTTTGGTAAAACTGTCTTTATCATATCTCTTTGTAGAAAAGAAGGTAATTTTCATTCGTAAATATTTTAATCAGCCCGTATTTTAACGGGCTAAATTAGGGAAATGTAATCTAAGAATGACAACAGATTTATAACATTTCAGCAATATTTTTACACTACCCTGTTCCAACTAAAAAAAGCTGCGCCTGTTAAACGCAGCTTCAGATAAATCTGTTTATACATCAGGCATGCACACCTTCTTTAATTTCTTCTACCAGTTTTTTATTGAATGCCGGCAGATCCTCCGGTGTACGGCTGGTTACCAGACCCTCATCTACTACCACTTCTTCATCTGTCCAATCGGCTCCGGCATTAATAAGGTCCTGGCTGATGGCTTTTACAGAAGTCATTTTACGCCCTTTCACCAAACCGACATTGATCAAAGTTTGCGGGCCATGACAAATAGCGGCAACAGGTTTTCCCTGATCAAAAAAGCCTTTTACAAAATCCAGAGCATTATCAATTACACGCAACTTATCGGGATTAATAACCCCACCAGGCAGCACCAGCGCATCATAATCATCTGCATGTACTTCCTCCAGCGTTTTATCTACATCATACTCAGGGCCCCAGTTTTTATCTGCCCAGGCTTTGATCTTTCCCTTCTCGGGGCTTACAATATGTGCCTCCCAGCCTTGTTGTTCTAAATGCTCCTTGGGAGACTTCAATTCACTTTCTTCAAAACCATGGGTAGCCAGTATAGCTATTTTTTTACTCATAATTAAAAATTTTAAGGTGATGACTGTTATTTTTCAATAGTTTCAAAAACCACACCTTAAAAAACAAAAGCTGTTTCTATTGTGTTAAATAACCATTAAGCAGGAAGGGCGTATTATTATGGGCGCATAACATTTTAGTATTAAGTTAAGTGTAAGGTATCAGTAGTGAATATTTGCGGATACCTACCCACAACTGACCATTCACTATTAACTTTAAATACGACAATTCTTCGTTAACTTAACATTAGTTTATTTATAGCATGGAAATTATTTTATATGTATCGATAGGCGTTATTGCAGGATTAGTGATCGGCTGGCTTTTGGGTAAAAGCCGGGCAGCAGCCGGTATACAGGCTGTTAAAGACGAAGCCCTTGCCAGGCAGAACGAACTGGAAAGAGAACTTGTATCTTTGCAGGCTACTTCTGCTGCACGGCTGGAAGCGGCCAACCACAGTTTAATGATCCGCGAGCAAGATATTACTCTTTTACGAAAAGACCTTGCTGCTGTGAGCGCCGAGCTGGATCAGAACCGGCAGCAGCACGCACTGGTAAAAGCGGCTTATGATACATCCAGGCAACATCTTATTGAAAAAAACAACGACCTTTTAAGAGCACGTACAGAAGCAGAGCAACTGAGGGCCAATCATACAACACTTCAGCAGCAGTTAGCCACAGCAAACGCCACTAACAATGCGCTATCCGAAAAGCTGCAAACACAAAAAGAAGAGGTTGAGGCATTAGGCAAAAAATTCAATACCGAATTTGAAAACATTGCCAATAAGATCCTGGAAACCAAAACCGGTACCTTCACTGAGCTCAATAAAGCCAATATGAAAAATATACTGGAGCCATTGGGTGAGCATATACGCGAGTTCAGGAAACAGGTGCAGGAAACTTACGGTAAAGAAAGCAACGAGCGTTTTTCCCTGCAAAACGAAGTAAGAAGCCTGGTGCAGCTGAACCAGCAGCTAAGCAAGGAAGCCCAGAATCTTACGCGGGCCTTAAAAAGCGAATCCAAAACACAGGGACGCTGGGGAGAAATGATCCTGGAAAAAATACTGGACAAATCGGGCCTGCGAAAAAACGAAGAGTTCTTTATGGAATACCAGCTTTATGACGGCAATGGCAAGGCATTACTCAGCGCCGTCAGCGGCAAAAAAATGAGGCCCGATGCACTGATCATTTACCCGGATAACCGGCATGTGATAATTGACGCCAAAGTGTCGTTAACCGCTTTTATTAGATACGCCGAAGCAGAGGACGAAGCATTGCAGGAAGCAGCGCTTGTATCACACGTACGCTCAGTAAAAGCACATATAGAAGAGCTGCATTTAAAAGCCTATGACGATTATGATAAGTCGATGGATTTTGTAATGATGTTCATGCCCAACGAAGCCGCTTATTTTGCGGCACTGAAAGGTGATGCCCATCTTTGGGAATATGCTTACGACAGGCGGATCTTATTGATAAGCCCTACTAATTTAATTGCGGCCTTAAAATTGCTTGCCGATTTATGGAAGCGTGAAAGAAATGAGCGTAACAGCATGGAAATTGCCAGCCGGGCTTTAAAAATGTATGAAAAGCTGGTAAGCTTTACAGATAACCTGGACGCTGTGGGGAAGCACCTGGACAATGCAGTGAACAAATACGAGGAAGCTGCAAAGCAGCTGTATACCGGGAAAGACAATTTCTTTTCACAGGCCGGAAAAATGAAGCAGCTGCTGAATTACAGCAGGCCCAAAGATTTTGCCCAGGCAAAGCTGGACCTGGGAGCGGATAACAATATTGCAGAAAATTAAATTATAAAAAACGTATCTTAACATATCAATAAAGGTTTGTTAGGCCTTTTTAACGTCTCATATTTAATACTTATCTCATAACTACAAAAAATAAAATACAGCCATGACTGAAACCCTGATTCCCAAAGAGGAAATAGTTCATTTAACACTGGTACCAGCTGAAGAAAACAGAAGTGATTACTGGAAGGAAAAGCTGGAATATGCCCAAAGGCTGGGTAACGAGTTTAAAAGCAAAACAAGCATCACCTTTAGTACAACAGAAGGCCCGCGAACGGTGCATACTACGGTATGGTCTATAACCGAAAATTATATTGTATTAAAAGCCGGGGTGCTTATTTCTTTAAACAGTATTGTTGATGTACATTTTTAAAGCTGGTTAGAACCAGCTTTTTTTCTTTCTGCTGCCCCCGCTCAAACCTATGGCGCCCAATAATGAGCGTATAATAGTATTTCCTGCTGTACGGGCTACACTTTTTACAATAGGATTATCCAAAAAACCTTTTTCCTGCTTTTGCGTTTTGGCCGGTTCTTTTTGCTTTACAAGCTCTGTATTTCTGTCTGCAGCTTCCTGCAATTTTTGATTAAGTATTTCATAAGCGCTGTGGCTGTCTATAGCTTCATTATAAAAACGGGCAATTCTTGAATTATTAACGATGGCATCAATCTCAGCTTCTGACAATATATCCATCCGGCTTTGAGGTGCGCGCAGCATACAATGTACCAATGGTGTGGGAACACCCTTTTCATTCAGCATGGTTATCAATGCCTCGCCAATGCCCACCTCCGTAAGTAAAGTATCCGTTTTATAAAACCCGCTTTCAGGATAGTTCTCTGCTGTTTGTTTGATCACTTTCCTGTCTGCCGCTGTAAAAGCACGCAAAGCATGCTGCACTTTTAAACCCAACTGGGATAATACAGAAGCCGGTACATCCATTGGATTTTGCGTACAGAAATAAATACCGATGCCTTTGGAACGTATCAGCTTTACGATGGTTTCTATCTGGTTCAACAGCGCAGGGCTGGCTTCGTTAAAAATAAGATGGGCTTCGTCTATAAATAGCACCAGCTTTGGCTTGTCTGCATCTCCCTGCTCGGGACTGGTAGCATACAGCTCTGCCAGTAATTGCAACATAAAGGTTGAAAACAATTTGGGCCTGTCCTGCAGATCGGTTACGCGCACAATAGAGATCATTCCCCGTCCGTCATTGCTGGTGCGCATCAGGTCTTCTACATCAAAGCTCCTTTCTCCAAAAAACAGGTCAGCGCCCTGTTGCTGCAGTTCAATTACCTTTCTTAAAATAGTTCCGGTAGAAGTAGTAGAAACTTTTCCATAATCCTTTTCCAGCTCACTCTTGCCTTCATCGCTTACATACTGCAGTACTTTTATAAAATCTTTAAGGTCCAGTAATGGCAGTTTATTATCATCGCAGTATTTGAATATCATTGAAACAAGTCCGCCCTGCGTATCATTCAAATCCAGGATTTTTGAAAGAAGCACAGGGCCAAACTCGCTTACCGTAGCCCTCAGCCTTGTGCCTTTTTCATTGCTCAGCGTTAAAAACTCAACAGGATAAGCAGCGGGAGCGAATGTTACGCCCAATTGCTGACAGCGCGCATTAATTTTATCATTGGCAGCGCCCGCAGCGCCAATACCGCTCAAATCCCCCTTTATATCCATTAAAACCACAGGAATACCGGCATCGCTTAACCCTTCAGCCAGTACCTGCAGGGTCTTTGTTTTACCGGTACCGGTAGCTCCGGCAATCAATCCATGCCTGTTTAGTGTTTTGAACGGTATAAAAATATCAGCACCTTCCACTACCTGGCCATCCAGCATAGCCCTGCCAATTTTATAACTTTCGCCTTTAAAAGTATAGCCGTTTTGTACTGTTTCCAGGAACTTTTCCGCGTTTGCCATAGAAAAATTTTTTTGAAATATACTATAAGCTATAAAAAACTTAAAATTAATTTATACAGTTGCCTTAAAGCAAGCACTTTAACAAAAAATTGCTTATGTATTCAAAAGCATTAACTTTATTTGCCGTCAAAGAATATATTTATAATAAACTGATAATAATGGAAGCAAATAAACCACACATTTTATTATGTGAAGATGATCCCAACCTGGGCAATGTGCTGAAGAACTACTTAGAGCTGAATGATTATGATGTTACGCTTGAAAGAGACGGAAGGTTGGGCCTTGCCGCTTTTCAAAGAGAGAAATTTGACCTTTGCCTGCTGGATGTAATGATGCCGCACATGGACGGATTTACACTGGCAGAAGAGATTCGCGACATTGATGCAGATGTACCTCTTTTCTTTTTGAGCGCTAAAACAATGAAGGAAGACATCATCCAGGGATATAAACTGGGCGCCGATGATTATATTACCAAGCCTTTTGACAGCGAAGTGCTGCTGCTTAAAATAAAAGCTATTTTAAAGCGCAATGAAGAGCTGAATAAAGAAAGCGAAAACAAGGAATACCACCTTTCCAGCTATCATTTTAACCCTAAACTTCGCCAGCTGATACATAATGACAATACGCAAACCCTTTCTCCCAAAGAAAATGAATTGCTGAAAATGTTAGCTGAGCACCTGAATGACCTGTTGCCCCGGGAGCAGGCTTTAAAGAAAATATGGGGCAGCGATACTTACTTTAACGGGCGCAGCATGGACGTATATATTGCCAAATTGCGCAAGTACCTGAAGGATGATGATAAGATTGAGATCGTGAATATACATGGTAACGGCTTCAGGCTGGTGGTGCAACCGTAAAACCGGTAAAATATTTAAAAAGCTGTTCGAGAAATTTCCGAACAGCTTTTTTATTGTGCATTTCATAACCCTGCCTGTGGCTTTGTTTCTTTTTGGCAAAGCGTTTTATACAGGGACTGCAATAACACCGGGCTGCCGGCTTAAAAATTTTCGAGTATTTCCGCAGCGTGCTGTTTGCTTTTAGGCTTTAAGAATATTTTTTTAATACCCCCTTTTTCATCAATCAGAAAAGTAGTACGATATACGCCCATGTATTTATGACCAAACATTTGCTTTTCGCCCCAAACACCGTATTTCTCTAATATTTTATGACTGGTATCTGCAATCAACGGGAAAGGTAAATGGTTCCTTTCTTCAAATCTTTTATGTTTTGCTACCTCATCCGGGCTAACCCCTATTACATGAATACCCTGCTGCTGAAGCAGGGAAAAATTATCTCTAAGGTTACAGGCTTGTACGGTACAGGTAGGCGTTAAATCCTGCGGATAAAAATACAGCGCCACTTTTTTACCTTTGTACTGGGATAAAGATATTTTATTCCCGTTCTGGTCTGTTCCCGTAAAAGCCGGCGCTTTTTGCCCTTCTTTAAGATGCGTTGCCATTAAACGAATTGCTGATTTATAATTACTTATCTGATATTTACTTCTTTTTCGTCGTTGTTGTTTTTTTTGTGGATGAGCTTTTTTCAGCAGGCTTTTTATCAACTGTTTTTTTAGTTGCTGATGTTGATTTTGCTGCAGTGGCTTTTTTACCGGATACCGTTTCTTTTTTATCCGAAATGGCTTTGGCTGTTCCTGATTTTTTCCCTGTCTCCTTTCCCGCTGCTTTTGAAGGCGTTTTTGAAGTAGTTGCTTTTTTAGCTGCCGGTGATTTACTGCCTGTTTTAGCCGGAGCTACTTTTGCAGGGGCTACGGTTTTCTTTACAGCGGGCTTTTTGCTTTCATTAATCGCCGGAGACGAAGCCGCGGCTGCCGGTGGTGGATTTACACCTCTTACAAACTGCCAGCTCCGCCTGGTTACATTGCCCGCAATATCTGTAATGATAACGGTTAAGGTATGCTGTCCAGGTGTTACACGGTTATCAAAATTATATATCCAGGTACGCCCTTTATCGTTGGTAAAGCGCAGCCACTCCCCATCCAGCTCTGCCCTGAAGCTGGCTATGCCATAATTATCGGTGGGCGTAAAAGTGATCCGCGTTGCTTTATTCAGGTTTACTATTTCCCCTGCGCCCAATGAGTTAACGGATGGCGGCACATTATCAATAAAGGCCTCAAAGGTTCCAAAATCCCTGAACTGAGCAGTGAGCCATTCACCGGTCCAGCTTGCTTTTCTTATTATAGTGTTTTTACCAATGCGTTTGATAACAATGCGGTTACGGTTTTCAGGACTGATATACTTATCAGGCTTTATTTTTACCTCGTAATTGCTATGCACA
Source organism: Niabella sp. (assembly GCA_027493055.1). Lineage (GTDB taxonomy): Bacteria > Bacteroidota > Bacteroidia > Chitinophagales > Chitinophagaceae > Niabella. Next base: position 21,801 of record JAPUDO010000096.1, on the reverse strand, counting down.
GGTATATAGGTTTCACCCAGCTTATGCCTTGCGGAAACACTGTTTAAAGATGCCGAAGGCATGCTGGTATAGCCTGTATTCATTTTATCATATAAAGCATTCAATGGCAAGCTGGCCTCAAAAGCGCTTTTGATCAGCCTGTTGGGCCTGCCGGGCCACCACTCATAAATTTTTGCTGCAGGAGCTGTACCACCGTTATTTTTCACACTAAAATTGATGGTAGAGACATTTCCGTTTGCGTCAGCAACTTCTATTCTTACATTGCGTGTTAATGTATCTGAAAGACTGATAATGCTGTTTTCCCCCAGGTCATAATATACCCCACTTAAATCGCCCGGTAATTTTGAAGTATGCTGCATCCAGCTGCTGCCAAAGCTTATCATCCTGTAATCTACCTGGCAGTTCATATAGCGGCTGTCAGCATAATCAATACTGTCAATATAAAAGCTGCTGATTTCTTTATTATCAACAAATAACCGGGCACTGTAAATACCATCCTGGTTGCTGGTGCCATTGCGGATATCATAAGCCTGGATCGAAAAGCTCAGCTTTTTAAGGTTCGTATTAATGGTACCGCCGGCCACTGAATAGACGCCACCGGCTTTTGATAATGAAAAGATAGAAGGCGACTGATCATAAACAGAGTTACTCCTGTCATACATTGCCATTTTTATAATAGCAGGCGGTACATTATCAACTATAGGAGTGCCAAATAAAGTAGGATTCAGCCTTCTGCCTGACTTGGTATCAATAATTTCCCAATGCACATGCGGGCCACCGGAACCACCGGTAGTACCACTGAAAGATATAAAGTCGCCTTTTTTTACCAGGAACTTCCCTGGAGGAATTGTCAGGTGCGTTTCCCAAGATTCGTTTTGATACTGAAGTTCTGTTACATATTTCTCCAGGTCATCTCTAAAGTCGTTCAAATGTCCGTATAAAGTAGATAACCCGTTAGGATGGTTGATAATGATCCACCGGCCCCAGCTTAAAGATTCAATTCCCACAAATGCAATATATCCATCTGCCGCAGCATAAACGTTCTGATTCACCACCTGGTTGGTACGCACATCTAACCCCATATGCCAGTGGTTAGGACGCAGCTCACCCATGTTGGCAACAATATCAGGGTTAAGATTAGTAACCCACCTGAAGTAGTTTTGCGGATATACAGGTTTCCTGTATAATTGGCTAAAAGATATAAAACCGGTCAATAATAGCACTAAGGAGAATAAAATTTTCTTCGACATGCGCCAAAAATAGGCAATTGAAAATAGATAGAGGCCCTGGCTGGTATTTTAGTTGATAACAACTCCAAAGGCAATTATACGTGGCTGGCATTTCCATTCTATCTCCTTCATGGCTACAAAAAACTACTATCCTATAACCGGAATAATAAACCAGGTCCCGTACAGCAGGGTAAACTGTGGCAATTTGGATGATACCTGTGGGCTACAAGCCCAATGATAAAATAATAAAAAAAATCCTTCTCCCTTTTCCCTTCAATCTCTTACTTTTGCGCAATTTGTTTTTTTTATAGAAAAGGAAAATAAGAAAATGCCCAAAGATACTTCCATCAAATCAGTACTGATCATTGGCTCCGGCCCCATTATTATTGGACAAGCGTGTGAATTTGACTATTCCGGTACACAGGCCGCCCGTAGTTTGCGCGAAGAAGGAATTAAAGTAATCCTGATCAACAGTAATCCTGCCACCATCATGACTGACCCCATGATGGCAGACCGTGTGTACCTGCTGCCACTTACCGTGGAAAGTATTGAACAAATATTACAGGAAAATGATATAGATGCCGTGCTGCCCACTATGGGCGGACAAACAGCCCTGAACCTGGCCAAGGAAGCCGAGGAAATGGGCATTTGGCAACAATATAATGTGCGCCTGATAGGTGTGGATATTAAAGCCATTGATAAAGCAGAGGACCGCGAAAAGTTTCGCCAGTGGATGATAGCGCTGGGCGTTCCGGTAGCTACGGCCAAAACAGCCAACTCGTTTTTAGAAGGTAAAGAGTATGCACAGGAGATCGGGTTTCCGCTGGTGATACGCCCTTCATTTACGCTGGGCGGCACCGGGGGCGGTTTTGTGCACGATAAAGATGAGCTGGACGAAGCGCTGAACCGGGGCCTGCAGGCGTCTCCTATTCACGAAGTACTGGTAGAACAGGCCGTTTTGGGCTGGAAAGAGTTTGAGCTGGAGCTGCTGCGCGATAATGCAGATAATGTATGTATTATCTGTACCGTAGAAAATTTTGACCCGATGGGTGTGCATACAGGCGACTCAATTACCGTAGCCCCGGCTATGACATTGAGCGATACGGGCATGCAGCTGATGCGTAACACGGCTATAAGAATGATGCGCGACTTAGGCAACTTTGCGGGCGGCTGTAACGTACAGTTCTCTATGAACCCCGTCACTGAAGAGATCATTGCTATTGAGATCAATCCCCGCGTGAGCCGCTCCTCGGCCCTGGCTTCTAAAGCAACCGGTTACCCCATTGCCAAAATAGCGGCCAAGCTGGCTATAGGCTATAACCTGGATGAGCTGGAAAACCAGATCACCAAAACCACATCAGCTTATTTTGAACCTGCGCTGGACTACGTAATTGTAAAAATTCCGCGCTGGAACTTTGATAAATTTAAAGGGGCGAATGATACACTGGGCCTGCAAATGAAAAGCGTGGGCGAGGTAATGGCTATTGGCCGCAGCTTTAACGAAGCAGTTCAAAAAGCCTGTCAGAGCTTAGAGAATAATGCTATTGGCTTAGGTTATTACGGTAAAAGCCTGATGCATGCAGAAGAATTGCAGGAATACATTAAAACACCCAAATGGGACCGGATCTTCAGGATCAAAGATGCTTTGATGGCAGGTATTTCTGTAGGTACTATTTCTAAAGCCACCAATGGTATTGACAGGTGGTTTTTATCTGAAATACAAAAGCTTTGCACCATTGAGAAAAAATTAAGCGGCCTGGGAATAGATGACCTAAGCGCCGATATTATTCGCGAAGCAAAAGTAAACGGCTTCAGCGATGCCCAGATAGCTGCATTAGCAGGAACAGAAGAAGATGAAGTATATGCAAAACGGAAAGCATTAGGCATTAACCGTGTTTACAAAATGGTAGATACCTGCAGCGCCGAGTTTGAAGCAAAAACACCTTATTTCTACAGCACTTTTGAAGGCCCCCTCCAAACCTCCCCCGAAAGGGGAGGCTCAGGTCTGATTCAAAATGAGGCAGATGCGGCTTCCCCCCACCGGGGGGATAAGAGGGGGGCCATAATTGTATTAGGCAGCGGCCCTAACCGCATCGGGCAAGGTATTGAATTTGATTACTGCTGTGTGCACGGTTTGCTGGCCATTAAAGAAGCAGGCTATGAAGCCATTATGATGAACTGTAACCCGGAAACAGTGAGCACAGACTTCGACATGGCAGACAAGCTTTATTTTGAGCCGGTGTACTGGGAGCATGTACGGGAACTGATCGAATATGAAAAACCAGCGGGCGTTATTGTTCAGCTGGGCGGGCAAACCGCACTGAAGCTGGCCGAGAAGATTAAGGGTATGGGCGTGGAGATTATTGGTACTTCTTTTGACAGTATGGATATTGCGGAGGACCGTGGCCGCTTTAGCGATATGCTGAAAGAGCTGGAAATCCCTTACCCTGACTATGGCACAGCCTGGGATGTGGATGAAGCGGTAGAAGTGGCTAACCGTGTAGGTTACCCGGTATTGGTGCGTCCTTCCTATGTATTGGGCGGACAAAGAATGCGTATTGTTATCAATGATGATGAAGTGGAGAAAGCGGTAGTAAGCCTGCTGAAACATATTCCCGGTAACAAGATACTGATTGACCATTTCCTTGACCGTTGTCAGGAAGCCGAGGTAGACGCCATTTTTGATGGCGAAAACTTCCACGTAATGGGTGTTATGGAGCATATTGAACCCGCAGGTATCCATAGTGGTGACAGCCATGCTATGCTGCCGGCCTTTAACCTTACTCCAATGGAAGTAACCACCATGGAGCACTACGCGGAAAAAATTGCAAGAGCTTTAAACATTAAGGGACTAATCAACATCCAGTTTGCGATAAAAGATGGCAAAGTGTATGTGATTGAAGCCAATCCCCGCGCCAGCCGTACCACGCCATTCATTGCAAAAGCCTACCAGATCCCTTACCTGAACATTGCTACTAAAGTAATGCTGGGGGCTAATAAACTTACCGACTTTAAGTTTGAGAAGAAGCTGAAAGGCTATGCTATCAAAGAGCCGGTGTTCAGCTTTAATAAGTTCCCGGGTGTGAATAAAGAATTGGGTCCTGAAATGAAAAGTACGGGAGAAGCCATCCGCTTTATCAAAGATCTGAAAGATCCTTATTTCCGGCAGCTTTATAAAGACAGGAGTATGTTTTTGAGTAAGTAACAGGTAAGAAGACCTCATAGGTCTGAACTGGCACCGATTTAATATTAATGAGCGTTTTGAAGCACCATATTCAAAACGCTCATTTTATATTATGTATGTAAAAGCTAAACCAGGAATACTACTTTTGCTGAGTCATTATCCGCTCTTTTACCCTTTGAAAATGCGGGTTTAAATGCGCCTTCATTCCCTGGCGAAAGTCTTCAGGATCTCCTTTTTTCAGCAACTTTAGCAGGTCATTGTGGGTAATTTTTCCTACTTCTGCCTTTCCGCTTAACCGTTGCTCTTCTGCTACCACATATTCAAATACCGGTAACAGGATTTTCTGAAACCGCATAAAGGTTTCATTTCTTGTCATTTGATACAGCTTACCATGAAATGCGATCTCAAACTTCACTTTAAAGGGCTGTTGCACTTTATTAACTTCTTTTTTTACGATCTGCTCCAGCTCCAGGATATCCGTTTCCGTTTTCCGGGTAAACAAAATATCGGCAAGTCCCATTTCCAGTACCAGCCGCAGCTCAAAAAGGTCCTGTAAGGTTTTTTGATCCAGCAAGATTGGATCCATAACCCGTTCAAAACCTCCTAATATATCAGGCTCGGAGATGAATGTGCCTCTTTTCTTTTTAGACTCGATCATGCCCAACATACGTAAACGGCTTAATGCTTCCCGCACTACGTTCCTGCTCACATTTAATGCAGACGCCAGTTCTAATTCCTTGGGTAGCGCATCTCCGGGTTTAAAAGCCTTCTTTTTCAGATAGTCTCTCAAACGCACTTCAACCATATCTGCCATTGTGGTGGTCTCAATTCTTTCTATCTCGCTTATCATATAAGTTAGAGTAAAGTTTCAGTAATTTTTATTACATTAAATATACGTATTTGTATTTATGTGGGACAATATAATTCCTTCAAAAGAGAACGAAACATATAAATCTATAAAACATTCAGCCACAATTGCCCGCCTGTACCTTTCGGGCAGGCAGGGATAAGAAGAATACAGTTTCTATTTTTAAATAATAACAAATAGCACAAAAGCACCCATTCTTATATTCGTGGCATAGTAAATTGTTGTCATAAATGATCAGTCCCTTTATATGTAACCAACCTGATAATTGCTTGTGAATATCGCTAACTTTTTAGTGTCCCTCAGGAACGATCCTTCACCTTTACAAAAAATAAAGCCCAGGTAGCCAGCAGCAGTAATACCGCAGCTATTTTATAAATCAATGCCAAACTTATATCGGCATCTTTTAAAGCGCCGCCCACATACACCATCAGCCCTCCGGCAACAGTGCTTAAAAAGTTCAAAAAACCGTACGCTGTGGCAACATACCTGCTATCAGCAACCTGCCTTACAATCGGCATCAGGTTGGCATCATTAAAGCCCCTGGCCATTCCAAAAATAAACATGGCAATTATTGCTATCAGGAAGACTGAAGTAGCAGACATCAGGTACATAAAAGGCGCACCTACTGTAAATCCTGTAAGCACCACCCATATACGACTGCGTTTATTTGTTTTAAACCATTTGTCGGCCCAAAGTCCGCCTAATAGTACTCCCGCAAAAGATCCAATCTGTATATAAAGCGTGGCAGAAATTCCCGATTCGCCTAATCCCAGGTTAAACTGTTCTTTTAAAAAAGTGGGCAACCACGCATAAATAAGCCAGTTAGCAATACCCAGCACAATAAAATAAAACAACAATAACAGGAAGGAAGGCTCTTTAAACAGGCTTTTTATTGAAGACCATAAGCTTATTTTCTTATCATCTTCCTGAACCAGCACAACTTCTCTATCCGCAGAGGTCAGATTCCCTTTATCCTGTTTTTTATCCTTTAAAATGTATAACAGAATAACTGCATAGGCGCAACCAAAAAAACCAAAAATATGAAAGCCCCATCTCCAGCCCCATATTTCAGCAATATAACCTCCTATTCCACCTAATGCCAGTCCTGCATATAAACCGCTAAAATGCAGTCCTGTTGCAAGGGAGCGTGTTTTACCCCTGTGATAATCGGTAATAAGCGCTAAGCCTGCCGGAATGTAAAAAGCCTCACTGGCGCCCATCACTATACGCGCAGCTGCCATTTCTTCAAAAGAGGATACCCAGCCTGTCCATATTGTAGCTGCTGACCATACCGCAACACTAAAGATAATAACCGTCTTCCTGCTGTATTTATCAGCAAGGTAACCCCCAAATGGGCTTAATAAACCATAAGACCACAAGAACACCGAAGTGAGTAATCCAAACTGCGCATCCGTTAAAGTAAATTCCTTAACAATAGGGTCGCGCATGGAAGCAATCAGAATACGATCCAGGTAATTTAAAAACGCTACAACCCATAGCGCCCCTACCAATATCCAGGGATACCAGCCTGAAGCAGTAATATCTGAACCCGGGGTTTTTGTTTCTCTAAAGCCCACTTTAATACCTGTTTAATTTTTCATTTAAAAATTGCCTTCAATACCCTGTTGGTCCTGACGCCCGGCCTTGCCTCTCCCTGGGGTAAAATAATACTGTTGTCCCATACTACCAACGGTGTTGTTACCGGTGCCCAGGTGCTTCTCCCGGGATTTTGCCCGGCATCAGGCTGTTTATCAGTAAAAATATGGCCTGCAATATTCCATTCATTTTTAGCGGGGTCATAATCCAGCACCTCTGTACGGAAACCGGGATGCTTATCTTTTAGTATGGCGTTTTGATCAGCCAGGCTACCGTCATCTCCTCCAAATATCAGCAGGTTGTTTTCAATAGTGGTATAAGCCGGCGTAGGTGCTGCCACAACAGGATAGGGAAGGTCTTTTATCTTTCGCCAGCCACCCGAAGCATTAAAGGCATACGCATCTGTAAGATATTTACGCTTTGGAATGCTATCAGTAGCCGTTGCTTCCAGGCTTGTACCACTGATCAAATAAAATTCATCATTTATAACTCCGGCCACACACAACATGCGGCTTTCACCAGGCCAGGGCTGTAACCTGCTCCATGCCTGTTTTTCAGGCGGCTGATCTAAAGCAAGCGATAAAAATATTTTCTCTGTTTCCTTTGAAGATGGAGATGACAGCCCTCCTGCCATATACAGCGTTTTATTAACAATAGCACCACAGGAATTAGCCAATGGCTGCGGTAACGGCGCAAGTGTATCTATATGTAAAGATGCGCCATCGTATTTCAGAAAGTACACTGTAGTATAGTGCTGTGCCTGGTCTGCACCTCCTATTAAAAGGATACCATCATTCCAATCTAAAGAAATGCCATAGCCCATAGGGCGTGGCAGGGCTCCTATCTCTTTCCAGGTGCTGTCATCTTTATAAAGCGCAAATATCTTATCGTTCCATTGCTTTACACCTCCCGACCAGGGACGGGTGCCTGCGGGGAAATTAGCACCACCCGCTACGATCAGGTAATCATGGCTGGTTCCGGCAAAGGTTCCGGCAAAACCAACAGGATCGGGAACCTGCGGTAATTGCGACCATTGCAGTACGCCATTTTTATAAGCCCCGTTTTCATGGCATCCGCATGATATTATCACCATAATTAATATTAAACAATAAAAAGAACGAAACATAAAGCCGCCTGGTTTATTGATCTATTAAAACGCGCTGCTTTAAAATGGTCTTTGCCTTTTCCAGGTTAGGAAAAAAATTAACACTGTCCAGAAATAGTTTTAGTCCTTCACATTCATCCCCATCAAGTTCAACCAGTGGCAACCTTGTAGCACCTAAGTTCAGACCAAGCATTTTAAGTATTTGCTTTTGTGCAGGAATAGGCGAATATTTTGCTAACGCCCTGATCATTTGTACACACTCAAAATGCGCCGCTTCTGCCTCACCTAATCTTCCCTTCCGGAACAGGCTGATCACATTCAGGTACATAGGCGCTGCAAAACTATAAGTACTGCCGATGGCTCCTTTTGCACCAATGCTCAAGGCCGGTAATAAGAGCTCATCGTACCCGAAAAGGATATCAAATTTACCATTTCCATATCTGAGACAACTCTGGTATTCGTGCAATGTATTGGCGGTGTATTTAACCCCTGCCAGGTTAGGTATACGTCCTTCTGCTAACCTCAAAAAATCCACCACATTTATATTCACATTGGTTGCTGCGGGCATGTGGTAATAATAAAAGGGTAGTTCCGGCGCTGCAGCTGCTATCTGTGCCATACAGGCCGTAAGATTTTCAGCCGAAGAAGGTTTAAAATAAAATGCGGCAACTGCAGATATAGCATCGGCTCCTGCCTGCTGCGCATGTGTAGCCAACTTTTTTGCTTCGCTTATGGAGCTATGCCCCACATGTACAAAAATCAGCAATCGCTTATCAGCAGCTTTAATATATGCTTCTGCAACGGCCATACGCTCTTCAATGGTAAGGCTTAAGCCCTCTCCATTAGTGCCTCCTATAAAAACTCCTTTCAACCCGTCTGCAATCAACCTGTCTACTACCAATGGAACCAGTGAAAGATCAAGGTTGCCATATCCGTCAAAAGTGCTGAAAGTAGCGGCCAGCAGGCCTTCTGTTTTCTTTATCATTTTTATTCTGTTATTTCTTTTAAACTTATTTGCTGAAACACCAGTTGCGCCTGGCTGCTCTCGTACAGCACACCAATTGTATCATTGTCCACCGACGTGATGCAGGAATAACCAAAGCCGCTCAATTCATCCAATAAAATATATTTTTGAGAGGGCCAGGTATTGCCATTATCAAAACTGGCTTTCAGTGTTATATGGTTGCGACCTGTGGTTGAGTTAGGGTTCAGGAACAGCAATACACTCTTTTTCCTGCCGTCCTTAAAATAAGTATGCTTATATAAGCTACCCATACAAACCGGTTCGGGTAAGGCTTTGCGGGAAGTATTATGTTCTGCCCAGGTTTTACCCAGGTTGCTGGTCACAGCAATGGCGCGGCCATTGCCTTCGCCTGTTAAACCCTTATTGGCATTGGTGCGCATATTCAGCATAACAGAACCATCAGACAATTGTGCAGCGGCACATTCGCTGGTACCTGTTGAAGCAGGGTTACTTGTCACCCATGTTACACCTCCATCTTTACTATAAGTAATATTTGAAAAGGGCGCTCCATTTTTATCCCTACCCTGCGTTGGTAGAACAAGCGTGCCGTCACTCATTGTAAACCCGCGTCCCGGCGCCGGCGCCCATAGCCACCATTCTTCTTTCTTGCACATCTTCGTAATATTAACCGGCTTACTCCAGGTTTTACCGTTATCGGTACTTTTTACTATTAAAAACTGCGCTGTTTGTTTTGGATCAAATCCGGGCTGAGAACCTTTATTTCTCCATTGATGATTCCACACAGTGCTGGTGTCTGAAAGCGGCTGCATCCATTGTCCGTTCCCGTCAAGCAACCCATGCATCCATAACCCGGCAACAAAAATGACTCCGCTTCTTTCATCAACAAGAATACAGGGATCGGAAACTCCATTAAATTTCTCAGGCAAGCCTCCCCAACGCCCCATATCTATTATGCGTTGTATAGGCAGCCAGGTATTCCCTTTATCGGTACTTCTGTTAAGTGCAATATCTATATCGCCCTGCAGATCTCTCTTTGAGTCGTAACGGGCATCATAGATAGCGAGCAAATCTCCGTTAGTTGCGGTGGCAATACCAGGTATGCGGGAAGTGTGCACATTATCCTGCATGGATTGCCGGACTGCAGATGCGATACGGAAATTAGCAAGTTGCGAAGGAGTGGGTAAAGAAACGGGGTTGCTATTAACCACTATTCCTGTTACACATAGCCGTATCTTATCTGCAATATCTGCCGATTGCTTCAAGGACAAACCAACCCAGATATAATTAGTGCCGGGCGCAAATCTCAGATTACCATTGATCTTTACGATACCCGTAGTTGCCCGTGCAGCATTATATACCGCAAACTGGCTTGCACGCATTGTTTTTTCCTGGTTCAGGTAATTGCTGTCTGTAGTGCTATAAATTTTTATGGTATTAATAGCCTGTTTGCCGGTTACCTGCTGTAAGCTGAGGCTTAGCTGCTGTAAGAAAAAGGCTGAATCTTTACCTGCCGGGATAGTTATGGCTACCCGTATTAAAGCCGTATAAGGGCTTTCTTTCACCACAGGTACCGTGTAATGTTTTTGCTGCAGCTCAAAGCCTTGCGCCAGGCACCTGTTCGCAATTAAAAATATAAATACTGTTCCTATACGTACTAAATACTTCATTCTTTTATTTTTATTATCAAAGATTATACAACGCTGCGATCTCTGCATCCGTTAAAGCGCGTTTATATATCAGGAGATCATCCATATATCCGTTATAGAAATTACTAAACGATGTAGCACCCTGCTGGAACCCGATCTTAAAGCCCTGGTCTGCTCCGGTTATATTCCTAGCTTCCGGGGTGGTAAGCTCTTTTACTTTTGTACCATTGATGTAAACGCTCATTTTTGTTCCGTTTCTTACAGCCACTATATGATACCAGCTATTGACATTCACTTTCCCTTCGGAAGCAAGATTCAATATGCTTGAACCGCCTGAATATTCTGTATTGAACCGCATATACTGGGTTGTAGTATTATCATTGAGCCTTAACCAGGATTGGTTATCAGCCGATCCGTTTTTACCGCTTTCCTGCCACAACATCATCCTGGTTGCACCGTTTGTTTTAAACCAGCCGGATACGGTGAAATCGGATGTGCCGATATTGAATATGCCAGCGCTTTGCAAGTACAGGCCCGATGAGCCATCGAAATAACCGGCGGCGCCTGCCTGCCCGTTCCTGTCGGCCCCTGCAAAAGCAACACTTCCTGTTGGAGTGGTTTGCACCGATAAAGGCCCTGCATCATTTGCATTATTATTGAAAGGGAAAAATGCCAGTAAGTTACCGGAAGGTACAACAAGGATATAAGCGTCTATTTCTTTTTCAGATTGTTTGGACGGATTGGCAACAGTTAGCTTCACCTTATATCTTCCAGGTGAGCTATACGTTATTTGCGGATCAGCTTCGCTGGAAACGGAAGGCGAGCCACCTTCAAAGGTCCAGCTATAGCTGGTTGCTGTTCCTAATGAAGTATTATAGAAGGCCACTTTACCTCCTGCATAAGTAGCGGTGGTATTGCTGGTGAAATTGGCAGATACGAAGGTAATGTCTATCACTTCAAGATAAAGCTCCTTAACCGCCACATCCTGGTAAGCGGCATTACTGGCCTTTAATGTTACAGTATATTTCCCAGGCTGGTCAAATTTTATAGCGGGGTTCCGCTGGGTTGAGGTAATGATAAGGCCTGACTCCTGCTCTTTAAATTCCCATTTCCATGCACTAGGCAAACCGGTAGAAAAATCCTTAAAATGAACAGAATCGCCCTGTTGCGCCACTAGCTTATCTGCCGAAAAGCCCGCCACCACTTTATTGTATCCTACTTTTACTAAACCTTCTTTTTTGACGGTGTTCGATCCGTTAGCGTCACTTACCGTTAAAATTACGCTATAAGTACCGGGCGTATTATACACAACCATTGGGGACGACAGTTCAGAAGCCCCGGGCTGGCCTCCTTCAAATTCCCAGCTCCAGCGTGATACCCTTCCAGACGAAGAGTCTTTAAACACGATGCTGTCGCCCGCTAATATCTCAAAGGTATTGCCACGAATAGCCGCCTGTAAAGGCTTTGTATCATCTTCTTTTTTACAGGCTGCTAATAATGCAACAAATAGTATGGCGCTGATAAAAAACAAATGCTTCATCCGTATATTTTTATGCCTGCAGGAATTTGTCCAACCAGGCAGTTTTAAATGCTTTGACGTATTACTTAAAGGCTGAAAGCGGAATTACTTTAAAGCCAATACCCATATATGCCGAGTTTACCCCGGCCTCATATAAAATGCCTATATGTGTATCCGTTAGTTTCACAATATCTGAATAAGCTGACGGCCCGGCATACACCAGATACGATTGTGTCCATGTCATCCCGTTATCGGTACTTTTTTTAATGGTCATTTTCTTTCTTTCGAGGCTTGCAGGGTTTGAAAAAAATAAGGTATGCACTCCTTTCATAGAAGAAGAAAGCAAACTGCCCTGGCATACCGGCTCAATAAGATTATCATCCGTCTTCATATTTTTCCACGTAATGCCATAATCGGTGCTGGTGGCTACATACCTGCTGGTGCCGCTGCTGCGCCTCATGTTCAGCATGACATCACCGTTTGACAATTCGGCTACCGTGGATTCATTGGATTTATCCAAAGGAGCCACCCCTCCTATTTGCCATGTTTGTCCGTGATCATCGGAATAGATCACATGCGAAAAACTTCTGCCGCCGCTTTTGCTGGCTTCTATATAATCACAGGGAATGATTAGCCGGCCTTTTTTATCTCCGCTTGTTAACTGGATACCATGGCAGGGACCGGTAGCATACCATGCCCAGCCATCACGCTTCACCTGGGAGGTGATTTCTTTGGGCGTTGCCCAGCTGGCGCCATTGTCAGAAGACATGGTTACAAATACCCGCCGGGTATCTTTACTGGTGCCCCCGTTAATAGCGCCTATATTATCAGCGCCATTGTTCCATGTCATTAGCAGGTAAATGTTTCCTGTGCTTTCATCTACCACAGGGGCCGGGTTGCCACAGGTATTGGAGCCATCGTCCCATATTCTTTTAATGCCGCTCCAGGTAGCACCGCCATCAGTGGAACGTTTCATTACCATGTCAATATCACCTATATCGCTGCAGCTGTTTTTGCGCGCCTCTGCAAAGGCAATCAGGGAACCGTCTTTAGCACGAATGATAGCCGGGATACGGTAGCAGGCATATCCTTCATACCGCTGCCGGAATATATAATTGAAAGTTGTATCGCCTTCATTCAAATCTGTGGAAGTGTTGAGTTGAATCCCGCTATTGTCCCTGAACCGTTTACCTTTTGTACAGGATGCAAGCAACATTACAGACAGATAGGTTATGAGCATTAACCCCGTTGTATATTTTGTACACATAAGTTTAATTATTTTTCAATTAATACCCTTCTGTTTGGGTGAGCTTGCTGTTAATATCAATTTGCGCCTGGGGAATGGGAAAAAACAGGGGTACTGATTTACCATTCAGGTTTGGAACTGTATTATAAATATTTACAGAACCGCCGTAATGAAAGCGCACCAGGTCGTGCCAGCGCGTTAATTCAAAAAACAGCTCCCTGCTCCTTTCCTTTAATATTTCTCTTTCCATGGTTACTTTATCTGTAGCGCCAGCGTAATTGCCTATCCCTGCCCGGGATTTTACTTTATTTAATTCAGTAACAGCATCCCCGGACCTGTTCATTGCGGCCAGTATTTCTGCTTTAGTTAGCAGAAGGCCGCCGTTCCTGTAAACAACAATATCATCATCATAATACCGGTCATCGATATATTTAGTACCACGATATTTATTATCAAATACACCTATTATAGACCCGTTAGGATTCAACGCTTTGATAATAGAATATTTTTTACGTAAGTCTGCCGGATGTTCATCAAAGGCTGCCTGTATTTGCGGGCTTGGAGCATAAACGCTTCTGGCGCCGTTTTTGGCAAAAGCCAGGGAATCTACGTTAGATGCGTTAGCCACAAAAATATCACGGGGCTTCATCCTGCTGCCATACTGGTCAGATTTTTCGCGCAGCAGAAAAGCGATGCTGAATACAATTTCGCTGTTCTTTTTATTGGTGCTGGAAAAAATATCGCCGAAATTAGCCAGCAGGGTTGTCTGGTCAAGCGGTTTCTGAACCGCCGCTAACGCGCTGTCCAAATCGGCTGGCTGCCCTTTCAACACTTTATTACGCCATAAAAAAACATCCGCTTTAATAGCATACGCTGCGGGTTTCGACATTTTGGTTTTTGATGTAAACCCTTCTTCGGGAAAAAGGGATATGGCATCATTCAGGTCTTTTAATACCTGGGCAGCTACTTCCGTTGCCGGCGCCCTTTCCGGAAATTCAGACTGATCGCTTTCTATAGGCGCTAAAATAAGCGGCACATTGTTCCACGACTGCATCAGCAAAAAATAAATATAGGCCCTTACTGTAAGTGCTTCTGCCATGTACCGGTTTTTATTGGCCTGCTGGGTAAAAGTGATCTGTGGCGCGTACTTCAAAAGTAAGTTGCAATGATAAATGGCATTATAATGGTCTAACCAGTTGGGTGCATTTTGTGGCGTAAGGTTTTGCTGCCATGCGGCCGAAACAGAGCCTTCCAAACCCGCAACAAAGGCATCGCCCCTGTCTTCAAAGTGTAAAGTGCTGTTCATTAAATCCCTTAGCTCGGAATAAATGCCGGTCATGTATGCTTTTACATCGCCCTCTGCTTTCCAGTAGCTCGATGAGTTAATGCTGGACACCGTTTCCACTTCCAGCAACTTTTTGCAGCCCTGAACAGCCAGCAGGAAAATGGCAAATATGGCAATACGATAGCGTTTCATATTGAATGAATTATTTTAATTCTTTATTGAAAATTTAATTTTAATCCCAGGTTGAACATGCGCGGCCGTGCGTAAGATCCCTGGTCATTTCCTGTATATATTTCCGGCATCAGGCCTTTATAGGAAGTGATATACCCCAGGTTAAACACCCCGCCAAAAATTTCCAGGTTCTGCACCGATGCCTTCCTGAGAAATGCAGGAAGATTTACTATATAGCTTAACGAAACTTCACGGAAAGCCAGAAAATCCCCTTTTTCGTAATAAAGCGAGTTATTGGTAGTATAACCTGAAGAGGAGCCTAAGCTGTTGGCATTTCTCAGGTGATTTCTGAATGAATAATCGGCATCACTTTGAACAGTATATCGTGGAATAGAGGCAATGTCTCCCTGCTCATGCCACACCTGGTTGCTTAATACTTCTGCCAGCGCCATGTTGTTATTCCTTGCACTTCCCATCAACCTGCCTCTGAAAGAATTGTCTATTACATGGCCCATGGCATAATCTGTTACAAAACGAACGGTGAGCTTTTTGTACCTGAACGAAGTAGAAAAACCTCCGGTGATATCGGGGCGTATATAGCCCATAAATACCATATCCCGACTGTCTATAATACCATTGCCATCCACATCTTCCCAGATGGCATCTCCGCCAACTTTCTTTCTGCCACCCGCCTCCACGTCGTATGGCGCACCTGCCGCATCTTCATCTGTAGCATATACTCCTATTAAATGGTAAGCCCATCTTTCACCAAAACGCTCTCCTTCGGCTGTGCCACCTACATACTCGTACGATTTGGTTGCTTTATTATATACCTGGTTACCGCCTATCCTGTTTTTAAGCTTGCCGTTATCCGGTAGCTTTAATACCAATGCTGCATTGTTGGCAAAATTGAAATTTACATCCCAGGTAATGTCTTTTGTGCGAACAGGTGTAGCAGACAGTTCAATTTCAAAACCTTCATTCAATATGCTGCCATAATTGCTTGTGATAGAAGAAAAACCCGAGGTAGCATCCAACGGCTTCGAAAATATTCTGTCCGATGTTACTTTACGGTAATAATCCAGCAACAGGCTCACTCTGTTATTCCAGAAACCCATATCCAGCCCCAGGTCAAAAGAGGTAGTGGTTTCCCAAACCAACGTTCTGTTAGGTAAAGTTGTATTTAATATGCCTGGCTCTCCTCCATAATTATTGTTGGTAGTATAAGCACCTCTGGTGTTTGCTAACGACAAATCGTTATTACCCGTCTGTCCCCAGCTTGACCGGAGCTTAAATGTAGAGGCAATATTGCTCAAAGGTTTCCAGAAATTTTCTTTGTGTATGTTCCAGCCGGCTGACACACCTGGGAACAAACCAAATTGGTTATCTTCTGCAAACCTTGACGAACCATCTTCACGCAAGCTGAAAGACAGCATATACTTTCTCTTATAATCGTAAGAAACCCGCCCAAAAAGGCTGATCATTTTTTCGGTTGTTTCTGTAGTGGTGATACGTTTGGTTGAGTCCGCAGATGCATTTAAAGTAGTAATATAATCTGTAGGCGCCCCGCTTCCGCTTCCACTCATCCTGTAAGCATACTGTTCAATATAGCTGGTTCCCAAAACAGCATTGAAATTGTGGTTCTTCCCGATTGATTTATCATAATTCAATACACCATCGGCCTGCAGCTGTTTATCAAAGTTATGCACTGCAGAAGCGTTCCTGTTAGGATTCACTTCGTTATATGCTTCGAAATAATTTTCTTTGCCTTCTGTTGTAAAATAATATACTGCCGGCCTGAAGGTTAGTCCTTTCATTATTTTCCAATCCACCCCTAGGTTCAAAGTAGTGCGATATACTTTAACATCGTTATACTGCTCTTTATAGTAAACCTCATGGTTCCTGTTTCTGAAAGAGGGCACACCTTCTCCCGGTGCAGGCGTTCCGTCTTCATAGGTATAACGGTAAGTAAACGGCATGGTTACCGAACGGCTTAATACATTCTGGTAGTTCCATGCACCGCTGCTTTGCTTAGACTGGTAATTCACACCAGTTGTGATGCTTATTTTATCGCTTAAATTATACGTTGTATTCAATAAAACGCTATGCTGCTTATAATCTGTTCCCAGCACAATGCCTTCCTGATTGAGCGAACCTATTCCCAGGTAATAATTAAACACTTTAGAACCGCCTGATACATCTACATCATATTCTCTTTTATTGGCGTTACGAAAAGTTACATCCTGGTAATCCGTTTCTTTTAAAATCAGCTTTTTACCTGTAACCGGGTCATCCATTGTTTCCCAGCCCTGGTTATTGATCAGGTCTGCTACATAATCTGCTCCATAACTGGCGATATAAGTATCCAGGAACTCCAGTGTATTTTTACTGTTCCTGGGATTGCCGGTAGAAAGCCCATAATGCCCACCAGACAAAAAGAAATCAGGATTGTTCTGATTATAGAGCATTATATTCTTCCGGGTGATATAGACATAATCCCTGGCGCTGGTGAAATTGTATTTTTTACCCAGTTCATCAAGGCCGGCAGTAACTTTTAACGATACGATTGGTTTGCCTGTTTTGCCTGATTTGGTTTTAATAATAATTACTCCATTGGCTGCTCTTGCTCCATAAATAGCCGTTGAAGCAGCATCTTTCAGCACCTGCATAGACTCAATATCATCAGGATTAATATCACTAACATTTCGCATCTGGCCTACCAATCCATCAACAATCAACAATGGCGCATCGCTTTCAGGAGAAGTGGAACTACCTCCGCGAATGAATACCTGCGGACTGGAACCGGGCTGCCCGTCTGAAATTTGCAAAGACAGGCCCGCTACTTTACCCTGGAGCTGGTTCAACGGATTAGCCGCTGGCGCATTTTTAAATTCGTCACTTCCCACTTTAGAAATGGAAGTGGTTAAAGTAGTTCTTTCCTGTTTACCATAGGCAACAACTACTACCTCGCTCAGGGGGTCGGTAAAGTTTTCCAGTACAATATCCATACTGGTACGGCCTTCTGTTTTAATTTCCTTGGGTAGGTAGCCTATAAACGAAACCTGCAATACTTCATTGGAGGAAGGAAGGTTTAGGGAAAACTTTCCCAGTGAATCGGTAAATGAGCCCCTGTTAAGTCCTCTAACTGTAATGCTGGCGCCACTAACAGGTGTACCATCTGTATTTTTTACTACGCCATTAAAAACAACAGCATTCTGTACCTGTGCGTGGGCTACAATTGTCAGTAAAAGGTAAAAGGCAATTGCTCCTGCCCGGACTAATTTAGCAATCATTATTTAGCACTTATTTTATTAGTAGTTATGTTCTACATAACAAATGTAGATATTTTTCTTTTCCCACCAAATTTTTTAGAAAAAAATATTCCAGTGCAAATAATCAGGACTTGAAATGAAAAGTACGGGAGATGCCATCCGCTTTATCAAAGACCTGAAAGATCCTTATTTCCGGCAGCTTTATAAAGACAGGAACATGTTTTGAGTAAGTAATGGGGTGGAGAGACCTATGAGGTCTATATATTGCGGTAAACAGACCTATAGGTCCGGCCCGGAACAGAAATGCTGCATTATGCTAAAGAACTATATAAATTTTAGGAAAAGTAGCAGTTCCTTTATTCCCTCTGAAATATACAGCTTCCGAAACCAAAACCGGTTCTATTGCCTTGCTGTCAAGTTTAAAATCGGAAAGATCGTATCGGGGACCGGCACAACCAGCAGGTATTAATTTTTGGTTAAAGGTTAAAAGATGAGATGTTCCTTTTACGGTAATGGTGAGATTATTCTCTCCAATCTTATCAGGTGTAAAAAAAGAAATATATTTTAAAGATGTTTGATCATCACCGTGGTAAAACGGCTCCGTATCCACAACAGTTAAAATATTACCATACCTTACTTCAATGTCTTTGGCCTCTAAAAATTTTGTAGATAAAAGATTTACACTGTCTTTATTAATAAAAGAAAGTGCAATTACAGTTCCGCTTGAATAAACCGACCTGGCACACCCTCTTCTTCCACCCTCCCCTTTATAACAGCTATTTAAAAATATTAGCGCAGCAATTCCTGAAAATACAGCTGCTAAAAATATATTTCTCATAAAACATAGTTTATTATTATAACGAAACTTACAGCTGATACGCAACAGCAAAATACCTGTTTATTTTTTATACACAGAAAACTTGATAAGATGAAGCTTTTAAACAAAAAACCACCTCTTCAAGCCGTATCTTCGCCTTATGAGCTTATTGAAAGAACAGGTGGTGCTTGTGGATGAGCAGGACAATGCCACCGGCACTATGGAAAAAATAGAAGCCCATGAAAAAGGTTTGCTGCACAGGGCTTTTTCTGTGCTGCTCTTTAATGATAAAGATGAACTATTATTACAGCAACGCGCTTTTAATAAGTACCATTGCCCCGGTTTATGGACCAATACCTGCTGCAGCCATCCATACGCAGATGAAAATACTTTAACAGCAGCTAAAAGAAGGCTGAAGGAAGAAATGGGCATTGAATGCTCCCTGCAAAAAGTATTCGATTTTATTTACAAAGCAGCATTTGATAACGGCCTTACTGAACATGAGTTTGACCACGTATTTTTTGGCCGCTTTTCAGGCACTCCCGTAATCAATCCCCAAGAAGTGGCCGGCTGGAAATATCTTTCTTTAAACAATCTGAAAAAAGAAATGACGCAGGACCCCGAAAGTTATACACCGTGGTTTAAGATCATTATAGACCACACAGAAAAAGGAGCATTCATGCAGCAGCTACCCCAATTATTGCTTTGACCGCAGTTAGTATTGTACTCAAAATTCTGATGAGCTCTATAAGTAAGTTTTCTGTAAAGCAACCGGGGCAGACTTTTAATTGTTATCTTTTTGTACTAATATTGTAACTTTCAATGAGCTTCCTGAGCCCTGCCATATCATCCCTTGCCCGTATGCGCCAGTGGCGTATTGAGGCATGGCGCAGCCATCCTGTAGATTCGCAGAGAGAGGTGATACAAAGTCTTATCACTTCTGCCCAATACACAGAGTTTGGCCGTAAGCATCATTTTAGCAATATTTATAATATCCGAGATTTTAAAAAAGCCGTTCCTATCAGTGAATACGATGGCCTGAAGCCTTATATTGAAAGAATGATGGCCGGTGAGCAGAATTTATTATGGAACAGCCCTATCAACTGGTTTGCAAAAAGCAGCGGCACCACCAGCGATAAAAGCAAGTTCATCCCTATGAGCGATGAAACACTGGAGGATTGCCATTATAAAGCAGCGAAAGATGTGCTTACCATGTATTATACCTTTAACCCCGATAGCACAATGCTTACCGGTAAAGGCCTGGTGCTGGGAGGAAGCCACACCGTTAACCCGGTTAACGATGAAGCGCAATACGGCGACCTGAGCGCTGTGCTTCTGCAAAACAGCCCTTTCTATGGCCATTGGCTGCGTACGCCCAACCTGGAGATAGCGCTTATGGACAACTGGGAAGACAAGCTGGAGAAAATGGCGCTGCAGACGGTTAATGAAAATGTAACTTCTATCAGCGGGGTGCCTACCTGGACGCTTATCTTGTTTAAGCGCCTCCTGGAAATGACGGGCAAAAGCACCATTGCAGAGGTTTGGCCCGACCTGGAATTATATATGCACGGGGGCGTATCCTTTACACCTTACCGCGAACAGTTTAAAAACATTATTGGCAAACCCATCCATTACCAGGAAACCTATAATGCCAGTGAAGGCTTTTTTGCCGCAAACGAAATACCGGGAGATAACGGCATGTTATTGTTTACTGATCATGGCATCTTCCTGGAATTTATGCCCTTAAGCGAGCATGGAAAAGAAGACCCTCAAACCATCGGGCTTAAAGATATAGACCTCAATACCAATTACGCCCTTGTAATAAGCACTAATGGCGGGCTGTGGAGGTATTTACTGGGCGATACCATCAAATTTGTTTCAAAAGACCCCTATAAAATCATTGTAAGCGGAAGGATAAAGCACTACATCAATGCCTTTGGAGAAGAAGTGATTGTAGATAACAGCGACAAGGCTGTAAGCATGGCCTGCCGGAAAACAGGGGCTGTTGTGAATGACTATACCGCAGCACCGGTTTATTTTTCTGACAACAGCAATGGCGCCCACGAATGGCTGATAGAGTTTGAAAAGGAACCCGATAATTTTGAAACCTTTGTCACTGAACTGGACACGGCCTTGCAAAGCATTAACAGTGACTACGAAGCCAAACGTTATAAAAACATTGCATTAAGCCCGCCACGGGTGCATAACCTGTCCCCGGGCAGCTTTAACAGATGGCTGCAGCAAAAGGGCAAACTGGGCGGACAGCATAAAATACCACGTCTTTGCAACGAAAGAAAGTATGTGGAGGAGATATTGGACGCCGTCAGCGTTGCAAAGTAAATAACAGCTCTCGCTTTCTATAGGCTTTAACCTTTCGCCCGTTTTGAGTAGCGGGTATCCATTTTTTTTGAGAATATACCAGTCTCAAGGCTTCGCGGTTAATTTCATCGCTTACACCGCGTAAAATTTTAGCTTCCTGTATATTTCCCGATGTGTCGATAACATACTGTACCAAAACCACTCCGGACGGTCCTTCTTTTTTTGCCTTTTCAGGATATCTTATTTTCGAAAAATGTTTATCGAGCGCAACGGCGCCCCCGGGGTATCGGGCTTCTGTTTCTATTTTCCAGCAAATAAGCCGTTCTTCTTTGGGCTGAGAATAAATCTGGCAACAGGTCAATAATCCCCAAAACAGTATTATTACCTTCATATGCGGTTATGACGGGAAAAATATACTTTTTCCATAAAAAGGAAGCCGTCTTTTTTTAACAAGTTGCCATTGCATTATTATCAATTTACCACGTTACTTTTGCAACAACATGGAGATGATCATACGTACAAAAAACCAGGTTAAACGATATGGACAGCGTACCGTAGT
>JAPUDO010000095.1 GCA_027493055.1 Niabella sp. | reverse complement strand
TGCCCTGCCGCGATGTTTACCCTCGGTATAATGCTCCGTTAACAATTTAAGGTTGAGGGTATTGGCCTTATAGGAAAAATCAAATATCCATCCTCTCAAAGGAATGGCCCCTATAACCGCATCAAGAGTGGCGTTCCCCACCATTTTCATAGCTAGCCTGCCCGATGCTCCATGTTGTATCATAGTTATTATTAAGGCAACTGAAATGAGATAGCTGCCAATATCCCCCGCCACAGGCAGCAGGTTAAGAATAGGATCAATCCCAAACTTAAAGCCACCAACAGAAAACTGCTCATCCATAAGCCTGGTTACCCGGCGTACCATTGCCAGACGCGTATCGGCAGACGGGCCCACTGCTATATTTTGCTCCCGTTTCAATTATGAAAATTTATAGTTCACCTGAAAGCTGCATTAATTGTACTTTTTGTATAGCCATAACGGAAATAGCATCTGTTATAGCACCATTGCTCACCATTTTTACAGCTTCGCTAAATGGCACTTTCATTACCTGTATATCTTCTGTTTCTTCCGGCGCTGCAACGCCCTGCTTTAAATTCCTCGCCAGGAAAATAATACATTCTTCATCACTTACCGAGTTGGATAAATGGCTGCGTAAAATTACTGTCCACTCTTCAGCCATCAGGCCGGCCTCTTCCAGCAACTCTCTTTTTGCAGCTTCTATATAACTTTCTCCTTCGGGGCAGCCGCCTTCGGGTATTTCCCAGCTATAGGCGTTTAAAACAAAACGATACTGGCCCACCAGCCAGGTGTTCATTACTTCATCCAGGACAATCACGCCAATAGCAGCATTTTTAAAATGTACTTTTCCGTAGATACCTTTGCCTCCCGATGGATTAATAACATCAAACTCCGTAACACTGATCCAGGGATTATCATATACTTTTTTTTGTCCGTTTATCTTCCAGGGGTTGATTACTTCTGTTTCGTCCATAAATTGGTTCAATGTTTGTATTAAAGACTATTACTACGGATTATTACCATAGCATATCGTGTGGTAAAAGTAAACTTTTATCTATTTTTATTTATTAAACTTCTTTAACTTAAAAATTTAACAAGCATTATGAAACGTTTTCCATTATTACTAAGTGGTATAATAGCCATTACAGCCCTGGCTTCCTGTGGCGGTGCATCTAACAACAGCGATGACGCCACAGGCGCCGATTCGGCACAGGTTGTAACAGACGGCACAGATATGCTGCCATCTGCTGAAGGCACCCTGGTAGCCAGTGCCAACCTGATGTCTACTGCAGACTCTACACAACAAATAGGCACTGCAAAATTTTACCAGTTAAATAGTACCCAAATACGCCTCGACGTTGTAATTGATGACAAATCAAGGGCTGACAGTAATGTAGCCGTACACTTTCATGAGCATGGCGATTGCAGCAATAAAGGAGAAGGCGCGCACGGTCACTGGAATCCTACCAAAGAAAATCACGGACAATGGGGCACTGCTCCGTTCCATTCAGGAGATATAGGAAATATCCAGCTTGACAATAATGGTCATGCTACAAAATCTGTAACTACGGACAGATGGAGCATTACCGATGGCGCTGCTAATAATGTTATTGGCCTGGGCATTATTGTACACGGCGGTACCGACGATTATACCACACAACCTACCGGCAATTCCGGACCTCGTATTGGCTGTGGTGTTATTATGAAGCAATAATTACTTCCCCGTTCTTCATAAACAAAGGAGGCTGCAAAACCGCAGCCTCCTTTGTTTTGTATTTAATAAACTGATTTTTAGAAAAACATTCCCAGGCGTATAGCCCATCTGTTCAAGCCTACCTTTCCATCTTTCCAGCTATTGTTGGAGGTGATATCAGTGAAGCCATTTTCGAGGCCCAGTCCAAAGAAAAGATCTGTTTTTTCGGCCAGCTGGTATTCACCCCCTGCGCCAATCAATAAACCCAGGTTTACTTTATTGGTATGTTTCATCACATTTACATTTTGCTCAGCAAGCGGGCCAGCAGAATAATCCATTCTTGATTTTAGCAATGCACCCATATAAGTGCCAAACTGCCCCCAGAAACGAAATCCGTTTTGCTGGTTGGTTTTCAGCTTTACACTCAACGGGATTTGCAGGTACTGTAATTTGAGCTTATAAGCCTGCTCACCACCTTCAGCTTTATCCCTATACAAGCCCCTGGTTGAAGTATTGTAAGCAAGCTCCGATGCACCATGGGCTATTTCCAGCCCAGTAGCAAAAGCGCCCCTGCCATCACTAAACATAACATCAGCCATTAAACCGTAGTTAACACCAAAACCGCTGCTGGTTCTTTCAATACCATTTTCTGCCGGCCTGAAAGCGTTAGCCAATACCGGGTCTACCTTAAACCCAAACCTTACTGACCTTCCATAGAATTCTCTCTGCGCATGTAGCGCTGAACATAATAAAACTGAAACCAGGCTCAATAAAAAAACTTTCTTCATCCTTTAATTTTTAGAATTAATAATTAGAAGGCTTTAAAAATTGGGCGCGAAGATACTATTTATAACTTAAAGTAAGAGTTACAGGATATTTACTTCTGGCAATAACATTACCCCAAACTTATTCATAACGGCATCCTGTACTATGCCGCACACCTCTACAATACCGGCACCATCTGCCTTTCCATAGTTTACCAGTACAAGTGCCTGTTTTTCATGCACCCCGGCATCACCCTTTCTAAAGCCCTTTAAACCACTTTGTTCTATCAGCCAGCCTGCTGCCAGCTTCATTGTTCCGTCAGGGTTTTCATAAGCTACAATTGAAGGGAATATTTCCTTCAATTGCAAATATTTTTCTTTATCAACAGAGGGGTTTTTAAAGAAGCTGCCGGCATTGCCTATCTGCCGGGGATCGGGTAATTTGGAGGACCTGATAGCTATCACAGCATCGGCAATGGCTCTGATGGATAAATCCTTCACACCAGCTCTCTCCAGCTCCTGCTTAATAGCGCCATAACCTATATTAAACTGCGGCTTTTTAGCAAGTTTATAAGTAACATCAGTAATCACAAACTCATTTTTATACCGGCGCTTGAATATACTTTCCCGGTAGCCAAACTCGCAGTCGCGGTTAGAAAATGATATCATTTCCAGGGAGTGCCTGTGTATAGCAGTCAGCTCATGAAATACTTCCTTTATTTCAACTCCGTAGGCCCCTATATTCTGCATAGGTGAGGCACCCACCCTACCGGGTATCAAAGCCAGGTTTTCAATGCCTGCATAATTATGATCCAGGCAATATAAAACAAACTGGTGCCAAACCTCTCCCCCGCCAGCCTTCAGGTACACGTGTTGCTCATCTTCATACACCTTTTCTATTCCTTTTATAGCATTTTGTAAAACCAGTCCTGTTACATTCCCGGTAAAAAGCACGTTGCTGCCCCCGCCCAGGATAAGTGTTGACTGTGCATGCGCCTTAGCCCACTGCAAACAGGCTCTTACATCATCAATGGTCTCAGCAACTGCAAAATGTGCTGCACAGGCATCAATCCCAAAAGTGTTGTACGACTTTAGTGAAAAATTATTTTTAATATCCGGGCTCATAATATACCTGCAATGTTACAGTAAAAATACATGCAGTAAAATACAAAAACATAAAACCTATTGTAGCAAAATGATTATCTTAGAACAAATTATGCTATATGTCTCATTCAAGAAGAAAATTTATAAAAAATGGCGCTCTTGCAGGAACAGGGCTTTACCTTGGAGCAACTGCTTTCAGCGCCAAAAGCTACGCAAATATTATCGGGTCTAACGACCGTGTACGGGTAGGTGTTATAGGTTTTTCAGACCGGTTCCGGCAATCTTTATTCCCCTCTTTCCTCAACCATTATAAAGAGCTGAATTTTGATATAACAGGCGTATCGGACCTCTGGAACTATCGCAGGGATGCAGGTGTTGCACATATAAAAGAAAAAACAGGCAGCGATGTAAAAGGATTTAAAAATAACGAAGCACTTTACAATTCTAAAACAGCAGACGCTGTTATTATAAGCACAGCCGATTTTCAACATGCCCTGCATACCATAGAAGCCGTAAATGCCAAATGTGATGCCTATGTTGAAAAACCTTTTGCTGAAACAATGGAAGATGCACGAGCTGCATTAAAAGCTGTAAAAGCGTCGCGCCAGATTATACAAATAGGCTCCCAGCGCAGGAGCGGCAGTAACTATAAAGCTGCTGAAGAATATATCAAATCCGGGAAATTTGGCGCTATCAACATGGTAGAGCTTACCTGGAATGTGAACCAGCCAGGGCGATGGCGCAGACCCGACCTGGTAGCCCGGCTTAAACAGGAAGATACAGACTGGAAACGCTTTCTTATCAACCGGCCTTTTGAAGCCTGGGATCCCAGGAAATACCTGGAATACCGTTTATTCTGGCCCTACTCTTCCGGGCAGCCGGGCCAATGGATGAGCCACCAGATCGATACAGTACATTGGTTTAGCGGGTTAAAGCATCCGCGCAGCGTAACTGCCAATGGCGGCATTTACAACTGGCCCGATGGGCGCAGCAACTGGGATACCACTACTGCCGTATTTGATTATGGCGATGCCAATGATCCGACCAACGGGTTCCAGGTAGTATTTATGAGTCGTATGGGTAATGGCGATGAAAATCCGTCAGAAATCTATTTTTCAAAAGGCGGTGAGCTTAACTTAATTACCAACAAGGTATCACCCAAAGGCGGGCTCAGGGAAAACCATGCAAAAGCCATGAACATGCAGCCTGTTTTACTACCTGAAATGGCTTTGGTAGAAAAGGCTGAAAAGGTAGTGGCAAGCGCCAATACCGGGGGCGACCCGCTTACCAGTGCCCACATGCGCAACTGGATGGAATGTGTACGTAGCCGAAAAGAGACCAATGCGCCCGTAGAGGCAGGATATTACCATTCCATTGCCAATATAATGACCACGGCTGCATCGCGCACTGGTATAAAAGCCACTTTTAACGAAAAAACGCAGGAAGTAATGGTGGGAGATAAAGTGTTTACCTATTAGCAGTAGTGGTTACAGGTTAGATGTCGCCCCGCATTGATTTTGCTGAGCACAATTAACCAATAATGATGATCAGTTAATTTTCAATTAACATGGAAAAGAGTTAAAAGCACTGAGGGCTAAGAGAAAAATATAAAACATCCCCTCTATAATACAAACTCCATTTTTACATATTTTTGCAAAAATGGAATCGGATTCCATTTTTACATATTTTTGCAAAAATGGAATCCTATGATAAAGCGAATCATATTACCAACAGCAAAAGAATCTTTATCCCAGTTCAGGGCTTTATGTATCACAGGTCCCAGGCAAAGCGGCAAAACAACGTTAAGCCAAATGCTCTGCCCCAAAAAGCCATATATCAATTTTGAGAACCCAGCCATTCAGGCCAGGGCATTGCAGGATATAGAAAAATTTTTAAAGCCTTATCAGCAAGGAGCTATACTGGATGAAGTACAACGGGTACCCGATTTGCTCCGGTACCTGCAGGTAATGTTAGATAAAAATACCCGCCGGGGCCAGTTTATACTAACAGGCTCCAATAACTTTTTATTACAGGAACAAATTTCCCAATCCCTTGCAGGCAGGGCCGGCTATATTTCACTGTTGCCGTTCAGCTATGCAGAGTTACAGGATGCAAAATTAAACAGTGATGAGATTTTTAAACATATTCTGACCGGCGGCTATCCCGAAATATGGCAGGAGCGCCTGGCGCCTGAAATATGGATGAACAGCTATATACAAACTTATGTACAACGTGATGTACGCCTGCTGAAAAATATCAGCAACATGGCAGCCTTTAACCGTTTCCTGTATCTGTGCGCCAACTATGCAGGACAGGTACTTAACCGCGACGAACTGGCAAAGCAGGTAGGCGTTGACACAAAAACTATTCTTTCCTGGTTAGGTGTATTGGAAAGCAGCTATATTATCTTTTTATTGCAGCCATGGTATAACAACCTTAATAAGCGTATTCTCAAAAGTCCCAAATTATATTTTTATGATACAGGCTTGCTATGCCGTCTGTTAGGTATTAAAAATATTACCGGCTTAAAAAAGCACCAGGCTTACGGAGCATTATTTGAGAACTGGATCATTACAGAAGTCAAAAAAAACAACTTTAACAAAGGAATACAGGAAGGTTTATATTATTTCAGGGATAGTGCAGGAAACGAAATAGATCTCATCTATGAAAAAGAAGGTCAGCCTGTTGCCATAGAAATAAAAGCCGCAAAAAAGACAACCTCATCTATGCTTAATGGTATCAGATACTGGCAAAAGAATAATCCAATACACTCTCAAAGTATATTGATATACGGGGGAAGAAAAACAAGTATATGGGATGAAAAACTAAGTATCCTATCCTGGAAAGATATAGCAGACATATAAAGTTCAACATACCGTATATTGAGTGTCAAAAAGGCCGTTCATGGACCATAGACTATAGACGACGCTCCATTACATGCCTGCTCCCATCAGGTACTCTTTTGGGTGCTCTGCATTCAATAAATGTTTTACAAAATAATCCCAGCGCAGGCGCATCATATAGGTGGAGTATGCCCCAAAACCATGCCGTGCATTAGGAAAGACCACCAGGTCGAAATCTTTATTGGCTTTTTGCAAGGCCTCAACAACCAATAAGGTATTGTACGGAGGAACATTATCATCCATCATACCATGTACCAGCATCAGCTTACCTTTCAGGTTCCCTGCATAAGCCTGGTTAGCCTGTACTGCATAGTCACTGTTTTCAACCAGCCCGTTATAGCGCTCGCCCCAGTCATCTTCATAATTACGGTTATCGTGGTTACCCGATTCTGCAATACCTACTTTATAAAAATCAGGATACCTGAACATAGCAGCAGCAGCAGCAAAACCGCCGCCGCTATGCCCCCATATACCCACGCGCGTGGTATCCATGGGATAAATTTTTGACAGTTGCCTTATAGCAGTAATTTGATCAGGTAAGGTATTAACAGCCATATTCCCATAGCTGGCATCATGAAAGCTTTTGGAACGGTAAGGGTTACCGGTTCCTTCTATTACCACTACAATAAAGCCCAGCTCTGCCAAAGCCTGGTGATCACTCCTTGATGCCGAAAAATTCCAGCTGCCCACGCTTCCGCCCTGCGGCCCGGGGTATACATAATTAACCACCGGATATTTTTTTGAAAGATCTGTTTTAACCGGGGTAAATACCAGCCCGTAAATATCTGTTTCCCCATCAGTTGCTTTTACACATACCGGCACAGGCGGCTTCCATCCTGCTGCCACCAGCCGGGAAACATCGGCCCTGGCAAGGTTGGTTATCAACTCACCTTTAATACTTCTAAAGTCAGCTACCGGCGGCACATCGGGTTGAGAGTACACATCTATAAAATAGTTCCCTGACGGGGATAAGCTAATGGTATGATTACCGGGTTCAGGCGTTAATAAAGTGAGTCCTTTACCATCAAACCCTATTTTATAGAAATAAGCAAAGTAGGGGTTTCCCTTCTCCCGGCCATACCCTGTAAAGTAAATCACACGCTTTTTTTCATCTACGCTCAGCACTTTACCCACCAGCCAGTTTCCTTTGGTGATCTGGTGTTTCAGCTTTCCTGTTTTGCTGTCGTACAAATACAGGTGCCCCCAGTTATCGCGTTCTGAATACCAGATGATCTCGTTCGACTTTGGCAGATAGCGCCAGTTAATGGCGCCCCTGCCCGACTCAAACTGTGTGGGTACGGTCTCTTCAAACACTTCTCTGACCTCTCCGGTGGTGGCATTGGCTATCCTTAACCTGGCACTTTTATGATCTCTTGATGAGGAAACAAAAGCCATTTCCGCAGCATCAGACGACCAGTCTATATCATCAAAAGCTCCGCTGCTCGCAATATCATCGCTCAAAGTAGCACGATGCGGATCAGGAGGTACATTCAAGGAAATCACTTTCAGTTCTTCCACATCTATAATTACCCTGCGTATAGTAGCAATATGCGTATCGCCGGGCATAGGATATTTCCACTGTTCCAGCTTCGGGGCGCCTACATTGGTAGTTACCAGGTACATATCATTTACTTTACGCTGATCCTGCTGAAACGTGGCAACTTTTTTTGAATCGGGCGACCATTTTACGATAGCTGCATCACTGTGCTTCCAGCCTGCATTGTCAGTAGCATAACCGTAATCTTTCTCCCCATCTGTAGTTAATTGTTTTTCCTGTTTTGTATCTGTATGCCTCACCCACAAATTCCAGTCCCTGATAAAAACTTCTTTTTTGCCATCCGGCGATACAACAGCCTTCCCGCTACCCCATCCTTTAACAAGTACCGGGTTACGGGGTTCTGGCACTGCAATGGCTGTTTTTGATTTTTTCTGCGGGTCCACCAGGAATACCGTCTCCCCAGCCCGGTACCAGAATTTATCTCCATCTATCCAGTTAGGAGAAGGGTTGGTCCAGTCAACAAGCTTTGAAGTATGAGATAGCAGGAACTGTTCGGCGTTCCTGTAATCATCAGCTGTTACCTGAAGGGTTTGAGCATTTACCATACCAGCTAATGCAAGCGCCATTATAGTACAAACAGGTCTATTCATCCGTATTTTTTTTGCCTTAATTTGGCCCGACAGGGCCTGCATTATTGAACTTTACAGTTGACATAAGATAAAAATATCCTGTTTTTCACAAAAAAAGATTAATAAAAAGCAAAAATAAGCAAAACGGTTAAAACCGTTGCTATACAAGGCTTTATAAAAGTTGTAGTCTAAGTTCGGAAG
>JAPUDO010000094.1 GCA_027493055.1 Niabella sp. | reverse complement strand
TGTAATAGCCAATACTTAATCTGACGAGTTAGGTTTTTTAAGGCATTTACGATAATAATGATGTTGTAGAAGAAGCGGTTGTTTTGTCAACCGCTTTATCATTACCATCGGTCAGACTATTCCTAGCAGGTTGCTCCTCAGCAGAGCCTGTTTCCGCTTTGTCTGACACTTTAAAGGTAGTGTTTTGTCCGAATAAATTATTGAGGTCTTTGGCTACAGCTAACTCTTTACTATGCTCAAAAGTTTGTGCCGGGGTTTTTCCATAACAATATTTTCCACTATGTGGGCGTTCATTGTTATAGTGATGAAGCCATTGGTCAATATCCGTCTGCATTTGTTCTAAAGAATTGTACAGTTTCTTTCTAAATGCAATGGCATAAAACTCTTCCTGCATCGTGCGATGAAAGCGCTCGCAAATACCATTGGTTTGTGGGCTTTTGGCTTTAGTTCTTGTGTGGTCAATATCTTCAATATTTAGATAAAGTTGGTAGCTGTGATGCTCTTTCATACCGCAATATTCTGTGCCCCTGTCGGTTAGAATACGTAATAAGTCTACTTGTTGTTCTTGATAAAAAGGCAACACTTTATCATTGAGCATATCTGCTGCTACCAATGCATTTTTACGGTCATACACTTTGGCAAAAGCTACACGGCTATAGGTATCTATGAACGTTTGCTGGTATATTTTGCCAACACCTTTTATATAGCCGACATAGTATGTGTCCTGAGAACCCAGGTATCCTGGATGATGGGTTTCTATCTCCCCTTTGCTTTGCTCTTCTTCTTTTTTCTTTTCCAAAGCCGCTACCTGCGATTCGGTTAATAACAAACCATCTTGCTTTACTTTGGCATCAAGGGCTTTAAGCCGTTTTTGAAAAGTTTCCAAATCATGACGTAACCACACACTTCTTACCGTGGACGACCCAATAGTATAGCCTTTTAGCATTAACTCGTTACTGGCTCTTTGCTGGCCATGAGCTGGTTGCTCTGTTGCATAGGCTACTACTATCAATTCTAGATCCGGATCTATACGGTTTTTCATTAATGGTTTACTGCGGCTAATCTCTTTTAAAGCCATCTCACCACCATCTTCATACAGCTTTTGAAACCGGTAAAAACTATCACGAGAATAGCCCATTACTTTACAGGCTTCTGATACATTGCCCAACTTCTCTGCTAACTTTAGCAACCCCAGCTTTGGCTGGATCAATTTCTTTTCTGTTGTCATCTTAATCTGTTTTTTGTTCAACTAATTTAATAATTGTCAGATTAAGTTCTGATTTATACAGTTTATAATATTACCTGACCTGTTACCAGTTACTTTAATATCAGCCCGGCAAAAGGCGGAATATTTAAAGTGATCCGGTATTTTTGGGTATCTTCTTCAAGAAGCTCAGTTCTGATATCCTTATTAAATACATCCCCGGTTCCGTCAAACTCTTTAGCATCTGAATTGAATAGCTCTTCAGTATATTTTTTGCCGTATGTTTCAATAACCCAGTCATGATGTACTTCGGGAGTGGCATTTAAAATAATTAAAATATCGTCCTCTGCCTTTTCTCCTTTACGTTTGTATATCATTATACATTCATTCCTGTGATTAAGGTCCACCCATTCAAAACCATCTGTTGTAAATTGTTTGCTGTATAATGCTTCTTCTTCCTTCAGTATTTTATTTAAGGCTTTCAGGCAGGTTTGGGCGCCTTTATGGCTGTCATGTTCCAGTAAATGCCAGTCTAACTGCGATTTGTAATTCCATTCGCTGGTTTGCCCAAACTCACTGCCTATAAACAATAATTTGCAGCCGGGGTGCGTCCACATGCGGCCATTGTTAATGTTTTTCACCAAAATTGCGAAAGTTTTATGTCCCCCAAATCCTGATCATATCAGTCCTTACGTTTATATTGCAGCTTAATTATGAAGGTTCAGTTTTTAATTCTTTTGTTATTGCCTGTGTCCCTGTTTTCACAGGTAACCGATCTTGTAAAGTATGTAAATACCTTACAGGGCACTAATTCAAAGCATGAGCTTACAAGGGGAAATACCTATCCCACAACAGCCCTGCCTTTTGGTATGCACACCTGGACACCTCAAACCGGCAGGAACGGTGACGGATGGAAATACCAGTACTTTAAAAATAAGATAAGAGGGTTTCAGCAGGCGCATCAATGCAGCTCCTGGAGCAATGATTATGCGGTGTTTTCATTTATGCCGGTAATGGATAACCTGGTGGTAAACGAAAACGACAGGGAGCTGGCGTTCAGGCATGAGAATGAAACAGGCAAACCCTATTATTATAAAGTAACTTTCGATAATAATATTACTACCGAAATGAGTCCCACTGAACGCGGGGCTCACCTGCGTTTTAGCTTTCCTGAAGGGCATAAGAGCTACTTGGTGCTGGACGGTTATACGCGTATAAGCGGCGTGAAAATATTGCCGGAGAAAAGAATGATAACCGGATATGTAAATAATGGCCACGGCTTTCAGAAAGGCTGGAAAAACCATTTTGTTGCCGTATTTGATCAGCCTTTTGAAAGTTATGGTGTATGGGAGAACAGGCACAATAAAGTGAAAGAAAATATCTCCTCGGACGAAGGAGAGGGCGTAGGCGCATATATCCAGTTTAAGACAGGGGTAAAAGTACAGGTTAAAGTGGCCTCATCCTATATAAGCGAAGAACAGGCAATGCTGAACCTGACAACAGAATTGGGTAAAGACAGGTTACTTGAAGATACAAAAAAACGGGCCTGGAAAATATGGAATGATCATCTGTCGAGGATCATAGTGGAAGGAGATTCGGAAGATGATAAAGCCACTTTCTATTCATGCTTCTTCAGGGCCAGCCTGTTTTCCCGTAAATTTTATGAAATAGATAAGAACGGGCTTCCTTACTATTTCAGCCCATATGATGGAAAAGTGCATGAAGGTTATATGTTTACTGATACCGGGTTCTGGGATACATTCCGGGCACAGTTCCCGTTAAATGTATTGATGCATCCAACTATGCATGGCCGCTACATGCAGGCACTGCTGAATGCGCAGGAACAATGCGGATGGCTGCCTTCCTGGTCCTTTCCAAATGAACAGGGCAGTATGATAGGCAATCACGCTATTTCTTTATTAGCTGATGCATGGGTAAAAGAGGTGCGCACTTTTGATCCGGAAAAGGCATTGGCCGCATATGCTCATGAAGCTAATAATAAAGGTCCGTGGGGACCTGCAAATGGCCGGGACGGGTATAAAGAGTATAATAGCCTGGGGTATGTTCCTTATCCCCAGTACAGGGAAGCAACTGCCAAAACGCTGGAATACGCCTATGATGACTTTTGCGGTTATCATCTTGCAAAGCTCACGCGCAACAAAAAGTATCAAGATGCTTTTGGCGCAAAAATGTATAATTATAAAAATGTTTTTAATGCTGCCACTGGTTTTATGGAGGGAAAAGATAAAGAGGGCAACTGGAAGAAAAACTTTGATCCTACAGAGTGGGGCGGTCCTTTTACAGAAGGTAATGCCTGGCATTGGGTATGGTCTGTATTTCATGATGTAAAGGGACTGATTGATCTGCTGGGAGGAAATCAGCAGTTTTGTGCAAAGCTTGATTCAGTATTTTCCGTTCCCAACACGGTCAATGTGGGCACTTACGGTGGCATGATCCATGAAATGACCGAAATGGTGATGGCCAATATGGGGCAGTATGCGCACGGTAATCAGCCTATACAGCACATGGTTTACCTGTATAATTATGCAGGCCAGCCCTGGAAGGCCCAGTACTATGCAAGAGAAGTAATGAAACGTCTTTACAATGCTACAGAAGATGGTTACCCGGGCGATGAAGACCAGGGGCAAACCTCTTCCTGGTATGTGTTAAGTGCATTAGGCTTCTATAGCGTATGCCCTGGCACTGACCAGTATGTGTTAGGCAGCCCGCTGTTCCGAAAAACAACGCTCACCCTTGAGAATGGGAAGAAATTTGTTATTAAGGCCGATAATAACAATAATGATAATGTATATATTACCACTGCCCGCCTGAACGGAAAACCTTATTCCAGGAATTATATTACTTACAGTGATATCATTCGTGGAGGAACTTTGCACCTGGCTATGAATATTGTTCCTGACTCTAAAAGAGGTACAGGCAGTAAGGATTTGCCCTTTTCTGTTTCAGCAAAATGAACAGGGGCCTATGCTTATATCTTACTTCAATATTAGTCCTGCCAAAGGCGGAATGTTCAGGATGATCCGGTATTTTTGGGTATCTTCTTCAAGAAGCTCAGTTCTGATATCCTTATTAAATACATCCCCGGTTCCGTCAAACTCTTTAGCATCTGAATTGAATAGCTCTTCAGTATATTTTTTGCCGTATGTTTCAATAACCCAGTCATGATGTACTTCGGGAGTGGCATTTAAAATAATTAAAATATCGTCCTCTGCCTTTTCTCCTTTACGTTTGTATATCATTATACATTCATTCCTGTGATTAAGGTCCACCCATTCAAAACCATCTGTTGTAAATTGTTTGCTGTATAATGCTTCTTCTTCCTTCAGTATTTTATTTAAGGCTTTCAGGCAGGTTTGGGCGCCTTTATGGCTGTCATGTTCCAGTAAATGCCAGTCTAACTGCGATTTGTAATTCCATTCGGTGGTTTGCCCGAACTCACTGCCCATAAACAATAATTTGCCGCCGGGATGCGTCCACATATAGGTAAAGAACAGTCGCAGGTTGGCAAATTTCTGCCAGAGGTCACCGGGCATTTTAAATATAAGCGGACTTTTGCCGTGCACTACTTCATCGTGGCTGATAGGCAGCATGAAGTTTTCATCATAATAGTACATCATGCTAAAGGTAAACTTGTTCTGGTGATGGCTACGGTATAAGGGATCCAGTTTAAAGTAATCCAGCGAATCATGCATCCAGCCCATCATCCATTTCATGCCAAAGCCAAGCCCCCCTTCAAATGTAGGCTTTGATACACCCGGCCAGTCGGTAGCTTCTTCAGCAATGGTTTGCACGCCGGGAAAATCCCGGTATACCATTTCGTTTAAATGTTTGATAAACTCAATAGCTTCCAGGTTGCCATCGCCGCCGTGCTCATTGGGTTCCCATTCTCCTTCATCACGGGAGTAATTCAGCTTTAGCATAGAACTTACGGCATCCACCCTTATACCGTCAATATGAAACATTTCAAACCAGAACCTTGCATTGCTGATAAGAAATGATTTGACTTCCCCTCTTTTATAATTGAAAATATAGCTGTTCCAGTCAGGATGAAAGCCCTTACGCATATCTGCATATTCATAGGTATGGTTGCCATCAAACAGGTAAAGTCCGTGCGAATCGTATGGGAAATGAGAAGGTACCCAATCCAGGATAACCCCAATGCCTTCCTGGTGAAAAGCATCTATCAGCCGCATTAAACCCTGGG
Source organism: Niabella sp. (assembly GCA_027493055.1). Lineage (GTDB taxonomy): Bacteria > Bacteroidota > Bacteroidia > Chitinophagales > Chitinophagaceae > Niabella. Next base: position 3,550 of record JAPUDO010000094.1, on the reverse strand, counting down.
GATCGCCAAACCGGGAAGTAGGCGCATAGTACCCGGTAAGCTGGTAGCCCCAGCTTCCGTCAAAAGGATGTTCTGCTATAGGCATAAACTCTACATGCGTAAATCCCATTTCTTTTACATAAGGCACCAGCTTTTCCTTCATTTCATCGTAGGTAAGGTATCTATGCTCATCAGATGGGTCGGGCCTTTGCCAGCTGGCCAGGTGTACCTCGTAAACGCTCCAGGGAGAATTTAAGGCGTTATGCTTTTCTCTTTTTTGCATCCACTCTCCATCTTTCCATTCATAATACATATTCCATGTTATAGATGCAGTTAAAGGTTTTACCTCCCAGAAGTTGGCAAAAGGATCACCTTTGTCCACCAGGCAGTTGTTAGCGCCGGCAATATGATATTTATATACTTCTCCAAACTCTAACCCGGGTATAAATCCTTCCCATATACCGCTGTTATCCCATCTTGCTGTAAGCGGATGAGAAAGCTTATTCCAGTCATTGAAGTTGCCGGTGACAAACACAAACTTTGCACTGGGTGCCCATACACAAAAATACATACCCCAAATACCGTTTACCTGTAATGAGTGGGACCCGAACTTTTCGTAAAGACTGTAATGAGTGCCGTTCTGAAAGTTCTTTACGTCCTCATCTGACAGAAGCGAGTAATTCCACACCGTTTTTGACGTGTCAATAAAATTTTCTTTCTCAAAGCTTTCCTGTATAGTTTTTAGATCGATGGCCATTGTATTTGTTTGAAGCAATTTACGATAATTATAGCAGCAATTTTAGGACGAGCACATAAAACTATAAAATATCTGGCCGCGAATGCACGAATAAGAAAAAGGCAGCAGGGCAAATGCATAAATTTAAACATATCGCTGATGCTATGCGGCTGAATTGGTGTTTCATTTTACTGCGGAGCAGTAACCCTATTTCTATAGGATGTTAATTTCCCGGTTAAAAGTGCTGCACAACGTTGTTCGGGTATTTAAAGAAATAAATTTGTGTGTCTGCGCTGGGTATATTTTGATCGCGATTTTTTTTGCCGGGTATATTTTGTTGCATAGCTGAAAACCTTTGGCATTTTAAAACTGCCATTCACCGGCCAATTTCCCTTATTCACCGTTTTTTCTTATGCAGGTTTGGGCTGCAGGCATAGTTTTAACATAAATCAGGGGATATTTAAAGTCTACGTATTTATCGTATATATTCGGATTTGTCGGATTATTTTAACAAAAATTTGTTTGATGTGATCATTTTTTTGTCTTTTGTTTGTGGATTTTTGCGGATCAGGCATCTTTAATGTGCTTATACTTAATTAATCGTTCTATGAGAAAATTTTTGACGCTGTTGTTAGTAATGCTTTTTGCCGCTCCGGCTTTTGCTCAAACTACTAATATAAAGGGAACACTTGTTGATTCTGCTGATAAAAAAAGTTTGCAAAATACGGTTGTTGCGTTGCTTAACAGCAGGGATTCTGCTTTGGTAGATTTTACCAGGGCTGGTGCAGGAGGAACATTTCAGCTGAATGCGGCTGATACAGGAAGCTATATATTGCTGGTTACCCATCCTTATTTTGCCGATTATACTGATAAGCTGCAGCTGCAACCCGGTAAGCCTTTGGATCTTGGGTTTATTAATATGCTGTCTAAAAGCAAGCTGCTGGAAGAAGTGGTAGTAAAAGGCGGCGCTCCTATAAGAATTAAAGGAGATACTACCATTTATACCGCTGATAGTTTTAAAGTGCGGGAAGGCGCAAATGTGGAAGAGCTGCTGCGGAAGCTGCCGGGTGTACAGGTAGATAAAAACGGGCAGATAACTGCGCTGGGAGAAAAGGTAGAGCGGTTCCTGGTAGATGGGGAAGAGTTTTTTGGAAGCGATCCCGGTATTGCCACCAAGAATTTAAGAGCAGATATCGTTAAGGACGTACAGGTGTATAAAGGTAAGAGTGACCAGGCTGCCTTTACAGGTATTGATGACGGGCAGAGCAAGCAAACCATGAACCTTGTATTAAAAGAGGATAAGAAGAAAGGGTATTTTGGAAAAATTGAAGCGGGAGGAGGATTAAAAAATAATAATCAGCCCGGGGATCAGCATAAATTTAATAATGCGGTCATGCTTAATGCGTTTAAGGCTAAAAGAAAAATAGCCGCTTATGGCATCATGAGCAATACTGGCAAGCTTAACCTGGATTGGGATGACCGGAATAGATATGGCGGTGGCAGTGATGTACAAACCACTGATGATGGCGGCTTTTATATGACATCCATGGGAGACTATAACCGGAGCGATGGTATTCCTACCAACTGGAATGCGGGCATACATTACAATAACAAATTCAACCAGGATAAACAGAGCCTCAATGCCGGGTACCGGATTACTAAAATAAATGCCCCCACCCGAACTAAGACCTACGCAAGGAATTTTTTACCGGACTCTACATGGCTGAACTTTAATGATAACAGCTCATACAGCTCTAATTTGAAACAGGGCGCCAACCTGATTTTTGAAACCAAGCTGGACTCCATGAATACCCTTAAGCTGACCGCACAGGGAAATATGAATAATAGCGAGTCTGATTATAATTATTATAATGAAAACAGGAATGTAGACAGCGCATTTATTAATACCAATAACCGTGAGGGAAAGAACAAATCAGATAATCAGAACATAAGCGCGAACCTGCTCTGGATGCACAAGTTCAAAAAGCTGTACAGGACCATCTCTGTTAACGGAGGCTTTAATCATTCCGAGTCTAAGGGAGAAGCGTTGCTGTATTCAAAGCTGGACTTTTATAAAAACGGAGCTATTGACAGTACTGCTATCATAGATCAGAATACGTTGTCTGATAATACCTCTAATAATGTAAACACGCGTATTGCTTATACAGAGCCTTTAATGAAGGATGTTTACCTGGAGCTGAACTATGCGTTTAACCTGGGTAAGAATACGAATGACAGGAATGTTTATGCAAAAAATGCAGGCAGTTATAATAAGCTCATAGATTCGCTCAGTAATAATTATGAGTTTAACTCCATAAGTAATGCGCCGGGTGTGGGCTTCCGGTACAGTAAAAAGAAAATCAATCTTTCCATTGGAACCTCTGCGGCATTCACCACTTATGAGCAGGTGGATCTTACAAGAAATATAACAAGGGATTACAGCTTTGTGAACCATAATCCCCGGGCCAATATGACCTATAAAATAAAACCAAGCGAATCCGTTAGTTTTTATTATAACGGGTATGGAAGAGCGCCCTCTTTAGATCAATTACAGCCCATACCTAACAATTCAGATCCTTTGAATATTTATGTGGGTAACCCTTCTTTGCACCCTTCTTTCAATCATAATTTCAGCGTTTACTATAACAGTTTTAAAATGCTGACTGAAAGAAATATATGGGCGTATATGAATTATAATGTTACACAAAACGCGTTTGTGCAGTTCAGTGAATTTAATGAAGGAGTGCGCAGGTTCTACACTGTAAACACCAATGGCGTAGCCAATTTTAATTCCAATATCAGCTATGGATTTAAACAGAAAAAACTGGGAATGCG
>JAPUDO010000093.1 GCA_027493055.1 Niabella sp. | reverse complement strand
CTAACCCTTCGTACTTTATCTGCGGAATACCCCCAAAGTATTCTTTAGCGCCTAAAATAATGTTCATGATTTTTTATTTATTAAATTATTGGGATGAATCTGTCATTGTTCTTAACTTAAAATAAGGCAGAGAATGAGACCATTCTCCACCTGAACAGCAAAAGGAAACTGTTCGTATTGTTTGTTATATTAAAGAAAAAGGGTCCTCCTGCTTATAACTTTCCTCGCTTTTAAAATTATATTTTCAGCATCCAGCCCGTATTTGGTCATTAGCTCTGCAGGTTTACCACTTTCTCCAAAAGAATCGTTTACCGCTACAAATTCCTGGGGCACCAGTTTTGTAGTGGTAAGCAACCGGGCAACACTTTCACCTAATCCTCCGATTTTATTATGTTCTTCCGCAGTTACTATACAACCTGTTTTTCCTACAGACTTTAATATAGCATCCTCATCCAAAGGTTTGATGGTATGTATATTGATAATTTCCGCATCAATACCTTCTTCTTCCAGTTTTTCGGCTGCTTGTATTGCCTCCCACACCAAATGACCAGTAGCTATTATGGTTACATCTTTCCCTTGTCTTACCAGCCATGCTTTTCCTATTTCAAATTTTTGATCGGGATCAGTAAATACAGGTACAACAGGGCGGCCAAACCTTAAATACACCGGACCTTCATATTCTGCTATGGCAATAGTTGCCGCTTTGGTCTGATTATAATCGCAAGGATTGATTACCGTCATACCCGGCAACATTTTCATTAGGCCAATATCTTCAAGTATCTGGTGAGTAGCCCCGTCTTCGCCCAGGGTAAGGCCAGCGTGAGAGGCACATATCTTTACATTCTTGTTACTGTACGCGATACTTTGCCGTATCTGATCATATACGCGGCCAGTTGAAAAATTGGCAAATGTCCCGGTAAAAGGGATAGCTCCGCCAATAGTCATACCGGCAGCCATTCCCATCATATTTGCCTCGGCAATGCCAGTTTGGATAAATCTTTCGGGAAATTCTTTAATAAATGCCTCCATTTTTAATGAGCCTACCAGATCTGCACACAAAGCCACTACATTTTCATTTTTCTTCCCTGCTTCCAGCAACCCGGCGCCAAAACCAGACCTCGTATCTTTCTTCTCTGTATAAGTATATCTTGCCATTTTTGTACTATTAATAGTCGTTCAGATTTGTTTGTAATTCATTTAGCGCAACATGTAATTGCTCATCATTTGGTGCAATACCATGCCATTTATGAGAGCCCGTCATAAAGCTTACGCCATGCCCCATGTTTGTTTTCATTAATATACAAATGGGCTTCCCTTTAAAGGCTCTTTCCCTGACTGACTGAAGCGTTGGTACTACTTCTTCCATATCATTTCCGTTCATGTTTATAACATCCCAGCCAAAGGCTTTCCATTTTGCTTCCAGATCGCCTAAAGAAAGCACCTGTTCTGTTGAACCATCTATTTGCTGACCGTTCACATCAATCGTCATCACCAGGTTATCTATCTTTTTTGCCGGAGCAAACAGCGCTGCTTCCCAAATCTGGCCTTCCTGAAGTTCTCCATCACCATGTAAAGAAAATACAAGACTATTGTCTTTCTTTAACCGCTTGGTCAATGCAGCGCCAATGGCTACGGATAACCCCTGCCCTAAAGATCCGGACGACATGCGAACCCCAGGTAGCCCCTCATGTGTGGTAGGGTGTCCCTGTAACCGGGAATTCAGCTTTCGAAAGGTTTTTAACTCTTCAATATCAAAATAACCGCTGCGTGCGAGTACAGAATAGAATATGGGTGATATGTGACCATTGGATAAAAAGAAGAGGTCTTCTCCAATCCCATCCATATTAAACTCAGGATTATGATTCATTATTTTGAAATACAACGCCGTCAGAAAATCTGCGCATCCCAGTGAGCCCCCAGGGTGGCCCGACTGGCAACCATGTACCATTCTTACCACATCACGCCTGGCCTGGGTAGCTATACCTTTTAGTTGTTCGATCGAATACTCTTTTTTCATTAGTAATATTAATTTGTAATACTGTAACTTATATTATTTCCGTTTTATTAATCGTATGTAGTAGATAGGGCTGGTGCTACTTTCGTGCATAGCCTGGAACTTCACACGTATCTCCCTTTTATCTTTTATCATTGATCCGGGAATTTCATATTCTACATCAAAAAACCTGGACTGGTTCCATTTATTGCTATTATCCACTGAAATAAATTTTTCGTCATCAATATAGATATCAAATTTTCTCTGGTTCCACTCTGCTCCCCAATAGCGTAGCATAAGGCTAAGTTTAATCTGACTGCCGGTTGAGAGTAAATAGCTGAAATAGCCACCGCCGGAAGCTTCTCTGAACGCCAGATCCTGTACTACGCCTTTCCTTGATTTTTCTGATTGCATAACATGATCTGCTTCCGGCTGCTGCTCGCCTGGGGCAACAAAATCAACTGTTCTTTTTTCGAGCTCCAGCTTTTCTTTTTCAACAGTAGCAATGGAATCCATATAACTGCTGTATTGGGCAGGTGTAAGCGCCATCCAGTACATCATATAGCGGGCATCATGAATCCTGAAAAATGGTTCTAAAATGATATTTTCTTTATTGACCATTTTTTGATGAGCAAAAGTGAATTGCATGGGTTTCCCTTTTACAGGCGCCAGGTTATGGGCAATATGTTCTATATTATCTTCGATTAATACCGGGGCTTTGTTTACCGGCAGCTTCTCGCCACCGGCTATATGGCTCCAACGCCCATCATCAGCTACCAACCCTTTCAAATTTTCAGCGCCTGTTTTAGCTCCTAAAAGGATCGGTCCGCGCATGATAGCTATATACTCTTTTACATTCGGCATGTGTTCAATGGTCGTACGCATGGGTAAGGATATCTGTACCACATCCCCTTTCTTCCAGGTACGGGTAATGCCCACGTAAGAAGAAGGCTTTTGTGCATACAGGACAGGCTTACCATTTACCATGATTTTTAATGCCCCATCCTTTACCCATGAAGGATACCTGATCATTAAAGTAAACTTTGATTGACCGCTGGTAATAGAAAGCTTTGTTTTATCTTCATCAGGAAAGGTAGTTTCCTGCTTTAATGTAATCCCCTTCTCTTTCCAGTTAAGTGCCGAAGCAATAAAAAGATTCAAGAACAACGAATCATTGTGATGTGTATATATCTGCTCACCATACTTTCCGTGATTTTCCATACCACTGCCCACACAACACCACATAGCTTCATTAGGAGCCGAATATACCCTGTAATGGCGCGGACGCGCAGAAGTAAAATAAACATACCCTCCATGTTCAGGGTGCTGCGTAGAAAGAATATGATTGTACAGCGCCCGCTCATAAAAATCCATATACCGGGCATCCTGCTTCAGCCTGAAAAGATCCTGCGATAATTTCAGCATATTGTAGGTGTTGCAGCTTTCAGGCCCTTCTACATCGTTTATAAAATCATAACAGGATGCAGCACTTGGAAAGAACTCTCTCCTGCTATTACCTCCAAGAGCTAAGGAGCGGGTACCGGTAACTGTTTCCCAGAAAAACCGGCCTGCTCTTTTATATTGCTCATCGTTGGCGAGTTCGCCTACACGCTCAAAGCCTATCGCTTTTGGTACCTGTGTATTGGCATGCTTGTTATCTAAATTGTCTATTCCTTTTGCTAAAGGGTCTAATAGTTCACGGTGAGAAAATCGCTTTGCAGCGTCAAGATATTTTTTATCTCCTGTCATTTCGTAGGCATCGGCAAAACTTTCGTTCATGCCGCCATGTTCATTTGCCAACATTTGCTGCATTTGTTCATCAGACAAAGCGCTCGTCAGGTCAATACCCCAATCACAAAACTTCAGGAATATGTCTTTGGCATCATCACTACCAGCATATAGCCAGGCATCTCTCAGGCCAGCATACATTTTATGTACATTGTACCAGGGTACCCAATATTTCCAGACAGGCGCCAGATCTCCTGTCTTTATTTTAGGCCACAACCCTTGTCCGTCAGGGACTGCACCTACATACCCTATGCCCCAATCAGGATGTTTTTTTGCATTAGCATCCTGGCAGGTCTTCAATTCTGCGATCATGTATTCCATTCTTCGCTTACACTCCGCATTACCGGTTGCTGCATAGTTCATAGCTAATGCAGATAAATAATGCCCGCCTACATGGCCATCCAAACCTTCCCAGTTGGGATAAATTTTTCCTTTTTCGGGAAGTCCTGCTTCTTTCCGGTAACCAGCCAGCATGCGGTCAACGTCGTATTTTAACAGTACTTCGATATTCAGATCGCGAGCTTTCCGGAAAGGACCGTCCAGTAATGACACATCTTTTAACGGGAAAGTATTGGCATAAAGTCTTTCTTGTGCGTTGCCTTTATTAGTAAGCACAAAAACACATGCCGTAACTATAGCTGCTGTTCTGATTAAGGATATGTAAATTTTCCTTTCTTTCATAATTAATACTTATTTGGTCGAAGCCGGCTCTTCTTTCCAACAACTTATTTTTCGCTTACCTGAGTTGAAATCTAATATACCAAACTCAATAAGATCTATTTCATTTTAACAATAACTGAGCTACCATTATAGTCAACAGTTTTTTTTGTGCCATCCTGAAGCGTAATAGTAAATGTTCGCTGTTTCAACATTCCCGTATAACTTCCTTGCCTTTTGCCCAAGGTCAATGTACGGGCTGCATCATTCCAATGGATGGGGATCTCAGTATATGCACCTTTTTCATAATTATAATTATCAAACTCGTCCTCATAAAGTATAAATGATCCGTTTGCTCCTGTATACACTTTTATCTCAAGAGCGTCCCATGGTTTTTCTGTAGCATATTGGACCTGAGGGCCAAAAGGAATAATACTACCAGCCTTAACATATATAGGGATCATATCAATTGAAGTGGCCTGAGACAGTTTTTTACCCCCATTGAACCGTTGGTTTGTCCAGAAGTCATACCAGATAGTTCCAGCAGGCAAATAAACTTCGGTAGTCTTTTGCGCTGCAAAATTTATAATTGAATTACCAGACTTCAAATCTTTATCTTCCTGCTTATTCCAGCCGTCTGCTTCATTTACCTTTACCGGCTCCTCAGGAGTATATTGTGCTTTCACAATAGGTGCAACAAGCAATGCTTTCCCAAACATATACTGATCATTAATATCCCAGACATTTTTATCATGAGCAAAATCCATTACCAATGCCCTTAAAAAACTGGACTGTTTATTGGTAACCTCCCAGGAAGTGGAATAGATATAAGGCAGCAGGCGGTAACGAATATTAATAAACTTTTCAATGGCATCATAAACAGGCTCTCCCTTCTTACCAAAATAATATATCTCCCGCGGCGTATCTGTTCCATGCGAGCGCATCATAGGCGTAAATGTTCCCTGCTGCAACCAACGAACATACAGCTCCTGAAATGCAGGGTTCTTTGATGCAGTTCCATCACTCCAGCTTTTATTATAATGCCCTGCAAAAAAACCTCCCAAATCTGAGTTCCAGTGGGGAATGCCTGTTAATGAGAAATTCAAACCAGCTGGTACCTGTTTACGTAAGGACTCCCAGCTGGACCCTACATCACCCGACCAGGTATTTGCCCCATAGCGTTGCTGGCCCGCAAATGCAGACCGCGTAAGAATGAATACGCGTTTGTCCGAAGATACCTTTCTCTGGTTTTCATACACGCCACCCACAGACATTAGCGGGTAAGCATTGCGAACTTTTCTGAATGAGCCGAGGTAGGTTTTGGTATCCATATCCTCCGGTTTCCAATCAAGATGATCCGGCTCGCTGGAATCCATCCACCAGCCATCTATTTTCATTTTATGTAAACGGGAAAGATTTTTCCAGTATATATCTCTTGCCACGGGACTGTAAGCATCGTACACGCGAACACCCGATGGATATTCTTTATTGGGCGGCCAGGTTTCCAATCCTGACTCAGGCCAGGTTTTAAAATTGAATAAAAGATTTTTTTCGTTTAACTCACGGTAGGGTTTGGTTTGAGGCCCGAAAGAGGACCAAATTGATATGATCAGATGAGCATTTTTAGCATGCACCTCGTCCACCATCTGCTGTGGTTTGGGGAACTCGGGATTTAAGAATTCCATTGCATTCCACAAATAATTGTTTCCCCAATACTGCCAGTCCTGAATAATCCCGTCCAATGGAACTCCTAAGTCCCTGTATTTATTTACCACCTCAAGTAATTCCTTCTGGCTTTTGTAACGTTCCCGGCTTTGCCAGTATCCGTAAGTCCAAAGAGGAAACATCGGGACCTGACCCGTTAAGTTTCTCATTTGGGCTATAACCCCATCGGCATTTTCTCCATACATAAAATAATAGTCTACTAAATCCCCAACTTCAGACTCAAAGAAGGTTTCACCGGGTTTATCAGAAAATACTGTTGGTGAATAATTGTCCCAAAAAATACCGTATCCTTTTACAGATTGAAAAAATGGTACTACATCTTCTACATTACCCTGAACTAAATTCCTGGTTTGATTCCGTTGCGACATTTTGCCGTTTTGAAGAATGCCTAAACCATAAATAGGTTCTTCCTGATCAAGTAAAAAATTCTGTTTAACCCGATAGGTCAGGCTGCCGGCATCATTGAAGTCTGAAAATACAGGCGCATTCTTTTCTGTAAGTAACGCCTTTCCATTAGCCGTGCTAAAAGAAATAATACCTGTTTTTAGATCGATCTTAATAGCGAGCCGGCTACTTTTTATTTGTAATACAGTTCCTTTGTGTACTACTTTAAGCTCCGTTTGTTTGGGTTTTGCAATTACAGACAAACTTTCCTTTGTGTACTTACCCGAACCTGGCGCTTTAGTTATGCGAACAGTATTCTGATCAAAAAACTGAACTTCTATATCTATATCCTCTATTGTGGCCTTAATACCAAAAGGTGTTTTCTGAAAGGCCTGCGCATTTAATTGGAGACAGGCGGTAATACTAAATAACAATAATAAAATAGTTTTCATTTAAACTATGCATTTAAATTGGAGTTCATTTCTCATAACGCCAATAGTCAAAAAATAAAATATCTGTTTAAGGCTTCTCATTTTAATCAGTGACTTAATAATTCTTTATTACTCCCAGCCGGTATGGAATATTTGCATAATCACCATAATTGCTGTTTACTACACCCTGAATTAAAATATCACATTTATTAATATTATCGATCTTCATATTCTCGTCAAAGCCCGAAGTCTACCAGGTCCACACCGTGAAAACAGTAAAAGGGCAGGTTCATTTTGGGGATAAACTCAAAAGCAGCATCCATCTTGTCTTTGGCCTGCTCTACAGGATCGGATTTTGCGTTCCAGCCAAATATATGGGAGCCCGGGCCAAACGGATCGCCGCCGTCATTACAAAACGAATGCCAGTAAGCACAGGCAAAGCCGAAATGCTTCTGCAGGGTTTTGCCGGTTACTACCCTGTTTTCATCGTACCAGCGAAAAGCCAATGGATTATCGCTCTCCAGGCCTTCGTATTGTATTTGTAGAATACCAATAAAGTATTCCCTATCTCCTAAAATAACGCTCATAACTCTTTTGTATTTATAAAATCAATTGAATGAATCTGTTTTTAAAGGAACCCCTGTTAAAAGAGTCCCGGAACTTTAATCGGTTTCAATCGTCAACCCGGCTTGTTTTTCCGTTCTCAAAATGCAACCATCTGTATTGAATAAATCGGCTCAACATTGAATGGGGCGATCGTCTTTGCAATCGATTATAGTTTCAGATTCAAAAAATACTCCATGGAGCGTTCTGCTTCCACCATCTACTACAACCTGTAAACAGGCTTTCGAAAATAGCCCCCTCTCCAAAAAGAGAGTTTAACTAATGTTGAAACAATTGTAACACACGTTGAAAAAACATAAAATAAATAAACATAAAATATAAATTGTTTATTTACAAAATATTATATTTTAATTTTTTACAATAAAATACAGACCTTCCGCAGCACTTTTATTCTGCCGCAATCTCAATACCCATTAATTCCAGCATCACAGCAGCATATCGTTCACCTAACTTTCTGTACCCCGCAGCGCTAAAATGTAACCGGTCTTTAACACCTTCACATCCTGCCGAAGGCACTACATAAGAATTAGGAATAGTTTGAGGAAGTGTACGAATAATCGGGTTCATACTCGCGCAAGCTCCGTTTTGATCTTCAGGCACCAGCTCTCCGGCCAATAAAGGAACAGCATTTGCATCAAGGTTCAGGTCTTTTAACAGGTTTTCATATACCTTCTTTACCTTTTGAGGCCATAAGGTATCGCCGGTATTCGATTCACCCTGATGTAATAAAACACCTTTGATCACCCCATCCTTCTGCGCCAGCCTTGCCATTTCCACTAATCTCCGATAAGGACTACCGCCATACTCTTTAATCATATTCTTCATCCAGTCTGGCTGCCTGGCCGCATACGAGGCGCAGCTATCCTCATCAAACAACTCAATTTTGCATCCGCCAACGGAAACATTAATAATGCCCACTTTCACTCTTTCAGGGAGATTTTCGACCATTGTTTTTCCAAAATAATCTGCAGGACCAAGTCCGGTATAGCACCTCGTAAGCGGCGGTACAGCTTTGTACCAGTTGCCCATTTTCCGGCCGCGGTTATCACAGTCCACGGCAGCCAGCACCCGGAACCTGTTGCTGATACCCAGGCTATCCCGCAGCTCCGGTTTTGCGGCGCCTTCCATATTCGACTGGCCCAGGCACAGGTAAATATGGAAGTTTTTATCCTGTGCGTTGCTACCAGATACGGCAAGCATCAGCAACGCCATTACAAAAAAACAAGAAACTATTCTTTTCATTTTTAAATCATTTAGTATTTTGCGAATTTCAGCCCAGAGGCTTGTTTTAATAATTCTTTATTACTCCCAGCCGGTATAGAATATTTGCATAATCACCGTAATTGCTGTTTACTACACCCTGAATTAAAATATCAGAGTTGTTAATATTATCGATCTT
>JAPUDO010000092.1 GCA_027493055.1 Niabella sp. | reverse complement strand
TATTGCTTTCTGCTGCTCTCCTTTGTTAGCGTACCCAACACCAAGCATTGTATTTGCCAATGCAATATCTTCCTCCTTGCTGTATTTTTCTCCGTATTTTAATGCTTTCCCGGCATTTTCTATAACGCCATCAAGATCATTATTTCCTTTTACTCGTATGAAACTCGCTTGTTGATAGTAGTAATTGCTATATAAATCATCAAATTTGTGTTCTTTTATACAACTTTGGGCGAGTTTCAGGTACTTTTCACATTCTTCCAAATCGTTTCCGTTACGTTTTACCTGTGATAGAAGCAGGTAAGATTGTGCTGTAATTTTATGAAACGCGTCTGCTTGTGATTTTTCAATTATATCCAGCAAAATGCGAAGCGCTTTTCCCTGTTCGAAGTTTTGGTCATATATTTTTGCTTTCAGCAAATCCAACTCTAATAAAAACTGGCGTTGTTCTTTTGGGGAGAGGTTTTTATCTGATTGTTTAGAGAGAATTTCTATTTGTTTTAGGGCGTCTTCCAATTTATATTGCTGCCTCAAACTGTCTACTTTTACTATTTTCCCCTGAATATAATAAACCTGTTGTGCAGATATCGGAGTGCTCACAGCAAGAAAAACCAGCAACAAAAATGCAATTTTTGATTTTATATATTCCATTATTTAAAATAGTGTCATTAAAGTTTATTTGATGAGGTTTCAAATTTAGAATAAACATTCCGCCAATACATCTTTACCGGAACGAAAATGTTGTATCCGAAGCAAATACCGCCTCGTAAAGGTCTTTTAAATTCAAATCAGAATCTCACACCTGCTACTTCAGTTTGATTAACCGGATTTCTCCGGTAAAACTATGCTGAAAAACTCCGCTTTCGGCGGCAGATAGTGTCTCACAGGAAACAGACCCTGTGTTTACAGGCACTGCTCCCAGATACAGGCAATTCCCCTTATCCGGCTCAATCATACGATACCCATTATGTACCAGAGGCAGCTCAAACTGCAGGTCTGCGCCTACTTTTTCTTTTCTTAACTGCTTTTTAAGCCTGAAACCTATAGATGGGCCGTCAGCTTTGGGTTTGGCTATTTTAAGCTTTTCTACAACAAGCTCATAGTTGTAGCCCCACTCGTATTCAAACCCTTCAATAGCATGATAAAAGTTTTCCGTTTTCCCGCCTTTTTTTTGACCAGATAGTACAGGCGGATGCTCTCGCCCCAACAGGGAGCCTTGTAGTGCAGCACTTTCAGACGGTCAACCTCCGCTTTGGGTGCTTTTTGGGCTGTGCCAGCTATTGAAACTAACAGGAGTAAGCCCATTATCAAAACCTGTTTCATTTTTTTATTTAAAATCAGGTACAGAACCATAAAGGCACTGTACCTGAATAAGCGTCTTTATTTATTTTTAGTTATGTTTTGGTCCCATATAACCTGTCCACTATTATTAACAAGCCTTAATATTCCCTCATTTGTAAGTTCAAGTTTTGTGCTTTTATTGACGATATTCCATCGTGCATCTCCTTTTGCAATCTTAATTTCATTCCACTTACTAAAGTTACCGCTAAACCTCTTGGTACTCATAAGAATATCACCATTTGATTCATATTTAAACTCTATATCCCACCCTTTCATGCCACTTACCATTCCTCTACGTGGTATAGCATTTGATACTACTTCAACTGTTTTGAACTGACAATTGTTGCGGTTCAGTACTTCTTCAATTACATACTCCTCATCTTTATTTCTAAGTTGATAGCGACCATCGGCTGACACCAGAACTTCATTTTCAAATAAGCTACTGCCCCGTGTCATATATCCCTGATATTTTATAGTAAGTCCGCAGGCTGTGGTAGCTGGCTTTGGTTGAATAGCCGGTTGCGTAGAAGGATTTGTTTGTGGAGCGGGTGCTGTAGTCCATATTTCCTTCCCATCCTTGTTCACAAGCCTTAGCCGCCCGTCGTTGGTCAGTTCTAATTTTACACTTTTACCGAGAATAACAGCGGCGGTTGCATCCCTGCCGGTGGTAGCACAATGCGTTTTGCCTTGTTTGCTGTCCATACAAATATTCCCATCGGCGTTGTAGGAGAAAATACTAACCTTAGGCCTGCCACCCCCATTGTTTAACGGAAAGCGATATACTTCTTTAAACTGGCAGTTGTTATTATTCTGTATTTCTTCGATTACAAAATTACCATCGGTAGTCACCCTAAAATGAAAACGGCCATTGGCAGATACCAGTTTTTCTTTTTCTGATAAACGCTCGCCCGGTTTCATGCTGGTCTTGTATTTTTGAACGGCTTCCCTTGCTTCACAAGAAGCTGTTGTTGTAAGGGTTGGGGTGGTTGGGTTGGTAGGGTTGGTTGTGGTGGTAGGGTTAGTTGTGGTGGTAGGGTTAGTGGTAGGAAGCGGTTTAACAACTTTTCCAGAACAGGCAGGATAAATAAGTGCTATGTTTGAAACATCTGTTGCACTCATGCCATCCCATTGTCCCATTTCTTGGGGTTTTCCATCTTTTCGGGTAATGGTGTTTGTTCCTTTTCTTATAGCAAAACCATAAGAAGGATAGTGCATTACAGAGGTGTAATCATACACGCCAAGGTTAGATTGCTTGTCAAGGCATTTTTGAAAATTATGCTCCTGTCCTTTTTCTACATTACCAAAATTGATGGTAACAAAATTGTCCCTGTCTTCACGACATTGTGTATGGTGAAAGCCCAAGGCATGCATTACCTCATGAACCACTGTACCTATATTGTTATTTTCAATAGATATTTCCTGTCGGCCACCTACTCTGCCAATTGCAGACCAGTTTCCATCTCTGCTAATGAATTCGGCATAATCGGCTTGGTTGGTTCGTGCCACCATACAAATGGTGGTATAATTGTTCAAAAAATCAATGCCTTTTTGTATAATTTCCCTTCTTGGATGGCTGGCAGGCAGCACATAATAAACGGTAGAGTTGGGCCATTTAAAAGAATTTTCCGGTTGTGAAGGCGCTGAAGCTTTTTTGGTTAAACTTTCCACAGTTCCAAGGTTCACATCGCCATTGTAAAACACTTCTCCTCTGTTGTTGATTTGCACAGTATATTTTCCTGGCGATTTAGAGCCGGGCAATTTGATGTCCATATCCTTTTTTACACTTGGGCCTGTAAAGCCAACTCCTGGGCTAACAATAGGTGGCGCCGGTTTATCGGAACTGTTCCACACTCTTTTATTGGTAGCTGAGTACAGGTTCAGTGTGCCGTTATCTTCTAATACGGCTCGCACTGGTTTGCTATCGGCAGTTGCATATTTAGGGTCATAAAATGCCTGTGTCATAGTATTCCATACAGCCTGATTTTTACTGTTATAAACAACAAGATTACCATCGGCTTGCATGACTAAAGAACTTCCTTTACCCAGGTAAAGCATACTGCACCATACAAAAGTGTTGGTGCTGGTGTAAATACACAAATTACCATCGGCCTGCATGGCAAGGTAGTATTTTTTGTTAGCCGAAATAAGGCGTTGCCCTTCTGTTAGTTTTTGTCCGGCAGCAATGGTATTGGTTCCCTGCTGGGCCATAGCTGTATAGCTAAAGATACTCATAGTGCAGATCATGGCTGCAACCAATAATTGTTTTACGTTCATTTTTTTTGTTTTATTTATTAAGATTAGTTGGCTGACCATATTTGCCGCCCCTTTTCATTTACAAGTCTGAGTTTCCCGCTGTTGGTAAGTTCCAATAACTTCAGGCCTTTAGAAAGGATAGCTGCGGCTTTAGCATCCCTTCCTGTTGTAGCGCAATAGGTGTTACCTTGTTTTTTGAAGCGCTCCCCATTCTTTAATAGTAGGTATGTGCCAGCCTTGGGGGCAAAGCTTTCCGGTGTTTACTGCATACCAGTTGTATAATTTACCGTATTTTTCATTGTTTTTCGGGTCATCATTATATACCCAGGCGCGCGGTTCTTCTATATCTATCCAATCATGATACACTAGTTTTGACACCTCACGTGAGTTGGAAATGGGCGTTCCGTCATTCAGCTTTGTTACTTTCATGTTTTCCTTCATCCAAAGCTGGTTGCCGATTTTCACGGTATTGTAAACATTTCCGTCAATGTCCTTAACCGTGTTTTGTGCATACGAGGCGGTACCCGTCATTGTCAATGCCATGCATAAAATTGTTTTGAATCTCACTGTTTTGAAATTTTGATTGATATTTATTTGGGTGTCCGATGAGAGATTAAATGATGGAGTGTTTGTTCTTGTGTCAGATGCTGTCCAAAAAAGGATAGCATCTTCAAATTTTTACCCGTACCATCTATACAGGTAGGTTCTTCAAATACTCCATCTCCATGCGGCTCATCTGTCTTTTAGGACAACTCCTGTGTGATGAATTATCGGGTGCAGGTTTTGACAGCGCTTTTTAACATTCCTCCGCTTGTTATCTTTCCTGTGAGGGTTACTGTCTGTCCACCATTGGAGAAACGATAAGATTCTGTTCCTGTTCTGCCTTGGGTTTCAGCGATAGTACCATCACAAGTTTCACCAACAATTTCCCAATTAAAACTTCCTGTGGTAGTCATTGTATATCTGTACTCAATCTCGGTAGCACAAATGTGTGATATTGTTGTCTCCGGCGATGAGTAGTAAAGCATTCCTACAACTTTTCCATTTTCAGTTCTCGGAGTGTCAAATCTGAACGTTTCTGTTACCTTTTCGTGTTTATTGTAATATGACCAGCTACCGTTAGCGAGGTTTTCTGCCTCTTGTCTTACCTGATCTATGCTGGATGTGCTATTGTTTTGTGAAGCGTTGGTGTTAACATTGCTTTCGATAAGATAAAACGGGATAGAGCTTCCGCCGCCGGGTTTGCTCCACGAGCCTTCTATTTTATTTCCATTGACCATTCTACCACTGAATTGTCCTGCTACACCGCCTTGAGCATCGTATTCTGTAAGATCTACATTGCCGATGGCATCTATATTTCCTTTTACGGTGAGGTTTTTGCCTTGTGATTTGTAGAAATACATACCTGAAATCTGTCCGTCGTTCGCGGTTATTTTCATCGTGATGTCATATTTGGTATCAATTCGCCCGTCAAAATTTTTTACAAAATCCATTGGTACTGATGAGGCAGAAGTCTGCTGGTTAATTGCCGGAGCATTTTTATTGGCACCAAAATTTGCATTGCGCTGTTGTAGGTTTTCGCTATTGTTATTGGGATTATTTTGGCAACTGGTGATGCTGCCGAACGCTATGGCAGTAATCAATATTCTGAATCTTATGTTTGTCATTTTTCAATTTCGTTAAGAATGTGGCTTGTTAGATTGTTAATTTTGTTTCATTAATTATTTAATAAATCCTCTTATCGATGTCAAATGACAAACAAGTTGTTAACTTCATTGGTCAAAGATTGGATTGTTGAACGTGGTTTTAAAATATTGGGGATAGAATCCCAATCTGAGGGATAGAATTTCAAAACATATGGGGCTCAGAATAAGTGTTACGGTTAAAAATAAATAGTTGATGGCAATCGGATGCTGGATGTATTATGCACTGAGCAAAACGTATTTGCTGAATAGGCTCAGCAGCATAAAACTGGATCAACCTGTTTTGTTTTGGGAAAGCTTATCTTCAAAGTATGAATGGTAAATGTCTTCATATTGTATTTGGTGATCAAGCTAGGGCTGCTGTTGGATTCCGTAAAATATATAATACAAACGAAATTGATCTCGTTTGTTTTCGTGACACATTATCCATCGGGCCTATCTCTAACTTGGAAACAGAAAAAGGGCGACAAGATAGAATAGGCTGGTTAACCAATGTTTATCGTGAGTTTCCGCAAGATGTTGTAGCCGCAGATATTGATCTTATCAATGAGTTGAATGATCGCGCCAATCTTTACAAGCAAATTTATTTATGGACGGGGTCGGATGTAAACGAAGTTCTTTGCGCATCGAGACTTTTCTATTTCTTAAGAGATTTCCCATCTTTAAAAATATTTACAATTGATTTTTTAAATACTTCCATCACAAAGCGTTGCGGATATTTTGTATATCCTAAATCATTAGCAGAAACAAGCCTTGATCAGATTTCTGAGCTTTACGGCAATTTTAGTTTACTCACTCAGCAGGAATTTGAGAGAATGCGATTGATTTGGGAAAAGTTAAGTAATGAAAATTCATATTTGCGAGTAGTGGTTGAGGGTTCTGAAATTTTGGGAGGGGAAATAGACTTTTATGATGCAAGTATAATGGCGCATTGCACAAAACGCTATCAAACTGCAGTTAAAGTTGTCGGAAAAACATTGGGGCACATGAACAGCGCAAATATAAGGGAGGGGATTGGCGACTCTTTTCTTAACTATCGTTTAATGAAATTGGTTGACACCAGCCAACTCAAGTATCGTGGGATAATGTCTGATTTGAGAAGCTACGAGGTAAAACTTGCTTAAATTAATAATTGATATGGTCAAAAAATTACTTCTTATCCTTCTTTTTAGTAAAACTAATAAGTAGCGTAGGCAATAAAACCAAATTGGTAATAGTAGCGGTAACCAAGGTTAAAGAAGTTAGCCAACCTAATGCTTGAGTGCCACCAAATCCGCTAAAGCAGAAAATAATAAACCCGGCAATTAACACCAGCGATGTATAAATAATACTGATACCGGTGCTATGTATGGTTTGTATGACCGTGCTTTTTACATCGTTACCATGAGAACGCAGCTTCTGTTTATAGTTCACTAAAAACCGTATTGTAATGTCTATAGTGAACCGGGCAGTTTGAACCAACAGAAACACACACTTTTTGGCAGGCATACTGCTAAATTTTCCAGACCTATTTTCTTCGGCTGGTGTTTTTAAATCCAAAACCTGCGGAGATTAACTACCCTATTCACCGCAAATTTGCGGTGAATAATTGGTATATTTGCCGCATCACTATTCTATCAAGCGTGGCAAAATATATTTATCAGCACAAGAACTGGACAAACTTTACCTGGAAAGATGAAGTAATCAACCCAATATTTGGTGAGGTACGCCATTTGCAAGGGAAGATATCCGGACAGATGAGTGGTCTTGGATTCTCTTCAAAAGAGGAGGCAGCACTCACTACGCTTACACTTGATGTGGTAAAATCATCGGAAATTGAAGGGGAGCAACTGAATTATGAACAGGTCCGATCTTCCATTGCAAGACGATTAGGAATAAATGCAGCAGGGCTTGTTCCCTCCAATAGAAGTGTTGAAGGAGTTGTAGAGATGATGCTGGATGCCAGCCAGAACTATAAAAAGCCAATGACCGAAGAACGATTATTCGGCTGGCATGCGGCCCTGTTCCCAACAGGTTATAGTGGTATGTACAGGATTGAGGCCGGGAAATATCGTACAGAAGAAATGCAGGTAGTTTCGGGAGCAATGGGTAAGGAAAAAATTCACTATGAAGCAGTGGCAGCCAATCTGGTAAAACCGGAAATGGACAAATTCATTCAATGGTTTAACGATGATGCGGCAACAGACCCTGTACTGAAAGCGGCAATCGCCCATTTTTGGTTTATCATCATTCACCCATTTGATGATGGCAACGGAAGAATAGCGAGAGCTATTACAGATTTGTTCCTGGCCCGTGCAGAAAATAGCGCTGAGCGATTCTATAGTATGTCAAGTCAGATAATGATCGAAAGAAAACAATATTATGCTGTATTACAAAAAGTTCAGCACAGCAGCGGAGACATTACGGAATGGTTAAGCTGGTTTCTTCATTGCCTCAAAAACGCGTTGTTGGCTACGGAAAAAACAATACAGAAAATTCTGCAGAAAGCTACGTTTTGGAAAGTACACGAGCATACCAGCTTAAATGAAAGACAGCGCCTGGTACTTAACAAGCTCCTGGATGGGTTTGACGGGAAATTAAAATCTTCCCAATGGGCTAAAATAGCAAAATGCTCTCCAGATACTGCTTTACGGGATATAAAAGACTTAATAGAAAAAGGTATTTTACAGCAAGAACGAGGCGGCGGCCGCAGTACAAATTACGAACCGGCAGCATTTTAAGCATTGATCTTCCTGCTAAATATTACAGGCAAAAACCTGTAAATCAATTAAAGTCCCTGTAAAACGATTAAAAAACGACAATTTCATAGTAAAATGTTTATTTTACAAGCTTCGCGACCATTTAAACCAATCGCTCTTCCAACGCATGCCTCCAAATGACAAACCCTTTTTGATCATCAGCATAATCATGCAATACCCGGCTGAAATTTTCCGGCGGAGTAAGGATCATAAAAATAGGCGGGCATGTAACCACTTTTGGTTTCACCCCTGGCGAACGAGCCGGTATTTCCCAACGGGTTGCAAACACATCCTCACGGCCCTTGAAAAGGGACCGAAATATTTGCAATTTTATATCAATGCTTGGGTTTGACAAATCATTACCCTTTTTTATCCAACTTTGTAGAACTTGTACATTGCTTATACACTCTTTTGTGCATAAGCTTTTTTAATACCCCGTAACACTTCGTGATCACATATTATGACGGTTCTTGTTTTTGAAGGTAGTACTTATTAATTTGCCCAACAATAGCATGTAACATAAATAGAGCTTTCATTCTTCTGTTCCCGTCTTAAGAATATAGGGCATCCATCTTGCGACGCTCCGTTTATCACTGTACAGGTGGTAGCATTATTTTAGTTTTCTATATTTCTGGTCAGCAATGAAATAGAAAAAAATTTCATTACGGGTTTCCGTAATTTTCTACTGCCTGGGGAGTATAAGTTTGTTTCAAAACAAGTATAATGAAAACCTACAAGGTAGTGCCCTATGTGGCAAACATTACGACAAAAGAAACAACCGGAACAGTAGCTCAAAAATTAGAATTACTTATCAACGATTTTGCCGCGCAGGGCTGGGCGTTTGAATCTGTAGAAAAGTTTGAAACAGTTGTAGACGACCCGGGGTGTTTTGGCATCAACGCTAAAACCAGCACTACATTCTTTCAGTTGGTTATATTTTCTCAATCAGCTTAGATGCGCTATTCTTTACTTCTTGCAATACAATTGTATTGGCTGCTGGTACCTAAAAAAAGCAGGAAGCGATGCATCTTTAAAGAAACATGTAGCAAATATGTATATAGGATAGCGAGGCAACAAGGACTACGTGCGGGTATAGCAGCGCTAAATGATCGCAGAAAAAAGTGCAGACCGGGATATTATTATATTAATGACAATATAGTACGTATGGCAGATTGTTGCATTGTGTCAGCGACAATATTGAACGAAAAAATCCTGGAGGATCAGCAAGGAAAATATCAATAATAAACATTAAAAAATTTACCAATGAGGCGTATAAACCTTACTACTTTATTAATCATTATTGTTCTAAGTTCATGTAACCGGTATTACCTGGTTGAAAGTTCGAATTCGGTAAAATATTCCTCAGTTGATTTTGTTTCAAGCCTTGAATCAGAATATAATACAGACTTTGTTGCTCCATATAATTACTTCCTGCTGCAGAATAAGAAAAAATTGGGACAGTCTAATTATAAAATTATTTATGGCGACGAAGTGGGGTACATTCCCAGCACTTCTGGTTTTACATTATCCCGGCGTGCATCAAAAAAGAAATATAAAAAGATGTATGGCTCTTCGTTTCTGGCATATAAACAAAAAAGCAGGGAAGCAAAAAACAACTACTTTCAAAAGAAAGAAGCTGATGACGAGAGCTCCTATAAGGCCAGTTCTTCCGGAAGTTCTGATACCTATAAACCTGGTACCGGTGGTCCGGTTCATGTACGGGGATATTATCGAAAAAATGGTACTTATGTAAGTCCTCATACAAGAAGTGCACCCAGCAGAAGAAGATAAATAATAAATAAACCACAGGAAACATGGCACAACGCAAACCGTATAATCCTAATACCAAATATGGCAGACGCAAACTTAGAAACCAGGCCCATTATAATTATGTCAATGGCACACCGGAATATAGAAAAGACGTTGATAATATGACAGCACTATTTTGGATAGTTGTTATCATAATTGCTATTATAATAGGAATCATTATTTATTCGGTTTCAGGCGTAGAGGGGTTACTTAAATGGCTTAAATAGCAGACTGCACCAAAATATTAACAAATACAGCGATGCGATTTTTAAATGGCCTATTTAACAGGAGGACTTAGTACAGGAAAAAAATGTTTTGCCAGCGGACGGATGGCATTCACCATTATACATTCTATAACGCCCAAAACAATCTTTTCAATTCCTTTATCTTTCGTAAAACAAAGAATGATAAAAACAATAAGAACAATAAGAACACCCACCATCACCGTTAGGAATACTATGGTAACGGCTATTTTTAAATTTACATTTTTAATTCTTTCGTAGATTTCTATCTGGTGATTCTTTAGCCCCATTTTGGATATCTTAAAAATTAATAAAATGGCAACCGGTTGCCTGTACTGTAATTACAAGGCAAGATTAGAAAAGAATGAAAATAGACTATACTTTACGGTAAAGGATAGGGTAAAGTATTTTTACTTTTTGTTGGGCAGTTTTTTCAGTATCTCGTCAAGGGCTTCCGCCCCTTTTGGCTTTTGATTTTTATTTTGTCCGGTACCGCTTTTGTTTTGCTTTATGCTGTCTTTAAACATTTGCTAACAGATGCTTTCACCTGCTTTTCAAACAGCTTTATTAAGTTGGGCTGAAGTAGTTGTAATTCCATTTTAATTTCAATTGAAGCAGTATGTAGGCTGCTCAAAAATAGCAACGATGTTCTAAACGCTTATTTCCCTTTCCCCGTCCTCTTTCCCTTTTCCGCAATCACCGCCAACTCCTTAAGTAGTTTTTTCTTCTCCTCTCCATCAATGTCTTTAGAAGAAATAAAAAAATCTTTCAGGTCTCGGTTGATGGTGAGCGCAATGCGAAAGAAGGTAGCAAGCGGGGGTTGTATGGTATTTGTAGCCCACTTCGAAATAGTCGTTTCCTCATACCCTAACTCAGCTGCCAGGGCTTTGTTACTTACTCTCTCTTCTTTCAGCACTGCCGCCAGCCTGTTAATAATAATTTTATCAGCCATTCGCTTTGACTTTAAATTGCTCATTAATAATGATAATTTGCTCTTGTAAACAAATTTATTGCTTATATAAAACAGTGATTTTTATTTTTAACTGCTTCACATGAAATAAAATTTGGCTCACAAGAAAGATTTATATATCTTTAGGAGCAGTTTTAAACTAAATAAAAAAATATTGCTATGACATAATTCAATTTTATTTTGCAGCCGCTTTCCTAAAAATATTAAGCGTGTTTGCTTTATTCTCGTGCTGAAAACTGCGACCTTTCAACGACTACGGGAAATAAGGTAAATCGCTCACGTTATGGCGTGGGCGTTCTTATACGTAGTCAGGGTGTCGCAGCCCGTCAGCACGGTAAGGACTAACCCACGTCTTTTTTATGCGCTGCCGGTCTTTAAACACATTATTCACTTCAAAAATGCTTTCTTATGAAACACCAACCCATTCCCACCTACACTTCCTCCAAACAGCGCTTTTACAAGCCCTGGCATTTTCTTAGTCAGGCCGGTAAACACCTCCACACCGGCCTGCAGGAAGTGTTTTGTAACTACGATCTGGAAGAGCTAAGGCAGGAGCTTCAATACTGGCAGCAGCTTGCGCTATGCAACGATAATAGTGCGTACAGGGAAGCAAGCGCAAGGGAAGACCTGATAGATTTTACCCGGGAGCTGCACCGGATTGTAGAAGCGTTTTATATTATAAATGAAAGCAAGAACACCGGTGAAAAACGTAAGCAGCTAAAAAAACTGCCAAAGCAAACCCCGAAAGCAATAGCACAGGTTAGCACCCCGGTGTTACTTACGGAAGAAGAAAAGAAAAACCCGGAACAGGTTGTTCGTCAGTTCTGTAAAACCTTTCGCCGATCTTACGCTCAAATGGAGCTGCTGGATATGCTGGACGCCGTAATCACTTATAAGGGGGACAAAAAAGCATACAAAAGCAACCTTGTGCTGTTCTACGAGCACTTGTCTTTATTAATAAGCTTAGCATATGAAAAATATGGCTACAAAAAGGATTGAAACTTGCTTGCAAGTAAGAATTTGCAGGTTATTTCAGATAACGGTTAATATTCTTCAGTCAATGAATCTTATAGATACGTTAGTTGTCGTTTCGTAAAGACAAAAAAACTAAAAATAGTTATCCGCAAATTGAATGTCTCAAATGAAAAAAGCAGTTACACATTAATATGTAACTGCTAAATTTTCAGCTCCCCCTGCCCGACTTGAACGGGCGCCCCTCTGATTAACAGCCCTCCCGGCAACTTAATCAGACTGAACCGGGATAAAGTTAATTTAACTTAACTATTTAATTATCAATAACTTATATAATTTTCATTAATTTCGACATAGACATTCTAAGGTCGTTTAGCTATGTTTTGCTGGCAAATTACTGGCAAATTTTGAGGCAAGGGCTATTGTGAACCATAAAAATCAGCGTTTATGTCAGCATCAGTTGTTATCACATTGGACACCCGCAGGATTAAAAAAAAGACAGGCAAATATCCGGTCAAATTGTTGGTTACTTATAACGGAGAACCGCAGCGGTACCAGACAATTTACGACCTTACAGTGAAAGAGTACAAAAACCTTTCCGCTTCCAGGGTATCCGACCAAATGCAAAAAGTAAAGGATAGTCTCAAAGAGATCAGGCGAAAAGCAGAAGAAGCTATTAGCTTTCTTGAACCCTTTAGTTTTGACGATTTTGAAAAGGATTTTGTTTTCAACAACCCATTATTCCGGCAACGAAAATATTTGAAGAATAAGGTCATAACTGCCGCTTTAAATAGGGATGATTTTGATTACACCCCTTTCCATAAGAAATTCCCAATTTTAACCGAACCGCCTGCAGACCCAACAACCTTTGTCTTCACATTCACTTCCTATATAAAGAAGTTGCTTACCGAAGGCCGGATAGGTACCGCTTTAAGTTGTCATTGTGCCTACAACTCTTTTAAACGTTTTAGTGGCAACGTTACATTTAGCCATATGACAGTTAACTATCTTAACAGATATGAGCAATGGGCAAAACTGGGAGGAATGTCAAAAACCACCATAGGCATTTATACCCGTGCTTTAAGGACAATTTTTAATGAAGCTGATGCAAATGGAATAATAAAAAAGGAAAAATGTTATCCCTTTGGACGGCGAAAATATCAAGTCCCTACCAGTAGGAATAAGAAGAAAGCATTAGAGTTGAATCATATTGAGCAGATATATTACTACAAGCCATCTTGTGAAAGTGAAAAGAAAGCAAAAGCATATTGGCTGTTTTGCTACTTCAGCAATGGTATTAACCCCAAAGATGTGGCATTGCTTAAATATAAAAATATACAGGAGGAATATATTGTGTTTGAACGGGCAAAAACGGAGCGAACCAGCCGTTCTGATCCCAAACCAATTGTTGTTTATATAACTGAGGAAATCGCCGCTATCATTGAAGAGTTTGGTAACAAGGATAAAAGATCGGATAATTACATATTCCCGATTCTTTATGAGGGCGTAACTCCACTAAGGCAATACGATCTGGTGCAATTTTTTGTCCGGTTTATCAACGATTGGATGGCAAAGATTTGTGAAAATTTAGGAATTGATAAAAAGGCAACTACCTATGTTGCCCGGCACAGCTTTGCCACTGTTCTGAAACGTTCAGGAGCCAGTACGGAAGTAATACAGGAAGCGTTGGGGCATGAAGACATACGAACTACCGAAAATTACCTGGATAGTTTTGGCAATGACACTAAGAAAGAAATTGCAGGAAAATTGACGGCATTTAAGAAAAACAGGAAGGATAACGAAACACATTACCAATCACATAATGTACCTGCTGAATCCCAGGTAATTATGGAAGAGGTTTAATAGTAACCCTATTTACAGGCTGTTATTTGATTACCAACGGTAATTTATGTTTAACTTTATGGATAGTGAAGAATCCAGATAACATATCAAATATTCAAAAAGAAGGAAAACAAACCAATGTTGGTTTAAAGCCAGATCTGCCAAAGCATTTGTTTTGGGATCAGCGGTATGATGAAATTGACTGGGTCGGAGATTATCGCAGTATCATTGCCCGGGTAATTGAGCGGGGAAATGAAAGCGATTGGCAGGAAATGCTAAGTTTCTATGGTCATGCTAACATTGTAAATGCCCTTCTGCATGAAATAAAATACCTGCCGGATTTCGCCATAGAGGATGCCTGTAATTATTTCAATCTAAGGAAGGAGGATTTGTTATGTTATACAAGGAAACAGTCGAGAAAGGAACATTGGATTTGATCATGCGTTTTATGCAGGATCCCGTCTTTAGTCCGTTCTATTTGGTGGGAGGTACTGCTTTGGCCTTAAAAATAGGACATCGAAAATCCATAGATATTGATTTGTTTGCAGACAGTCCTTTTCAGTCTGCCCAGATTGCTGATCATTTAAAAGCCTCTTATCCAGTCGAAAATATTCGCCCGATCAGGAACAATGTTTTCAGTGTTGTAGACGGAGTTAAAGTTGATATTATTGCACACCAATACCCCCTGCTGAATAAGATAGAAGAAAAAGAAGGTATTAGAATGCTATCCTTACTGGATATCAGCGCCATGAAATTAAATGCCATATATGGTAACGGCACAAGGTTAAAAGACTTTATAGATGTGTACGCATTGCTGGAATATATGCCGTTAGAGGAAATGTTGAAAGCGTGTGGGCATAAGTACCCCAATATTGACATAGCAACGGCGAGAAATGCCCTGTTATATCATGATGATATTGAACATGGGGTAAAGATTGATTTTATAGGAAAAGATATAGAGTGGAAGCTCGTATCGGAAAGGTTAAAACAAGCGGCAGCTAATCCTAAGTTAATTTTTAAACCGCAAAGATCTTTAAAGCAATCCCGAAATATTCGTCCGGACAGGAAAAAAGGCCCAAGGTTGTGATGCTGATTTCTAATGTTGGCAACATCATTTACAGGAGTGTTTTTCCTCCCCAGGTAATAAGCGGTTTTACTATACACTGATGAAAGGGAATCTTTTTTAAAACGGGAAGTACTGTGTTGGCAAAGCCTCTCTATTTCGTTTTTCCATAATTACTTAAATTTCTCTTGTATATTTATTATTGTTTTTGGTCAAGAGGAACCTTTGATGAAATTTTTCAGGCTTCTTTTGTGTAATTTAAGCCTGAAAAATTTCATGTCGGTTTAAGAAAGATTTATTAGCTCAACTATGAAATAAACGCGTATGGCATGGATTAAAAAATGGCGGAGTAATATGGTGCTGCGCAATATGGCTGCTGACCTTTTCGGGCGATCTGCTTACTCCCGGGAACCAGGAAACTTTGTACCTTATTTTCAGTATAAAATAGGCGACTACCAGCCGGATCATTACCTTTACTTTCCAAAAGAACCTTACAGGGAGCGGTATTACAACGAGTTTTTTAATAAGCTCTGTGAGTATAAAGGATACGACATTATTCATTTTCTGGAATTTCACTTTTCCGCCTACACCGACCAGCACGACTTTTTACGGTTCCTTCATTACGAACTAAGAGACCGGCTGCAAATGAAAGTAACGGACTCAAAACATAAAAAGCTACAGTCTGCTTTTGAATGGGTACAGGAAAAACAGCAGGCATGGAAGGAATCGCAAAAGGGTATGATCAAACAGGAGATGGAGCAGGAGGTACGGCAAATGTTTACGGGTCAACCGGCCACGAACCCGGCAGAAGTGGAACACTTCATGCAAAAACTTTCGGCACAGTTAGGTGATTATATAGACAAGATCATGGCAGAAACGGAAGAACGGTTATCGTCTATCACAGAACGCCTGCCCGCCGGGCGAATTGAACTGAATAACCGCAACCATGAAGAAAAGATTATTCAGCTCTTCATTTTATGGCAGCAGGTACAGGCTCCGCCCGAACTTGCCAGGGCCGAGCAATTGTTCAAAAAATTTACGGCCATGGATATTGCCACCATTTTACATCTTCATTTTGATGCGTTCCGCGACAATAAAATTCCAACGCTTCAAAAGAAAGTAGGAGAACAAAATGAGCGCTTAAAAATGAATCACCCACCGGTTAAAAAACTCGTGGAAGCATTGGAACTATTTTTTTATGGTAAATAAAGCAGCTTTATTATCATCAGCCTTATTTACTTTACTGATTGTAACTCCCTCACATCCAGTTTATAAAAATACACGACCCATCTATCATTGACTTCGCTTTAATTCTAACCCATCTTGCGTTCATAAAACTCTTTTTATGGACACTTTATTTATTCCGAATGAGAATGATTTTCGCCGGTGGATCAGGGAGGCTGTGAAGGAATGCCTGGAAAGTACACCTATAAAAAACACTTCCCCTGAAAACCCGGATGAAGAACCTTTATTAACCCGAAAGGAAATCGCCGGAATTTTCCGCATCTCCCTGGTCACGCTGCACGACTGGATGAAACGGGGCTTGCCCTCTCATAAGCAACGGGGTAGGGTGTACTTTCTCCGCTCTGAAGTAATAGCTTATGTAAAACAAAAACGCCGCTCCAACTTTTTAAACGCTGACCAATGGGAAAGTTAACGATCGCTGAAGCCCGGAAAATAGACATGGTAGATTACCTTTCCTCGCTGAGTTTTCGGGCTATTAAAACAAAAGGAGACGATTATTGGTACATTTCTCCCTTTCGCCAGGAGCGTACACCCTCTTTTAAAATTAACCGAAGGAGTAATATCTGGTATGACCATGGTAGCGGAGAAGGCGGTAACATTATAGATTTTGGTATCCTGTATCACCATGTAGATGTACGTGGATTCCTGGAACTGTTAAGCAGGGATTACAGGCAAAACGATTTTTCTTTTCACCCGTCATTAAAGAAGGAAAGCAACATCGGCCCCATTGCGGGTGAAAAAGAAAAATCTACCGATAGCAAAATTATTATTACAGCTACCCGGCAGTTGAGCAACTTGCGTTTATTACACTACCTTAATGAAAGAGCCATTGCTCCTGATCTTGCCAGCCGTTTTTGCCAGGAAGTTGACTTTAATCTTTACAAAAAGCGCCATACAGCCATCGGTTTTCCCAACGGTAAAGGTGGCTATGAACTCCGCAATTCTTATTTCAAGGGAAGTTCATCGCCTAAAACATTTCGCTTTTTTGACAATGGAAAAAAGGAACTACAGGTATTTGAAGGTTTTTTTGATTTCCTCACCTGGCTGTCGCATTTCAAAAATGAGCAACGCTCCAGTAATTTATTAGTGCTTAATTCTCTTTCGTTCTTTCAAAGAGCAAAACAAACAATGGAGGCACATCATAATATCGGCCTTTGGTTAGACCGGGGATCCGCCGGGCAGGCTTGCACTGTACAAGCCATTAAATCCCATTCTGCTTATGAAGACAAAAGCAGTTTATATGAAGGCTTTGATGATCTCAATGATTGGTATGTTCATCAGTTTAAACAAAAGCAAAGCCTGTACAATTCTAACAAATCATCACATTCAAAAACAATAAAACTAAAATAGTATGGCAGACTTTAAAAGAAGAACCCTGACGCTTAGCAGCGGAAAGCAAATTAAATTGTATGGCAATAGCATGGCTATTGGAAACAGTTTGGAAGTGGGCGAAGGTGCGGCACCAAATATCCTTTCTTTTTTTGAGCAGCAACCGGAGGAAAAAACAAGCACCGATCTCACTGGCTCATTGCAAGAAGACAAACCTGCAAGAATAAAACCGGCTGCAAAAACCTCGGCAATAGTCCTGAACCCTCACCGGTTAACAGTAATGGAGATTTTAGAAATAGCAGATTTTAATATCGGGCTATGGATGCAATTGAAGGATAATATCCGGCGACACGGCCCTGGTAACCCCAGAATTTTTAACCGGGAAGTTTGATACTGTTATAGAAAAAGTAAAAGCAAAAGATTCTGATAAACCTCTACACTGACAGGTTTTCAGGTAGCGCAACTGAGTATTTTAAACAGACTTTCTATTCAGTAGTAGGTGAGTTTATTTAAAGAATACAGGGTTACGTGTCAGGTAAAACATACTAAGCAACGCTCATTGTTATCTGCCATTAGGCTATAGTTAAACGGCGCCAAAAGCAACGTTGCTTTTTCTTTATACAGTTGACTTTCTAAGGGAGTAATAATACAAAGCTCTTACTCTTTAAGACACTAATGAGCATAGTCAGGCATACCCGGCGTTTAGGTAGCCAGCAATGTTTTGGTATTACCAAAACGCTGGCCCCTCATGCCGCTGGGGCGCCATTCGGGGGCTTTTTCTCCCGCTTGTTGGCGGGATCAAAAGGGAGGATAGAATAATGGCACAAGAACAAAAGCAGGCAAAAAACAAAGGCGGACGGCCTCAGAAGGCCATTAAACGTAACGTGGTGCTAACACTCAAATGCACACGGTACGAACAGGTAAGGATTACAGGTAACGCTAAAAAAGCGGGGATGTACTTATCAGAGTTTTTACGCTCAATGGCATTGAACGGACAAGTTGTCGTAAAAGAAAAAACGCTTCCTAAAGAAGTGTTGCTGTTTACCGGTACCATCAATCACATGGCCGCTAACCTTAACCAGCTTGCTAAAAAGCATAATAGTGTAACGGATATATTAACCCCCGTGGATCGTGCGGGACTGGATTTGTTATCAAAAGAGCTGAAAGGGATTGCGACCTCTATTAAAACATATTTACAATGATCGCCACTATTACCATCGGAAAATCCTTTGCACATTGTATTGGGTATTGTTTGGAAGATAAGCGGGCTTTGACCGATGAAAAGAAAAAAGAGCTGACAGGGCAGGACGGGCTACGCCATAAAAACCGGGCGGAGGTACTTGCCTATAACCAATGCTATGGAGATAAAAAAGAACTGGCCGCACAATTTATGGATGTAAGAAAACTAAGCAGGCGGGTAGAAAAACCGGTGCTACATGCTTCTTTACGACTGGCTCCGGGGGAAGTTCTCTCCCGCGGCCAATGGTTATCCATTGCCGAAGAAATGGCTAAAGAGTTAGGGGTTGCAAAAAATCAGTACATCGTTATTCAACATCACGATACTAAAGAACAGCACATTCACCTTGTAGCCAACAGGGTAAGTTTTGATGGCAAAGCAGCAAGTACCAGCAATAATTTTTATAAAATGGACAAGCTCTGCCGCAGGCTCGAAAAAGAATACCATCTGACCCAGGTGTTAAGCCCCAAACAATTTTTGCCCAAAGATCAGCAGCAATTGCCCCGCTACGACAAGCGAAAAGAAAAGATGCGGCAGGATCTGGTACATTGTCTTAAACAGGCAACCAGTCTGAATAGCTTTTTCGGGAACATGCAGCAGTTAGGTTATACTGTTATAAAGGGCCGGGGTATCAGTTTTATTGACGACAAAAAGGTGAAAGTAAAAGGCAGCGAGCTGGGATTTTCTTTAAACAAAATCGAAACGTACCTGCAAACTAAACAGGCCCGTAATTTTAAAGGGGAAGGACTAATTGATCTTCAAAAAAATCATACAGCTCAAGAGCGTAGGCAAACAGCAAGATTTAACCGGATGCCTGAACACCTGGTGCCAGGCGTTGCCAATGCTACGGAAAGCGATATCAATAAGGTCGTTACCCAGATTACAGAGGCTGTTGGTGGCATAGTAGCAGAACTTTTCAATCCTTCCTATCCATCACCAGAAGATATTGCCAATGCGGAAGCAATGAAAGAGTTCTACCGGCATCAAAACAAGAAAAAGAAAAAACGGGGTTACCGGCCATAAAAACATTTTTTAAAAAGAATATGTATGAATACAGAAAAGAATCTGACCACGGAGGAAAAGGAAACGGTACTGTTTGTGCTGAACGAATTTACTGAACAGTATCAGGAAAACATCAAGAACATGAGCGCTTTAATGGGTGAGATCAAGGAACTGAACGTGAAAGTGCAGCAGATTATCCACCTCCAGGAGCAGCAACAACGCCCCGATAATAATGTTCCCGAACAGGTTAAAAGGGGGTTTGAAAAGCTGGAAGGAATCATAGGCCGGTTAAGTTTTCCTTTAAAAGCCATGCACGAGTTGTTCCAGAAGCTGTCTGCTTTAAACCAGAAGTTATCCCAGCCATTACAACAAAAGGTAGAACACCATCATCATGTTAATAAGATCATTGTTGCTGCCGGAGTTCTTTTTATTGCCGTTTGCTTTCTTTGCAGTGGATGGTATAATACCGTGCAAAAACTTGATGGCTATATAGAAAATGACACTAAATATCGCTACCTGCGGTTAGATACAGCCCAGGTTTTTTTGCAGCGCTACCTGGATAAAGCAGACAAAGAATATACCCATAACCCTAAACTCAGGGATTCGGTTATTACAAGGGAAAAAGAAAATTTGAAAAATATGAAACTGCTGTTTGAGGCGTACCGTAAAACCAGGGAGGCAGAAAAGCTAAGATCCGAAGCGGGTAGGTTGCAGAAAGAGGCGGGTCACTGAGCATTTTATTTAGAGGAACCTGCCAGTTAATTTTTATTCTTTAACTTTTTAAGTTGTTGAATTTGCGGAATTATTTAGAAAAGAAAGGGAATTGGCTATTCAACGTTACTGATTATCATTGTTATTTAAAATAGTAGCTTTGGATGCAATGCTTTTACCTGTTTTGGCTACATATATCCTGTTTACAAGCATTTCAAAGTCGGCATACTTTTTCAAACTCGCTTTGGTATCCGAAGCGGCTTTTTCAGCAGATTTAAGTTGCTCAAAAGTTCTGTATCTTTCAACTGTCTTCATCCTTGTAAAAGAAAATATACATAAAGGTGCATAAAAATTTGTACTTCTTCAGACCATAATAGCCGGTAATACGTTTATAGTATAAACTTTTGCTACACTTGTCCCCTTGATAATTTTCGATTGCTTCGATACATCTGTCAATACACCGTATATATATAAATACTCCGTTTTTGAAATTTATTCAAAGAACAGTTACTCCTTTACCTTAAAAAGAGGGGTGTTGAACGAAAAATATAGCCAGTTCATCTAAAACATTCATTTTTATAGCATAAGAAAAATAAATTTACAATGGTTAGAACGGTTGTTAGCCTTTAAAATATATAGCCCACAGCCCTGTTTTGAACCTTTAATTTTTACGATACTAAAATAAACTTTATGAGTACATATAATTTAATAAGACAAGCTATTTTAAACAAGCAATGTGTCACCTGCTCTTACAACGGTTATTTGCGTAAAATGACACCCCATGTTATTGGAAGAAAAAACGGTAAGGAACAAGCATTATTTTACCAATATGGAGGAGATTCAAGTTCTGGCTTAAGTTCAGATCCTGCAAAAAATTGGCGGTGTATTCCAGTTGCCAAAATAGAAAACCTTCAGATAAATAGTGATCCTTTTCAGACTGCCAACAATCATTCAAAAACGCAAACTTGTGTTGATTCAATTGATGTAGAAATTCTTTATTAGAAAGGGCTGGGAGAGCTTTTTTGACAAAGGGCAGTTCAAAAGAGCAGCTCTATAAGCCTTTACGATACCATAAATAAGCATATTACGGAGCTACCATCCAACGGTCGCAAATATGTTACATTATTGTATAAATGTCGCGTGCAATCAAGGTTATGAAAAAACTTTATATTGATTTTGAAAATTGTTTTGGAATTGGAAAACTTAATCACGAGTTTGATTTTGAAAAAAGTAAGTCGTTTTTAATATACGCTCCTAACGGAACAATGAAAACCTCCTTTGCGAGAACACTTGATCTGATTTCAAAAAAGGATGAAAAAAATTTGCCTTGCGATAGGATTTACAATACAAGACTAACGAAATGTGAAGTATTGGCAGATGGTAACGAAATAAACCCAAACAGCATCTTAGTTATTAATGCTGAAGATAATGGTTTTGATGCTTCAAGTAAGATAAGCACATTTTTGGCAAGTAAAGATTTAAAAGAAAAATATGATGCAATCTATATCGAACTAAACTCAGGAAAATCAGAGTTTATCAAAAAGCTTAAAGCGATATCCCAAAGTACAGACTGCGAAACAGAATTTGTAAATGCTTTCTCAGAAGAGTCCTTAGTTACATTTTTTGAAGTATTATTAGCGCAAGTAAAAAACTTGAAAGATAAATTTAATAAGCCACAGTTCAGATACAATGATGTTTTTGATAAAAAAGGGAATGTCAAAAAATTTTTAGATAAAAATCAAGCTATACTTGATCAATATGTAAGTAACTACAAAAATATTATCTCTAAGTCAAAATTTTTTAGAGAATCATCCAACAACAATACGTTTGGGACTTATCAAGCAAATGAAATACTAAAATCTATTGAGGACAATTCGTATTTTGATGCAGGGCATAAATTTGTTTTGGAAGACGGGACAGAAATTGAAAACTCTGAACAATTAAAAAAACTTGTTCAAGATGAAATTCATTCCATTCTAAACGATGAAAAATTGAAACAATCTTTTGAAAGGGTTGACAGAGCAATTGGTGCAAATGCCGAGCTCAGATCATTTCAAAAAGTAATTGAAAAAGATAACTTACTGCTTGTTAATTTAGAAGACTATGATAAATTCAAAAAAGAAGTTTGGATAAATTTTTTATCTGAAATTAAAAATGAAGCAGAGGATTTGTCCAACCTATATGCAAAAAAGAAAATTGAATTAGAAAAGATTATTGAAGAGTCAAAAAAAGAGTTTGAATTATGGACTAAAATTATTAGAACTTTTAATTCAAGATTTTTTGTTCCCTTTAAAGTTTTACTGGCAAATCAGGATGATATAATTCTCAAACAAGAAACAGCTAATTTAGAATTTGAGTACATAGACAGAAATGATACGCCTATAAAACAAACTAAAGACAGCTTATTAGCCATTTTAAGCAAAGGTGAACAAAGAGCATACTTTATATTGCAATTTTTATTTGAGATTGAATCAAGGAAACAAAATAATGATACAACTCTACTAATCTTCGATGATATTGCTGACTCTTTCGACTATAAGAATAAATTTGCTATAATCGAATACCTTAAAGAATTATGCCAAATAGACATATTTCGAATCATTATTTTAACCCACAATTTTGACTTTTATAGAACTGTTACTTCACGATTAAGTCTTTCTCGACAAGTCGTTTATATGGCAACAAAATCTGATTCTAAAGAGATCATACTACACGTTGGGCAATATGTAAGAAATGTATTCGATTATTTTATTGGAAGACATTCGGATCCTAAAATTTTTGTCAGTTTAATAGCTTTCGTGAGAAATTTGATTGAATATAGTGAATCAGATAGCTGTCCGGAATATTTGTCTCTTACAAGTTGTTTGCATTTAAAACCTGAAAGCGAATCGCTTACTACTAACGATATTTTTTCTATTTATACAAACAGATTGATAAAACTACATGGCAAAACCAATCCTTTTCCTGACAAAGATATTGTTTCATTTATAAAAGAAACTGCTGAATCAATTTGTAATGAGTCAACCATTGATGAAGTTTTACTCGAAAATAAAATCACACTTGCAATAGCGATAAGATTAAACGCTGAAAAGTATTTGATAAACAAACTATCAGAAGTTGACTTGACCTCTATATCCTCGAATCAAACGCAGACTTTGTATCAAGAGTATAAAAGACAGTACCCTTCAAGCGGAGCTTCATTAGATGTATTAGACAAAGTGAATTTAATGACCCCTGAGAATATTCACATGAACGCATTTATGTATGAACCGTTGATAGATATGTCCGTACATCACTTAGTTAATTTATATAGGGAAACAGCCAGCTTAAATTAATAAAGAAATTATTGCGTAAAAAGTCCTGATGTAATTCGGTATAGTCTGTAATTAAGCCGATACCTTAATAAAAACCCGTTTAACAACGCCGTTTTGGTCAATTGCTTTGACTGTTAAACGCAACCGACTATTGCCAGCATCGTGAAACACTTTGCTGTGATATTTTTTTATATACCCAACCTCCCTGCCGTGCTTGAGTAGCTTTACCGCAAGTTTGTCCTTAGTATTATCAGGTTCTAATTCATATTGCAATTCTTCCCCTATTTGGAAAGTGCCTTTGGGTAATTGCAATTTTGAAAGCCCGGCAATTTCAGTCAAAAAGTGTAAACCAGGCACAAGTTTATAATCTGCTAAAAACTCAAAGTTATCTGTAGAAACAAGTCCTTGAGTTTTTCCAAGTAAGTAAAACTTATCTTGGGCTTTATCAGCATCAACCTCCCAAAATTTGTAAAAACTGTTAATATCAGGCCGTTCGTTCTTCGTTAAACGCTGTCCAAATATTTCAACAACATTTCCATTATACTCTTTCGTAAGATCCTGAAATTCAGGATAAGGAGAAAAGCCCTCTGCTTCCTGTAATTCAATGGCTGAAGGAAAATATTTGAAAATATACCTGCCATCTGGGGCTTTTATTAAGTCTCCAACTGCAGTACGCCTTCCTCCAACGCCTTTGCGCCACACTACGTATATTTTATCAAATTCAGTCACTGAAAAATTGGGATATTGCTTCAAAACGCGAAGTTAACAATTTTAAAATTAGTGATTTTCGGTTATCTGGTATAGCGTATTCTGCCCACTCCTCAGGAATCAGGGTATTTATTTTATCTAAAATATTCACCACCAGGTCTGGTTCCCACTTTTTCAAGAACTTTGAAGCATTTACAACCTCCTCTACATATGCGGAGTTTAACAATTCTTTGATTAAATCATAGTGAGAGAGTTTTTTATTGCTCCAATGCAGCTCTGATTTTCCATTCTCAAGATATTTTTTTAATTCGGCATCATTATTAAGTAGCATATTTACCCGGCTGTCGGTTAATTCCCGCGCCAGAGAACTACCACTATCGTAAATTGGAGCTGTTTTGGAAACTTCTGTATGTATCAATTTATAAACCTTACCTTCTTTAGAGAGTTCATTCTTTTTTCTATCAAACATCCAGTGATAAAGCGCTTTTAGTAATAATGGGAGCTTCTTAAAGCCCTTCCTTTTTACGTTATCTTCCACTTGCTTTAACGCTTCCGATAATAAAGTGGTTTTTCCAATAAATGCCCAGTTTTCCTGATGCCTGTCGGTATTGCTTATAAGTGCATCAAAAATCAGTGTTTGAAAAAAGAACGGTAAATATTGAGTAAGTCTAAAATAATCTAACGTTTCGGTTAATAACTGAAAAGTATATTCAGTTCTTGTTTTATAATTCTCCGGTAAAAAGTCAGAATTTATCGCTGTCATAAATCTGCCTATTTCTATCAATTGCTCTTCGTCTGTAACCGTCATTTTAGGACTTATACAGCCTATTTCTCCATTGAACACAGCTACATCGTAGCGAAGCATATTTAGCCCCAAGAGCTTACCAAGCTGGTAGGCAATAATTTCATTCCAAAATTCATACTTATAATGCTTCTCCGGCTTACCTTCTTTTGCAGGCTTTTTTTCTGAACACTTAAAAAAGAATTCATTTCCTTCAAGGTCTTGTAAAATTTTTTTGGCACGGGTACCACCACTGTTATACCAGGTTAGTTCTAACCAGTCAGATGCGTCTATAAATTGTATGTCAATCTGATGGCCTTCCATTCACTATAAAAATCAATATGCAAAGGTTAACAACAAGAATTTATTATAAACAAGGATTGAATTGAAGAAAAGTTTATTACTCTCTACAATACCGCAATCAGTTTCTTTTGGGAGACATTAAATTTACTTCACCCTCTCCAGCAACTTCTGCAAAAGCTCCACTTTTTCTTTTTCACTTGCTACCAGCTTTTCATAGAGCTCAACAATTTTATCAATGGGATTAAAGGTACAGTTGTTGTAATTTGGCGAAAAATGACCATGATTGATGCTTCCATCTTGAAAAGTATTAAAATAAGTAATTGCCGCTTCTTCGTCAAAGTTCTTAATCGCCTCTACCGGCACTTTCAGTACATCGGCAATTTGTTGCAGTAATGGGTCTTCGATTATCTCTTTCTGCTCCAACAAGGATATCCGCCGTTGATTCCAATCATCACCCAAGTCGATAGCCAATGCCTCCTGCTTTATGCCCAGCATTTCCCTAAATCGCTTTACGTTTCTGCCCTGATGTATTGTTTTCTCCATAAGATTTAATTTTTCGTGCCTTTACAGCACTTTTCAAAGATAAACAAAATCACCCTGCTAAAATATCGCCTGCAAGCGATATTTTATTGACTTTTTATTTAGGATAGCGACTGCAACGGTTGGAGATTTAGGTCATAAAAGAAAACGAATGGAACAGCCCCACTTCAAAAATACTTTCTTATGAAACACCAACCTATGCCCACCTGCACTTCCTCCAAAAGGCGCTTTTACAAGCCCTGGCATTTTCTTAGTCAGGCCGGTAAACACCTCCACACCGGCCTGAGGGAAGTGTTTTATAATTACCCCTTAGAAGAACTGAAGCAGGAGCTTCAATGCTGGCAGCGGCTTGCGCTATGCAACGATAACGGCGCGTACCGGGAGGCCGGCGCCCGGGAAGACTTGCTGGATTTTACCAAAGAGCTTCAAAGGCTTGCAGAGGCTTTTTATTTGTTAAATGAAAAGAAAAACGCTGGTAAAAAGAGTAAGCAGTTAAAAAAACTGCCAAAGCAAGCCCGGAAAGTAATTGCACAGGAAAACACCACGGTATTACTTACAGATGATGAAAAGAAAAACCCGGAACAGGTTGTTCGTCAGTTCTGTAAAACCTTTCGCCGATCTTACGCTCAAATGGAGCTGCTGGATATGTTGGATGCCGTTATCACTTACAAAGGAGAGAAAGAAGCAGACAAAAGCAACCTGGTGCTGTTCTATGAGCATTTATACGCTTTGATAAGGTTTTGTTTTGCAATAAAGACTGGCTCCTGATATTAAAGAGTGAATAAAATCCCCTTTAGAATAGGCGTTTAATTTCCGGTTTATTGATGACAATTTCCATATTTGAATGATGCTGCATTGTAGGTTTTCTCTTAAACCAACGTTTTAATGCATATCAGTTGTTAAAAAGAAAGCCCAGGTATTGCCCTCATTAGGGGTACACCTGGAACTTTCTAAATAGCCAAAACTGCCTGATTTAATTTTTCAAACTCGCCATATCTATCACAAAACGGTATTTAACATCGCCTTTCAACAGGCGCTCGTAAGCTGTATTAATATCCTGTATGTTGATCAATTCAATATCTGATACAATATTATGCTCCCCGCAGAAATCGAGCATTTCCTGAGTTTCGGTAATGCTTCCTATGGTTGATCCTGCAAAGTTCCGGCGTGTGGGAATCAGGCTGAACGCCGCCACGGGCAGGGGATGTTCCGGTGCGCCTACAAGCGCCAGTGTGCCATCTACTTTTACAAGGTTCAGGTAGGCATTTATATCATGCTGTGCCGATACGCAATCCAATACAAAATGGAGTGTACCGGCATTGGCTTTCATTTGTTCCTCATCTGTAGATAAAATAACCTCATCAGCTCCCAGCCGGCGGGCATCTTCTACTTTTGAAGGCGAAGTAGTGATCACTACCACATGAGCGCCCATTGCTTTAGCCAGCTTTACGCCCATATGACCTAATCCGCCTATACCTACAATACCAACCTTCATGCCGGGGCCAACCTTCCAGTGCTTCAACGGCGACCAGGTGGTTACACCTGCACATAACAACGGAGCTGTTGCCGCCAGATCCAGATTAGCCGGTACCCGCAATACAAAATCCTCATCCACCACTATCCGCTCCGAGTAACCTCCAAAGGTTTGCTTATTGAGGTATTTTTCGTAACCATTGTAGGTTTGTACATTACCATTCTCACAATACTGTTCACTGCCTTTTTTGCATTGCTCACATTCGCGGCAACTATCCACCATGCAGCCAACAGCGGCTAAATCTCCTACCTTGAATTTGGTTACGCCGCTCCCGATTTTTGAAATGCGTCCTACAATTTCGTGTCCGGGAACATTGGGGTATTTAGTGCCTCCCCATTCGTTTCGTGCTGTATGCAGGTCGGAATGACATACACCACAGTATAAAATATCAATTTCCACATCCTTAACAGTTGCTTCCCTGCGCTGAATGTTCATCTGTTTTAAATCGGCTTCGGGTGCTTCAGTGCCGAATGCCTTTATTGAAAATGTACTCATAGTTTTAAAAATTAAAATTTATTTCTTTCCTGTAAATTGGCAAAACACCTGTATAGGTTCTCGTCACGTATTTTTCCGTTAAAGATGCTATTGCGG
Source organism: Niabella sp. (assembly GCA_027493055.1). Classification (GTDB taxonomy): domain Bacteria; phylum Bacteroidota; class Bacteroidia; order Chitinophagales; family Chitinophagaceae; genus Niabella. Next base: position 26,055 of record JAPUDO010000092.1, on the reverse strand, counting down.
AAATGCAACCCCTGTAATTTCCCTGCATAATGCCATAAATTTTTCCTGTAACGAAACATTGTCCGCATCGGAATTAGAACGCCCTACTTTCTGATGATAAAAATAGTGGCCGCTAACTTTAGCCTGCTCCTCATTACTTGTAGCAAGCCACACCTGTGTTTCATATCCTTTTTGCAGGTCATCAGGTGCATTAACTCCGCCCATTTTTGTAGGAACCCACCCCGGATTAACACTATTGGAATATACATTTTTCCATTTCCGGGCAACGGCTTTGCAGAGCATCAGAACGTGTAGCTTGCTGTCAGAATAGTTGATCTGTTGTATATCACTTTTGAAATATTCGAGTTTTGGCCGGCCCTGCAGGTGCATGTCCGAAGTAAGGTAAATCAGCCGTTGGGGCTTTTGAATAAGGCAGGTAAGGATATAAGGGGCTAATACATTAACCGAAAAAATCTGTTCTGCCGGGGCCTGGTAAACGCCTGCATTGTGAATTACAGCATCAAACGTCCCCAATTTATTTACTTCACCTGCAAGTGCTTTTGTTTCCTCTAAGCTTGAAAGGTCGCCTATCAAAACCGCTTCTGCTCCCTGCACCTTTTTTAATGTGTCTGCTTTACGTTTGGTATTGCGTGCGTGTAAAACTACCTGGTGGCCTTGTTCTAAAAGTACTTTTGCAGCTAATAACCCCAACCCGTCCGAAGATCCTGTAATAAATATTCTTGCCATTTTCTTTGAATCCTTTGCCTGTGATAAAGTAGAAGCTAATGAACTTACAAATACTAATCCTGCTCCGGTAAATATGGTTTGCCGGATAAACTTCCTTCGCGTGGGTCGCTTCCTGTTATCTTCCACAATATGTTATGTTTGCGATTTTAAATGCTCCCGGGAAAGTGCATTTATTTATCAAAGATACGAGAGGTATAAGCCGCAAAGCTATTATATTCCTCATCAGTAACCCTGTCCGACCAATCTGCCAGGCCTTTTTCGGTATTCGGCAAAATATACAATTGCGTTACACTACTATCCTTTGAAGCTCCGTGCCAATGCAATACACCGGGTGGGCATTTCGCAACTTCGCCCTTTCGCAATACTTGTACAGGCGCTCCTTTTACCTGGTGATAACCAACTCCGTCTAAAATGATAATAATCTGACCGCCTGGGTGCGAATGCCAGACGTTACGTGAACCGGGTTCAAATTCTTCAACACCAACGGCGGTTGTATAAATGCTATCCTCATCTACCAACTTATTGTGCCAGGCTTTTCCTGTAATAAGATCTGCCGATAGTTGTTCGCCCCTTTTAAAAATGGCTTCTTTATTTTGATCATTCATTTTGTGGTGATTTTGATTGTTGTCGCAAGCTGTAAATAAGAGTATAGTACCAGCAAACAGAACTTTTGATATCAATTTAAAACCTGTGTCCATTATGTTCGTGTATTACATTTATTTTATTTACTCCTCAAAATCACTATCCGCAGATACATCCTGCCATTTTTCAAATTCAGCGAAACGGTTTTTGTAATAGGCTTCAACTGCAGGTATTGCAGGTTTACTGATAAGCAAACGTAAAGGTGCATCTTCGGAATTTACAACTTTGATAAGTCCTTTGGCTAACTTGGCAGGATCTCCTGTCTGTGTTCCGTTCATAGTACGGAATACTTTTGCCAAATTTTCACGAGCTTCCTCGTACGCTTCAAGGTGCAAGTCTGGTATTTGCATTGAAGCATTTTCATTTGCAAAATCGGTACGGAATGCACCGGGTTCAAGCAACATGAAACGAATACCAAATTGTTTCATATCAATATTCATCCCTTCCGCCCAGCCCTCTAAAGCAAATTTGGATGCACTATAAACTGAACCGCCTGTTACGGCTTTGATACCTGATGTAGAACTAACCGTAACAACAAATCCATTTCCTTGTTCACGCATTATAGGCAGAATGGCACGGGTAATTTTCATCGTCCCAAATACGTTGGTTTCAAATTGTCGTCTGATGCTTTCTTCCGACATTTCCTCAAAATAACCTAACAAACCGTAGCCTGCATTATTTATCAACACATCAATTCTACCGAATTTTTCTACCGTTGCTTTAACGGCATTATCTACTTGCTGATCATTGTTTATATCAAGCGGGACAATCAACAGGTTGGAATGTGCGCCTAAATTCTGTTCTGCTTCTTCTTTCTTCCGGGCTGCGGCCACCACACTGTAGCCCTGTGATAATGCTTCTTTTACGATTGCAGCGCCTATCCCTTTATTGGCTCCTGTAATGAACCATACTTTTTGATTTGTATTCATTATCTATATTTTTAAACGGTTTGTTTTAATTTATTTTGTGTCTTGCTTATGGTCATTTTATTTCAAATTCTCTTTAAAGAATGTTTCCAACTTGCCAAAAGGAATAACATCTACTTTGTCGTACAAGTCTGTGTGTACGGCATTAGGGATTATCATTAATTCTTTGGGCTCATTAGCCGCTTTGTAGGCATCTTCACTGAAATAGCGTGAATGTGCTTTTTCTCCGGCAATTAAAAGCATTGGTCTTGGTGAAATCTCTTTGATGTACGTTAAAATCGGCATATTCATAAACGATAATGCATTAGTAGCGTTCCAGGCGCCCGTTGAATTCAGCGAACGTTTGTGATATCCTCGTGGTGTACGGTAATAATCGTGGTATTCTTTTACAAATTGCGGCTCATCGCCTTTCAGTTTTTCAGGATTTAATATTGCTCCCGGAGCGAATGTTCCTGCTTCTGCATCTTTCCAGCGTTGCTCGCCTAATTGCTCTAATGTTTTGGTACGTTCTTCCAAAGTAACAGCATCATTATATCCTTTTGACATTACTCTCGTCATATCATACATACTTGTAGTAGCAACAGCTTTCACACGCTTATCAACTGCGGTAGCGTTTAAGGCAAAACCTGCCCAGCCACAAATACCAATAATGCCGATTTTATTACGATCAATGTTTTTCTGTATACCGAGAAAATCTACTGCAGCACTAAAGTCTTCCGTATTAATATCCGGAGACGCAACGGCACGAGGTTCGCCACCGCTCTCACCTGTATAAGACGGGTCAAATGCTAAAGCCGCAAAACCGCGCTCTGCCATTTGGTTGGCATATAATCCTGAAGACTGCTCTTTTACAGCTCCGAAAGGCCCACTAATGGCAATAGCTGCTAAAGGCTCATTGCCCCGATTTTTCGGAAGATATAAATCGCCTGTAAGTGTAATGCCGTAACGGTTTTTAAAGGATACTTTCTGACGGGTAACGCCATCACTTAATTCAAAAGTGTAGTGTTCTGTACTATCTGTTGTGTTCATCTTATCTGAATTTTGATTGTCCGAATTTTGTTTTTGGATGCAGGCCTGCCCCAGGAACAAAACTGATGCTATTATTATTGATAATTTTTTCATACCGATTTATTTTATTGTGATTGTTCAAATTTTACGGTAATAGAGCCACTAACCGTAAAGGCTTCTATACCGCTTGTGATTTTGCCGAATGAAACCAATCCTCGTGAATACCCGAAGTCTTTGTAAAACAAGGCCACATTTCCCCACGGCGCATACACGGTAAGGTCGCCAACGGACGGATCAAAACCTTCCGGAGCGCCCTCAGTTGAAAGTTTAGGCTCCGGATAAAATATTTTTTCCGTGTTGGAATAATCGTCCATTTTAACTGTCAGCGGTAGCCTTTTTGCAAAATCCCGGCCTGTGGGATTATCGTATAATACAGCCGTAGCGGTTTTATCTCCTATTGTTATTTTCAATTTCATATCTTTTGTATTTGGGGCATTATTACTGGGAGCAGGTGTTTCTTCCTTAACGATATCCTTACCTGGAGAAGAACAGGCATACGCCTGCAAACAAAAAGAAACAAGAGCCAGGATGTAAATAAATCTTTTCATAATTACTTAACTTGTTATACACTTTTAATAATTTTTGCAGGAATACCACCTACTATGGTATTATCAGGAACATCTTTTGAAACGACTGCTCCGGCTGCAACAATGGCGTTCTCACCAATGGTTACGCCGGGCAGTATGGTTGCATTTGCTCCGATCCATGCGTTCTTTTTGATGTGGATATGTCCGGGAACAAGTGAGTGCCGGGTTTCAGGGAATGTTGGATGTCCCTCAGATAACAGATTAACTTTGGGTGCTATCAGTACGCCGTCTTCAATCGTAATGCCTCCCAGATCCAAAAAAGTGCAATCGAAATTGATAAATACATTCCTGCCGATTTTGGTATGCTTTCCGTAATTAATGTACAATGGGGTAAACACTGCAACACTTTCGTCAACCTCCGAACCGGTGATTTGACTTAACAGATGATTTATTTCGGCGGGGTCGTCCGAATTATTCATCTGGATGAGCAATTTTTTCGTAGCATAAGAAGCCTCCCGCATTTTATAGGCTTGCGGATCACCCGGCGTTTCTCAGCCTTTCAAAAATGTCTTTTTCGTTTGTCATGTTGCCTGTTGTAATTATTTTCTGCAAATTTCGTAAGCTTATCTGGCAGGCTATTTACACAGAACACAGATTTATTTACCACTTTTACCGATTTTGCATTCATCATATCGTTCAGGGAAACGGGATTGCTACATTTGTACTATAAAAGTTTAGGTTATGGAACAGTTTGACAGAATTGATACCGTAAAGCATTATAATGATTATGCCGGGGTGGATACGCTGCATCCTTTAGTGAGCGTGGTTAATTTCAGTGAGCTTCCCTACGTCAGGAACTTCAGGAGGTATATGGGCATTTACGCCGTCTTTTTAAAGGACGCCAAATGCGGTGATATCATATATGGCGGCAAGCCTTATGATTATGAGGACGGAACGCTTGTATTTGTATCTCCCGGACAGGTATATGGCATCGACAATCATAGTGTTAATGAAAATCCATCCGGCTATGGCTTGCTTTTTCATCCTGATCTGATCACAGGAACGCACCTGGCAAAAACTATCAAAGAGTATTCGTTCTTTTCTTATGAAGTGAACGAAGCGTTGCATTTGTCAAAAAAAGAGCGTAAGACCATTGTGGAATGCTTTCAAAAGATTGCTTCCGAAATAGACCAGAATATTGACAAGCATAGTAAAACACTTATTGTTTCTAATATTGAACTGCTGCTGAACTACTGCATGCGCTTTTATGACCGCCAGTTCATTACCCGCAGCCACGCCAATAAAGATGTATTGACGAGGTTTGAAAACTTGCTTAGTGACTACTTTCAGTCCAATAAGGCTCAGGAATTAGGTTTGCCCAGCGTAACCTGGTGTGCGGAGCAATTACACCTTTCTCCGAATTACTTCGGTGATCTTATCAAAAAAGAAACTGGCAATACAGCCCTGGACTATATACAATCGAGGTTGATTGAGGAGGCTAAATTGAGGATGTTTGATTCAGGCAAATCAATCAGCGAAATATCTTATCAATTAGGGTTTAAATACCAGCAACATTTTACGCGTCTTTTTAAACAAAAAGTGGGTATAACACCGAATGAATACAGGAATTTGAATTGAGTTGGTATTAGCTTTATTGATTGGTTATTGTAAATAATTCTGATTTCTTATGTTTTCCTGGCAAGCTCATTGCAAACAGAACTTTACTGACCTTGTTTAATCCAATTGTACATTCTCAAGGCCCCTTGTTATAAAGAATGATACAGTTAACATAAATTAAAGTAACTTTATACAGTAAACCGCTCTTTGTTTCAAGGTTGCCTTAGCTACTGGCAAATTACTGGCAAAAATGAAAAAGTCGCCATTGGCGACTTTGTAAGTTGTTGATTATCAGCTCCCCCTGCTGGACTTGAACCAGCGACCCTCTGATTAACAGTCAGATGCTCTAACCAACTGAGCTAAGGAGGAATACCTTCCCTTTCGGGGCAGCAAAAATAAGGGATTTTGGTTTATTAAAACATGCTTTCAAAAAAAATTTACCGGTGATCGGTGTATTTATTAGGAAAAATTAGCTGCGCAAGATGTTCCAGCGCCTCATCGCCCGGCTTCGCATTATAAGCTGCCAAAACGTCTTCCAACTGCTGCAGGCTGCGGAAACCTATAACGGCACCGGCAGTGGCTGCATTCCTTAGCACATAATGTATGGACAAAGCTGAGGCGCTGCTCTTTTCCTGCGACAGCGCCTGCTGTAATTGCAACACTTCGCCGGAACTATGGCCCAGGTAGTCTTTTGCCGGCTTATTGATCAACAGCCCCTGCGCCAGCACCCCTCTTGCCAGCACACTGATACGGTGCTGATGCAGGTATTTCAGCATTTCTTCTTCGGGACGGCGGTCTAAAAGACTGTACTGCATCATTACACTCTGAATATCCGAAAGCTCAACATATTTACGGATCACATTTGGCCTTATACTGGATATGCCATAGTACCTTATTTTACCCTGCTGCACCAGTTGCTCAAAGGCCTCAATAGTCTCTTCTACGGGATCGTCGATAGTTCCCCCGTGTAGCTGGTACAGGTCTATATAGTCTGTTTGCAATCTTTGAAGACTTTTATCCACGGCTTGCAGGATGTAGCCCTTTCTCGGGTTCCAGTCCCAGCCACTGCCATCTTCGCGCCATTGATTACCCACCTTAGTAGCCAATATGATCTTATTTCTTACTGGTTTCAGCAATTTACCAACCAATATCTCGTTCTCCCCTTTATCATACAGATCGGCGGTATCGAAATAATTGATGCCCGCTTCTATTGCCCGTTGTATTAAAGCTCCGGCTTCAGGTTCCGGTGCTTTTAATAAAGACATACATCCAAACCCGATCTCCGAAGTCTTCAGGTTTGATTTACCGATAATTTTATATTCCATCAGGTAAATGTATAGCATCTGCTTTTGCTTTACAATAATGCTTTTTAAAATATTGAGAGCGGCATTGGATAAAATATTAAATTTTATTATATTTATTTCGGTGTTACTGATTTTTGTACCTCTAAAATTTTGAAACGTAGTACCTATGACTATTGAAGATGAAATGAAACAAAGCCGGTTTGACAGCGCTTATGAAAAATTAGCTTTTAACCTTATTTACAGCAACCGGTGGCTGGAAGGTTTTTTGAAGAAGCGTTTTAGCGAGCAGGGACTTACCATGCAGCAGTATAATATCCTGCGCATACTCAGAGGGAGCCGCCCGGCCCCGCTTTCCACCCTGCAGATAAGGGAACGTATGATTGATAAAATGAGCGATACCAGCCGTATTGTAGACAGGTTGCTGATCAAAGAGCTGGTCACTAAACAAACCAGTAAGATAGACAATCGCCTGGTAGAAGTGCGTATCACGCTAAAAGGACTGCGCCTGCTGAAAAAACTGGATGAAATAGACCAGCAAATAGCAGCGCATCTGGGTAATATCACGGAAGCCGAAGCTGCTTTGGTAAGTGATCTTTTGGATAAAATGCACTCAAAAGTCTGACCCGTTACTACAACTTGGCTATTTTTGCGGTTATGCAAAAGATAAAAGCCCTGTTTTTCGTTTTCGGTTTTCTAAGTATTATCCGTTTTACTGAGGCGCAACCCCGGTACGAGTTTCGCGGCGTGTGGATCGCTACAGTAATGAATATTGACTGGCCCCCGCAAAATGCCAGTGTGGAAACGCAAAAAGCGGAATATATCCGCCAGCTGGATTTGCACCAGCGCAATGGCCTGAACGCTGTAATAGTACAGGTGCGCCCCAGTGGCGATGCCTTTTATCCATCACCTTACGAGCCCTGGAGCCAATGGCTGACAGGCACGCAGGGACGGGCACCGGCCCCTTTTTATGACCCCCTGGCTTTTATGATACAGGAAGCTCACAAACGGGGCATGGAATTTCACGCCTGGCTCAATCCTTACCGGGCGGAGTTTACAGTGGGAAAATCTTCCATATCTTCAGATAATAATATCAGGAAAAACCCCGACTGGTATCTTACCTATGGCACTACCCGTTATTTTAATCCTTCCAATGTACAGGTGCAACAGTTCGTGATCAATGTAATAAAAGATATTGTAAGAAGATATGATGTAGATGCCATACACATGGACGATTATTTTTATCCTTACCCAGTAGCCGGGAAAACCTTCCCTGACGACTATGCTTACCAACGCTCCGGAACCACTTTGAGTAAGGGGGACTGGCGCCGCAGCAATGTGGATTCTATCATTAAAAATATCAATATCGCCATAAAGCAAACCAAGCCTTACGTAAAGTTCGGGATCAGCCCCTTCAGCGTTTGGCGTAATTTAAAAGATGATAGCCAGGGGAGCGATAGCCGCGCAGGGATTACCAATTATGATGATCTGTATGCCGATATCCTGCTTTGGATGCGCAAAGGCTGGATAGATTATGTGACGCCGCAATTATACCGCGAAATAAATGACCCGCTGATCGCCTACGAAAAAATGGTGAGCTGGTGGGCCGCCCACAGCTTTGGAAGGCACGTTTACATTGGCCATGGTATTTACAGGGCATTAGAGAACAATGCTAACTGGAAAAAGCCCAGCCAGCTCCCTGACCAGATAAAAATTGCAAGGTTTACGCCCGGTATAGAAGGCAGCGTATATTACAGCAGTAAGATATTCAAAAGCAACCCCAATGGCTGGAACGATTCTTTAAGGAATAACTATTACAGCCTTCCGGCTAAAGTTCCGGTAATGCCCTGGCTGCCTGCGCGCCCGCAATGGGATGTTGAGTAGTCTGGGGTCCATGGACCATGGTCTATAGTCAGGGATGTCAACAACAGGAAAACATAAGGCTTAAAGCTGGTTACGGGTTACTAATTACAGGTTGCTGGATACTTTTTGTACATCTAACATTGTACATTATGCGGGTTGCTGTCTAACGTCTAAGTACCAAGATCTAATCTCTTACCCTTAAACCTGACCAACTACATGATATAGAAATTCTATACTCCTGGTTACTGGATTGTTGAAGGTGGGTTGAGCTGTAGTTGAAAGGTAGTACACTGTATATCCTACATTATATTGAATACTGGTTCATAGTTCATTGCCATTATTCCTGTAAACCTTTAAACGACCCTCCTGTCATCCGTCAACGGCCCTCTGTCATCTTTACTTTCTGTCTAACATCTAAGTATTCTTGTCTAAATACTAAAATCTAACCTCTGTCAACTGTCCTCTTCTCTCCCTACCAGCAATCGCTGCAAAACCGCCTGTAAATAGCCTCATATTGGGGAATGATCTGGTCCATGTTAAATTGCTGCGCATGTTCAAAAGCGCGGTCCCTGAAGCCCTGTAAGGTAGCATCGTCACGCAGAATCTCCAGTGCCCTTTCGCTCATGGTCTTTATATCACCCACGTCAGCCGTATAGCCTGTAACGCCGTCAATGTTCACCTCCTTTAATCCCCCGGCGTTCGACGATATTACCGGCACTTTGGAGGCCATGGCTTCCAGTGCGGCCAAACCAAAGCTTTCGTATTCAGAGGGAAGCAGGAACAGGTCGCCTATAGCAAAAACATCTTCTATCTGCTCCTGCTTACCAACAAAAAGCATCTTATCAAAAATCCCCAGACTTTGACCCTGAGCCTCGGCGGTCTGCCTTTCCGGCCCATCGCCAACAAATAATAATTTGGAAGGTATCTGCTTGTTCACCTCGTAAAAGATCTGCACCACATCCTGTACCCGCTTTACCTGCCTGAAGTTAGATGCGTGCAGCAGTATCCTTTCGCCGTTAGGTGCCAGCACTTTTTTAAAAGCGTCAATAGGTCCGCGGTTAAAGCGTGTAACATCAATGAAATTATATACTACTTCAATATCTTTTTTAATGTCAAAAGTAGCATAGGTCTCCTCCTTGAGGTTTTGGGAAACGGCGGTGATCACATCGCTTTTATTAATAGAAAAAGAAACTACCGGGGCATACATTTTATCTTTTCCTACCAGCGTAATATCCGTGCCGTGGAGCGTGGTAATAACAGGTATGTCGTAGCCCTGGTCATGCAGGATCTGCTTAGCCATATAGGCTGCCGAAGCGTGCGGGATAGCGTAATGCACATGCAGCAGGTCGAGGTGGTAGTTTTTTATTACATTTACCATTGTACTTGCCAGTGCTGTTTCATAAGGCGGAAAGTCAAATAAAGGGTAAGTAGGCACCTGTACCTCGTGGTAATAAATATTCGGGATAAAAGCGCTCAGCCTTACCGGCTGCTGATACGTTATAAAATGCACTTCATGCCCTTTCTGCGCCAGGGCCTTGCCCAGCTCTGTAGCTAATACACCACTACCTCCAAATGTGGGATAACAAACAATACCAATACGCATTCCTAAATTATTTTTTGAGGTTTGACAGGCAAAGTACCACAAATTGACGTATTTCCTGCATCCCCTGTTTTTTAATAAGGGCGTGTCCCTTGCTTTGCCAATGCACGGAGCAAACGCTCAAAGCAAGGGGCAGGCTGCTGCGGGGTTCCGTACGCCCACAAGGCGTACCGGCGCTTTCAGCGCCGCCCTTCGCATCCTTCACGCATTCCTGCGCTTCACAGTCCCGTTGTTTTTACTTTTCACCTTTACCGGCCTTACGCTATCTTTACCGGAAACTGATAACAAGATGAAAAAGAAATTGTTTTTTGCGTGTATATTATTTTTTCATCACTTTTCTTTTGCCCAAACAGCCGATGAGGCTTTTATCAGGCGCATTGCAGATGAAATACTCACCAACAGCCAGGCTTACGATAACCTGCGCAACTTAACCAAAAGCATTGGCGCCCGGCTGGCCGGCTCTCCGCAAATGTATAAGGCTGAAGCATGGGGTTACCAGCTATTACAGCGCTCGGGGAGCACCCATACTTTTAAGCAACCCGTAATGGTGCCCCATTGGATGCGCGGTGGCAAGGACGAAGCTATAGCGGTGCTGCCCGGGAATAAGAAAAAGCAACTGAACGTTATTGCGCTTGGTAATTCTATTGGCACAAAAGGAGCGCCTGTTTCGGCACCGGTAATACTGATAAAAGATTTTGATGAGCTGGAGCAACGGAAAAATGAGCTGCGGGGCAAGATCGTTTTTTATAATTACGCCTTCAATCCCCGATTTGTGAGAACCTTTGAAGCTTATGGCGATGCGGTAAAATACCGCAGCCGCGGACCTTCGCGCGCTGCAAAATATGGCGCTGTTGGTGTAATAGTGCGCAGCATGAGCCACAGTACAGATAATACGCCCCATACAGGTGGATTGCATTACGATACCCTGTATACAAAAATACCGGCTGTAGCCATCGGTTTAAGAGATGCCGACTGGCTGGCTGCTGAATTAGAAAAAGGAGCTGCTGTAAGCGTACGGCTTACAACCAACGGGCATTTTTTACCCGATGCGGAAGGGCACAACATTATCGGCGAATTAAAAGGAAGCGAATATCCAGATCAATATATTACCATTGGCGGTCACCTGGATAGCTGGGACAACTGCGAAGGCGCCCATGACGATGGCGCCGGCATTGTACAAACCATTGAAGTGCTGAGAACCCTGGTTGCCCTGGGCTACAGGCCCAAACATACCATCCGTTTTGTGCTGTTTGCAAACGAAGAGAACGGGGTAAGGGGAGGTGTAAAATATGCAGCGCTCGCTAAGGAAAACAATGAAAAGCACCTGTTTGCTTTAGAAAGTGATGCAGGAGGCTTTACGCCAAGAGCATTCAGCTTTGATTGCAGCGATGCGCAGTTTGAAAAAGTAAAGACCTGGCTCCCTCTTATTGCCCCTTATGGCTGTAATGAATTTATAAGAGGCAGCGAAGGTGTTGATATCGGGCCCTTGAAAGAAACATCCGGCACTCCTACATGCGGCTTGCTGCCCGATTCGCAGCGCTATTTCGATATTCATCATGCCAGCACGGACACGTTTGAATCGGTTAACAAACGGGAGCTTGAGCTGGGCGCCGTGAATATGGCAGCGCTGATATACCTGGTGGACCAGTATGGGTTGTAGCGGTTGATTACCATTAAACCTGTGCATCCGTGGCATTATAATTTATGATCTGCACATCTTGTTCAGGTCCTCTTGTTCAGATCTGCAGACCTGGACATACACGTTACTTAATTGCTTTAGAAACCAACTCTTTTTACGGGCCAATAAATCTGGATTGAGTGACCTTAATACACTGGCCAGTAGGCTACTACTGTTTGAAACCTGAAAATATGTATTAATCAAGCCTGAAAGCCCGCCTGCCGGACGGGCAGGGCTAATACTATTATAAAAAAAGCATCTACACCGATTAGAATCCTGAAGGGATGGCATAGTATTCTGTGTCACCCTTCGGGGTTTTTGGCCAAAATCCAAACGATTTTTCTATAGTAATAACATCTCTTCGAGATTTTTCTAAGGTTTCGAACACTCAAGGTCAGGACGCCAGCGTGGGGAGAGTTGATTGCCATTAAATCTGTGCATCCGTAGCATATTTTATAACGCTATATGCATTAAATTTGTTTGCCGGACAGCAATACCTGTTTGGTGTATCTTGCATCGAATAAATGGAACGAATAAGCGGAAGTAGCTCATCTGGTAGAGCGTCAGTTTCCCAAACTGGAGGCGGCGGGTTCAAGTCCCGTCTTCCGCTCCTGAAAAACGGTTGTTATATGTAATTCCTGTTCTTCAGCTCCAGGTATTTGTTAATAGTGTTCACGGTTAATTGCTCAGGTGCTGTAAGAATGCTGAGAATACCGTTCTGTTGTAATTCTTTTACCATCTGCCTTTTCTCAAAGGCAAACTTTTCGGCAATGGTTTTAATATATACCTGCTCCAGGTCTTCTGCCGCTGCATGTATCAGCTCTCTAATAGCTGTGTTCTCGAAAAATACGATCAGCAGTAAATGGTAATGAGCAATTTTTTTAAACGCGGGCATTTCTCTTTTTAACCCTTCCAGCGACTCGAAATTGGTAAATAATACCACCAGGCCCCGGTTAGTGATCCTGCTGCGTATAATGGCATACAGCTTTTCATAATCGGCCTCTAAAAAATCCGTTTGTTGTTTATACAAAGATTCCAGTATCAGGTTCATCTGGCCGGGCTTTTTATCGGCAGGCAAAAAACTGTCCAGCTTTTCCGCAAAAGTTATCAGCCCTGCTTTATCCTGCTTTACCATTGCTACGTTTGATAGTACTAAGGAAGCATTAATAGCATGGTCGAGCAATGTCATACCGCCAAAAGGCATTTTCATTACCCGGCCCTTATTGATCACGCAATAGATCTGCTGACTTTTTTCATCAGAATAATTATTGATCATCAGGCTGCCGCCGCGGCGGGCCGTGGCTTTCCAGTTGATGGTGCGGTAATCATCTCCCCGCACATATTCTTTGATCTGCTCAAACTCGGTGCTGTGACCCAGCCTGCGCATGCGCTTGATCCCCGCTTCCTGCAGGCGGTTAGTAACAGCCAGTAGCTGGAAGCGCCGCATCTGTATAAATGACGGGTACACTTTCACCGTATGTCGGGCATTAATGGAATACCTTCTCCTGGTAAGACGAAGCGGCCCGTTTATGATTACATTGATATTGTCAAAAATATATTCGCCCCTGGTAAACGGTTTTACCTCGTAAGCAATGGTGGCCGATGAAGTGGCCGGTATGGTAAGCTGCCGCTCCCAATCCCGTATTTGCAGCTGAACCGGCAGTTCATCAATCACCTGCATAACTGCGGGAAACCGGTACCGGTTGGAAATGAAAAGCGACACAGGATTCCCGTCGCTGATGCTCAGCCTCTCGGGCAACTGGCGGGTAGCAACAATACCGGCCTTTTTACCATATAATAGCAGCAAATCTGCCATTACCGTAAGCAGCAGCAATACAAGCACCAGCGATGCCATATTATATAACGAAGGAAAAAAATATCCCGCCATGTAGAGCACCGCACAGCCGCCACCAATGTAGTAAACAATTTTATTTAGATAGAAAGATTTCAAATCAGTGAGTGATGAGTAATGAGTTATGAATAGATGTTTAAAATTCTACATTTATCTCGGTATCTCCAGGCCGTTGATGATTTGCTTTATAACTTCATTTTCGCTCACGCCTTCCATTTCTTTCTCCGGGGAAAGAATAATGCGGTGGCGGAGCACCGGTACCGCTACAGCTATGATATCATCAGGTGTAACAAAATCCCTGCCCTGTATGGCGGCTGTTGCTTTGGCAGCGTTCATGATGGCCAGCGAAGCGCGTGGTGATGCTCCCAGGTAAATAGATTTATGGTTGCGGGTATGGTGCACCAATTTAGCGATAAAGGCCAGCAACTTATCTTCTATCAAAATTTCTCTTACCTGCTGCCTTAGCTGGTTTACCTGTGCAGCAGTTAAAGCCGGGCTGATACTTTCAAGAGCGCTGCTGTTGCCCATGTTGTGAAACAGCGACAGGATCTGTAACTCCTCCGCTTCATTGGGATAAGGTACTTCTATTTTAAAAAGAAAGCGGTCCAGCTGCGCTTCGGGCAGACGGTAAGTACCCTCCTGCTCTACCGGGTTTTGCGTGGCCAGCACCATAAAAGGCGGTTCCATCTTATAAGTGGTGCCGTCAATGGATATCTGTCTTTCTTCCATTACTTCCAGCAGGGCTGCCTGTGTTTTTGCCGGCGCCCGGTTAATCTCATCCACCAATACAATATTACCAAATACCGGCCCTTTTTTAAACTCAAACTTCGCATCGCCGGGATTGAACACCGGGGTGCCAATTACATCAGAGGGCATCAGGTCGGGAGTAAACTGTACTCTCATAAAAGAGGCCGCCACTGCCCGGGCCACCAGCTTTGCAGTAAGCGTTTTTGCTACGCCCGGCACCCCTTCTATCAGCACGTGGCCATCGGCAAGCAATGCAGTAATGATCAGCTTTACCATTTCATCCTGGCCAACAATTACCTTTTTTATTTCCCCGGTGATATTCAATACCGCTTCATTCAGCTGGCTGAGATCAATGCGGTTTTCAAAAACAGGATCTTGCATATAGTTATTTTTTATTCTTTATTATAAAATGCTTCTATGTTATTTTGAAAGGCTATTAGTTCCGTATCAGTAAATACCCCTTCGTTATTGATACGGCTGACCTGGGTTACAATATCTTTTACCAGGCTTTCACTAACACCGCTCTTATAGCTAAGTTCTTCTATGAAATTTTTATCAAGGTCTTTGGCAAATATTTTATAGCGGCTGCGTACATACTCCAAAAAATAAGTACTTAATTTATGGGCCAGGTTGGTATGGTCGCCCCGTTCATAATACAGCAGTCCGATGGTTTTTACAAATTCGAGAGAATCATTCTTAGGTTTTTCTATAACAGGTATCACCCGCTGCCTGCGGCGCATTTCCGTAAGAGCATAAATGAGTATCAACAGTAAGGCCGTTAAAACACCTGTCCTGAAATAAGGGTTTTGCATAATGGCGTTAAACCAGCCCCTGTTCTGGCTGCGGCTTTTTGATTGATTTGAGCTGAAGTATTCGTCCCATATTACCAGCGGAGTACCGGCGGGAAACAGCGAGGCTATTTTTTCAAAATACTGCATATTGTTATTGTACAGCAAAAAGTAATTGGTAAGCGCCATCGGGGACAGGTGAATGTATAAATGGCCATTCCCTTTTTTAAGGTGAATAAAATTAGGTGCGCCATTATCTGCGCTTCCTATCACTTGCGAGATGGTACTGTCTGTTTCCTTAAAAGAACCTTCTATCAGTGTGCCGGGATAGGCATAAGTGGCTGGTCCCATAAAAGGAGGCATGGTTAACCGGGCCTGCATGGTATCGCCATTATAATTACCAAAGGGATAGTACCTATAATTTTTTGTAAGCGATGCTGCTTTTACAAACCTGGACAGCTCCTGGTTGATATTAAAAGTGCTGATGAAGACGGTGTTTCCCCTGTCAATAAAAGTAATAAGGTCGTCCACTTCGTAGGAGTCGGGATTGAACGATGGCTGCAGGATAATGTATAGCTGGTCCTGAATATAATCGCCAAAAGTTTTACTATCTCCCGGATGGTTATAATTGATCTTAAATTTTGCCTTCGGGAAAAACTGTTTCAGGCTTTCATGAAAAACATAAGCGCCGTAAGGGTTTTTGTCTCTTTTGTTGAGGGAAATATAGGTGCTTACAGCTTTCCTTTTAGGCATACGGATACCTGAAAGATAAATAGCAACCACTGCCACCAGCAATGCGCCCAATATATATGGTAAAGCTTTTTTCAATTATGCTTTTATCTTTTGATGAAAATGACTGAATGTACTTTCTATTTGCCGGTACTGTGCCTCATCAATAGGGAACAGGCCATACCAGCTATATTCATAATTGCGCGTAGCGCTGAAAAAATCATGATAATGCGCTGTTGACCTTACCTGCAGCAGGTAATCAAAATTTGTTTTGTCCGGCTGATAGCTAATGATCCCTTTTTCTGATAAGGTTTTTAACAACTGCAGGTAATGCAGCCTAACTGCCAGCCTGTAGTTTTTGCTTTGTACAGCCTCTTTTATTGCTTCGGGGAAAGGAACCGATAAAGGATCTTCTTCCCTCTCAGCTACTGTTGCAGTGGTGCTGAGGGCCGCTTTCTTCCTGAAAAGGAACAGGTCATTCTCTATAACATACCAGGCAAGTATGATAACAAAAACAGCAATAGCTATATACAGCCATACCCTATTCATATCAAAACTTTGCTCCTTTGGCGCATCTACCTTAGGTTGAGGAATACCGTTTTTTACATAATCAAAGTTGGGGTTGTTTTTTAAACGCTGTACATAACCACTGTCCAGTTTTCGCCAGGTTATGGCTTCTACTGCATAATTACCAAGCGTGTCAAAAGCATTGGCCCTGGCTTTTCTTACAGAATCTTCATAGCTCTGCCCATTGTCATAATATCCCTCATCTTCGTACTCTTCAACATAAACACTGTCAACTGCAAGGGGAGGCTCAACAGGTACGGTATCAACATATTCAGTCTGCGCCGTTACTGTAAGGCACGCAGCAAATAGAGCCAAAGCCAGGTGTAAAAAGTATAATAAAAGGTACTTCTTCCTACCCATAATTTTATGAAGCAACCTGCTTTGCCTGCTTACGGAGCTTTAAAGGATATAAAATAAAATACCAGACTACAAAAATGGCTGATGCGGCTGTAACCATCGTGGTAAACCAGGGTGCATCATTATACAGCCTGGTAATAAGCCCTTCAAAAAAGGCCGCAACAATAAATACGGGCATAATGCCGATCATAATTTTTACACCATCTTTAGCGCCTTCCCTGAATGCTTCCATTCTTTTTTTTGTACCGGGAAATAAATAGCTTTTTCCTAAAACGAAACCCGCTGCCCCGGCTACAATGATTGCCGTGATCTCTAAAGTACCATGCACAAATACTACCAGCCAGAATTGCAACCCGTATCCGTGAGAAGCAAACAGCTCATCAAAAATGCCTACCATAGCCCCGGTTTCTGCCAGTTTATACATAGTGGGGATGCCAGCAAAAATACCCGATACGAAAAACAGGAACGCCACTTTGATGTTGTTGACCATAATGCCTAACCACATCAGTAAAGGATTGCCCCCCTCATAAATACCAAAGGGGTTGTCTTTTTCTATATTCTCAATGGTTTGGTCTACATAGCCATCTCCAAAAAAATCACGCGCTACATTCATATCCTGCTGCGATACAAAAAAGCCAAGTAAAAAGAAAAGGGTAAAAAGCACAAAGGAGAAGAGCAGTGTTTTATGATGTTTTTGAATGGTCAGGGGCAGCTCATATTTCCAGAAAGTTTTTAACCGGCTGGTTTCTTCCTTACGATTGCGGTAGATACTGAGGTATATTTTAGCGGCCTGCTTATTAAGGTACTGAACAGTTTTACTATTGGCGTAAAAAGTTTTGGCATAAGCCAGGTCATCAACCATTTGCGTAAAGCTGCCGGCCATTTCATCGGGTGATGTAGGTGGCTCAGTCTCGGTCTTCAGCCACCTCTCCTTATTCTTCTTAATAAAAAGCGCCTCTCTCAACTAAAATTTGTTTAGGGACTAAAATACAAAATTTGTTGAGGTAACAGGCGCTTTTATGAATACGTTGTGCATAAAACTTTTTCCAGGTAAAGAAAAAATATCCGTCAAAATATTTTTTGTAACCAGGCAAATGATTTCACGGTTTAATATGCCACCTTTGCATGGTTCATTCACCTACATTAAAACAATATGCAGACAATACTTGGAGCAAACGGGCAAATTGCCGAAGAGCTGGCAAGGGAATTGTACAGAAGCTATACAACTAACATCAGGTTAGTAAGCAGAAATCCCAGGAAAATAAATGATACAGACCAGTTGTTTCCTGCAAATTTATTAGATGCCCAGGCAACGGATAAAGCAGTAGAGGGCAGTGATATTGCTTATCTGACCGTAGGATTACCTATGAATGCGCAAATGTGGGAAGAACAATTTCCCGTTATGATGAACAACGTAATGAACGCCTGCAAAAACCATAAATGTAAGCTGGTATTTTTTGACAATACTTATATGTATGCCAAAAACAGTGAACCGCAGACAGAAGAAAGTCCGTTTATACCTCATGGACAAAAATCAACGGTAAGGGCAACAATGGCAACCATGTTATTGAACGAAATGAACAAAAAAAGTATTGAAGCGGTTATTTGCCGGGCGCCCGAATTTTACGGCATAGGTAAAACTCAAAGCATTACCAACACGCTGATCTTTGACAACATTAAACAAAGTAAAAAACTGAAAGTTCCAATCAAGGACAATACTTTACGCACTTTGATCTGGACACCTGATGCAAGCCGTGCAATGGCTTTAATAGGGAATACACCAAATGCGTATCATCAAACCTGGCATTTACCCTGCGATGATAACAGGCTTACCTATAAAGAACTGATAAGTCTTGCTTCAGAAATTTATCAGGAAGATTTTAAATACACTATCGTAAAAATGTGGATGTTTAAATTGATCAGCCTGTTCAGCAAAAAAGCAAAAGAGTTGCAGGAGCTTTTACCGCGCTACAGGTACGACAATCTTTTTATTTCCGATAAATTTAAAAAAAGATTTCCGGAGTTTACATTTACCACCTACCGGGAGGGCGTTACAAATATTTTCAATAAACAAAAACATCAGCAATGAAAGTTCTGATTATTGTTACCAATAGCGCAGTGTATGAAAACAGCAACCTGCCAACAGGTTTGTGGCTTAGTGAACTTACGCACTTCTATGATAGTGCGAAAGAACAGGCCTATGAAATAACTATTGCAAGTCCACAAGGAGGCCCAACGCCAATTGACCCCGAAAGTGTAAAACCCATGATGCTTGACAAACTTTCAAAAGAATATTATACCAACGAAAATTTTATGAAGCTGTTGCAAAAAACAGAAAGTCTGACAGAGATTGCAGAGCAACATTTTGACGTTGTTTACCTGACTGGCGGCCACGGAACTATGTTTGATTTTCCCAACAACACAACGTTGCAGGATATTATCAGGGTACATTACGAGAACAATAAAATTGTATCAGCCGTTTGCCACGGAGTTGGAGGGCTGTTAAACGTCAGACTATCAAACGGGGAATATTTGATCAAAGGCAAGACCATTACCGGTTTTAACTGGTTTGAAGAAAGTATTGCCAGACGGAAAAAAGAAGTTCCGTTCAACCTCGAAGCTGAATTGAAAAAAAGAGGCTCAAACTATAAAAAGGCTTTCATACCCATGACCTCAAAGGTTGTTGCGGACGGCCATTTAGTTACAGGGCAAAACCCATTCAGTTCAAAAGAAATTGCCAAAGCAGTAATGCAATATCTAAAAAAAGCGGACCTGTGAGTTCTTTGTTTACCAGGCGAGTCTCTGCCTGCAGGACTCGCCGTGTGTATAGCGCTCAGTTCACAGCCCATACACAATGCCTGTTGTGAGACGCTGCTATGAATCAATAAAGAATTTAAACCAAAGATCCGTGCATACGAAAGCCTGTGATGAACACTTTTTCGATGAAAAGAGGCCTGTGAAGTCCTTACATCGCGGCAGTGAAACAATAGTATTAGCATTACAGGCAACTTTTTGTTACATTCGTACTCTTTAACAGCTTTTAATTATGAAACGATTTTCTTCTGCGCTGGTGCTTACACTTTTTGTTTCTCTTTTCTTAAGTGCACAGCAACCTGCCAAACCAGACCCGCAACCACCTGTTGATACCTACGAAAAATTTAAAATAGGTATGGCAGGATATACATTTGTAAACTTTGACCTGGATAAAACGCTTGAAACCCTTCAAAAGGCAGATGTGCATTATCTCTGCATTAAAGATTTTCATTTACCGCTCAACAGCAATGCAGCGCAAATTGCTGCCTTTCACGAAAAACTGAAATCTATGGGAGTAACCGGCTATGCCGTAGGCCCTATTTATATGAGAACAAAAGGTGCAGTGGATACCGCTTTTGAATATGCAAAAAGAGTGGGTGTAAAGCTGATCGTTGGTGTGCCCAATTACGAGCTGCTGCCTTATGTAAATGAAAAAGTAAAAGCATACGATATGAAATATGCTATTCATTTGCATGGGCCTGATATGCCTTTATATCCGGATGCTGATGATGTATGGAAGAACGTAAAAGATCTTGACCCGCGTATGGGCATGTGCCTCGATATTGGCCATGATACGCGCAACGGAAAAGACCCGGTAAAAGATCTTAAGAAATATCACAGCCGTGTATTTGATATGCACTTAAAGGATGTAACAGGCAGTACAAAGGCCGGCTACTCTGTAGAAGTAGGCCGTGGTATCATCAACTTCCCCGCATTTGTAAAAATGCTCCGTAAAACAGGTTATTCGGGCGTAGTAAGCCTTGAGCACGAACGAAACATGAATAATCCCTTTATGGGCATTGCGGAATCTATAGGCTATTTCCGTGGGGTAATCAGAACTACCAAATAATGTTTTACAGCAGCTTTTCTGTTTTACAACCCGAGATAAAATTTTTCTATTACAATATCATCGCTACGCAATGTTACTTCTAAAATAGCGGATACTTTCGGCAATAGCTTCATCTATATCCTGGTACCGGATCTGTAATTCTTTAACAGAAGTGCTGTTGCTGTAAAAATTATCGATGCAAAGTATGCGCATATTGTTGCTGCTGAGGTTTGTTTTGATATTACAGTAACGGAGCACATCGCCAATATATCCCATTATGTTTAGTATAAACCGGGGAAGCGGGATGATCCATTGCATTTTATGCGTCTGCTGCCTGATCTTTCTAAAAAAACCGGCATAGCTTATATTTTCTCCAGCAACCAGGTAACGTTTGCCGTTCTGGCCTGCATGGATACATTTTTCAATAACTTCA
Source organism: Niabella sp. (assembly GCA_027493055.1). GTDB lineage: Bacteria > Bacteroidota > Bacteroidia > Chitinophagales > Chitinophagaceae > Niabella. The sequence goes on along the minus strand of JAPUDO010000092.1, from coordinate 4,772 downwards.
GCCACATCAGCTACTGCTACAAAATTCTTACCTCCGGGAGGACAGAAAAGTAACCGGCGCTTCATCCCCATTAAAATAATCTTTCCGCTACTGGGCTTGCTGTCGTATGCACCGATCATGAAAGCAGGATTTATGATAATGACATTTATCTTACTTTTTTGCCGCAGCATATAATCCTCTGCTGCAGCTTTGCTTCTTGCATAGAATGATTGGGTAAACGGAGGTTTCATCGGCTTTTGCTCCGGGACAACCAGGGCGCTGTCTAAACCATAACCAATAGTATTGGCCGTGCTGACATAAACAAATTTTTTAACGTTCATTTTAATTGCAGCCTGCATCAGCTGCTCCGCTGCGGTATAGTTTATTTTGTAGTAGTCTGAATACCGGGTGAGGTTTTGCAGGGTAACCGCCGCCGCATGTATAACCACAGCCACATCCTTCAAATGCGGGGAAAGATCATCCTGCAATTCACCCTGTACCAGGTGCAGGCGTTCATGCCGGATCTGACTGAATGACTTTTTGTTCCTTACCAACCCTTTAACCGTATAGCCTTTCTCTAATAGCAGCAAAGCGAGATTAGTACCTAATAAACCACTGATGCCTGTAACAAATACGGTCACTGTATTTCTTTTTTTATATTATAAGTGAGTAATGGCAGTTTTATCCATACAGGAAGCAGCGCCATGACCAGCCAGCTCCAGGGATTCACCATAATCACCCTATCTTTCCTGAATAGCTGCCTGATACAGCGCCCGGCTACTTTTTCAGGCTGTAACAATGTAAGCCGCCCTATATAGCCCAGCTTTTTAATGCGCTTACATACCTCCTCGTTAGTTGCCATCGCACCGGGGTTCACAACGCTGACCACTACTCCCGTATTTTTCAACTCTTCACTCAACCCCCTTGAAAAGGAATGGATAAATGTTTTGGATGCCGGGTACACCGTTTTATAACCAATTGGAGAAAAGGCGGCCATGCTGGAAACATTCAATATATAAGCCTGCGGCTGCTTTAGCAGGTTGGGCAATAATTGATGCGTAAGCAGGGAAGTAGCTACCACATTTACCTGTATAATGCTGTTGATATATTGTACAGAAGCGTCTGTGAATTTTTGAGTGCCACCCAAACCGGCATTATTAATAAGAATATAAATGTTGAAATACCTGTTCAGCCATTCACAAAGGTTTATTACATTTTCCTTTACAGAAAGATCGGTTTCGTAATAACGCACCTTTACATTATAGGTATCAGAAATACATAAAGCCAGCCTGCAAAGATCCTGCCCTGGCAGGCTTATTAAAACCAGGTTCAACTTTTGGGCAGCCAGCTCTTTGGCGAAAGCATAGCCAAGGCCCTGGCTGGCTCCTGTAATTACTGCATATTTTTCTTTCATAATGATCATAGTTATATTTCAACAGTGTTGCAAGGATGTTTTACTACTCAGTTAAAGTAAATTCAGCTCCTGGCAGTGATTGCTACGTGAGCGGCTTTTCTTTTCCTGTATTTCCTGATGAAGTATAAGAGGATACCTGTAATAAGCATAACAAATATTTTACAGTTTTTACATCTTTCTTACTTTCCCTGAACCGGATATAGAAGTGTTAACAACCGGGGTGCCTGTGTACCATATATTTCCGCTCCCGGTAATAGTGGCTTCCAGCCTGCTTTCGGCCCATAGTCTTGCATCGCCCGAACCCGTAAGCCTTACTTTAGTTTCTTCACTACGCATGAGGTGGCTACTATAATCTCCATGTCCTGTAATATGAACCTCCTGGTTATGGACACTGCCTCCCTGTATGCTAAGGTTACCGCTTCCTGTAAGATCTGCTTTTAAAGAGGTTGCCGTAAGTGCAGGAATCATAATATTACCACTGCCACTAAGCTTCAGGCTTAAAGCAGATGTAGTAATACCTGTATGTACAGAAATGTTTCCCGAACCTGAAAGGGTAGCGCCGGAGAGGGAAGGATTAGACACATAAATGGTAACACTGCCTCCTTTGATAGTAACATTAGGCCGCGTTTTTAGCACCAGCTTATCAGCAATGACTTCAGTAAGAATATAGCTTTGAATGTTGTGAGCCGCTTCCACTTCTACTTTTGCAGCCGGCCCCTGCACAAATTCCACATTGCCGCTAAAAGCTGCCTCTATCTTGTCAAAACCGGCTACAGACCTTGTTTCTCTTATGGCCGGCCCCTCAGGGAATATTTTTTTACACCCGGCCATCATGGAGAGGGACACTAATGCAAATACCGTCAATACTAATGCTTTCATGTGTATGTGTTTTTTATTTTAATTGATTATAAACTGACATTTACAGCGCCTGTGAGTGCGCCTGTTAAGGAAAATGCAGATTCCCTGCTGCTGAACTTCCATATATAGTTACCGGCAAAAATCTTTGAATCGGAATATTTATAGGTATTCAACGCAGGCCCTGCGGTAATTTCAATAGCCGGGCTTATCTTATATCCCAGCAATGCTCTTAATGATTGGGTATGCTTCCAGAAAATAAAGTCCGTCTTGCTGACAGCAACAACCTCTGTATTTATTCTGAGCCTGTGATTAAGAGGAATCCTGTACCCTACGCCTGCTTCCATTTGAAGTACCGTCTTTTTTTGTTCATTACCTGCTCCGGCCCCAATGATCCCGTATGTTTTACGTCCTCCGGTGCGAAGCAACACATTAGCCGAAGCATCATCATAGACCTGGATACCGATCTGCTGCTCCCCGTTCTTTATGAAGTTCAAAATGCCGATCGGGTAATCCGAACTATCTGCAATATTGACCAGGCCTGCAACCTGTACTCCTTTCACTGACCGGGCGATATTAATAAGTCCGGCTACCTGATAATGGGCGTATTGTGAACTATTGACAATGCCGCCAATTTGCAATACTTCATAACGGCTGTAGTTACTTAACCCCGCAATCTGAATAAGGCCGTTACCCGCTTTCTGGTTATGAAGCCCTGCTACCTGTACACCCCGCCCATTTGCAGCCCCGTTGTATAACCCGGCAACAGAAAGTCCTTTATCTGAGCCGCTAACCTGGTTGGCCAACCCGCTAACCAGCAATCCGCGATTACTGCCATAAAGCCTGGTGCATAAACCAGCAATAGCCACTCCTTTATTATTGAGATTTACACCCTGTAATGCCTGCAGGGAAAAGACAGGGCTGATCTCCTTTGCGAGCCTGCCTTGTGTGCTTACAGGTGTAACAAATCCCAGGTGAACGCTGTTGGCTACAGGTTCCTGGGCCTTGCAATAAAGCCCGGCGATAAGAAAGGCAGTAAATAAAACTGTTTTTTTTATGTGCATATATTTAATGTATATCCCTGATACACATTAAATGCCTGTTACCCCTATTCCGGCTTAAAAAATATTTACGCCCAGGGAAAAACCCAGGTGAAAAGCATCGCTTTTCCCCTGGCCTAAAGAGAGAGAGTTTTTATGAAAGCCTTTATAATAGCTGCTTTCCTGATCATAAACGGGTAACCGGTACTGTAGTCTTGGTCCGGCAAATAGCTGTATGTTTTTATGTAGCTGACAGATCAGCAAAGGCTGCAGCGAGATATTGCTGTAATCGGTATTAAAATTACGGGCAGGTGTATAGGAAAGATGGATCAGCTCCGTAGCCATTTTTAATTTCCCCTTCAAGGCCCATTCACTGCCCACTCCATAGCCAAATATATAATGCTGCCCTGTAGCACCTGTGTTAATAATGCCTGCCTGTAAGATATTATACAAAGCATAGCTGCCAGACTTGTAGCTTATATTCAGCTGGTTGTTTTCCTGTACTGAAACGGATAAAGAATGTTTACCGTTCCTGCTGTAATTAAAGAGTCCCACAGCAACGCCGTTCAGCGTATCAGCAATATTAAATACGCCTAACTGGAATCCATTGATCTTTTTCGCAATATTAAGTAATCCCGTTACCTGTGCGCCGTTTATATTCCCTGTACCATTAACCAAACCCGATAACTGAAATCCCTTTTTAAAAGCTGTGGTACGGTTAACCAGTCCGGCTAGCTGCATTCCTCTATCAATATTTTGGGAGTTATTAACCAACCCGGCAATTTGCAATCCTGTAAACTTTTGGCTCTTGTTATAGAGCCCGCCTATTTGTAATCCCCGGGTGCTGCTTTTATTTACATTGGCTAATCCCCCTATTTGCAGACCGGTTACGGTATCTCCCACATCGTTGTAAAGTCCCCCGATCTGTACACCGTTCACAGTGCCTCCTACAATATTGAACAGCCCTCCTATCTGCACAGCACGTACATGCTTCTGTACTATATTGAATAGCCCTCCTATTTCCAGTGCGTCTACCTGTGCCGCATACCCTCCGAATACATTAAAGGAAAGCTTGTTTTCCTGCTGGCCTTTCAATGCGCTTTTGGTGCCTATGCCTGGCCAGAAACCTAACTGGAACTTACGCTGGTAAAAATAATTTTTCAGGTTGAGGCTATTAAATTTTTGCCGGGTGCTGATAAGGCTTCTTGCCAGCCAGTGTCGCTCCACAGACCTGATGGTAATGGCTTCTTCGGTGGTAATACGGGGTGTTAAGCTGATTTGTAAAGGAGGGTTGTTCCTGCCTTCCACTACAAATGAAGTGTCGTAATACGAAACACGATTAGCCACCAAGTTAACCGCATTGCGTAAAGGCACCCTGATCGAAAAATGCCCCTGCTCGTTCGACATGGTGCCTATTTTCAGTTCGGGGTCATATACCGTTACGTATTCAATAGGCTTCTGATCTGTATTATCAGTAAATTGCC
>JAPUDO010000091.1 GCA_027493055.1 Niabella sp. | reverse complement strand
GCATCTTTTTCATATTCAACACGTCCGGTTTTAATAGCTTCGAAGGGTTTTCCTATAAACTCCCCTTTGTTAAGATCGATTTCTGCACCACCTAACCAAAAGGTTCCATCATCAAGCACGTTATGCCAGAATGTATACACGCGTTTATCATCATCTTCAAATAAGGTAACATCATTGCCCCGGGCCAGCGGTTTGTCTTCTGTAACTACTTTGTATGGTCCTTCAATATGATCACTCACTGCGTAACCAAAGTGCTGCCAACTGTACCCCAACTGCTCATTACGGCAATTGAACGTGGCGTAATATTTACCACCAATCCTATGTACTTCGGGAGCCCAAAAACGCTCATAGTACCACTTATCGGCGGCGGGGCGGTTTACGATATTTTTCACAAACTGCCACTCTGCCAAATTTTTGGATTTATACAACGGCACGCCCATATCGGCCAAGCGTGTTTGTTCGGAACCCAGTCCCTGGGCATATCCTGTGCCCGTCATGTACCACCACTCGCCATCGCGAAAAATCTGGCAATCTCTTAAACCGCGTTCATATATACCTATCGAAACCGGGTTTTGATATACAAAAGTTTTTTGAGAGAGGTTTAAATTACCGGCATCCGGAAAAATATTCTTCTTTTGCGCAAAAACATTACCAACGGCAAGCAGTAAGACCATTAAAAACACACTGGAGCAAGTACGAAGCATTTGAAAAAATTATTACGATGATTAAATTAAACAAATTGTTAAGGCTCTATTATAAGGGTTAGTTCCCTCAGCACTTTTTTAGATTCTTTCAGGCTCGCGTTCGTGGCTTCAAAAACCACTTTATAGATGCCGGGTTCATCGTATGCGGCTTTAAAGTCAGGCATTTTGCCGGAAATATTTTTTATGGCTTCACCTCGGTCTGGAGCCACAGCATTAGGGCGAACCTGTCTTGTTAGTATCCAGTCATCGTCGAGCTCTGTAAGATTGCGCATTGAAATAATCTGTGGTGCGAAAATTTCCCAGTTTGTTGAATCGCCTGCAAAATTAAAACGTGCCCATCCAGCCGTTCCCATGGTCAATAACGAAGTTTCCTGACCGGCCGGGTTTCGGCTATTTAAATCAAAGGATCTGATCACCCACCTGTTTTGAAGCGTTATGGGCTTAACCACAGTCGTTTTGTATTGAAACGCAAACACAAGGCTCTTATTTCCTTTTACAAACTCATCGAGTACAAGTTCGCCAGAAGGCGTTTGATCAGCGCCCGAAGACCAGGTTGCCCGGTCTGTGATATTGATCCAGGTAGCCGCACGAATGCTTGCGGAATCATAAACCCCGCTAAAATCATTCGATACAAGCAATCGTATGATGCTCTTGTCTACCTCTCCAAACTGCGAAAAACTTTTAAAGTTCAGTGCCAGGGTATTTCCTTCCACCTCGGTTCTGCTGCGATTATCATAATTGTTTCCTTCTTTGCCCGACCAAAAAACAATGTTATCAGACCCACCCGTAAACCTAAATGAAACCGTATCTCCAACCCGGTATACATGTTTATCAGTGAACGCCATGAAATCATCGGGCGCATCTACCCTATCTCTTTTTGTACAGGAAACAATGGTTATTATCGCAAATAAGATTCCTAATATTTTATTCATCATTCAATTGCTTAAAGGTTAAAAATTACCATCCCGGATTTTGTATGATTTCCGAATTGGCTGCTGCCTCACTATTGGGAATGGGAAAGACAACCGCTCTCTGTGTTATTCTGGATGCCTGACTGACAGCAGGGTCGCGCAAAGCTGTCGGCATTTCGGATGCATAAAGTAGCGTCTGGGCTTGCATAACGGGAACATAAATGCCCCAGCGAATCAAATCATGTTTGCGAAGCCCTTCAAAGGCCAACTCCCTCAGTCTCTCATTCATAATAAATGCCTGAAAATCCTGCTGCGCCATTCCGGCTGGCGCATCAATAGCAGGCGCTGCAATGGCAATATCAAGGCCATACCCTCGGCGCCTTACCTGGTTTAATGCCTGGTAAGCGCTTGCCGAAGGTGCTCCATTTACATAATTATCAGCTTCTGCATACATAAGTAAAACATCGGCATAGCGAAGAATAGGCCAATTGGTCGCATTAAAATCTCTGATTCTCGGAAGGTTTTTCTCGTACTCCCGCCTCCATTTCCCGATGCTTCTTTCATATATCTGCGCAGTTGTCCAATTGGTTTTTACGGCAGTAGCACCACTGGCTGTATATCTGAATGGCGCTACACACCAGTCTCTTCGTAAATCTGCGTTTTCGTATGCCCTGTACAACTTCATGGTAGCATGTACAATATCATGTCCAAAACCTACTTCTATATTACTGCAAGAAATTCCGTTGTAAATACCAATGGTACCTCCTTCCTGAATTTCGCCCTGGTTTTGTCCCTTAAACTCTACTTCCCACAAACACTCTTTTGTATCAAATATATCCTGCACATGATTAATAAATATTTGCGAATAACTTGTATTTAAAGCGTGTTCCCCCGATTTTATTACGCTATCGGCATATAGTCTGGCGTCATTGTATTTAGCTACATCAAGTAATGGAGCGCCCGCCATTGTGAGGTAAACCCTTGCCAGTATTCCCTGCACAACCGTTTTAGTAATTCGTGTATTATAGTTATAGCCAGAAGCGCTCTTTACCAACGCGGAGGCTTCTTTCATATCTTTTATAATCTGCACATACACTTCCGCAACCGTAGCCTTGGGTAATGTTAGGTTATCTGGCGATTTAGTATAAGTGAGCCGAAGTGGTACGCCACCAAACTCATCTACCAGGATAAAATAAAAGAACCCCCGTAGAAACAAAGCCTGACCGCGAATTTCGTTGAAGGTTTCGGTATCTACTCCTGCTTTGTGCATGTTTTCCAACAACATATTCGCCCGTTCAATTCCTGTATAGAGTGCCTCCCAATGCCTGTTAATTTCGAGCGTGGAGGCATCTATTACATTGGCAGCGGCTCCACTGGTCTGGTTCTTCATGAAAAATTCATCGCTAAAAACCAAATAGCTTGCCATACCACGGCCATAAACACGTGAGTCACCGAGGCGATCGTAAACGCCTGCCAAAGCAGCCTCAAGCTGTTGTTTATTGGAGTAATAATTTTCCGGCGCAATAAAGTCGAGCGGCGTAGTGTTGAGTATTTTATTGCAGGAAGACTGTACAAGAATCGTTACAATGCAAATAAATAGTAATCGTTTCATCTGCTTATGTTTTTATAGTGTAATATTTAAACCGACTGTTAATACCTTGGCACGGGGATAAGGACTCCAGTCAAAACCCGGTGTGAGGGCGGAATTTCTTACCGACACTTCGGGATCAAGACCCGAATAGCGAGTCCAGGTAACCAGATTTTGTGCCGAAAAATGCACTCTTGCTGATTTAAGGTGGATACGGTTAAGTACCAGAGTGGGCAAATTATACCCCAATGATATCGTTTTTAAACGGATAAAGGAAGCGTCCTCAATGGTTCGGTTAGAGTAAACATTGGGGCCATACCCACCGGCAACCGGCAATAAACTGTTTTGATTATCCATAGACCATCTTTTCTCAAATGTTTTAAACATATTCAGGTTCGTTCTCGCTTCCGCGCCCTCAAAAATGATCCTATTCGCGTTCAACGCATCATTACCATACGACCATTGAAAGAACACGTTCAGGTCAAACTGCCCGTATCTGAAATTATTTGACATGCCTCCAATATGAATAGGGTTAGGATTCCCGATCACCGTTTGATCGTTAACATTTACAATGCCATCGCCATTTAAATCTTTATACTTAATGTGCCCGGGCTGTATATTTGCAGACGCATTTCCGTTATTGGGTACCGTTGGTTTTAGCAAATAAGTTCCGCCGGGCAACAGTTCAAAATCCTCCAGTTGATACAACCCATCAAATACATAACCGTAAAATTGGGATACATTTTGATCAGGTATGGCAATATAAGGCAGGGAGGTATTAAAGTTCCCATTCCACAATATCCGGGTTAATAGGGCAGGTACATCATCATTTAATTCGATAATCTTATTGGTATTAAACGCAATATTGAAGTTGGTGTTCCACGAAAACTTCGTGCGCTCCAAATTCACAGTATTCAGTGTAAACTCTAGCCCCCTGTTAGATACGACCCCTATATTTCTGAACCCAAATTCGTAACCCGATGAAGTAGGGATAGAAGCATTAAGTAACAAATCTGTGGTACGTTTAAAATAGTAATCGGTTGTAAAATTAATCTTGTCTTTGAGCAGCGAAATATCCAGTCCTATATCCAGATTGGCAGTCTTTTCCCATTTCAGCTTTTCATTTCCGATAGAAGTGGGCACAATTGCTTTTAAATATTCATCGCCAAAGTAGTATCCGCCGGTATTTCCAAAGCTGTTAGCACCTGTGCCCTGCTGTAGTATGCTCATATACGCAAAATCAGAAACCCTGTTATTTCCGGTAACCCCATAAGATACCCGAAGTTTCATATCAGATACAGCCTCTATATTTTTCATAAACTTTTCCTTTGCGATATTCCACGCAACGGCCCCCGAGGGAAAATAGCCCCATCGGTTTCCAGGTGCAAATTTGGAGGATCCGTCACTTCTGAAAGAAGCAGTAAAAAAATACCTGGAATCAAAATTGTAATTGATCCGTCCTAAAAAAGAAGCCAGTGTCGCGTAAGATTTTCTCTGGTATTGGTTAATAGGTGTACCCTGGCTTAATCCGTTTATACCCAAAGATTCATTAGGTAGCAATATAGAGGTATATCCGTTACTTTCGGAATTATTGCGCTGCATGGTAAAACCGCCCACAATATTCAGGCGGTGCTTTTGCCTGAAGGCCTTGGTAAAAGTAAGAGTGTTCTCGTTCAATAGACTACGGTTATAGCTGTTACCGATAGACCCATTAATACCATAAGTAGATCCGTAAGCTGTATTGGGGCTACCCGCAGCAGTATAAGAGTTGTTAAACCGGTCTGATTTATTATTAACATCATTGATTCCACCAGTTACCTTTAGCTTTAGATTTTTCAAAAAGGAGACTTCAAGAAATGCGTTGGAATAAAGTAACCTGCTATAAGTATAATTATAATCATTACGCATGGCCAATACCGGATTTACCCTCTGATCCAGTGAAGCGGTAATATCCTCATCAAATGGATCATTGAGCAGGTCATCAATATTTCCCCTGCCGCTTACGGGCTTATATCCCCAAATACTAAACATACGGTAGGCCGATACGTTGCCGGCATTGCTTGATGTTAGTTCATCGGCAGAACTTTGAAGTATCTGGCCATTCTGAGTACCGTTACTATAATTTGTATTTATGCCCACTCTTACATTTTTTCCAATCCGCTGATCAATCTGAAATCGGCCCTGGTATCTTTTATACCCTGTGTTAATAATAATGCCCTGTTGATCGAGATAAGAAAGGCTCAAAGAATATTTCGTTGCCGTAGTGCCGCCCCGCAATGAAATACTATGGCTATGGGATGTTGCATCTTTCAACACCATATTTTGCCAATCGGCTCCCTTAATATCCTTATACGAATCTAGGGTACGACCATCAGATAAGTACAACTGCTGAGTTCTGGTCGGCACTAATTCATACTGATATTTCACAAATTCGTAAGGGCTCATTACTTCTACGAAGCCGGTGGGTTGCTGAAAACCTACCCAATTATTATAGGATATTTGTGGTGGACCTATTTTCCCTTGTTTTGTGGTAATCATAATTACACCGTTTGCCCCCCGGGCACCGTAAATAGCGGTTGAAGATGCATCTTTTAATACTTCTATAGAGGCTATATCGTCCGGATTAATCATGTTGCTGTATGACGCCTCCATTGGAAACCCATCGATAACATAAAGGGGCGCCGTTGACTGGGTGATGGAATTACCCCCTCTTACCAGCACATTGCTGGTAGCACCAGGTTGCCCATCGGATGTAGATACCTGGACACCAGCTACCCGGCCAGCTAAGGCATCCTGGAAGGTTGTAACCGGTGCTTTCGACATATCTGACACGTTAGCTGATCCGACAGAACCGGTCAAATCTTTCCTCTTTACAGCACCATAACCGATTACTACTACATCTTCTAAAGACAAGTCAACAGCATTCAAACTTATGTTGATATTATTCTCGTCTCCTACAATGATGTTTTGTGTTTCGTACCCTACCATTGAGATTGATATGGTTTCCCCAACAATTACTCCGACTAAACGGAAATCACCATTCCCATTTGTGATAGCCGATTTTTTACTTTGTGTAGCAATGAGGGTCGCCTTAATCAGTACCTCTCCCTGATTGTTTGTGACATTACCCCGTATGTTTTTGCCCTGTTGGCAATATCCTTCAATTCCATAAAAAAGGAGAAGAACAAACAGAAATTTTAGCTTCATATGACTTTCGTTAAAAATTAAAAAAATAGTTTAGTTTGAACTGGCATAATTTTAAATTTATTTTTGTTGTTTATTAGAGTTGTTTAATTGTATAAAAGATTTAATTACTATTGTTATTTCCTAAAAGTCATATTAATACGTTCTTCATACTCAAGCGCTATTGTTCTTAGGCTATTCGCTGGTATTGTTACATTCCAGTTATTATCCGTTCTTAATAAACTGCGCTTATTATAGGGAGTTAGCAGATGTACTTTTAAAGGCCTAACACCCGATAACTTCGAATAATTCATATTCAATTGTGCATGCTGTTCTTTAGTACTATTATTTAAAAGTATCAGATAGATTTTTTTGGCTGATTTATTTTCAGCGAGGCAATAATCAATATATGGGTTTTCAATCTGAACAACTTCCGGTTTCATAATCAGACTAACCGGCTCACCATACACGCTGCCTTGCTGAAATCCATAACTTTGGTGTGGCCCTACTTTAGGCGTAATAAACCCTCTGGGGAACCTTATATTTCCTTCTGACCTAAGCTCAATTTCAGAAAGCAGATAATCAGTTATCCAGCCTATTTGCCACCAGGCATGATGAGGAAATTTGCCAGGCCCATTATCAAATCCGTTCCAGTAATAAGAAGCAACGCTATTATTTTTATTTACAAAAGCATCTCTTCCCCAAGCCGCCGCCCTGGCCATTTTCAAGAAAAGGGAATCCCCGGTAAGACTATACAAACGAACAAACATGCCAGCATGGCTTGCAAGTAATATAGGGCCTTGTTCTTTTGCTGCAGAACCAAGCGTTCCTCCATGTTCAAAACTTAACCCCACCTGACTGATTTGCCAATCTTCATAATGGTGATTGCCCACTATTTTTATCTCCTGCGTTGGGATCGGATGGGTATAAATAGAAGCGGTATATATACGCGCAGTTTTTATTGCTGCGTCCTTATATATTTTGTTTTTTGTAAGTTCAAATAGGTCAAGTAATGCCTGCACACTCTGACCGGTTGCAAAATCTGGTACAAAGCGGAAGTCACCGCAAACACCCAAAAAGTGTCCCTTGTCTACCGCATTTTTAATAAACCAGTCTGCCCCCTTTATGGCCGCATCCAGGTATTTCTTATCTCCCAATATGCGATACGCCACCATACAGCCATAGAAGGTAGCCCTCAAATCTTTTAGGTCTGCAAACCTTTGTCCATGGTCATTATGATCATAGGCCACCACCCAGCTACCATCCGGCTGTTGCCACTTAAGTAAGCGGTTCGCTGCAAGCCTTAAGCGTTCTTTAAGAATAATATCACAATTTTCAAACAATAAAATATTCCCTATATCTAACAACGTGTAGTATGTTAAGGCAATTGGCTCTACGTAATTGCCCCATTCTTCGGTAAACTTTTTACTTTTCCATAAGTAGTACTGCCCTATTGCAGCTCCTTTAAAAAAGGCATCGCTGGTATCCTGCTGCACCAGCTTAAAATTTCTTGCATATGGTAAACGGTTTTTTAGCAGTGTGCTATCACCCGTTATATGAGCCAACATCCACATAGCCCCATAATCAGAGTTTTTAACGGCGTCCTTATTCGATCCCATTATTGGTCCGTTGTACTCCTGCGCACCAATTTCCAGGCCTTTGTAATTATAAGTATGCCATAATGAAGTGGAATCATTTTTGACATAATCCAGCATTCCTAAAACCCGGCTGGTTAAAGATTGATTGGTTTTTTTAAGGGAAAGAAAATCAGAAAATTTATAAATATCGTTCACAGCGTGCTTATACACATTGTACCAGTCGGCCGGTTTAATGGTATACCTAAAACGAAATACTTTCCGCTCACCCTTTTTCATATAAGAGCCTTTTTGCCCCAGTACCGGATGATACAGAGTTGGCGTTAATTCTTTATTTCGATTCATCAGCGACAGTCCCAATAGCCAATTATTCTGCGTGGTCTTGTTATGTTCCCAGGGATCGCGTCCGGTTCCCGGCTCGGGAATTACAGCCATTGTAATACCTGTTTTATCAGTAATAAGCGGAGAAAGCGTGCTGGCCGTACGCTCCCTGGCTACTACCGGAATATTAGGGATACCCTGACCATAAGCATAGGAAAGAACCAGGTTTTTCTGTAGCGAATTGCCCTGAAAATGGCCCGGAATCATTCCCCATGACAGGTCGCTTTCCTTATAGCTCAATAGCGACGGCGTTTGAATGGAATAATAGCCGTCTTTTTGAGCAGTTAATTCCAATTCCACTTTTACATCATTGCTATATGCCTTGTCCAGCTCCCATACCGCGCTCAGGTGAGCATTTGGCATTGTCTTTTCAAATATCAGTTTTCCGTTATCTTCCTTCACCTTATCCGGAAAAAAAGTAAAAGCTGTTCCGGCAGTGTTTAAAGCCACCGGGTTTAAACTGGCCGTCCACCTTTTATAGATGAGCAAATAAGACGAATCGGGAAACTCCTGTATATTTTTGCTAAAAAGCTTCTTATCTGCGGTTGCTGCCGGCTGGGTCTCAGAATAGAGAACCGTGTAAGCGCCGGATAACCTCGAATAGCTATGCATTTTTGATGAAGCATTGATTTGAACTTTTGAAACTTTCAAACCCTCTTTTGCCTGTTGCCACTCCAGCAATACATTATCGTTTTCCAGTTTAAACTTCCTTTGCGCAAGCAACGAAGTGGAAGTAAAAACCAGGCCGACCATCATTAAAACTGTCTTGTACTCAATAAAAAATCTCATCGTATTAATTTAGCTTT
>JAPUDO010000090.1 GCA_027493055.1 Niabella sp. | reverse complement strand
TTTTGTTGTAACTTCAGGTAAGCGATTAGTACATCAGCTATTTTTATTATTTTCGCGCAGCCTTTTAATTTTTGAATTAAGTGTTAATACTTCGTAAGACAGCAGCTTTTATTTTACTTTCACTAATGTTTTTTTGTGTTACAAAAAACAGTGTGCTGCTTGTTTTTTATAAGGTCAACACCTCTTTATTTGTGAGTTTATTGTGCGAAAACAAAAGCAGGCCCGAACTTAAATGTAATGGACACTGTAAACTGGCACAGATGGCCAAAGAGCAGGATAAAGAAGATGGCGCTAATGCGCTCATCCATTTACAGCAGGAAATTTTTCTGTACTACATGGAGCCGGAGAACCTGTTGAAAGGTCAGCATTTTAATGACACAACAACAAAAGCTTTTGCGCTTTATACCAACAGCCGATATTCTTTTTTATTCCTTTCCAGGAACGACAAACCTCCCGAGTTTTTGAGCTGATAACGGATCTTCTGTAAGTGAATCATACTGCCCTGTGGTATGATCAGATATTTTATTGTTCAAAAATTATATACGATGCATTTATTAAAATATACCAGTCTACTGGTATTGGCAGGTGTTTTTGCGTCCTGCACCAAAGAAAATATACCCGGTGATAACAATGATGAAACAGCTGGCTTAAATCTGTCTGCAACAATCATCAAAAAAACACATTAGATAGAGCTATACACCCTAATCTGTGCACTTCAGCAAGGCTACAACAAGGTATTCTTTCAAATAAGAAACAATGATGGCAGCCTTACAGACAATGCCACCCTAAGCTGGAAGCCCGTAATGAATATGATGAGTATGCAGCACTCCTGCCCCTACTCATCCATTACTAAAGTTGCCGGTAAGCGCTCCTTATATGAAGGTTTTATTGTATTCCAGATGGCTGGCAATGATACGGAATACTGGGCGCTTGGCTTTGATTATACTATTGGCTCAAATACCTATTCGGCCAACGGCAAAATAAATGTTTCGGCCCCTGCTAAAAGAAATATTGTATCATTTAAGGGAAGTGATAATGTAAATTATATAATAGCACTGGTAGCGCCCACAAATCCCAAAGTTGCAGTGAACGACATGCAGGCCATGGTATTCAAAATGCAGGATATGATGACATTTCAAACGGTGGACGGCTACACTATCAAAATTGATCCGCGTATGCCCGGCATGGGCAACCATAGCTCCCCTAACAATACGGATCTGAAGCAAAACAGTACAGATAAAACATACCAGGGTAAACTGAGCCTTACTATGACGGGATACTGGAAAATCAACCTGCAGCTTGAAAACCAAGCCGGCGCTATACTAAAAGGTGAGCCTGTAACTACGGCCAATGAAAGCAGCAGCATTTTTTTTGAAATAGAGTTTTAATCACCTGCCTCCTGCATGTTAAACAGTTAAAAATCATTCATGACCCCACAGTTCAGCGGTGTCCTGCTGTGCCTTTGTTTTCCGCTTATAACAAAGGCACAACAGGATGCTACACATCACCACGACAGTATTCCTCATGCACAGCTGGAAAACATTATTGTAATTGCCCAGCAACACTTAAGCAATAAAAAAACAAAAGTACTCTCTTCTTTAGACGGGTACCTGGAAAACAACAATGCTGTCAATATGATCAAGCGTGGCGCTTATGCCTGGGAGCCATTACTCAATGGTATGGCAACAGAACGTTCTGTAATCACTATTGATGGCATGCGTATATTTGGCGCCTGTACCGATAAGATGGACCCTGTTACTTCTTATGTTGAAATCACCAATTTAAGCAAAGCCGATATACATAGCGGTCAGTCAGGCGCAGCCAATGGCGCTACCGTAGCAGGAAGTATTGATTTGGTAAGAAAGATACCGGGATTTAGTGACCGCGGATTTAACGGCAGCGTTTTTACGGGACTGGAAACATCCAACATGCAAAAAATTGCCAGCACCAGTTTGCAATATGCATCTGGCAGGTTTTACACTGATGTTGATTTCACCTACAGGGATGCCAATAATTACAAAGCGGGAGGCGGGGAAGAAATATTATACTCTCAATTTACCAAGTATAATATTTCCGGCATTGCCGGCATCAAAATGAACGAACATCAGCAGTTATCGGCTTCGGTAATATATGATAATGCTACGGATGTGGGGTACCCTGCATTGCCTATGGATGTATCGCTGGCCAGGGCCTTTATAGGATCGGCAGCCTATCAGTATCATCATGTATCTCCTTTTATTGAAAACTGGGAAACCAAATTTTACTATAATACCGTAACCCATATCATGGATGACAGCAAACGCCCGGAGGTTCCCATACGTATGGATATGCCGGGATGGGCTAAAACCGGTGGTTTTTATTCTAAACTCAGTGGTGCAGAAGGTAAACATAACTGGCTGGCCAACCTGTCAGGATATTATAATACCTCTCTGGCAGAAATGACGATGTTTTCCAACAACCCCGCAGAAAAAGATATGTTTATGCTTACCTGGCCCGATGTGCACAGTTTTTACAGCGGTATATTTATAGAAGATAATATTGCGATAAATAATAATTGGAGCACGGTATTCACCCTAGGCGCTGGTATCAATAATAATACAGTAAAAGATGAGCAAGGCCTTGAAAGCCTGAAAATATTTTACCCGCAAATGCAGAAAAGTAACACCAGGTTACTAAATAACATCAGCGCGAAAGTAAATTACCGGAAACAACAGTGGATGTTGGGCGCTGGTATAGGATATGGAGAAAGAGCGCCAGCTGTTTCTGAAGCTTATGGGTATTACCTGTTCAACAGCTTTGACCGGTTTGATTATATAGGTAACCCTGAGATGAAAAAGGAAAGATCTTTAGAATTAAACACGGTATCTTCTTTCACTTCCAAAAAGTTTTCCATAAAAGCGCAGGCAGACCTTTTCAGGATATCCGGTTACATCATTGGGAAACCTAATCCCGGTTTTTCCCCCATGACCATAGGTGCTAATGGCGTAAAAGTGTATGAACAGCTATCACAGGCAATGATCTTCAATGCAAGCCTGTCCGCTACCTGTCAGTTGACAAAAGCATTTCTTTTATCTGGCAAAACAGTTTACCGGGCAGGAAGATCAGGAGCCCTCCGGTTGCCGCTTATACAGCCGCTCAGTTATGGTACTACCCTGCAATACCAGCTTAAGCAATTCACCGCCGAAGCCAGTATGGAAGGGGCATTAGACCAAACCCGGTACAGCGCAGCATTTGGGGAAACGCCGGCTAAAGCGTACACTGTATTTAATATATCGGCATCGCAACAGCTGAACCTTCATAACCATAAGCTAACTATAAAAGCCGGAATAGAAAACCTGCTGGATAAGTATTACAGCACTTTTGCCGACTGGAACCGCATACCGAGGATGGGCAGAAATATTTTTATTAATGTGATTTACGGGTTTTAGCAGAGCTTCCTGAATATCATCCACACTATTAAGGATTTTTCATAATATCGGCTTACTTGCAGTACAGTCAGCGGGAATAAATATTATGATGTGTATTTCTTTCTGGGGCTCCTGCTTGTATGGAATATGGATACTATGACAATGATACTCTTATTTCCCGCTATTTTATAAATAAGTAAATATGGGAATACATCTATTTTCGCTTCCCGAAAAGATTTTTTTCTTTCGGGGTAACGCTCTGGTGTTTGTACAATTTGTTTGATTTTTTGATATATCTTATTTCGAAATTTATTGCCCAGGCCTTCCTGCCTGTCTTCGTACCATTCCCAGGCATTTAACAGCTCTGCCCTCGCTTTTGGTAAAATTTCATAGGAATAAGTTATCATCCTTATCTTTTGGCGCGTTTTAGTTTAAGTTTTGCTATGTCCTGATCTATATCAGACATTGAACAACCTTTCTCCCTGCCACCTTCCCATGCTTCATATCTTTTTTGTAACTCTTCAACCAGGTTATTGTCCTTCCACCACTCTAATTCATCTGTAATAGAGTCCTCAAGCATTGTATAAATAGCTTTTAACTTTTTATCATCGGCCACTCGTATATAGTCGTAAAGCCGTTCTCTTATAGTTGCTGTACTCATTTATAATATCTTTTACTATGTCATTTGCTTCCTCTTCTTTCAAAATTACATAAAAATGAATAAAAGTCAACAGAGCACGAGGCAATCGCCTATCGGTAATGAATATTTCTACAAGCTCCTGCCCCATCCTGATAAATATTTCCTGTTTTTTTCAAAAAGTAGGTAACAAAAAATACACATTGCTGATATGCAGGTAAAGATTATTCAACTTAAAAAATTTCATCATGACACAATCAGTTAAAAAATCAGCAGGTTTCATCGTTGCTTTATTTATCATGAACGCAGTATGGGCCCAGTCAGCAGCTTTTAACCAAAATGCTTCAAGAAGCAATCATACACGGCTCAGCGGCCTCTTTAACAACCCTGCACAAAATGCGCTGCCCGGGCAAAATAATAATACGGTAAGAAGCAACCGCGGTGAGCTATTGGATATAACAGTGCTGGGCGATATGGATGGAGATGGTGTTTTTGAGGCAGATCTTACAGCACAGGCGCTCAACGGAGTGCTGCCAAACGGTATTACTGTTATCGTAACAGATAAGGCCATAGCTACTATAACCAATGTGCTTAAAACAAAGCATGATACTGCAAAAAATTCCATTAGCAATATGAGATAGCCCATGTTCACGCTGATCTGTTGTTTTGCGCAGACCTTCGGATCTGCGCTTTTTTTTATCAGGGTTTTAAATGACATGGAATGTTGCAGACAATCGGTTTGCCAGCGAAAGAGTTATTTCTATCCGGAATACCGGCTATGTTATAAAGGATTTTTTTATAATGCTGAATCGCTTACAAAAAAGCGGCTGGAAATAAGAAAACTATTTATTTAAAATAAAAATATCTTCAGCAATACCGCCGCTACTAGTACCACTTAAAATAGTAGGAAGTCCATTTTTCCAGTACATAGCTCCATTAGGACCATCTCCAACTACAAATACATCTGAACCATTCAATTCAATATCATTTGCATGAGAACCGTTTACAAGATTATATGCTATCCCGTCCTGCCAATATTTGGCCCGGTAAATATTGCTAATATCATAGTCATATCCTACAACATATACATTAGAATTACTAACATTTATTCCATTAGTACTCGCTCTATAACCCGAAAGTTGAACAGGTATTCCATTTTTCCAATATATAGCATTCGAGGGATAATAATCGTAACCGGCTACATAGATATCTCCCTCTGAAATAAAAATAGCATTAGCTAAGGCCCAGCCTTGTCCATTGCTTAAAGATATTGCCGACCGGCCATTAACACTATAAACAGCACGAGTGTATTCGAAGTCATTATGTATGGTACCACAGGTATAAACATCTTTTTTATTAACTACAATTGATTCTAATTGAGCCGAATTTGGAACTTCTATTAAATTTCCATTTTTCCAATAGGCACCGACAGTACCAGAAATTCCATTTTTTCGTATACTCCCCGCTACATATATATCAGACCCATCAATATACATTGAACGTACCTGCGCTGCTGATTGTATATTTACAGCTACGCCATTTTTCCAATACTTTGAGATATAGTTTCCTTGAACGTCTTCTTCTTGGCCAAGAACATAAATATCAGAACCTGATACATGAATGGAATAGGCATATGCGTTTTTCGTTCCATCAGTTAAATTGACAGGGATACCATTCTTCCAGTATTTGGCGATCCACTTTCCCTTATAATCGTAACCAGCTACATATATATCACAATTTCCATCGCTTCCCCCACTTACCGTAACATTTATCACTTTCGACTGCCCGGTTCCAAAATCTCTAACCGAAATAGTAGTTTGCCCGGCGGCAAGCCCTTTTATGGTTAATATATTACCCACCTGGGTAACAGATGCTATTGTGGTATTGGCAATTATAAATGCATAAGGCCCCACACTATTTATCACTGTAGCCTGCCTGCTTTCGCCAACATTCAGCGTAATATCACCCGGTGTAATTACCATTTCGGCCATGGCGACAACGGTTACTGGAATAGTTACCTGCTGCCCGCTATTATTGTCCTTAATGATGAAACTGGTGCTGCCGGCTGAGATTCCTGTAATTGTTATGGTAGTGCTGTTCATTTTCCACACACTTGCAATGTTTGCATTACCGGAAATTAGAGTATAATCACCACTGCCCTGTATAATAGACACTGTTTCAGACTGGCCCACATTTATACCAACGGCATCTTTAGAAACGCTCAAAGGCACAATAGTAAATGGCGTAACCGTAACTGCAATGGTTTTGGTTTGCGCGAGCAAAGAATCGTGAACGGATATAGTAACACTACCTTCATTTTTACCTGTTATAGTAATACTGTTGCCCGAAAGGGAAGCTGTGGCTACATTGGTATTACTGCTTTTTACCCCATACTTACCGCTGCCGGATGTTATGGTAATGGATTCGCTTTTGCCGCCTAGTACAGATACTGAAGTTTTAGACAGCTCAAAATCCTTTTTTTCTGTTGTAAAACTGCGCTCACTTCCGTAGCCTGTACCGTTCGCATTAGTAGCATAAGCCTTTACATAGTACTTAGTATTAGGAGTTAACCCGGTTATATTACTGGTAAATGAACCAGGGCCTGTGCCGTTAGTGGTTTTGCTGTTGGCTATCGTAGGATCTGGAGAAGTGTTCCAGCAAACACCACGAACAGTTACAGAAGCTCCCCCGTCTGAGGTTATATTGCCTCCCGCTGATGCTGTTGTTGTTGTAATATCGGTTACAGAAGCTGTAGATATAACAGGTTTTGTTGTCGCTATCAGTGTTGTAAAACTAATCTCCTCCCCATACGCGGTTCCATTAGCATTAGTAGCATAGGCTCTTACATAATATTTGGTATCAGGCTGCAGACCTGTAATATTGCTCGGAAAATTTCCGCTCCCCGTTCCATCTGAGGTTTTATTATTATTTATAGTTGGATTTGGAGAAGTGCTCCAGCAAACACCACGGGCGGTAACAGGGCTGCCACCATCATAAGTAATATTACCACCACCGATGGCAGTAGAGGAAGTGATGTTTGAAATAGTTATAGTAGTTAAGGTTGGAGGATATGTGGAAGTTGTGACAAAATACTTGTCAAAAATTGCTTTAGCTTCTTCTACAGACAGACCTCCCCCAAGTAAAGAAGGGGCATATATGTATTTTGCAAAAATTTGTGATGACTTTTCTGTATTTCCAGTATATTCAAATGAGTTAATTGTGCCGTCAGAATTATGAGTGAAATATAAAGCGCTTTTATTTGAAAGTACATTAATATTAGGATTATAATAATAGAATCTTCCAGTTCCATTCTTTTCCTTTTCGTACTTGTATACAACTAATGTATGCCAACTTCCCTCTTTTCCCTTAGCGTCTGAGACCCATAAATAAACAGGCAGGTTTAAGTAAATCAGGGCTTGATATATCATTGAAGATGACGAACCGTCAGAAATTGAAACTCTGTTTAATGCCCTATTAATATTTTCTGAATTAATCTCATTATTATAAGCACATAATTTATTTTGTGCTTCATTTATTGCTTTGAAAATAGAAGAATAGTAAGGTTCACTAAAAACATCTCCTCTATTTGTTGTTGCTAAAAGATGTTTTGTTATAGGTAAATTTTTGTAAAGGCTGTAATACAAGATTGATAAAGAAGCAAATCCTCCACAGTTTCCTTTGATTCCGCACCCTGAATTATACGGAAAAGGGAATCCGAAATTTGTTAACTTAAATCCATCAATACTCGGCAAATAATCTGTGTTGAAATCTATAAAAGAATTAGGTTTCACTAAATCTCGATTAGTAAACCAAGTCCAAGTTGAAAAATGAGCCGTATAAAACAAAACCTTATGATTATTGATATCAACATGTAGAATATCCGCGGGCACCCATTTTTGTATAGTTTCAGAAAAATAGGCAATACCTAAAGTTGAAGGATTACTTACATTTCTATCATAAGGTAATGAGATTATCGCACATGACTCTAAATTGTCTACTCCCTCCATTTCAATCTTGAAAATATCTCCTGTTGTAGAAAAACTATTCCCACCAATAAAATCTAAAGTTATACTTGTTTGTACAGTTCTCAAGATTGTAAAAGTCACATTTTGAGTTACAGCATTTTTAGGTATTTCTATAGTCACTCCGGTTGCTTTATCATTAATAGTGCCTCCGTCTTTGGTAATAGTGTATTTAGCCTCCTTTACAGGTAGTTCCGGAGTTGGGTCGGATGTGCCTTTATCTTTTTTACAGGAAAACAGTAATATCAATATTACTAAATATACTAAATATTTTGAGTATCTCATAACATCTTTATTTCAATTGCATTCATTTTAATTCCTGTTCACACGGTCCTCTTAATGTTGCACTACTTTAATTACCCTGGAATAGTGTTTCGTACCATCCTTATCTACCTGCATAATCCGCACAAATAGCTTACCATTCCCATCTGCATCAATATCATTGTATGCACGGCTGCAGCGTACAAATAATAAACCCGACAAAAACAAAACAGGTATATACCATAGCACGCTCCTGCCTTTTTTACCCTTCATTAAAATTGAAAACAGCATTCCGAAAAAAACTACAACAACAGCAATACTCAAACCACCTAATTGCAAACCGTAAATATCTTTTTCCACAGAATAATATAAAGCAGTATCTGAATTTCCATCAGCAGTTCCGGCTTTTACCGTTTCAACAGGATAAAAATGAACTCCATTTTTGGAAGCTTCTACGACAAAATGATCATTATTGCTTTCCTCCATAGTTTGCCAGTTAACCTGTAATTTATTGTTCTGTATTCTTGCTTCAATTTTACCAAACCTGACAGGCAATACGGAGCTTAATAAATCACCCGTTTGCATGGTTCCTATTCCATTAGTCGCCTCCCAGAAATTGTACAGAAAAGTTCCATCATTTCCGGAAGTGCCAAACTGGCTGGAATGAGCATCGAAAAGATCCCATTCTGCTTCTGTTAAAGCAGATGGAGTAATTACAACAAACAGCGTCCTGAAATTCTTTTGGGAAGAAGCGCTGGAGGGAATACGGGGGCTGCCCAATACCTGCTCCAGTTTCGCATTATCGTAGGTAGTTCGTGTTGTTGCGGTAAAAGTAATATTGGAGCCCACAACACTGGCCTGTGTGATACCGCTAAATACATCAAAATTGGCAACATCTGCAATAGGAATCATTCCCATTAAATAAA
>JAPUDO010000089.1 GCA_027493055.1 Niabella sp. | reverse complement strand
CATCCGGAGCATCTTTCTTATAGCCACCAAACGCTTTTTGAGTAAAGCCCCCATCACCGTCCAGGATAGGATGCGAATAGGGATCATTGGGATAATCTACCTCGTTGCCAATGCTCCATGCAAAAACAGAAATATGGTTCCTGTCCCTGCGCACCATATCGGCGAGATCCCTTTCCCCCCACTCCGCAAAAAAATCATAGGTACCCTGGAAGCCCGGCGTGCCTACGTTCCAGCCCTCTAACCATTTACGTTTAGAAAACTCCCATTCATCAAAAGCTTCGTTCAATACCAATAAGCCCAGCTCATCGCAAAGCTCATAAAACACAGTACCCTGGGGGTTATGGCTGGTTCTTACCGCATTCACGCCCACTTCTTTTAACTTCAGCAATCTCCTGCGCCATACTTCTTTGTACAGAGCAGCTCCCAATACACCGGCGTCATGATGGAGGCAAACGCCTTTTACCTTCATCCATTTACCGTTTAAAGCAAAGCCTTTGTCAGGATCGAAAGTGAATTGCCTGAACCCGGTAGTAGTGGTATTAGCATCAATCTGTTTACCATCCTTTAATACTTTGGTACGAAGGGTATAGAGCGCCGGATTATCAAGATTCCACAGCTTAGGATTAACAAGCTTCAATTGCGTAGCTGTTTTTTCTGAAGCAGCACCTCCCACAGTAAGTGCATTGCTTGCTCTGACCACTATTTTGTTCTGCTGGTCCACCAGCTCGTTTACAATAGTAAGCTTTTGTTGCTGACCGGTGGTATTCTGCACCTCTGTTTCCACGTTTAAGAGCCCGGTATTTTGTTCTACGGAAGGATAAGCATATACACCCCATTGAGCGATATGCACCGGGCCTGCGTACACCAGCCACACATCACGGTAAATACCCGAACCAGTGTACCAGCGTGAATCGGCATCGCGGTGATGATCTGCTTTCACTAATATCTCGTTAGGTTGATTGGACCGGATGTAAGGAGTAATATCATACATAAATGATATATATCCGTTAGGTCTTTTCCCTACCGATTTCCCATTTACAAAAACTTCACTGCGGTTATACACCCCTTCAAAGTAGATGTACACTTTTTTGTTTTGCTGCGGAATAACAACGGATCTTTTATACCATCCAATACCCCCGGGCAGAAACCCCATAGCACTTGCATTTTGGGGATCGAGCTTTTGCCGGACGCTCCAGTCGTGCGGCAGATCTACTTTTTGCCACTGCGTGTTAGCAGCCGGTGCATCAGCAACCGTATCTGTACGGTTCAGGGAAAACATCCAGCTATCGTTTAGTTTCTGGGCATTACCAAAACCGGGCTGGGAAAAACAATCAAAATAGAAAAAGAAAACGCTAAGAACCATTAAAAAACGAAAGCAACTTATCTTCATAGACCCTGACATATTTTTATATTCTTTCTTTATCATTCCATTTTAAACAACTTCTATCCGTCTCATTATTTCCATACAGGCCCTTCCATTATGATAAGGGCATTTCCACATACCGGCTTTATCTTCTCCCTGCATTTTGGAGTAATGTGCGTTCACGCCCCAATACCATTCGCCGTGGCTCACATCAATTAAATATTGTTTAATGAACTTCCAGCTTTTTACAGACCGGTGCAGAAACTGTTGCTCTTGCGTTAACTCCCAGGCATTAAAGAATCCCACCATAGCTTCTGCCTGCGGCCACCAATGCTTTTGTTTCAGCAAATAATTTTGCTTTATATCATATTCGTGCCACATACCGCCATCCGCATCCAACCCTTCGGCAGCAGCGTTGGCTATCTGCACAGCACGCTCTTTCATTTTCCCGACCCATCTTTCTTCTCCCGCTATCTCAGCACATTTCAGTAAAAGCCAGGCAGCTTCTATATCATGCCCGTAAGAGATAACGCGCCCCTGTTCCTGCCATTGATCATTAAAAAACAGCTTCAGGTGAAATGTTCCGGAATCTATGATATGCTTTTCAAAAATATCCAGCAGGTCAATAATTTTTTCTTTCAGTTCTTTATCTGGCCATGCCCTGTACAAATTCGCAAAGCCCTCTATTACGTGAAGATGCGTATTCATGGTCTTACGCTCGTTAGCATCTTTCTCACTTAAACGCAGGTCCGCTATTGCTCCCCACTCCCTGGTGAACGCTTCTATGTAACCACCGAAAGCTGGTTCATAACCATGCTTAACAGTTTGCCGGTAGATATCAACAGCCAAATCAAGCGCTTCCGCATGCTGCGTTGCCAGGTAATATTCACTCAATCCGTAAATGCAAAAACTTTGTGCATACACCTGTTTTTTAGTGTCCAGCGGCTTACCATCATAAGTAACGCTCCAATACACACCGCCATACTGCCTGTCCGCAAAATGATCGCGTATATATTCATAAGCCCTTGTTGCCATTAACAGATCGGTTTCATTTTCCCAATCATTGTAAGCAGCCGCGAATGTCCATAAGATCCGGCTGTTTAAAACAACCCCTTTAGGCGCATCCCAGTGATGTACATTATTATTATCTATAGCCCCGATAAATCCGCCGTTCTTTTCGTCCAGGCATTGAACGCTCCAATAAGAAAGAATATTTCTTAACTCGCCGGACACCTCATTCCTGTATTTCTCTAAAACACCTTTATCGTCCATCATTTTTTACTTTGTGTTATGCCCTGCTCTCCTTTCTTCTAACACTGCCGCTATGTCTTTAAGTTTTTTCTCCGTCAATGGATAAACAGAAATAAACAGCATGGATATTAATGCTGCCGCAGCCGGCAGGATGCTTAACATCAAACGGATACCTTCCCTGGCAAAAGCCGTTTGCTCCACATTTGCCCTAAACCCAAAATAAGCCAGCAACAGGCCACTTGCCCAACCGCCCACAGCCCAGCCCAGCTTTTGAGACATGGAAGATGCAGAAAAAACCAGCCCGGTGGCCCTCCGTCCCTGCTTCCATTCTGAATAATCAGCAGTATCCGCATACATCGACCATAAAAGCGGAAATACACTTCCGGCACACATACTTATTATAAATTGCAGTGCCAATATCATCCCGGTATCGCTTACACCAAAAAAATATAAAAAACTGCTAAACACTGCCGCCAGCAGCATTGCCATAAAAAAGGTTTGTTTTTTACCTATCCTGTTAGCTACAGGCGTGGCCAAAACAACACCAACAATATTAGCCGCCTGCCCTAACACAAGATATAGAGTAGTCAGCGACATGGACATACCCAAAAACGACATCTGTGCCTCATCTGAATGGCCCATGTAGTATTTAAAATAATAAATGGCCACGCCATCACGGATCGTGTTAAATAATAAAGTTGCCACACCGGCTCCTAAAAGTATCCACCAGGGCTTGTTCACCCACAGGTCTTTTAAATCTTCTTTTAAGGTTGACTGCTCTTCTTTGGCAGGCTGTATGCGTTCCTTTGTACCGGCAAAACACCCTATAAAAAGAAGGGTGGCTATCACAGCAAAAACCACGATGGCATATACCCACCCTTTGGGAGAAGTAAGCGATCCTCCGCCAAAAGCCTTTACCAAAGGTTCTATCAACCATAACGCTACCAGGCTTCCCACAAAAGCAAATACCATACGGTACGATGCCAGTGTTGTCCGTTCTTTACCATCGGAAGACATCACCCCAAGCAAAGAAGCATACGGTACATTAATGAGCGAATAAACCATCATCATCAGTGAATAAGTAATGTAGGCATATACCAGCTTTCCTCCCGATGCAAAATCAGGCGTATAAAATGTAAATACCCCCATTACAGCAAAAGGTATGGCTACCCAAAGCAGGAAAGGCCGGAATTTCCCCCATCTTGTGGAAACCCTGTCTGATATTACGCCAACAACAGGATCAAAGAATGCATCCCATACTTTTGTTACCAAAAACATAGTGCCGGCAGCAGCAGCTGTAATACCAAACACATCTGTATAAAAGAACAGCAGGTACATGCTGAATATCTTCCAAAACATAGAGGACGCCGCATCGCCCAGGCCATAGGATATTTTTTCTTTTACGCTAATTTTCCGGCTCATCGTTTTTATTTTATCTGGCATACTTTTTAATTAGTCGCCAGGTGGTCTTGTCTTTGTCAAATATGGAGTTCAGGCCCTGCTCTTCCATCGGCGGATCGCCTGTGTAATCATCACCTTCCTTCCAGTAGTCCTGCCCCTTTACAGGATGGCCGAATCCGGCAAACGACCAGAAGTTTAACCCGGCCAAAACCTCTTTTTTTTCCTTGCTTCGCTTCCAGGTATTAAATATCGCTTCCAGGTATTCATCGCGCAGGCTTACCGAAGTGCCGGGATCAAAACGATGATCATTCCGCGGCAGGCCAAACTCTTCAATAATCAATGGCTTGTTTAATTTCCTTGCAACAGCTTCATGCGTTGCTATATAAGCGTTTGCTCTATTCTTTATAGCCCCGATAGAGTCTTTCATTTCATCTGGTTTAAACCATCCCCAGTTTTTAGGCCATATATGAATGGTAAGATAATCTACATTGCTGTCATCATGGATCCTTTCAAACAGATCCAGATCGCCATCCGTTCCCATATATCCTTCGTGACCGATGGATACCAGGTGGTGCTGATCCAATTTCTTTATAAACGCGGCGCTTTTCCTGATCCATTCCACATATTTCTCATTGGCACTTGCCCGCATTGGCCTTGGTTCATTGGCCAGTTGCCATGCCATGATAACCGGATCGTCAGTATATTTTTTCCCGGTAACCGAGTTAGTACGTGTAATAATATGCTCCACCTGCTTCAGATAGGCTTCCTTACATGGCTCACAATTATAAAAACGAGCTGTAACATCTCTTACTTCTTCCCAATCCAGTTTTCGCTGTACCATACTATCGGATACCCCTCCAAACCAGTTCACATATTGCAAAAAACCTCCTGTCCATTCCCAGTTATTGCTCAGGAATAAGACGGCTTTCATCTCCCGTTTGCCCATTTCAGACAACAAAAAGTCCAGGCCCCGCAACAGGCTGTCATCAAATACGCCAGGGCTTTTTTGCAGCGCCGGAGATACCCGTATCACACCATTCACATAACCTGTACCTTCCACGGCAGCCATTACCCGCAAGTTGGTTACACCTTTTTTCTTTAAGAAGTCCAGCTCTTTCAGTAATCGTCTCCTGTTAAATTGATTACTTGCGTCCATCCCTAACAGCGAGCCGTACCAGTAATTAGCACCCATAAAATAACAGGGTTTTCCTTTTATATACAGTTGCTGCTGTTTTACCTGTACAAAATCACCCTGCGACCAGCCCCATTGTACAAAAAGAGAAAGAAGTACTATCCCCGCCCATCTTTTTATCATATCACTCTTTCTTTAGCCTTTGAATAACTACGGTTTGCCGAAATCAATGCTTTTAGTGTTTCAACGGATTTTGCCGAGCGATATCCGTCCGGAGCCGTATGCAAACAGTAATCAACCAGTTTATCTACAGAGGAAACGGCTACATGCATACGTGTATCAGCAGAAGCATAATAGATAAATACCGTATCATCGTCGTCAGCAATCCAGCCATTTGAGAACAATACATTGGACACGTCACCTACCCTTTCCGCGCCCTGTGGAGCCATTAAGTGGCCGGCTGGCTCTGCAATCAATTTTTCGGGCTGTTCAAGATCTGTCATGTACAGGTACAGCACATACCGCAAACCAGCAGCACAGGCACGAACACCATGCGCCAGATGCAGCCAGCCCTTACCGGTTTTGATCGGATGAGGACCTTCGCCGTTTTTTAATTCTTTAATAGTATGATAATGCCTGTGGTTGATTATTTTTTCTTCTTTTGTTTCAGCATTCGTAATATCATCTATCAGCGCCCAGCCTATTCCGCCTCCGCTTCCCGCGTCAATAAAGCTATCCTGCGGACGGGTGTACAAAGCATACTTTCCGTTAACAAACTCGGGATGCAATACTACATTCCGCTGCTGGCTTTTTGATTTCAGATCCGGCAAACGTTCCCAATGAACCAGGTCTTTGGTCCGAACAATGCCCGCAGCAGCCACCGCTGATGATAAATCGCCTGGCGCTGCATTCGGGTCTTTTCTTTCTGCACAAAACACGCCATAGATCCACCCGTCTTCATGGGCTGTTAAACGCATATCGTAGATGTTGGTATCAGGATCATCGGTTTCAGGTATGGTTACGGGTTCGTCCCAAAACCTGAAATTATCTACACCGTTAGGACTTTCCGCTATAGCAAAGAACGATTTCCGATCGTCTCCTTCCACCCTCACGATCATCAGGTATTTACCATTCCATTTTATAGCTCCCGCATTGAAGGTGCCATTTATCCCGAAACGCTCCATAAAATAAGGATTGGTTTCGGGCGACATATCGTAACGCCAGAACAAAGGCGTATGCGCAGCTGTCAATACAGGATAACGATACCTTTCAAATATCCCGTTGCCCGGTTGTACAGGCTCATTCTTACGACATACTAATACTTCATATGAAGCCGTAACTTCAGCTAATCTTTTTTCGAAAATATCATTCATCTGTATATTTTTTTTTTTTAATTGTCAGATGGAATTTCGTATAAGAAAATATTCATTGTGTTCGGATATGAAAATGAATATTTTCTAATGCTTCATTTCATAATAAATTATTTTAAACCTGGCATTTTATCTCTTGTGATTACTTTACTGTCAGCAAAAACTGTTTTGAGGAAATTTGCTCCGTTGTGCTTATCGGCCCTTGTATAATCACCATTCCAGGGCATGAACCATGACCAAGTGTCGCCTTTTTCGAACATAGCATCAATAGAAGGGATAGAACCGCATTCACTAAGCGTGATCATTTTCTTTCCTCCAAACATTTCTTTCACTTTATCAAAGGCTATATATTGCGAACCATGCTGGTTTTCTCCCGGGTAAATATCCATACCTATAATATCCACATATTCATCGCCGGGGTACCATGTGGTGGCATCCGGAGCCGAATCACTGGTCCATACCCATATCAGGTTATTCAGGCCATGATGCTCTACCAACCTTTTATACATTACTTTCCAAAGCTCTTTGCAGGGAGCAGCCCCTTTAGCGCCCCACCAGAACCACTTACCGCTTGCTTCGTGCAAGGGACGCCATAATACCGGCACATTATTATCCTTTAGCTGTTTCAAGTAGCCTGCGATCACATCAATGTCAGCGATCATAGCTTTATATTCATTAGAGTTCACATCCGTGATCCTTGAAACATCAAAGCTTGTTCCTTCAGTATAGAACGCATCGGTAGTTTTGAGCGGGTCGCGCCAATGCCACATAATAGTAACCAACCCGTTATTATTCCACCAGTTAATACTATTGCTTACCAGCTCTGTAAAGTTGATGGTTCCCCACGAACGGGTATAATTAATAAAGTCAAAACCTGTCAGTGCCGGCCACTTGCCTGTATTCTGGTTCATCCATGTAGCTTCTTCTAAGCCGGTACTGTAGTTGGCCATAGCCCCGGATATAACCGATTTGCCAAAATTTTCTTTGAGGAAGTTGTAAACGTTCACGACTTCTTTTGTTGGCGATGGAGTAATCAGCGTAGGAGCGATATTAAAGGCAATACCGGGATCAGCAGGCGCAACTTCCAAATAGTCGTAAAAAGTCCATCCCCAGTTTTTCTTAATTAGAATAGTATTCTCCCCGGATTTTAAGGTTACCTTATTAACCGATACAAGTTTCCAATCATTGGTAGCCTGAAATGCAACCTTTGCCAAAGCCGTTCCGTTCACTAACAAATCATTTTCTTTATAGTTATTTCCATTGGAAAATCTAAAAGTGAGCTTATACTGACCAGCTTCAGGCACATTCACTTTAAATGAAATATCGCCGTCTTTTTGATTAACATAGCCTGTTCCTGAATACCCGGTCAATGACTTTTCAACAACCGCATTTCCAGACAACGCCGCATTCTCAGCCTCATACGTTTTTCTATCG
This sequence comes from Niabella sp., assembly GCA_027493055.1. GTDB lineage: Bacteria > Bacteroidota > Bacteroidia > Chitinophagales > Chitinophagaceae > Niabella. The sequence goes on along the minus strand of JAPUDO010000089.1, from coordinate 46,908 downwards.
GAAATAGTAGAAAATGAAAGCGTAATTGCCGCAGCAGTTTCTCCGGTGCTGCTTTTTACAGATCCTGCGGGAATGGATATCTCGTAAGTTTTTCCCACTTCCAGAGATATACCAAAAGCCAGCTTTCTGTCATTGGCAGTTACCTGCGCCGCCGAGCCATTTACTTTAATGTTATGATTGGGCGCAAGCGTAATGGCCTCATTAAAAACAACCGACACTTCGGAAGTGAGCGCAACGTCCTGAGCGCCTGCTTCAGGCGTGGAGTATAAGAACTTCAGCGGCTTTGGAACCACATCAGGCTTACCATTATCCTTGCTGCAACCCATTAACATTGGTACTGCCATCAGCAGGCCTAAGAAGCAAGATAAAAATTTCATATGCATGATCTCTGATTTTATATTTAGTGGAATGACACTTGTTGCAGGCACAGTTTTTGAACCACCAGGTCGTCAAGGTCCAAAGAAATACTAAACTTGTTTTTCATTCTCTTTGAGGAACTTTCGAGTGTTTATGTCTTTGTGTTTTTTATTTTATTAAATACTGTCCGTTTGAAGATCAACTATTTTTGTGCAGCACTTTCACCTCCCAAATAGAAGCTGTTTTTCCTTCTGCTCTTTTGATATGAATACGAACATACCTCGCAGCAACTTCTTTTTCCGAAATACGCGTCTGGTAGCCTTTTAACGCTCTTTGTGTGTAGTCCGCGTAGTCTTTCCAGTTATTATTATCATCAGAATATTCGATCTTATATAAATAATAACGATCAAAATATTCAAACTCTACCTGCACTTTTGAAAATTTTTCGGGCTTTCCCAAATCAATCGTCACCCATTTGTCCTCGCCTTCTTCCGCCTGCCAGCGGGTATCATTCCTGCCATCAGTAAGCATGGCCTGTGGAAATCCGGATGACAGGGAGTTAGTATAAACCGTTTTGTTCAAAGCGATGTTTTTGAACTTAGACTTGTTTAATCCCAGCGACGTAAAATCATCTATCGGCTCCACTTTGGAAATAGAACCATCTGGCGCAAAGAATAATTCTGCCGCGCAGGAAAAACGGTAGTTACAGGTGGGATATCTTTTGGGATCCTGCCTGTGATAAAACATAAACCACCGGCCTTTTACTTCCAATACCGATGTATGTCCCGGCCCGAAAATATTACGTTCTTTATCGGTGTCGAGTATAGGTGTTTTAACAGGCTCATAATAAGTTTTACCTGGTTGACCGGCCATGGCATAGTGTACGTTGTAAGATTCCAGCCAGCAGTGCCCGCCGGCCCACATCATGTAGTATTTTTTATTCCGGTAAAATAGGTAAGGCCCTTCTGTGAAGTCAGTAAACTCTCCTTCCAATGGATCTTTGCTTACCACTTTTTTCATATAGGTAGGGGATTTCACATCATTATCAAAAATGATCAGGTTCTTCCAGGAACCTACGCCCATGATCTTATTGCTTACCGGATCACGGAATAATTCAACGTCAAAATCATGCAACTGTATCGTTTCTTTCCACGGGCCAAACGGTGAATCTGCTTCCATCAGGTAAGCAAGATAATCCACCCCCTGCTGATGTACCATATAATACCTGCCGTTATCGCCTTTTACCATGCTGGGCGCCCAGAAAAAACGATCGTTGATATTGAGGTAATGAATATCCCAATTCACCAAATCGTCAGAAACCCAAAGAAAAGGCTCCCCGTTACGGCCTTCATAACCGTCACTGGTGATGCACATATAATATTTGCCATCCATATAGCGAATACTCGGATCAGCGAAATAGCCCGGAACAACAGGGTTTTGTGCAAAAAGCTCAACCGATATTATAGTAAGAAACAGGACAAGTATCTTTTTCATTTCAGCTCTATTTATACATTGAAGAAATCTTTTTTTGAAAAACAACATCCGGTAATTTGCTAAACCGGATAAAGTTGCTACAAGCCGGATGACCCGGGAAAGGCGCATAAAAATGTACAGGATTTTCGTATGCGTTACGCCATACCAAAACATATACGGGTTTATATTCACTAATAGCCTTATACAATACCTCTGTAAACCAGTTTTTCATCGGGATCTGATCGGCGCCTGTTTCGCTAAACACAAAAAGTTTTTTATGTTCTTTTGAATACTGTTGCAACATTCTCATTACGCGTTGCACGTCAGAGATATATTGAGCAGCCGTTTCCTCACCTCCCCTGTGGTATAAATCCTGTCCCAGGATATCCACATACTGATCGCCTGGGTACCGGCCAAAATAAGCTGCCTCATCCGCTACATAATCCGGTGAATAGATATAGATTAGGTGGTGCACTTTCTTTACATCCCTCAAATATGTTACGGTAAAGCGGTACAGCGATATATACTCTTCGCGGGAACATAGTTTTTGCCCCCACCAAAACCAGCTGCCCGTATGTTCATGAAATGGCCTGAATAAAACAGGTACCAGCACACCAGACGGAGTTTTGAGACTATTGAAAAAAGCAGCTAATCTGTTCAGCCATATTTTATACAATTCATGCTTTTCTCCTCCCGGCAAAATTGATCTTACTACTTCGCCGGAAGATACATCCCAGGAGCTGCCGCCTGTTAACGGATTTTTTAAATGCCAGCTGATCGTATTTACGCCACCCCTGGCGTAAGCTTCCAGTATCAATTGCCTGATCTTTGAAAAACGGACATCATCTATACTTGTTGAATCGCCCAGCTCCAGGTGTCCCAGTTCCCAACCATAAACGGCCGGAAAATCGCCTGTCACTTTTTTAACATCGGACTGATTTTTTTCATACTTCCAGGCAATACCATAAGCTGTAGCATCCTGGTGACCAAACAATATTTTCTTCCCCTGCAGGGACATTAAGTTTTTGTAAAATGCTTTTGTCTGAACGGTAGCTTTTGCATCATTCAGCCGTTGCCCCTGTCCTGCAAAAGAAACCAGCAACATCATACCTGCCAAACAAAATATGTTCATCAACCGCTTCATCCAATATTTATTTTTTTACATTAAACAGTTTGAATCCTTCATAGTTTTTTCCATCAACATCTGTGGCCGTTACTTTTACCTTATGCAGACCCGGACTTAAAGACATGGGCAATTCCAGCTTCCACAAATGACTGGTGGGTTGAAGCTTTGGCTTCCAGTTATCAAAGTTGTATCGCAGCTGATAAGTGCTTTGGATGAAAGGATCATTGCCGGTATAATTATCAGCCAAAACAGGAGCAGCCTCATTAATTTGTACCAAAACCTTTGCCTGCGGGCTTGCTGCAAAAACATTAACGGACAAAAATTCGCCCGAAAGATCACCTGCTTTCAATGAATCTGATGACAGCATGATCCTCATCTGAAAATCGCTTCTGTGATTGGCCGGAACAAAATAATAGTTGTACTTATTCCCATCAAAATCGAATCTGAAATACCCGTTGGGCGCCCCATCTATGCAGCTAGCTACGGGCAGGCCACGCTCATCCAAAGGCCCTGTCCACCACGAACCACAGGCAGCGCCAACGGTAAGTGATTGAACGGGCTGCTTTCCCGTCCAATAACTATCTTTATTCAAAAACTGATTCTCCACGTAATGCAAATGACCGGATAACAGCAGCGAATGGGAACGTTTTTCCAATAAAGAAAATAACCTGGCAATAGAAGCTTTATCAGTATAATTTTCCAGGAACGGGATATGGCTCATTACCACTACCAGCTTGTCGTCAGCCACCTGGTTCAGATCTTTTTCCAACCATTTATATTGCGGATCAGGCAAACCTCCAAAGTAATCTCCCCGTTTATTGCCCCCCTGATCCCAGCCGTGATATACGATATTGTTCAATACCACAAAATGAACCGCTCCTTCGTTAAAGGAAAAATAATCCGGTCCGTAGTATTGCGAAAAAACACCGGAAGCCTCTTTTGCGGTCACAGCCTGTTCATCAATATCATGATTACCAAATACATGATACACGGGGTAAGGCAACTGCTCTATCATTTCCTTTTCCCGGGGGTAAATGGAAAGATCATTATCTGCTATATCGCCTAAAACGCAGGCAAAATCAGCCTCATTATATAACAATTCGGTAACAATATCTTCCTGGAAAGCATTTAATGGCTTTTCGCCTCTCATTTGAGGATCACCGATCATTAAAGCGGTAAATTTTGTTTTTACTTTTTTGGGCGTTAATGCAAAATCAATCGGACCACCTGTTTCCGCTTTTTTATAAAAGCCCTTGCCGTTTGCCTTCGTACCGGCAAAATCATACCCCGCAGGCTTGATTACAAATATGAAGTTTCCGGGCTCTGTATTTATACGATACTTACCATCCCTGTTTGTAATCACTATTGTTTTCTGATCAGATACTGCTATACCTGGCAGTCCCTTTTCTCCTTTATCCCTGACGCCGTTTTTGTTCAGGTCTATAAAGACATATCCTTCCGTTTCTACTGCATGTACAAACACAGTTAAGAAACAGAACACAATGGTAACGAATAATGGAATCCTTCTCATATAAATGCCGCCGGTAATTTTCATTAACTTCAATAAAACCAGTTCTTACTATTTATAGCATCAGTAATCAGAAAAAAAGGGAAGCCTTAACAGGCTTACCCTTTTATTGATTGCCTATTGAATACTTGTATCTAACGGAACACTTGTGAGGATAACATAGTCCACGTTTGTTTCATACTTTCCCGAAACATTTCCCGAAGTGAAATCAACCGACAATGTGAATGGCGCAGCCAGGTTGAGTGAGGGAACACTTCCCCAGTTTTCCAGTCCATCGGGATCTATCCTGTAAGACCGCCAAACCCATTTGCCTGCCGTATTGGCGAACTTATAATCATCTTTATACGGGTTACTGCCTTTAAAGTGCATACCCAATTTTGTTCCTCCCGGCTGTTCAAATATCAGCTGGAAGTAGCCTTGCGCACCATCGTTTCCTGTATTGACAAGGTAGTTTATATAGAACGTTTTGTTTGCTTCATACTTAGCTCCATCATTACCGGCTTTAGTTACAGTGCCCTTTCCGCTCCATGTTCCTGTATTGGCTGCCTTAACTGTGAGATAACCAACGCCCTGCCCTGCAGCGGCAAACCCTGTTCCTCCATTAAGTGTAGCACTGCCTCCGCTAAATGGCGGCATTGTTTCAAAGTCGAAGGCTACTATCGGATTTAACGGCCCGTCAGTGATCATTACCTGGTCTATATGCAGCTCAAACGCTTCTGTATTGCCGTTACCCACATTACCACCCCGGATAAACAGGGTTATCTTATCAATTTTAGTCTTTACATCTCCAAAGCCCATCTTTTCAAGATCGTAAGAACGCCATTCCCACCCATTGGTTTTGATCTTGTAATTATCGGTGTATTCGCCATCCTGCCCTGTGAAATGTTTGTCAGATTCACTGCCGTTAATTGTGAGCGCCGGGTTAAAATACCCTTGCTTGCCATTTGTATTAACCAGGAAGGTAATATATGGTTTGTGGTAGTTGGAAAGATCAAATCCTTTACCACCGTTTGTGGCGTGCAGGAACTGGTAGTTACCATTCCAGCCGTTACCTAATGGGGCTATAACTGAATAATAGCTTCCTATCATTGGCGTTATGCCGCCCAGGTTTTTACCGGCAGTAAATGCGGCTCCGGCTCCTGTGGCATTTCCTGTTCCGATTGTTGGTTCTGTTCCGTCAAAGTCGAACAGCATTATTGTAGGTTCAGGAATATAAGTATCTCTTGGTGCAATAACCTGTATCACCGGTGAGGTAAGTGTTTGACCTGTTTTTGTAACAACAGTCAGTATCCCGCTTTCAGGAAGCTCCAGGTTGGCGGTGGCAAAAGTGGCAGTAGTTTGAGTAGCAGCGGCTTTGGAAACTTTTACGGTTCCCAATCTTACTGACTCAATCATATCCGCATTAGTACCTCCTATATTAAAAGTCTTACCTTTTTCTATTTCCTTAGGCCAGCTCGATATGGTTACATCGAGGTATTTGGGTGTGAATTTTTCGTCAGAGGTAAATTCCCTTTTAAATTTATTCCTGATAGTAATAGCGCCTGTTTCTGCAGTCCTGGAAACCTTAAACACCAGCTTATCGGATTCCTGGCTTACAATTTCGCAGGTAGCGTTACCTATAGCCAGAAAATTAACGACATCCAGATTTTCACCGTACAGGGTAACGGTACCACCTACTACTTCTGTTTTTGGATTAAAATCAATTACCCGTGAAACAGGCAGCGATATATCATAGTCTTCCGAAAAGCCTGCCCTCTGGCAGCCCAATCCCAACAGCAACCAGGTAATACCCAGAAAATACCATTTTATATTAAAGTAACTTTTCATCTGTATATTTTTTATTGAGTTATGAAGCATGAGGTCTTTGCTCATTTATGTACTCCTTGCGTTTGATTTAATAATTGGGGTTCTGCGTTAATCCCCAGCTTTGCACTTCATTTAGCGGAATAGGTAATACCGGAATGGGCTTGCCATCTTTTCCTGTAATAGCATGTGCTGGTATGCGGCTTGCAATACCCTGATGTCTTACCTCATCATTTGCACCGGCTCCTTCCCGTTCAGTATCCTTGGCTTTAGACACTGCCTCTGTCAGCTTTCCTGTACGGATGAGATCCCACATCCTGTTTGATTCCATTGCCAGCTCAAGCCTTCTTTCCAGAATAATCGCATCCAGCAAAGCGGCGCCCGAAGCTGTTACATTGGGAATGACGGGCGTGCTTACCGGCATTACGTACCCTTCTGCATCGCCGCTAACATAGCCTTTGCAATAAGAACTGTTACGGGCTCTTTCCCTGACCATATTCAAATACTGGCGCGCTTCGTTTTCCTTGTTTGTATGATAAGCAGCTTCAGCCTGCATGAGCAATACATCCGCATATCTCATTAAAAGGATATTTTTGTTAGCCGCTTTGGTAAGTGTAGGTTTGTAAGGCAATGTTGCTTTCCTGTTCAGATAGTTGCTTCCCTGTTCTGTTCGGTCAAACTTCATTTGCTTTCCATACAGTATTTCACCATTAAACCCAATACCATATACGGTGCTTGACAAGCGGGGGTCAGTGGAATGAAATGCATTTACCAGGTTTTGGGTGGGGTTATGAAATCCCCAGCCGGCAAAAGCATCTGTATTGGAAACCCTGTTTCCCTGGAATAATGAAAAGGCCGTACCAACTGATCCCGGTGCATCAGCTGCTGTTCCTTCCGCAGCCTGCACTTCAAAAATGGATTCTGACGTATTCTTATTCTCGTATTCCCAAAGCGTTGCATAGTTGGGTACCAGGCTGTATTCGCCCGAAGTAATAATCGCCTGTGTAAGCTCATATACTTCGTTCCACCCGTGGTTGCTTTCCGCATCTATACCAATCTGGTACATCAGTGATTTGGCTAAAAAAGCTCTTGCTGCTCCTTTGGTTGCTCTTCCCATATCCGCAGCGCTGTACTGGCTCTTTTCAGGCAATAGCTCTATAGCTTTCTTTAAATCTTCATTGACAAATTCAAAAGTCTCATGCAAAGTAGCCCGTTTGGAACTGCCAAATTCCGAGGGATTGAGCGGGGCCGAAAACAATGGCACGCCACCAAAATGATGCAATAAATATATATAGTGAAAAGCCCTTAAGAAATAGCTTTCGCCTAATAACCTGTTTTTAAGATCCTGATTAATAGTGGCATCCGGTAAATTTTTGATGGCATAATTAGCGCGGGACACGCCCCAGAAACCGTGGATCCAGAAGGCCTGGGCGGCACCATTACCTACCTGTGCCCTGTAATCCTCAATATCCGCAAGCTCGGCATAGTCTGCCATATTACTTCCTTTTACCGCATCATCGGTTGTAATGCTTCCAAAGAAAAAATCATAGTGGTGCGCCATCCAGATACCATCGGGACCACGGCCTTCAGTTTGAGAAAGCAGGTCGTACATGGCATTGATCACTTTCACCGCATTTTCGGGGGTGTTCATGTAGTTACCGCTGTTTTCCTGCCCCTGCGGCTTCAGATCGAGGAACTTATTGCAGGAATAAAATGTAGCTGATAATGCTACTAATAATAATATATATTTTTTCATGACTGACAATTAAAAGTTTAAGTTACATCCGATAGTAAATACCCTGGGCGTAGGATAAGAGGCCATATCTACCCCTGCGTTCAGCGGATTACCATACAGGTCGCCCATTTCAGGATTGAAGCCTGAATATTTTGTCCTGGTCCATAAATTATCCGCCGATATATATAAGCGGGCTTTGCTGGCTGTACTTTTCCTGAACAAATGAGAGAATGTGTATCCCAGCTGAATAGTTCTCAGCCGCACGTAAGACCCGTCCTCCACATACCTGCTGGAAAACCTGTCATTCTGGTTAGGATCACCTGCATGTACTCTTGGTAAGTCTGAATTCGGATTATCAGGAGTCCAGCGGTTCATCATATTTTTAGCATTGCTCCACTCCCTCATATTAGTGCTGTACATTACAGAGTACATATAATTAGCTATCTTATTACCCTTTGTACCTTGTAAGAACAGGTTCAGATCTATTTGTTTGTATGTAGCGGCAAGTGAAAATCCATAGGTAAAATCAGGATTCGCACTACCTAAATATATGCGGTCATTTTGGTCGATCAAACCATCACCGTTCTGATCTACAAACTTTACATCACCCAGGCCTGCATTAGGTTGAATACGTTTTCCGTCTTTGTCCACATGAGCGTCCAGCATCTCCTGCGATTTAAATATTCCGGCTGACTGAAGTCCATAGAAATAAGCCATTTCTTTTCCTTCCTCTGTTTTGGAGTACTGCCCGTAAAGCGGCTCGCCGCCCCCTAAAGAGGTTACTTTATTTTTAATGAAAGAAATATTGAAACCGGTATTCAGCGAAAGATCCTGTGTAATATCGGTGGTATAATTCAGCATTAATTCCACACCACTATTTTTGATGGAGCCGGCATTGGTTTTAGGCCTCCACATACCGGCATATATTGGAATAGGGGTATCGAGTATCATGTCGTTGGTGTTGCGCACAAAATAATCAACCGAACCAGTTAACGAGTTACGGAAGAAACCAAAATCCACTCCAAAGTTGATTTGTTCTGAGGTTTCCCATGACAACTCTTCATTAGCCAGTTTTTGCTGAATAGCGCCATCTACCTGCGATCCGCCAAATACAGCAGTATAACCGGTTGTCATCAAAGCCAGGTAGTCGAAATTACCTGCACTTGCCTGGTTACCCACGTGGCCCCAGCCTGCGCGAAGCTTTAAGGTGGAAACCGGAGTGCTCAAACGAACACCTTGCATAAAGGATTCTGACATCATGTTCCATCCCAACGAGAATGATGGAAAATATCCCCATCTTTTTTTGAACTTGGAGCTACCGTCCGCACGAAACGTACCGGTGAACAGGTAGCGGTTATCAAAACTATAATTCGCCCTGAAAAAACCAGATAACAATGCGTTATGGCCTGCACCTCCCGACACTTCGAGTGTTTCTTTGTTGGACGACATGCCCAGGTAACGCAGGTCTTCGTTTTCGGGTACATCGTACACTTTCGCGTACATATTGCTGGACCATGATTTCTGAGCTTCCACGCCCAATGTAGCGTTCACGCTATGTTTACCAAAAGTGTTCACATAAGAGAAGTATTCATTGGTATTCCAATAAATATTATCGGACCGGCTTTCTGTAAGGCTGCTTATATCCCTCTGCTGATCGGCTGTTATATAATAAACCGGGTAGTAACTGCGCGATTTACTCCATATATATTGCCTTCCATATTGCGCCCTGAAAGACAAACCTTTTATGCCAATGTCATTGATCTGCATATAGGCATTGGCTATAATACGGTCATCACCCCCTTTTCTGAATTTATTTTCATAAGCTGATTGAGCCGGGTTTCTGCCGTATGAGAAGTAGATCTCCCCAAACTCATTCGTATAGTTATCCCAGGCTGCAGAAACCGGATCTGCTTTCAAAGCCTGCGTTAATGAGCCGGAATAGAAATCGCCATCGTTTCCGGATTTCTTATAAGTAGTAAACGCCGCATTTACGCCAAGCTCCACTTTTTTTGCCAACTTGTATTCATTATTGACATGAACCATGTATTTGTCCAGGAACGTGTTCTTAACAAGGCCCTCTTCTTTGGAATAGGTTCCGCCGATATCAAACTTATTTTTTTCACTACCACCTGATACATTCACATTATAGTTTGTGGTATAGCCGGTTTGTAAAATTTCATCCTGCCAGTTTGTGCCTACGCTTTTATTAGCGATCACGTAATCCAGGATCGACTGCATGGCAACCGAAGGCGTGAGGTTCGCGTTTTTTAGTGCCTCAAGTTTAAGCGTTGCAAACTCATGGGCATTCAGCATGTCGATTTTTTTGGCTATCTCCGTGGCGCCGCCAAATACATTTACATTCACGCGTGTTTTCTGATTATAGGTTCCCTTTTTTGTTTTAACCATAATAACACCGTTAGCGCCACGCGAACCGTAAATGGCAACCGCCGAGGCGTCTTTTAAGATCTCGATAGACTCTACATCGTTAGGCGCGATGTGGCTGATGTCATTGACAGGGAATCCATCTACCACGTAAAGCGGATCTGAATTATTAACACTTCCTGTACCGCGAATACGGATCTTAGTACCGGCACCAGGCTCGCCCGAATTGTTGATAACATTTACCCCTGCGGCTTTTCCCTGCAATGATTGGTTAATATCCACAGCCGATAATTTGGTAAGCTGGTTACCCTTAATGGAAGAAATGGCCCCGGTAAGGTCGCTTTTTCTCATTGTTCCGTAACCTACAACCACAATATCATCCATCACAAGGGCTTCTTTCTCCATGACGATGCTGATCACAGCATCGGTAACCTTTATTACCTGCCTTTTCATCCCGGTGTACGTAAATGTTAACTGCTCATTCCTGGCCGCCGAAATGCTAAAATTCCCTTCGGCATCAGAAACGGCTACACTACCGCTTTCTGCCGTCACTGTTACGCCCTGTAAAGGAGCGCCATCTTTTTCTGTAACTTTCCCCGAAACCTGTATGCTCTGGGCCTGGATAAAACAGGGTATAAGGCAGAGCAATAAAATGAAGATTTTTTTCATAAAATGATTTTGACAAGACTTTAAAAGAAATGCAATCAAAAATTTTGTTAAACAAAAGTAGCTTCATAAAGGCCGGAAAACCACTACTTTGTTACTCAATACCGACACTTTTGCGGAAAGAAACAGGAAGGAATTGAAAAAAACGTTAATCATTAATAATCAATTATATAAATAATAAATAAAATAGCAATTATAGCAGCGGAAATAAAAACTAATACTATTTTAATATTCAATTATGCTTGTTTTCAGATAATGATGTTCAGATCATACAATCATCTTGGTTTTTCGATAGCTTTCTCTAAATTCTTTTGGCGTACAATTCTTTTTTTTCCGAAAAAGCCTGTTGAAATTGGACAGGTTATTAAACCCGCTTTCGTAGCATATTTCTGTAATAGCCATTTTAGTATCCACCAGCAACCTGGATGCATGGCCAATCCTGATATCGATCACGTAATCGAATAAAGATTTGCCTGTCCTCAGTTTAAAAAAACGGCTGAATGCATTAGGAGCCATGTGAGCGATGCCGGCTAACTGTTCCAATCTTATTTCCTCCCTGAAATGGTCGTTTATATATTTTTGAACACGCTGTACCCTGCGACTTTCAGCCTGCACCGCAATAGCGCTGAAAGATGAAGAGCAAAGCGCCCTGGATTCATCAGCAAAAAGGGATAACTCATGTAATAATGTCAGAAAATTTACAACAGAATAAAAACCATGCTCCTCCGAAGCCATTTTCTCCAAAGTACCATATACTTTCATGATAGCAGCCATAGGAAAACATAGCCCCCTCTTAGCCTTTTCAATCATTTTCTGAATGGAAGAGAACTGCTTTTTATCAACCAGGCCGGGGAAAAGCAGTTCAGGAGAAAATTGTATCGTAATTTCTCTTATGTTTTTCGACCGGCATTCATACTGTTCCCAGGTATGTTCCAGGTTTTTACCGGTAATCAATACCAGGTCATATTCTCCAATTACTTCCATCGAATCGCCTACCACCCGCCTGACCCCGGTGGCATTTAAAACGAAGTTGAGCTCATACTCTTCATGAATATGAATAGGATAATTAAATTCTGTTTTATGCCGGTCTACAATGTAAAAGAAATCCTTGTCAGATAAAGGCGTAATTTCTTTAATAGCTAACTGCTCGTGTTCCATACCACCAGATTTTGATGGTATAAAAGTATTCCCGGGAAAAAACGAAGGGTGTCAATATTGTATCGAATGTTTTAGAAAATGTATCAGGGTGCGTAAAAACTGATATTTTATTCATTTCTTTTTGTTTTTTGATACTGAGTGGGTGAAACACCCCAGTAATTATTAAAAGCACTGCTGAAATAGGATAAGGAACTGTATCCCACCCGATAGGCGACCTCCGACACTGTTACATTCGATTTTTCCAGTAACAAAGCGGCCTGCTTCATCCTTATGGTTTTTATTAATTCGACCGGACTGGAACCTGTCATTACTTTTATTTTACGATGCAGGCTGTTCCTGCTCATATTCATTTTTTTGGATATATCTTCTACATTCAGGCCCGGTTCATCCATATTCTCCCTGATATAATTAATGCAGCTTTGTAACAGTTGCTCATCCTCGTTCACTATAACTACATTTTTAGCTTCCAACTGAAGCATGGCCGCTGATCTCTGGCGCATTTTCTTCCGCCCCTGAAGCAAACTTTTTATTACTGTGCTTAAATAAGCAGGAAAAAAGGGTTTTACTATATAAGCATCTGCCCCGGTTTCAAATCCTTCTAATTGTTTTTCCTGTGTATCATTAGAGGTCAGCAGCACTACAGGAATATGGCAGGTACTCATATCTTCTTTTATGGCTTTGCATAATTCAATTCCGTCCATCTCCGGCATCATTACGTCTGACAAAACCAGGTCAGGTTCTTCCGTTTTCATCTTTTCCAAAGCATCCTTTCCATTAGATACTTTTATAACATGATAATCATTTTTAAGCTGATGATACAGGTAAGCAGCCATGTCATCCTCATCCTCAACCAATAAAAGTGATGATTTTGCCCCTAATACCGCTTCCGGCTCACTAATACCTGAGTCTTCATCACCTGAAAGTGCAGGCGGTATTGCTATCGGCTGCCTATCCTGTTCGGCGGGAACAGTATCCTGACTGGCGATGGGAATCCCGATCTCAAAACTGGTACCCCTGCCAACGGTACTCCAAACACTTATGGTGCCATTATGAAGCGCCACAATATTTTTTACCAGGTGCAGGCCAATACCTGTTCCGCTTTTTTGAGAGCCGCTTCCCTGGTAAAAACGGTCAAACAAAAATGGAATTTCATCGGCAGGAATACCGCAACCAGTATCCCAAACCGTTACTAATACCTTATCCCTGTTCCTTACCCACTCAATTTTACAACCAATCTTACCTCCTTCGGGAGTGAAGCGAATAGCATTGGCAAACAGGTTATATAAACAGTTTTCCATCAACTCATGGTCAATATTTACAAAACAACGCGCCGTATTACTTTCAAGTGAAAAAGATAGATGCCTGCGCTGCATCATTTCAGTAAAGATTTTTGTAAACTGTTCGGTGTAGGAAACAATGTCTGTCAGTCTGGTATGCACTTCCATTTTACCGTCCTCAATCTTCCTCAAATCCAGTATCTGGTTGATAAGGCGCAACAGCCGGTTAGCATTTCGGATCATCATATCTAATATGGCCGTCCGGTCTTTATTTTTCTCCTGCTGCTTCATTTCGCTTAACGGTGAAAGGATAAGTGTAAGAGGCGTACGAAGCTCGTGGCTGATATTCGTAAAAAACTGCATCTTATTCAGGTTCAGCTCTTCCTGCTTTTTCCGCTTTAGCTTTTCTAAAGCAAGTGTATGCCTGTCTATCATACGACTGCGTAACACCAGGAATACCGTGAATAAGAACAGGATCGCGGCTAAAACATAGAGTAGTTTGGCCCACCAGGTTAACCATAAAGGAGGTTGGATGGATATATGTAAAACAGATATATTATCAGGTGCATGGCCGGAAGCATTGCCCGTCCCTATCCTGAATGCATAATCTCCAGGCGGTAAGTGGGCATACGAAATGCTTAGCTGTCCTTCGGGCAGGGTTCGCCATTCTTTGTCTATCCCTTCCATCATACACCGGTAATTAATAGAAGCCGGATAAACCTCCAAAGGAGCGGCAAAAGAAATAGTGATACTGTTCTCATTATACTTTAACCCGATCTTTTTTGTATAGGCCAGCGATTGATTGAGCACAATACGCCCCTCAAACGGTTTACCTATGGGTACAGGCTTATTAAAAATCTGCAGGCCGGTTATATGCACCTCCGATCTCAGGGCTGTAGTCAGCACATGATCAGGGAAAAAAGAATAGCAACCGCTACCACCTCCGAAGAACACTTCACGCTGAGGGCTTACATAATAGGAAGACCGAATGAAATTGATTCCGCCCAGATCATTATTACTGATGTAAAAATCTATTTTCCTTTTGAGCGGGTCATAACAGATGATGCCGGTATTAGCAGACAGCCAAAGCTGATTTTTATAGGGCACAATGCCATTAACGGCCACATCGAAATTTTCCCGGCTTATTAAACGGTGGTTAATGAAAGCATTATTTTCAGGACTATACTGGTATAAACCCGATGAAGTGCCTACCCATATCTGGTGCGCCTCATCTTCAGCAATGGCATAAATAGTCTGAAATTTTATGGACGGCTCATTTTCGAAACCGGTGAATTTTTGCCGCCTGATATCCATTTTACATATACCCGTATGACTGCCAATCCATAAAACAGAATCGCCCTGGAGATAAAGATTCGTAACGAAGTTGTTAATGAGATCAGGATATGCTGCAGTCTGGTAATTTTTAAATATTCCGGACCGTGGATCAAAATAACTGATACCGGTGCCGTCCAGCCCCAGCCAAAGATTTTGACGGGTATCCTCAACAATACATTTCACATAATTTCCCGATATTGAATGAGCACCGGGCTGGTAAGCGTAGGATATAAATGTTCCTGAAGTACTGTCAAACCGGCAAAGGCCGCCACTATAAGTACCAGCCCATATAATGCCCCTGCTATCGCAAAAAATACTTACCACCGCATTATCGGGTAAAGAGCTGCTGTTGTGTGGTTGATGCCGGTAATGCGTATAGGTGCCGGTAACCTTATCATATTTGCTTAAACCACCTCCATCGGTGGCAAACCATATATTGCCTGAACGATCGGTGGTAATAGCCGACACTTGCCCATAACTCAGAAACGCGTTGCTTTGGCCATTCCAACCTTTTTTATAACTGGTAAATCCGGATGGCTCTTTGCGTAAATATCCAATACCATCATTATAATACCCTATCCACAAATTACCGTTCTTATCCTCAAAAAGCCCATGTATTTTACTGTTTTCCATGCCAGGCCGGCTACCAGGCACACCCGGATAAGGCTTTACAGTTTTCTCCGTTTCATCAAAATATAACAGGCCGTTATCTTCTGTGCCAATCAATACGGCTCCGTTGCTGATACAATGCATTGTAAACGCCGTAACATCAGCAGTAAGCTTCTCAAACCGGTCCTTATTGATTTCATACCTGTAAATCCCACGGCCTAATGTTGAGATCAGGATATCACCGTTATGCGTTTTAACCATACCCAGAACAGCATTTGCAGCCAGGGCATTGTTTTCCATATTATAATATGTAAAGCTATTCGCTGCCGGATTATATACCGAAACTCCTTTATCAAAAGTTGCGAACCATATATTGCCGTTATTATCTGCAACGATACTGCGTATAGAACGTCCCTTTAAATGACCCGGAGCGTTATCCGCATAAAACCAGGCCGGCTTTTGGCCATTCAATGGATACTTTAAAGCGCCCTTATCTTCTACCCCAAACCATAAATTTTTTTGGCCATCTTCCATGATCCATTTTACCGGATGACGGCGAAAAAGATCCCTGTCCTGGCCAAGATAAACAGATTTAAAATGATCCATCCTCTCGTCATAATACTGAAGACCAGACATGGAGGCCACCCATAAACGCCCTTTTGAATCAATATACAGTGCTGTTATGATATTATTGATAATGGAAGTGGAGTCCTGCCGGATGTTTTTGTAAACCGTAAAGCTATGCCCATCAAATTTATTCAGGCCGTCTTCGGTACCTACCCATATAAACCCTTTATCATCCTGAACAATGGTATTATTTATTTTGAGACTGGAAAGCCCCTGACGGGTGCCCATCATCTGTATATCCTGATACAAGGGAGACTGTGCTTTTATAGCAACACCGCACAGCAACAAACAAATCAATTGTATATACCGGAACCTGTACATTCATGCAAATTAACCGGTATAAAATTACTTAACAAACAAAAAGGTTATCTGCTCACTTACGAATATCTGAGCTATCCTTTTCAAATATATTTTCAGTTAACCATAAAATACAATGTTTCATCCATTTATCTGATGTTGTTCCATTATTCAAACCGAAACCATGGCCACCCCGCGGATATAACAACATATTAGAAAAAATGCCTTTTGCGTTTAAGGCCAGATAAAAAGACGTTGCATTTTCAACTTTAACTACTTTATCATCGCCCGCATGAACAAGGAACGCGGGTGGTGTATCTTTGGCAACCTGCAGTTCGTTAGAATATAACGCCACCTGTTCTCTTGAAGCATTTTTACCAATGAGGTTTTCCCTCGAACCCCAATGTGTAAGCGAATCCATGAAGCTGATAACCGGGTAAGCCAAAACCATGAAATCGGGCCTTACATTTATGCCTTTGGTATCAATAACCGGTTTGTGAAAATGCGTTCCTGCCGTAGATGCCAAATGTCCTCCTGCCGAAAAACCGGCGACACCAACTGCTTTCGGGTTGATCTTCCATATTTCCGCATTTTTCCTGATCAGCATTAATGCCTGCTGCGCGTCCTGCAACGGGCCTGTTGATTTATCATTCATGATCCGGTCACTTGGCAATCTGTATTTTAACACAAACGCAGCAATGCCATACCTGTTAAACTCCCTGGCTATGTCCGAGCCTTCTTTTATAATTGAAAGGCCTCCATAGCCACCGCCCGGGCAAATCACTACTGCCGGTACCGGGGATACAGCATTATTTACCGGATAAAACGTGAGCGTTGGTATAGATACATCGTTGATCCAGTCTGCACCATGATCCCGTTTAACATATTTTTCAATATTATCAGCAGGAATGCTGTTTGGAATTTGTTCCTGGTATAAAGAAATTTCTTTCTGCGCAAACGCATTTGCACTAAACAACAGGAACAGGCAAATAAAATGGCACTTCATATAAAACATTTATTAAAAGTACGTACGATTTTACCACATTTCCAGGGCCAGGTTATAGTTTCTGAAAATTAATGTGTCTTTCATTTTGTACGTTTTGTTTGCTGCTCCGTTCGTGTACTCATAATTCAGGTAAAATTTTTTATTTTCAGCATCATACCGGGAGCCGCCGTTATCTATAACATTATTGATCAAAGAAGTGCTTACGTTCTCAATTTTTACATTCTTATTTTCGTCCACAACCAGTTTCAGGCTATATGGTTTATTTGCCTGAGTAGTATTAAATTCCACACCATCTGTTACCAAAGTATTCAGGCCGGTGGTAGTGAGTGTCCACACATGGTTTTTCATATATTGCGATTCCTCTTCCGGCCTTACATATTGCAAAGTATCTACCGGGTTACCTGCCGCGTTATAACCATACCTCATACCACGGTGGTAATAAGTGGCATCAAACTGATTAACGTATTTTAAAACAATGATTGTATAATCTTTGGCCGCAATACCGTTTTCAACAGAGCCCCTTAAAACCGAATCTGATGTGGAACTGGTAATAGCCAAAGGAATCGCATAATTTTTTGTCAGCGATTTGGGGTCAGCAAAAAATTGCTGTGTAAGCGTCACTTTTACAGCACCCTCAAAACTTCCTTTCGGAATTACGATCTTGGCTCCATTCCCTAGCGAGTAATAGGAAGCGGGCAAGAGCTCGAAGCTTTTTCCTCCCATAATGCCTGCATTGTCTAACAAAGAAGGGTCTACTTTAAAGCCTACCTCTATATCTTTTGCATTGCTTCTTACTCCTCCCAACATTACGCCTACATCAAAACTTCCGTTACTGCCCTCTGCTACTATTGTTCTTACCGGTTTTTGATAGGGGAAATAAACGGTTGACAGGTTATTATCTACCTGATAATCGGCGTACTTTTTACACCCTATTGACCCAAGAAATAAAAGAAAAATGCCTAAGACCTGTGTACCTGCTTTCATCTCTGAATTTTAAAAAATTTAATAATTGAAGCTCAAAAAAGAATAATCATTTACCAGCCCTTATTCTGAATGATATTACCGGACCTGTACAGCACTGACTCAGGTATAGGTCCATAATACATGTTGGGCAGATAAGCCAGCTTTTGTACTTGTTTGCTGTAATCAAATGAAAAACCGCCGTTTGTATTCCTGATAATTTTTACCCCTTTAATGGTTTGCGACAATTCGCTTAGCGGCACCATCCATCTTCTCAAATCAAAGAAGCGATGATTCTCAAAACACAGTTCTATACGGCGCTCGTTCCTCACTAACTGGCGAAAAGCTTCCCTGCCTTCGGCAGTAACAGCGCTCAGATAATTATCAGCAGAAAAACCAGCCCTGGTACGGATCGCCTTTAATGCGGTTGTGGCGGTCATGCCCAAACTTAATGGATCCGCATTGGGTCCCCAGGCTTCATTAGCGGCTTCGGCATAGTTTAGCCATACTTCCGTTTTGCGCAGAAAAGCATAAAAATGCCTGGCAGAGCCACCGCCACCTGGTTGAAGGCTTACCCCATCGTGCATCCATTTCCTTAAATAATACCCCGTAAGCGTGGCTTTATTATAACGGCCGGCTTCTGTATCTTTTCCCTTTTCAAAAGCTTCAACTGTAGTGCCTTTAAAGGACGCGCCATTCACCAGAACATTCCACCCCAAACGCCTGTCCCTGTTGACATACGGGTTTTGCGGGTTATATGCCGCGTCGGCATCCGTAATGGGATAACCATTGCTGGCCGGAAAAGCGTCTACCAACTGCTGGGACGGATTGGTCAAACCACTGCCCCATAAAGATGGGATAAAGTTCCGGCTTTCCGGCCCGTTGCCATCCCCGGCATATTTCCTCCAGATAAAGTCTGCATGATTGGGATTGTTGTAAAAATTAGCCGGCGCATTCAAATCTATTGCGGGAAGGCTGCCGGCATTTACTATTACTTCGCGGGCCGCTTTTGCAGCCCTTTCCCATAATTGCTGTTGCGTCATGCCCGAAAAAGCTTCAGCAAAAGCGGGGCTTGCCGCATATAGATACATTCTGGCTTTTAAGGCTTTGGCGGCCATAGCACTGGCCCTGCCTGTCTGTACAGAACCCAACTGATCGTCGGAACCCGAGTATTCCAGCGGAAGATATTTGATCGCAGAGTCTAAATCGCCGGTAATCTGGCTTACACAAGCTTCATACGTATTTCTTGGAACATTAATGGATGCAGGGTCTTCGATACTGAGCACTTTTGTTACAATAGGAAATCCCAAAAACTGGTCGTTTGCCGCCTTTCCTCCAAATCTTTGCAGCAGTTCCCACTCATACCAGGCACGCATATAATATGCTTCGCCTTTTGAGCGCCGGCGGATCTTGCCATTCTTTGTACTATCGTAAGAATAACGGGCTGTTTCACCGTTCTCTAAAAATTTATTGGCATTCCTGATCTGGATATAGCAATTACCCCAGGAATCCATCGGGTTATAGGCCACCGTCCATCCTCCCATTGCCATGATCTTTATGACTGAGCCATAATCATTACTTACCGCATCGTCTGTAGCCACATCCAGAAAATTGTTACCGAAATTATCATAAAAGCCCGGCAGGCTGCTATACGTTGCCATTAGCACACCTAAAGAATAATCAGGGTCGTTCCAAACTCCTTCGTCAGATAACGAGGTATCAATTTTAGGGTCAAGGTATTTCTTACAGGAAGTAAAAAATAAGCCCAACAATAAGACATATATTATTCCTTTCATTTTCATCCGTATTTTTTTTTATTTTTAATTTGGTCGGGTGGAACGCCCTATCTACATCCTCCTCGTTTGTAAAATCTTACACGGGCGTTTCATAATCCTCATTTTTTAGAATGATACAGATATACCACCGGTAAACGTTCTGAATATCGGGAAGTTGGTAAGTCCCGCGCCTGCGTCTTCCGGATCCAGGTCTTTTAGTTTTGAAAAGATCAGCAGGTTATTCCCCCTGAGGAAGATCTTCATTGCTTTTAAAAATGAGATCTGCTCCTGATCCAGGGTGTAGCTTAGCTCTGCGGCTTTTATCCTGAAGAAGGAAGCATCGGTTAACCAGAAAGTGGAATTCTGGTAATTATTGGTTCCCCTTAAAGTGGTAAGCCTCGGGTATGTGGCGGTGGATGCTGTCTGAGGCGTCCACCTGTTCCATACTATGTCGGAGTATTTCCTGTTTACATCATTGATCCAGTAATAGCTATTATTATTGAACCGCTGCACATCTCCTATTCCTGCGCCATTTACCTGCATACCCCATTTCTTATATTGCAATCCAATATTAAAACCATAGGTAACGCGGGGAAATGTATTGCCGATAATGCGTACATCGTTCTGATCTATATAACCGTTATTATCCAGGTCCTGGTAGCGTATATCTCCCGGAGATACCGGCCCCAGGCGCTGTACAGGCGCTCCATTGATCTCTTCCAGGCTTTGAAACAATCCATTGGATACATAGCCAAAGACCGCATCCACCGCTTCGTTTGTTCTGCGGCGGTTGCCGGGATATCCCGGCAGGTCATCATACACTTTAATAAACGCTTTGGAATAAATAAAATTAGCAGCAACGAAATAGCTCAGGTCTCCCACCGTGCCTTTGTAATCGACCCCGGCCTCTATGCCTTTGTTCAGTATCCTGCCGAAGTTTTCTACAGGCAACAGCCCGCCTAATATTTGCGGATAACTATTGCTTCTGTTGGAGAGTATATCATACCGGTCATTAATAAAATAATTCACTTCTACACCAAGCTTTCTTTTGATGAAAGAACCTTCCAATCCTATATTCAGCTCTTTTGCTTTTTCCCAGGTAACACCGGGATTGGCAATAGTAACCACATTGGTTACGCCCGGCCGGTTCTCATTATTGGTACCGAAGTTGGCGTTACCCCAATAACCCCACCTGTTTTCAAACTGATAAAAATCTATGTTCCTGTCCGTGCCAATGATACCATAGCTGGCCCTGAGCTTCAGGTAATTATTTCTTATAAGGTCTTTTGCAAACGACTCTTCTGAAATGACCCAGCCCATGCCCGCGGACGGGAAAACACCGTACCTTTTGCTGGCCGCAAACTTTGAAGATCCCAAACCTGTGATATCAATTTCCGCGATCAGCTTGTTTTTAAACATGTAGTTGGCACGCAACGCCATTGTTTCATTCTTGATATCCTGGGAACTCCCCCTTAATTCGCGTTTGTTTCTAAAGTATAGCAGGTCGCTGTTGAAAGTATGAACATTTCCAAAGGTTCTGTTATAATTTAACTGGTAGTAATACCCGATATTGCGATAACCATCATCTCCCCACCTGGATTGCCCCGAAACCTTTGTACCGGTGGATAGCTGTACAAGATACATAGAGTCCCGGCCTGTAGATGATGCCGCCCATACAGGAACGTAGGAATAAAAATTCTGGCTTTTGCCATACGTTACATAATTATAAATATCAAAAGTTACATAAGCCTTAGCCGAAAGGCCCGGTGTAATATCGCCCAGGTTTATGTCCACACCCACATTTGTCTGACCTGTGCGGTCTACCCGTTTTGAATATCCCCCTTCGCTCATTTGGGCGTAAACATTACCGGAACTATAAAAGCTGCCGCCATATATTACCGTATCCCGGTTGCTGCGGATGATAAACGGATACTCGTTCGGGCGGTGGCCTGACATGCGTCCAAAGAAATCCTGGGAAGACAGGTTATTGGCATTTCTGAACTCCATCCTGCCCACCACGTCCACATACATTTTTACCATCCTGGAAATAGCATAATCCAGGTTAGCCCGCAGGTTCAGCCTGTTGAAGGTGGTTGCAGGCCCTACCTTTTCCAATCCGCCCTCGCCCAGATATCCCAGGTTCATATAATACTGCGCTCTGTTGTTTCCACCACGGAACTGCAATACCGCCTTTTTATAAGGCATGGATTTTTTCAAAAGCTCTTCGTAAAAATCAACATTGGTGTACATCAGGGAATTAGCATTTCCTTTTTTGTAACCTTCGATCTCCGAATTATAGTAATATTCCGGCAGTCCGTCGTTTCTTCTGGCTTCGTTAAAAAGCAACGTATAATCCCCGGCATCCAGAAATTTTGGCATCCTTTCCGGCATTTTTAAACCGTATTCCACACTTACATTACGTTCCCTTGTGTTTACTTTCCCTCTTTTTGTAGTAACCATTATAACGCCATTAGCGCCCCTTGCCCCGTAAAGTGTTTTGGAAGTAATATCTTTCAACACCTGCACCGACTCAATTTCTTCCGCATTCAGATCATTCATTGGCCGCTCAATGCCATCCACTATTATAAGCGGCGCATTATCGGACGAACCATTCAGCCCCCGTACGTACAGGTTTGCAGAGTTCCATCCCGGTGTGCCGGCAGTTTGCAACACGGTAAGCCCTGCGGCCTGGCCTGCAAGCGAATTGGTTAAAGAAGGATCGGGAATGGATTCCAGGCTGCTACCTTTGATGACGGAAACAGCGCCAACCAACTGCCGTTTATATAAAGCGCCAAAAGGGATCTTAATTAAATCATCCGCACTCATATACAAGGGAGGTTGTTTCAGGGTAAAAACGCCTCCGTTCAGCTCATATTTATCTACAATCAATGTTTCATACCCGTATGCCTTTATGGTTAATTCATCGTTTCCCTTTACTTTCATCCTGAACTCCCCCCTCGCATTGGCAGTTGTTTCATTCATGCCTTCCCCGTAAACTATTGTAGCAAAAGGAATCGCTTTATTGGCTGTATCAACTACCTTTCCTGACAAAATATAACCGGGTACGGCATCTTCATCCTGAGAGAAAGCGACCGGTATATTATAAAGAAATACAAGCAAAAGCATAAAGACCCTGTAATAATTTCTTCTCATATCATTAAATATTTTTCTGTTAATACAGCTTCGGTTACCAACCCGGATTTTGCTCCAGATTATAAAGCATGTCTACATATAGTTTGGGTATAGGATACCAATAATGCTTATTTTCAAAAACCCGGTTCCGCCCTTCATCCTCATAGTACCTGTACGAAAATTTACCGTTGCCTGTCCTGGTAATTTCAACATTATAAATATGATGCAATACGTTCCCGATCCTCCATCTCCTTATATCATGCCATCGCTGTTGTTCAAAACATAGTTCTACGGTACGTTCATTCCTGATTCTTTCCCTGAACACTTCTTTAGAGGAAGTAAACGCAGCCGGAACATCTACAACGCCAGATCTTCTTCTAAGCGTATTAATGGCATCCAAAGCCGACATACCGGTACCGGAAACAACGGTCGTTGGCCCATAAGCTTCATTGGCAGCTTCCGCAAAATCAAGATAGAGCTGCGTTACACGGATGTACACCGAAGGAACATACATATTATACTTCTTCTCCACTTTATTATATCCCTCTGGCCAGAACTTGCGGATCAGATAAGGAGCAGGCCCTCTCCACCTTACATCGGCCTGATATCCCCAATCACTCGATGCCTTGTTCTGGTAGCTATCATACTGCCATAGCTGTAACAGGTGTATGTTTCCGTTGCTCTCCCTTGTCCATGGAGCATAATTATAAAGCACACTATAATAAAACCTGGGATCCCTGTTTACATAAGGATTTTGCGGATCATAGCCCGATGCAGGATCGGCAACAGGCAGTCCGTTCTTCATTTCAAACATATCTATAATGTTCTGTGTAGGCGTAGCGTAATGCACACTTCCCGGCGCAATGGAATTGGGCCCCAGGTTAGAACCCAAAGCGAAATCACCCACTATACCATTCGGACGATACCAGATCGCTTCAGCACTGGCAGAAAGATCAGGATTATAAAATATTTTGGAGTAGTTCTCCACCGTAGAACCATCCATTAATGAATATTGACCATTTGTCTGGATATAGCTGATAGCGGCATACGCTGCTTTAGCTGCGGTATCACAAATTTTGGCATCATACCCTGCATAGCCCAATTCGGGGCACATGTTAGGGCTTGCAGAATACAGCAAGGCCATGCTTTTTAACGCCAGGGCTGCAGCTTTTGTAACCCTGCCTTTTTGAATGGCCGGCCACGAATCGGGCAGCAGCTCAAAAGCTTTTTCCAGATCACTTACCAGCCACCGGGTAGATTCGTGATAACTCAACCGTGGAAAATCAAGATTATCGTTACTGTCATAAGCCTTATCAAAAAGTGGCATTCCACCCCATCTGCGAATTACCTGGAAGTAATTCCATGCCCTGAAAAAATAAGCCTGCCCTAGCAAATATTTTTTATCCCCGTCACTAGCATCCTGAAGTTTATCAATGTTCCGGATACATAAATTGGCAACACGCAGGTTGATAAAAGCCATTTCAAGCACGGGCCTGTTATCAGACACATCCGCATTGGACAATCCCGATCTCCATCCAAATTCCCGCGACCCCTGCTGTATAAATAAACCTTTATTGATGGGCAATGCCTGCGTACCGGGATCGTTCAGAAATGTGGTAGCTGCCTCATCGGAAATAGCATACTGATCTCCCCGCCATTCATACCTGTCAATATATTCAGGGTTTCTGCGGTACATCTGGTCTAAAAAACCCTGGAAACTTAAAAACCGGCCATATACTGTTTCATCAGAAATGCCAATGTCAGGCGATTTATCCAGGTACTTTTCGCAGGATGGCAGGCTTGTTACTGCCATAAGCAACCATACAATTGTTCTGATATATTTAAACATAGACTATCTTTTAAATTAACTAATACTATAAAGAGATGCGCAGGCCAAGATTATATCTTCTTACGATAGGATATGCGCCGGAGTTTGCCGATTCGGGATCGATCCTGTCATCAAAATTTGACCATGTGAAAAAATTATTCCCGTTGAAGTAGACCTGCAAACCTGCACCATTACGCAGTTTATTCATGAAACCGGAGGCAAACCTGTAACTCAGCTCCATTGTTTTAAGCCTCCAGTAGGAAGCGTCCGCAAAACCAAAAGTTGAATTCTGCGCGTTATGCGTTCTTGTGGTGGTCATGTGCAATGAAGGCCTTGTTGCTGTTAAGGCTGTTTCGGGTGTCCACCTGTTTACACTGTAAGGCCATGCCATTGCATTATTGCCGGGAAATTCCCATAACAATTCGTAAGGTGTAGCCAGGTCAATGCCCGAAACGCCGTAAAACATAACGTTAATGGCAAAGCCCTTATATCCGGCAGAAAGTGTTAAGCCATAAGTGTGCGCCGGGTAGCTTAACTTCCCGTTGGCCACAAAATCCTGCGCATCTATTACCCCATCACCATTATAATCAACATATTTAAAATCACCCGGGATCAAACCGCTGTTCCAGGAGCTCGCTGTCCAGTTATAAACATCGTTCCAGGAACTATACATATCATTTAGCAGCAGCATGGAATTCCACCCAATAGGCTTCCCTGCTTCTTTTTGATAGTTTGCTACGTTAGCAGGGTCATCCCTGAATATCACGCGGTTTTCATTAAACGTATAGTTAGCTTTGATGCCGTAATTAAAATCTCCGATCTTATCATCCCAGGCTGCTTCCAGCTCGTATCCATGATTCTTTGTTTCACCTATATTAGCCGATGGATTGCCGGTACCGAACCAGATGGGTATAGTGCGCCTTGTCATCAGGATACCATTCCTCCTTTCCTCATAAAACTCGGCGTTGAAAGATAATTTATGCAATAGCCTCAGCTCTAGCCCCAGGTTTTGTTTTGTGGATGTTTCCCATGTTGCGTTCCTGTTGGCAGCAGCCCCTTCAAAATACATAGGACCATACCAGGTAATAGCGTTTTCACCAAACGGAGCGGTTCCTCCGGAGGAATAGTCTGTGGTATAAGTAAACCTTGGTGCGCCCATATCACTTCCCACCTTACCGTACGAGTACCGGGCCTTTAAATAATTGATAAAAGGAAGGTTGTCTTTAATAAGATGCTCTTCGGAAATCACCCATCCAACCGCATAAGACGGGAAAAAGCCGAAACGCAAACCGGGCGCAAATTTTTCAGAACCATTATATGCCCCGTTAAATTCAAATAAATACCTGTTATTAAAACTGTAAGTGGCCCTGCCCACCCAGCTTTCCTGGTAAGCTGTAAACTGGGTGTTGTTATAATCCTGCCGGCGGAAGAACAAACCCATCAAACCTATATTATGTTTTTTAAACTTGCGGTTATAGTTGCCGGAAAGCTCATAGTATAAATTGCGATAATCATTGGATAGATATTCTCCTCCAAAACCTGCCGGTTTATTCACCGACTCATAATCGGGAAATACCTGCGGGTTTGTATCAAGCGGACCATTATAATAAAAACTGATAACGTTTTTGGTAATCGTTCTGCGATAAGCGATAGATGAGTTATAAGACAATTTACCTTGTAATGAAAGACCAGCAGTGATAAAACCCAGATCCTGTTTAATAATAAGATCAGAGAACATCTGGCTCAACTTTTCTATCCCATTGCCCTGCTGGTTCAGGTTGAACACCAGGTTATCCCAACGATTGGCAGGATTATTCCCCCACTGGCCGTTTGGATATTTAACAGGGAACACATAATTGGGAACCGTGTACATTTGTTTAAACTGTGTTGCAGCGCCCCAGCCATCCCAGGCATCCCTTCCCTGGTAAGTGTTAGGAGCTTGCCTGACACCTATATTACCGGCAAAATTGGTGGAGATAGTGGTGGTTTTAGTTACTGTAAAATCAAGATTACTCCTGTAGTTGTAACGTGTAAACCTGTAGTCAGGGTCGTATTCCGGTTGCTTTTCAGTCTTAAAAATATCTCCATCTCTTGTGTATCCCAGTGAAGTAAAATATTTTACAAAGTCGGTACCTCCGGCAAAATTTACATTGTACTGCTGGCTGA
The DNA here is from genome assembly GCA_027493055.1 of Niabella sp. Classification (GTDB taxonomy): domain Bacteria; phylum Bacteroidota; class Bacteroidia; order Chitinophagales; family Chitinophagaceae; genus Niabella. The sequence goes on along the minus strand of JAPUDO010000089.1, from coordinate 19,668 downwards.
AGCCTGCTTTTCTTAGCAGTTCTTTGCTCCAGTCAATTTCGGGATAATACGCGGGATCTTCTTTATTCCTCCATTTATTTATATAAGATTCGCTGAAAATATAATTCCAGTTCTTATCATTCATCTGAGCCTCATTGGCCAGTTCCATAGCGGTTGCATGATCCAGCAACCGGAATTTATAAGTAGGTGTTTTTACGCCCCAATTTGTAGTAACATTTATCTTTACCTGTCCTTTCTTACCTCGCTTGGTGGTAATAAGAATGACTCCATTCGCGCCTTTTACACCAAAGACGGCGGTTGCGGAAGCATCTTTTAAAATAGATATATTTTCAACCTCCTGCGGATCCACATCATTAAAGTCTCTTTCAATACCATCTACCAGAATAAGCGGATTGGTATTTCCCCATGTAGCTTTACCTCTTATAAGTATCTGCGCCTGATCATTTCCCGGCTGTCCGCTCACCTGTATAGCCGTAACCCCGGGGGCCAACCCTGTTAACGCCGCAGACAAATTGGTTACACCACCCGCCTGCACCAGGGCCGCTCCTTCTACTTTTGCAATGGCGCCCACTACAGACTGCTTCCGTTGTTGACCATACCCTACAACAATTACCTGCTCCAGGCTTGCATCTTTAATTGTCAGCACTATATCTATCACAGTTCGGTCCCCCACAACCTCGATTCCAGCATTATAGCTAATGCTTTCAAAAAACAATGTATCTGCAGGCGAAGCAGGAATCTCATACAAACCATTGGTATTGGTTACCACTTTATTTTGAGTAGAAAGGTTTGTAACCACCACACCAGGTATCATACTCCCCGATTGATCCGAAACCCGACCGGTTATTTTATTCTGAGAAAAAGATAACTTGGCAAACAGCACAAAGGATAACACAAGCAATTTTTTCAAGTAAGACTTCATCTGGCTTTTTTTATATTGAGCAATATCAAAATTCAACCGCTATTTGAAAGGATATTCAGTTAATATGCGCTAACAAACGTACCGGCAAGCTTTTCGCTTGATATAGCAAATGTCTTACATCTCCTATAGTTATTTTTTTAAGCAATTATCCATTTTTTATACTATTTTGCCATTAAAAATAAATTCTTAGCTTAAAGCATCATTTTCTTACTATAAATTCGTGTTTTGAAAAAATTTTATATTTTTCATACTTAAATCATACAAAAAACTATAAATCAATACAAAAACGTTAAAATAGTATTATTTTTCAGCTCATTTATGTTATAATAGTATTATCTGATACAAAAAAATGATACAATAGCAATATGATAATATTATATAAACATTTTAAACCGTCGCTATGAGACCATACCCTCATAAGGTTCCCATACCTATTCAGGATTCATTTCTGGTCAGGTATGATCGCATCAACGCATTTGGCAAATTGTTACACTACCACACAGAGTTAGAACTACATTATATTATCCGGGGTGAAGGAATAAGGATCATAGGAGATAATATATCGCATATTAAAGCCGGGGAAGTAATTTTATTAGGAGAGAACCTGCCCCACGCATGGAGAGAAAGAGAAACAACTGAACTTTCAAATGAGAAAGATTACCTCATAGAAGCAATTGTAGTACAATTCAAGCCCGATTTTTTAGGAAAAGATTTTTTCAGTTTGCCCGAAGCTTACCTGATCCCAAGGATCTTTGAACTGGCAAAAAAAGGCCTTCTCATACAAGGTAACACCGGTAATAATGTGCGCATGCTTATGAAAGAAATGACTGTATGCAGTAAGTTCGAAAAAATTATAATCCTGCTGAAAGTATTACAAATTATAAGCGAATCTGAAGAGCTGGAAACAATTTCTGCCGGCTATGCATTTAACCAGCCCAATTCAATTGATACAGACAGGATCAACAATATTATAGCTTATACATTATCTAATTTTGACAAGGAGATCACACTGGAAGAAGTGGCATCACTCAGTAACTTCAGCATTACCTCTTTTTGCAGATATTTTAAAAGCATTACCCGGAAAACCTATTTTGATTTTCTAACGGAAGTGCGGATAAGCCATACCTGCCGTATGATTAAAGAAGACAGGTATGCGCTCTCTTATATTTGTTATAAATGTGGCTTTAATAATGTTTCTAATTTCTACAGGCATTTTAAGAAGATCATGGGCATGACCCCGTTGGATTATAAGCGCAGGCACAGGAAAGGATACATTGCTTAGGGCTTCCGCCATTTAATGTAAAATATATGCAGGTAATTGATGCCGTTACTATCCGGAACATATTGATTGTAACACAATCCATCTCCTTTGGGAGACCAGGCAACGGCCCCCGCCAGTTCTCCGTTCTGCCCGGTTAAACGATATGATTGCCCGTTTTGAATATTGCAGACAAAGATACTGCCGTCTGAAATAAATGCTGCCCACTTTCCATCGGGACTAAAGTTAAAAGGCCCGGCTATCGAATGTTCTAAAAAGCTCAACTGTTTTACTTCTCCCTTATCGGGCGACACACCAAACAACTGAACAAGCCCTTTATAGTCCTTTGCCAAAAAGCCGATCAAACTACCGTCAGGGACAGACCGCAACCAATGCCTGGGCAATAAACTTATTCCGTTTTCTGTAAAAGTAATACGCGTTCTTTTAACTGCTTCAGGTACAGACGGAAGCGTTTTACCGGTCCCTGAAAATGCATCGCCACCTAATAATGCTACCAAATTATCCGGGATATCCGCTATAAAAATCTCAGACTTATCCTTTCCATTACTATCGCGCACCATTCCTTGGAAAGCTATCGCTTTTTTTTGCCAGCTACCATCTTTTTTCCTATATCCATTTGTCCCGATCCAGCACTCATCAAAGGCTTTGCTGATCTCATCGCTTCCCGGAGCTGGATCAGGCACAACCGGCGCTAATAAAACGGAAAACATTTCCCCCGAAAAATTTTCTATCCCATCTGCATCATTTACCGCTACTCTTTGCGGGAACATTATACCAATAGTACGCAAATCTTTCACATCAGCATACAACTTCTCAGCCTGCTGTAATACATAATCATTATAGGTGAAACTAATCCATTGCCCATCGCCGCTCCAGGTATGCGCATGGGTGCCGCCACGTAAAGCGCCTGGCGTATAAGGCGCACGGATATCCCTCGCATCCATGTGTACAGGGATCATTGGTTGCCCTATCTCCACAGCAATGCCTGAACGCCTTGTAATAGTATATGGATGCGCCTTACCGGCATTGGTAATCCCGGAGAGGAACAGCACGCGCTTTCCATCAGGCGAAAACGTAACCGCCCCGGCGCCCGGTCCGTATTCAGTTTGATGACCTGTTTTGTAAAGCAGCTTCTGTTCTTTTGTTAAAACATTTACCATCTTAATCTCCCCGCTGGATGCCAGCAAAGTATCATGGTTCCTGCTATCAAAAACAATCCATTGTCCATCGGGAGAAAAACATTGGGTACTGTTAATACAATGCCCCTGCTGATCAAAAGTAAGTTGCACCGGGTTTAATTTATGTTTGGTTAAAATAGAACAGGATTGAAGCAAAGCCAATAATGCTCCAAAACAAAAAATCTTAGTATATGAAATTCCAATACCTTTCATTTCGCTTTAAGCTATTCCTTTATAATCCTGGCACGTATAAGTTCTCCGGCAATCTTTCCGGGTTTCGCCTTTAAAGCTACAGCAATCACCGATTTTCCCGACAGCAGTTCCCCGGGTACCGGATAAACCTTATCTACCTTATCCCCGTCAAACCAATGTACCGCGTCGGAAGCAAGCAATTTGTTGTCAATGTAAATATCAAACCCCGATTCGTTACTTACACCTCCGGGGTAAGTAAGTACGAGTCTTTGCTTTTGGTCCGGCGCTACTTTCAGCTTAAATGAAAACCAACCTCCCGGTTCTGTCTTTCTGTATTTATTGTTCCTGATCTCTCCGGCTTCCGGTTTGCTGCCCACAAAATCATGATCCCTTTCGGGCTGCATTTCCCCTAATTGAATATCGTCCACCGTATTTGCCTTTTCAAGTGCTGCCTGCCGGCCGGCATCAAAATAACGATCCTTTACTCTTTCCCATTTTGCTCTTGAGAACAACCTGAAGTACACCTGGTAAGGCTCATTGATCTCTTTATAAAATGGCTGAAATTCCAATGGTACCGGAACACCAGCTTCTTTGGCAACAAAACGCATTCCGTGCTGCATTTCTGACAACCATACAGATGGTTCTTTTTCATCGCTCACGATCACCGGAACAGAATCTTTTCCCAAACTGAACTGAGGCTTTAGTTTAGAAGACAATAAAAAAGGGCCATAAGTTAAAGCATACAGGTCTTCGTCATCAGGGGTGGCTTTTATCTGCAACGCCATCGGGAATTTACAGTTAATCACATCCCCCGACTTCCATTTCCGTTGCAACTTCAAATAGGAACCGGTCATGTTTTTTTGTAAAGAATATTCTTCTCCATTCACAAATACCCTGGCATTGCGCGCCCATGCGGGAATCCTGAGATAAAGCGGAAAGGATTTACTCCTATCCAATTGCAATGTTAAAGTTAGCCCATCCCTGCCTGCTGTTAATTGCGATTGCATTTCCATCTTAAGTAGCAGGCTTTCATCTTCCAAAACAGATGGAATAAAAAGGTTTACAAACACGCCCCCGTCGGCAGATTTGCTATATATAAACTCGCCATACCTGCTATGATTCTCCAGTCCTGTACCTACACAACACCAGAAAGACCCAAACGGCATGCTGAAACTTTTTTTATAACCGGGCGCAAGAGGCGTAAAATAAGACACCATGCCTGTGGCAGGATCCTGAGAACCTAAAATATGATTATACAACGCCTGCTCATAAAAATCAGCATATCGTGCATCAGGCTGCCAGTTGAACAAATGATGTGCAAGCTTTAGCATGTTATAGGTATTGCATGTTTCGGTTGTTTTGTTGCTCAGCCGGTTTGCTATATGACGCGCCATCCCAAAATGTTCGGCTTCGCTGTTGCCGCCATTTGCATAAGAGTGGTTGTGCACTACTATGTCCCAAAAGAAACGGGCAATATCTTCATCCTTTTTTTGCCTGCCTAATTCATACTGGCGGGCTACCCCTATCACCTTTGGGATTTGCGTGTTTGCATGCAGCCCGGCAAGATTGTCTTTTTGCTGCGCCAAAGGAGTCAACAACGCATCATCGTTAAATTTTCTTGCCAACGCCAGGTATTTGAGGTCTCCCGTCAGTGCATATACCTCCGCAAATGATTCATTAATACCACCCGGCTCACAACGCAATATTTGCTGCATTTGGTCATAGGATAAATTTTTATGAATATCTATTGCCCAATCCGCCAAATCAATCAGTATATTTTTTGCCGTACTGTTCCCCGCCAGCCGGTAAGCATCTATCAGCCCGGCACAGGTTTTATGAATATTATACCAGGGAACCCAGCCGCCGTTCAGATCAAATCCTTTTGAATAAATTTCACCTTCCTTAATCTCCGAAAAAATCTTTTTTCCGTCCGGAATAGCCGCCACATAACCATTCCCATTTGCCTGCTGGCAAATACGCAGCTCATCAATAATATAATTCACCCTGTTAAGCAAGGCTGTGTCATGGGTTGCCGCATACATCATAGCACATGCCGACAGGTAATGCCCCAACGACTGTCCGGCTACTCCCTGGCTCTCCCAACCGCCATATTTGGGCGCTTTAGGCTGAAGCCCGGCCTCTGACCTGAAACCGCTCAATAACCTGTCGGGCTCTAAAGCCAGCAGCCATTCTTTATCCTTTTGCATAGCATGATAAAAAGGGCTGCCTTTCAATAAATGCACGTCAGACAATTGATAAGAGCTTGCCATTGGCAAAGGCTGTGCCATAGGCAAAAAACTTATCAGGGTCAGGAAACAGACGCATATTGCTCTCCCCGGTATCATAACATTTATTTTTTGAACAAACTTTTATCTGATACTCCTGAAATCTTTAACCCGGTAAAAAATCAGGTAATTGGCGTTGTGCTGATTATCGGCGCCACCAAATTCATCGTCATAAGCTGTTCTGACCGCTGTAATCAGATCATCGCCTTCAAATTGCCAGTCGAGGTATTGAAAGCCGTGCTTCGCTACATTTTTACCCTGCAGAATAATACCATGCTGCTGCCAGTGAATAAGATCATCGGAGCTCAGTAAATACACTGTATTCCGGGTACGTTCCATATAGCCACTTCTGTATTCCTCCGGAACAGCATTGGTCAATGTCCAGTATTTATTTGTATTCGAATCTTTTTTAATATTGAATTTTTTTGAAGCGCCGGGCAATGTAATGAAGCCAGTAGCAGGGTTAAAGCCTGCTTTTTTACCATCCTTGGAAATGTTGATAACTGCCGCAATTGTATCTGGTCCGTAATGAACCCGTAAAACATCTACAATATTTCCATCAGGGTCCATCACCGCATTGCCTTCCAGCCATTCGGTGCCTTTACCAAAACTTTTATCCATTTGCAACTTATTACTCAATGTCCAGTTTTTGGCATAGAGCAAATTTTTGTTTTTCTTTACAGACATTACAAAAGCGTTAAAGCCACCCCAGGGCCCGCCGGGTTTTACCTGCTCCATTCCCCGCCATAGCTTCCCTTTTGCATTCAGTACTGGCATGGATGAAGTATGATATCCTACCCCTTCTTTCGCCGGAATTAACAAACCGGTTTTATCATCAGCGGGATTGGTCCAGGTATGCCCGCCATCGGCAGACCGGCGAATTACACAGTCCCCTTCCCCGTTCCTTGTGCCCATCAGGTACAGCTTACCTTTATGTACAAATAATCCTGACCAGAACTGGTTCAGCTCCGCAATCTTTTTCCAGCTTTGTCCTTTGTCGGCCGATTCAAAGATCTCCGTTTTTGCATGGGTTGCTTCCTGTGAGTTGGGCCCGAAAAAATCATGTGAAGCCACATATTTACCATCCGGTAAAATGCAGATACTCGGCGAACCTATATACATTTTGGAAGATGCGGGAACATGGGTAATGACCACTCCCGGCACGGTGCTGCTATTTTGCGCAAATACTGAAGCGGAAAAAAACAGACCCAGCCATAACAAACAAATCGACCTTTTACTCATCATAATCATTTATAAGTTTATGAAACAATATCCTCAAACCTGCATGATCCCGATAATTATCGGGATTCAGGCTTAAATTACACAAAGGAAGCCTGTTCAAAGAACTCCTTTGGAGAAAAACTTCATCCCCGCCTGACCGCAACAGATATTTTTAATAGTAGCCGGGCAGGAAAGGTTGCTCCCGGCCAAAAGCAATAATAAATAATACAGGAGAAATATAATCACGCAACCTTATTTATACAAAGGTCCGTAAACAGCACAGGCCCTGTAATCACTGCCTTCTTTGTCCATTCCGTAAGCGCTCCATGCAGCGGGCCTGAACACTTTTTCATCCGGCACATTGTGCATACAAACCGGGATACGAAGCATGGATGCCAATACAATCAAATCAGCCCCGATGTGACCATAGCTTATGGAACCGTGATTGGAGCCCCAGTTGGCCATTACGCTGTACACGTCCTTGAATGCGCCCTCGCCCGTTAGTTTAGGCGCAAACCATGTTGTGGGCCATATCTTGTCGGTACGCTCATTCAATATCTTATGCACATTTTCCGGCAAATCAACCGTAAAGCCTTCTGCTATTTGCAATACCGGCCCAAGGCCTTTTATAAGATTAACACGACACATGGTGACAGGCATTCCTCCTTTTGAAAGGAAGGTGGAAGAATAACCGCCGCCGCGCATATAATCGCGGTTGGATGGATGGAAGACGGTGGCCTCCAGGCAATCGGCAACTTCCTTTTCCGTTATCTCCCAACAGGGTTTCATAACGGGCTGCCCGTTGCGGCTTTGCCTGCCTGTTCCATCGAGCGTAGCAGAGCCTGAGTTGATTAAATGAATAAACCCATCTTTAGCCATGCCGTCCGGTTTCCAGCCGGATACCCGTTCTGTTGCCCCGGGACTCCAGTAAGTGCGCACATCGGCAAAAATCTGGGCGGTATTTGTAAGCAAATAGTTGAAAAGCATCGAAACACCGTTCAGGCAATCATTTTCAGTAGCAACCATATAAGGAGCCCTGATGCCGTTCCAGTCAAAAGAAGAATTTAAAATCGCTTCCGCGAAATCGCCGTCAGGCAGAAAATCTGTCCATTGCCGTTGCCCCTGGAATCCTGAAACGATGGCATTATGCCCCAATGCCTCCTCTGCGAAACCTTTCTCTGCCAACCTGGGATTACCGGTCATCAAATCACGGAATATCATGGCCATCCTGGTAACAAACTCCCAGTCTTTATCTTTTTCTTCCCTTGATTTTACCTTTTCCGGCCTGTTGTAATCGGTACCTTCCTTGCAATTTTGCCTTACCCATTTAATAGCCTTTTCAAACTCTTCTTCGTCATATATTTTTTGTTCGATACGACGCAGTATTTCTGAAGCATCTACATACTCATTGCGCATACCCAGATATTCCTGAAAGAAATCGGGATTGACCGCAGACCCCACAATACCCATAGATACCGAACCGATAGCCAGATAAGATTTACCTTTCATGATGGCTACCGCCAGTCCGGCTCTTGCAAACCTTAACAGTTTTTCCCGCACATCATCGGGAATAATGGTATCGCCCATATCCTGCACATCCTTGCCATAAATGCCAAAAGCGGGCAAGCCTTTCTGATTATGCGCGGCGAGCGTTGCCGATAGGTAAACCGCGCCCGGGCGCTCGGTGCCGTTAAACCCCCAAATGGCCTTGGGTAACCGGGGATCCATATCCATTGTTTCTGAACCATAGCACCAGCAAGGTGTTACGGACAAAGACACACCTACATTTGAGAGGGCGAATTTTGTAGCGCAATCGGCAGCTTCTTTTACGCCGCCGATACAGCTATCCGCAATCACACATTGCACTGCCGACCCGTCGGGATACTTTAGTGTTTGCGAATACAGGTCTGCAACGGCCCTGGCCATCTCCATCGTAGTTGCTTCGAGCGATTCCCTTATACCGCCCATGCGGCCATCAATGACAGGACGTATACCTATTTTAGGATATTCTGATTTTTGAGACATAAGATTTTATTTTTATCCATTATTGATTCTTTGTTCTACCCGTAAATAAAACCCCTGTCAGGAATATGACAAGCGTTTTCATACACGCTGTTAATTAAACATTCGTTAGAACAGAAGCGCTCACCCCATTTTGACTGCAAACCTACCGGATGTTTATCATCAGGATTTATAGAATATTCACAAACTATTATAGCATTTTAGCATGAGCCTTCCTGCGGTTTGGTGACTGAAAATAACAGGCTAAACTTCTATATCGTTGGAACAAGGAGAATAAAAAAATTATTGTGCCGAAAAGAAGAATTAGTTAGATCTTGTTAAAGGCAGTGACAGGCATATCATTTTAGGATGTTTTTAATGAGAATATACAGCTTCAAAATATCATCTAACCGGATCGTAAACACTTTGACAAATGGATCCAGTCTGAAATTTCGCAGAATCTCAAAAAATCTGCTACCAATTCATTAGATATTTTTCCCGTACGCGGTACTCCTTCTTTTTCCCAGCTGGGAAAATCTCACAAAAATTTAAACGGCAATTCTTTAATGAGTTGCCGTTTTTTATTGTTATATTATACATAATAGCCTGGAATCTCGGGATCATATTGAATTCCCGAAGGGTATGGGATCAGGTTAAATCAATGGAGCATTCGAGGATCGGGTTAAGCATAAATTACAATCTATCTACTTCACAAAGCTATTTTCATTCTGCTAAACTACTAAACACATCTAACATTCGGCTTTCAGAAATAAAAGAGGCCGCTTACGTATAAGCGGCCCCAGGATATTGAATAATATAGGATATTTATTTCTTCACAACCTGAACAGGTTTGCTATAAGTAAATTTACCATCTTTATCCACCTGCTTAATCCGTACAAAAGCCTTTCCGGTATCTTCAACTCCAGCTGCATCATCTTTAGAGCAGGATGAAGCACCGAAGATGCTAAGTCCGCCAACCAATACTACAGTGTACAGCCATTTGTTCTTCCTGCTGAACAGCAGCGCAATAAATGCTATGGAGAATAAAGCTATGCCCAGCAGTGTATTACCGTTTTGCAGGTTTATGCTAAAGTCGTAGTCAATAGGTGCATCAGAATTACCATTCTTATCTGCTTTAGAATCTACAGAACCTATTTTAGTAAAGTTCGTACCATCTTTAGATATTTCTATATCAAAGTGGCTGTTACCGGATTCAGATAGAGTAGACCAGTTTACTACTAACTGACCGTTTACAAAAACAGCAGAAACAGCGCCAAAATCTACAGGCAGTGTTCCATCAGCTGTAATAGTAATGGTAGTAGGGTTAGACACATTGCCTTCAGTATCTTTAATAGTGTAGTTAACCACTATAGATTTGTTGAAATTAATAGCAGGCGTAAAGCTAACAGTACCATTTGTAGGATGTACTTGGAACGTTCCCTCTACAGCAGTAAGCGTTTTTCCGCCATTGCTAATTTGTGGGTTAGTAAGATTGCTGCCGGTACCAGGTATTGTTAATATTATAGAGGTTGGGTCTATACCGTAAGTACCTTCTCCATCCACGCCGATACCAGTTCCAGGACCATTAATAACAGGCAAGGTTTGCATATTCATATTAATAAGCGTTCTTGTATCTGGATTAGCCGACGGAGGCACTAATGAAGGACAACGAGCACCGTCATTAGGACTCTTACCAGAAAATGCTGTGGAAAAAGGAGTTGCAGGATTCCAGGGACCAGCTCCTGCTGGTTTACCAATATTATAAATATTACCGGTAATATTGTCTCCTATATACAGGTTACCGGCAGCATCCATAAAAGCAGTACCTTTTGTACCTGTTGGAACATTGTTGCCAACAGTACCTATTTTGCTGATACGATTTTCAGGAACAGAATTGGTAGGATCAAACTTGAACAAATCGCCAGTGCTTGTAACCCCATATATGTTACCATCAGGGCTTACGGCAAAATCATCTATAGTTCCGGTTACAGCTGTAGCCGGAGGATTGAGTGCCATATCATACACTAGTGTAGCTGTAGGAGTACCAGTAAGATTTATTGAATAAAGCCTATTACTTGTCCTATTCCAGGTGTAGTACACATTATTGTACACATCTCCAGCTGTATAAGTTCCTGTAGGTAAAGCCGAAGCAAGAGTTATTTCTTCAACTTCTCCATTAACTCCAATTTTGTAAAATTTACGTGTAAATTGGTCAAGTCCATACAGTAAATTATCTGAATTATTATAGCCTATGCCATTAAACGCTATTTCACCAGAAGCCGGATCTGTGAAATTTATCTGAGTTGGCGCAGCATCATTTAGTCCCATATAATATAAGCTACCACCATCTTCTATCGTATAGGTCACGATGTAAGCGCGCCCATCGGCACAATTTCCGGGAGCAGGTTGCGCCATTACAGTAAGCTGCCCGGCTATAAGAGCAATTAGCGCCAAAATAGCCATTTTAGCTCTGCCAAATAGCCGTTTTTTCAAGGATTGTTTAATTTTCATGTGATTGTTGATTTTTGTTAAACTTTTAGCAATTCTTTTTAGATATAATTATTTTAACATATTGATTATAGCATGCTCTCCCCATCTAAATTTGTATCCTGTAACATTAAAGGGGTTTAGATTCAAGATTGTTATATCAGTAATATTTAATTTTGTCAGAGGATAAGTTCCGTGAGCTCACAGGATAATCTTTTCAAAAGGCTTCTTTTAAAAATTTACTCTAAATGTTAATTTTTAAGACGCATTGATGCGCAAATATATAAGCCCACCCTGCGTATTAAAAGAGTTTATATTATCATAATAAAGAAAATGATAAGTGTTTCCATAAAATGGAAAATGGCAATATTTTATATTATTAGTATAATAGCATATATATAACTTTATAACAATATGAATTTTAGCAAGATAATTGTTTTCAAAATCAGGAAATTGAAAAACACGTTACAATGAAACCAGGTATTTGGCTTGGGCAGGAAACAAAAAATTAATTTAAATCAATTCTATAAATTTACACTGTACTTCTCGTTACTAACTTAAGATGCTAATGATCATACTCGCCACGGCGGAAATTGTCTTAAGTTAATAGCATTGTTGTTTAATATATAGAACCTTTAACTACAGGAAATTCTGAATGCGGAGGAACATGAAGCCTATAAATCCTTTTTTGCTTGTATTTATTACATTTTTAATGCCTGTTCCGGGAAAAGCCCAGGATGCAGAAGCTTTTAATAAAATTTACATACAGGCATATCTTGAAATAGCTCCTAAAGACATTAAGAGGGCATTTGATATAGCTGATTCACTTTATAAAGAGTCAACCCTTCCTGTCTTTCAGGCTAAAAGCCTGATGCTGTCAGCTACGCTTCATCAGCAAAAACAGGAGCTGACAAAATCAATAGCGTTTGCTGAAAAAGCGGATAGCATTATCAGCAAAACAAACGATTATAACTGGAAAGTAAGGATCTGCGGGTTTCTTGCTACCCAATATCGCCTGATGCTGTTATATAATAAGTCCAGGAGTTACTCACAAAAAGCACTTGGGATAATACCACAAATTGAAAACCCTGAAACTGCCAATAGTGCTGCGGGGTTAATGAAACAGGAACTGGCCTATTATGATCAGGCCGTTAAAGATTACAGATCATCTATAAAACACATAGAGGAGTCTCAAGAACATTTCAGCCATATTACGCAAAACAAGGATTTTTTAATGGCAGGCAATGAACAATTGTTAGGGCTTAACTATTATTACCTTAAGGATTATGAAAATGCTCTGAAACATTATCATAAAGGCATAACACTTTTAAGTAATATGCCGCCTAATGTAACTACCGGCCTTATTTATAATGGTATAGCTGCAGTCTTTATAGAAACAAATGAATTGGCAAATGCCAAAAGATACCTGGACAGCGCTATAAAAGTGGCCAATGAGTCTCCAGACCTTCAGCTGAAAAATGTAATATATAAGACCTCCCAAAATTACTATACAAGAACAAATGATCTGGCCAAACTGCAGGATACCCGTCAAAAACAGGATACAGTTACGGAACAGATTTTTGCAAATGCCACCAGCGCTATTGACAGCCTTGTTCTTAAATTAGAAAAGCAACAGCAGGCTGCAGAAGCCAAAAGCAACACAAAAGACATCTACATAATTGCAGGTATTATACTCCTGCTTGGCTGCATTATTTTCTTTTTCTTTTACAGAAAAAAACAAAAGAAAATAATGCTGGAAAAATTTAAAGCGGCTTTACAACAAACAGAGCAAAAAGAACAGCAGCACATCCTAAGTTATACAACAAAGGGAATAACAGATATTGCACCTGGTACAAATTCTTCCCTTAAAGAAAAAGAGGTTGCCGGAAACAGAAGTGCCCCTGAAAATACTGAAACCTCTGCCCCTCACCATAATTACGAAGAAAATTCTTTAATAACGGAAGAAACAAAGCTAAGACTGCTGACCAGCCTCAGAGAGTTTGAGTACTCAAACCTTTTTACATCCGGCAATATGTCATTATCTTACCTGTCTGCACACCTGAACACGAATTCCAAATACCTCTCTTATGTAATAAAAAAATATAAACAAAAAGATTTTAATAACTATATTAACGAACTGCGTATTAATTACATCATGGAAAATCTAAAAAATAATCCTGAGTGGAGACAATATAAAATCAGTGTGCTTGCAGAGAAAGGAGGTTTTTCCTCGCACAGCAAGTTTGCAACAATATTTAAGGCCAATACCGGGCTGTCTCCATCTATTTTCATCCAATATCTTAGTGAAGATAAGAGGGATTCGAATTAATAAATAAAACAAAAAGTCCAACATTGCTGTTGAACTTTTTTTAGGTCGGGACGACTAGATTCGAACTAGCGTCCCTCCCGCCAAAGCGGGATACGCTTCCGGATTACATCAGATAAAATCAGACAACAGGGAACAAAAAAAGTCCAACATTCCTGTTGAACTTCTTTTAGGTCGGGACGACTAGATTCGAACTAGCGACCCCTTGCACCCCATGCAAGTGCGCTACCGGGCTGCGCTACGTCCCGAGACCATTCTCAGTATAATTACTGAGAGGGTGTGCAAAGGTATAGAATTTTTCAATCAAAAAAGCAGCTTCCACTAAGCGTTTATCAATCTTTCCAAAGATTTATTTTTCCTCAATAGACAAGGCAAAGGCTTTATCGGCTTCTTTAAAACAGAAATTCAGAATTTTAGTAGTAGAAGTTTTAAATTCCAGGGCAGCACCAGATGATGCATTATACACCAGGTAGCTGTACAATTCTTCTTTTGTTTTATTCCTGGTGTTAACACCTCCATCAGGATCTATGGCATAAAATTTAGAAAGTGGGTACCTGGCGCTTAGCAGCTGATCAAAATAATGAAATGTATTTTTAAAAGTACCGTGAGTGCCAATAGTAGTACTAAAAACTATTTTAGAGATAATGCCTTTACGTTCTGTTATTTCACAAATAAAGTTGGGGTTGGGCGATTCCTTGTCCAGTACAGCAAGAGTAGCTTTCTTGTTTCCCTCCTTTTCAACTACTATTACGTTAGTGGTTGCAAATTTTGCCTGGATACTGTCATAAGGTTTTCCTATAAAGCCTACCATTTCCTCAATATCCAGCTTATAGGGGTCTTTTATTACAGCTGCAACATCAGACTTATCGCAGGATGCCAGCATCACAACAATAGCTATAAAAGATAGTAATTTTTTCATTCTAGTTCGATTGGAGGTCGGAAATGGTTGGGATGATACAACGAAGATAACGTATGGAACAGCTATTATGCTGCAACAGGCAGAACGAAAAAATAAGCGGCTGGATTTTTAACTTTTTGTTGGCTCTGCACCGCGCAAGGCAACCTTCATGGTTATGAATTAGTTAAACAGAAGTATTTTTTAAGAGATGATTTTAGTTAAAAACACCTGCTGCAGATGGCATAATTATGGTTATAAGTATTGCTTTTCAAAGAGGAAGTATGTATTAATGAAAAAAGGCCTGTCTGAACCGGATTTTTTAGAAGCTGCTGCTACAATTGGCTGCTCAATAGAAATTATTAAAGCTTTAATAGCAATTGAGGGCAACAAAGAAGGTTTTTTGCCCAATGACGAGCCCTTCCTTTGGTTTCATCATGATGTTTTTTCCCGGAAAACCAGTGGTGCCTATGATAGTATTGCACCTGATATCTCCCGCCCTGAGCCCGGCAACTACGGTTCAGAACCCGAACAGCACAACCGGCTGCACAAAGCCATGCTATATAACAGGGATGCGGCTTTAGCATCAGCCAGTTGGGGGAAGTTTCAACTAATGGGCTATAACTATGAGCTGGCAGGATTTTCTTCCTTACAGGACTTTATCAGCGCTATGTACAAAAGTGAAGCGGAACAGCTCAGGGCTTTTATACATTACCTGAAAAACCTGTCGCTGGATGAGGACCTGCGAAACAGGAACTGGAAGGCTTTTGCCTTAAAATACAAAAATGCTGAGGAACAGTCAGCCTTTATAACCAGGCTGACTGATGCTTACTCCAACAACAAACGCTAACACAGAGCAGATTTACTTTTTAATATCTTCCTTTATTTCCTTTGCTTTATCACCTACTTTCTGAGCGCCTTTTTTAATGGCCTGACCAACATCCTGTGCTTTTTCCTTAGTAGTTTCTGCAGCTTTTTCCACGCCCTGCTTAGTAGCTTCTGCTGCGTCCTTTACTCCTTCTTTAGTAGCATCGTATCCTTTTTCAACAGCATTGCCTGTAGCTTCTGCAGCATTAGTAACGCCTCGCTTGGTAGCATCCCATGCGTTTTCTATGGCAACTCCTGTCCTGTCAAAAAAGTTACCGGCTTTGCTAACCCGTTCTCCTTCTTCTATCACAATTACTTTTCCATCCTTATTAACAATATCACCGTTAGTTTTGATAATAACACCATTGTCCAGCGTCATATCTTTTTCTACAGCTACCCATGTACCATTTGAAAATATCACTAATTGTCCATCCTTTCTGGTTATATCACCCTCTGCATATTCAGGCGTAACTATCGTAACAGGTACAGGTACGGTGTCTGTCTCTAATGAGGCATTTGTTTCACTATTAGAAGAATTGTTACATGAACTGGCAACTGCTGCCATTACTGCAATGATCAATAGTTTTTTCATTTGTTGTAGTTTTTATATCAGGCGCCTGGTAATGTGCCGGATGTTTGTTAATGAATAAATATCTGATATTATTATATTAATACCCTCGTTTTTGCCTTTCCTTTTTATCTACAATAGCACCTACTCCCGCTCCTGTAGCAGCACCAATAACACCACCCACTACTCCACCACCTACCCGGTCTTTTTTGTTAGCCACTGCACCTATAACAGCGCCTGATGCAGCACCTACTATAGCACCCTTGGCAGTATGGCTCATGCCTTTTCTCTGTGGAGCCTGCTGAACAGGTGCAGAGGCTGTACCAGAGCCCGCAGCTCTATTGCTGCTTCCGCTGCTTCTGTATGTTGTATTGCTCCGGGTGCTGGAACTTCTTGCTGAAGATGCTTTCCTGGGAGTTGCTACCGCAGCTACCGCAGCGGCTTTTTCATTTTCCTTTAACTCATTTTCAGCCTCTATTCTTTCCCGGATCTCTGCTTCCATCTTCCATTTCTGGTATTCAGCCAATCCCAATGTATCCTGCACTTGCACAGCACCTGTATCAGCGTCTTTCTTCCTGCTGGTACACGCAACAAGCAGAACAGTGATTAATAAAGCTATTGTTGATAAAATATTTGCTTTCTTCATAAAACCAGATTTAATTTATAAATATATTCTCCAGCTATAGACAAAAAACTATGCCAAAGCAGTTGCGTATAAATCTTAAAAAAATCTTAATTGAAAAAGCTGTAAAACTAAAATAGCCACCCCAGCAGAGATGGCTATTGCAACATTTTTGTATAACGTTTCTAATCAGATAATCTTCTCAACCTGCATGTAATTCAACTCAACAGGCGTTGAACGTCCGAATATTTTCACGATTACTTTTAATTTCTTCTTTTCATCATTCACCTCTTCAATAATGCCGTTAAAGTCATTGAACGGTCCTTCAACAATCTTGATGGTTTCCCCAACAATATAAGGTTCTACCATGCTTACACCACCAGCCTCATTCATTTCGTCCATGCGGCCCAGCATCTTATTCACTTCTGCTTTACGGAGAGAAATGGGATTATCTTTTCCCAGGAAATGAATCACACTGTTGGTACCTACAATCAGGTCCCTGAGATCATCGCTCATTTTACCATCTAACACTTCAACCATCACATAACCGGGATAATAGTTTCTTTCACGCATTACTTTCTTTCCGTTCTGCACTTTATAAACCTTTTCCACGGGAAGAAACACCTGTTTTACCATTTTTTCAAACGGGCTGCGCGCAATTTCTTTATCCAGGTACTCCTTAACCTTCCGCTCCTTGCCGCTTACTACACGCAATACATACCATTTGGTATCTGGTTGCGGGGCCTCAGCAACTGTATTTTCAACAATGTTCTCTGCCATTTTTCCTAGCTATATAAAAGTTTGTACAAGAAATTAAGGCCGCCACCTGCCACAAAGTCCATTAACCAAACAAGAAGTGTGATAATGATAGTAGCAACCAATACAATCATAGTAGATTGCTGTAAATGTGCCCAGTTGGGCCAGGTTACTTTTTCCGCCAGCTCTTTGTAGCTATCTTTTAAATAATTGCCGAATTTGTTCATCTTTTGATGAGTTTATGGTTCATGGTTCATAGCTGCATGTATCTATGAGCTATTAACAATGAACTTTTAATAAGCACGGGCACAAGGATTCGAACCCTGATCAACGGTTTTGGAGACCGCTATTCTACCATTGAACTATGCCCGTAAGCGCCCCTCCAAACCTCTCCGCCAGTTGGCGGAAGGCCTAAAAAGGCAAAAAATTAAAGAACTGTTTTTAAAAACAAAGTACCCAAGCTTACAGCCTAAGGTACTTTGTAAAAGTATTCTAAGCTTTTCCAAAGTCCTCCCCTTGGGAGGATTTAGGTGGGCTCTTATTTTAAGATCTCAGTTACCTGACCGGCACCTACTGTACGGCCACCTTCACGGATCGCAAATTTCAAACCTTTTTCCATTGCGATTGGGGTGATCAGTTTTACAGTTAATGTAGTGTTATCACCAGGCATGATCATTTCTGTACCTTCTGGTAAAGAACACTCTCCGGTTACGTCAGTTGTACGGAAGTAGAACTGAGGACGGTATTTCTGGAAGAATGGCGTGTGACGGCCACCTTCGTCTTTGCTTAATACGTAAACCTCAGCTTTAAATTCAGTATGAGGAGTGATAGAACCAGGCTTACAGATTACCATACCACGACGGATCTGAGTTTTCTCAATACCACGTAATAATAAACCTGCGTTATCACCAGCTTCACCTTCATCTAATATTTTGCGGAACATTTCCACACCTGTTACAGTAGAAGTTAATGGTTTTTCCATCAAACCTACAATCTCAACAGGCTCACCGGTTTTGATCTTACCTCTTTCAATACGGCCTGTAGCCACTGTACCACGACCTGTGATAGAGAATACATCTTCCACAGACATAAGGAACGGAAGATCAATCGGACGGGGAGGAAGCGGAATGTAGCTGTCTACTGCATCCATTAATTCAGTGATAGCGCTGATCCATTTTTCATCACCAGCTAAAGCACCGGTTGCAGAACCTTTAATGATAGGCGTGTTATCACCATCGAAACCGCGTTTGCTTAACTCATCGCGAACTTCCATTTCAACCAGGTCTAACAACTCAGGATCATCAACCAGGTCAACTTTGTTTAAGAACACCACCATTTTAGGTACACCTACCTGTGCAGCTAATAAGATGTGCTCTTTAGTTTGAGGCATAGGTCCGTCAGTAGCAGCTACCACTAAGATAGCGCCATCCATCTGAGCAGCACCTGTGATCATATTTTTTACGTAGTCAGCGTGACCAGGACAATCCACGTGCGCATAGTGACGAGTATCTGTTTGGTATTCTACGTGAGCGGTATTAATTGTAATACCTCTTTCTTTTTCTTCAGGAGCACCATCGATATCATCATATTTTTTTGCTGTAGCTAAACCTTTTTTTGCAAGAACTTCAGTAATAGCTGCAGTCAAAGTAGTTTTACCATGGTCAACGTGACCAATAGTACCAATGTTTACGTGGGGTTTCTCCCTCTTAAAGGTCTCTTTTGACATTGTTATCTGTTTTTAAAGTTGTTTTTAATTATTATGTGCCTATACGTTAACAAGTTAACAGACTGAAAGGTTGACAAGGACTGCCCCTTTCAACTTTTACCTGCAAACCTTTCAACCATACAGCAGAGCCGTTGATGAGAATTGAACTCACGACCTCTTCCTTACCAAGGAAGTGCTCTACCACTGAGCTACAACGGCTTGTCAGTTGACAGTTGACCGCTGTAAGCTGACAGCCTATTCCCAAACCTGTCAACTGTTATCTCATTTCTGTCATCTACACAGAGCGGGAGACCGGGCTCGAACCGGCCACCTGAAGCTTGGAAGGCTACCGCTCTACCAAATG
>JAPUDO010000088.1 GCA_027493055.1 Niabella sp. | reverse complement strand
CTTCTAAGTTAAAACTTTAAAGCAATTAGTAATAGACTAATGCATAATTCAGGTTAAATGGAAAATCGTTGATTTTAATGACAATAATCGCATTTATGATTATCCATTGCCTATGACCAACCTCATTTACACATTTACTCCAGCTACAGCAATACTGCTAACCCTAATGAGATCGTTCTGATACCGTCTTATGGTGGTGGTTATTATACTAATTTAAATCTTGAGAGTTTTAAAATGAATACATACCTCTCTGCCGTCAGTGACAGAAGAAGCTCTTCGTTGAATTTCAATCCTGTTACAGGCGCTACTTATTATAACCAGCTGTACACCCAGTTTATAATCAATGCAGATGGCCGTCAAACCAAAGTATCAGGTATTGGTAATGTTGACGGAAAATCTGCCGATTTCAGTTATGTGCGGGGAGATGTTAACAGGATATATTATCACTATAATACCTGGTTGGAACTAATGGATTACAATACGGGAACCTCTCCTTTTGCAGGTAGCATGTTGAGCAATATGTGGCGATTAACATCTACCATCAACGGAAAATACCTGGTATGTTTTAGAAGAAACAACGAAACAGGCAGCTTCTTTGTTTTCGACCCAACGGAGTTACGGTAATTTGACAATTGCCGCCCAAAACAGCAAACGATGCTTTACTTCATTCTCCCTTTCCCTTTTGTTAGCGGTATAACGCCACTGCGGCAGGGTACCACTTATTGTAAAGCCGCTGTACAGTTCGCAACTCATTTCCCGAGGGCTTGGTGCGTGTAAGCATCCCTGGCCGGGTAACCCAATCCGATTCCCATTGGGAGATCATCCGGTAAAAATCATTGGCGTTGTTGCGGGGCCGCCGGAACCGGTGGTTAATATTCACTTCCCGGTACCGCTGATCCGGCTGCTTTTTAAATTCACCATTCAGCATAGTGATGAATTTTTCCCAGCGCGGCCTGTAAAAAGTGCGAATCAGCCCGTTCCACTGGCGGGCAGAATAATCGTACTGAATCGCACTGGAATCATAGGGCCCCCAGATGGTGATAAGGCCCCTTGCATTCTTTTCATAAAGATTTTTTTCAGCAGTGGTTTCTCCTATGGCCCGGGCATCTGACAGCCATTTCCCCAGCAGGAACTCTTCCCGGGTACCTAAAAGCTCATCAAAATCATTCATCAGATCTAAAAACTGGCGGCTATATACAGCAAAGCTATCCCGTTTATTATTGCTGTATGCTTTTCCCATATTGGCCTGTACCGGTATGGCCAGATCGGCCAGGCATTGCCGCATTACATCCACCAGGTCGTATTTATAGGTATCTGTGTTTTTTATTGTTTCACCGGCTGCCATCAATTGTTTTGTGGCCGTCCAAAGAGATGTAAAAGGATAGTTTTTCTGACTGTTCAATGCTCCATTGGGCGATGCTCCATATATGGTCAGGGCCGGGCGGGCACATATAGCCGATTCCCGGAAAGTTTCTACTCCTGTTTTCTGGCCATACACGGTTTCGAGCAGCAGATCCCAGGCCTGCTGAACGCTTTGATCTAAACCGCCATACCGGGCCCGCAGATAGCCATACAACCATTGCCGGGTATCTGGCTGCTGTGCGTGCCAGGCCATTTCACTTGCTGCTTCATAAATCACCGGGTTGTGTCCGATGGCTTCAGGGAACATACCAATGCCAGACAAATCTCGGGTTCCGGCTTTATCATTCAAAAGCCGGGGAAAGCGTGCCAGCACTTCATTTAAATTTCCTCCCAAAGCAGTATTCCCTCCAAAATTGTGAATGATGCCAGCCAGCCAGGGTCGCCCCCAAAAGGCTTCGCTTCCTTTCCATTTCTGGCTGTTCAGGTCCAGCATAATGATGCGGTTGGCCGGGATCGCCTCTACAATGGGCTTGCGCATGCTCCAGGTTTGCATGGCAATAATGGCTTCCGGATCAACGGCCGTAGTAGCTTCGTATATTTTTTTTCCTACGGCAGCTAAGTAATCATCACCATCCACCGGCGGTTTGCCTTCATGAAAAGGATCTGCCGCATAAATATGATTGGTACCAAACAGCCTGGTCTGCTCCTCAATGAAAGCCTTTGTCATTTCGCTGAACAACGGGTCCATCGGGTTTAACTGTGCCGTTGGGCCTCCTACAAAGAACCATATAGGCTTTTCTATGATATCGGCTTGTGGCTGGCGTTTTTTTAAAGCCACGGGCACATAGCCTGTAAAGCCCTGTAATATAGGTGTCATCCCCAGCTCGCGTTCCCGCTCTAAAATTTTTTTGCCCAGAACAATGCTGCGATCGATCCACTGCTGGGGCAGCGGTCCGTAAATGCTTTCAATATTGGTCATCCATTGCCAGGCCTGGTAAGCCGGGCCTACCAGGAAAGCGCGTATTTCATCATCGCTCATTCCAAACCTACGCAGGGTATTTTGCCAAACAGCTTCCTGCCCGGTAATGGCTAGCGGCATGTTGATGCCGTGCATGGCCATCCAGTCGATCTCCTGCTCCCAGCGCTCCCAGCTCCACCAGCTCATTGAATAATTAAATGTGCAATAGTTCAGGTAGGACCTTTTTGAATAAGGTGTTACCTGCCGCACTTTTTGTGAGACTACCGGCAACCTTGCAGGCAAACGCATCTGGTTGCCGCACCAACTGAGTTGCACATGGCAAAAATATTTCAGGTACCAGTTAAGTGCCGAAGCAACCGAAACTGCATTATTGCCCCGCAGCATAATACGGCCGTTGTCTGATTCAATTTCAAATACATCCTTACCATCTTGTGCAGGTATGGCGGCCACTTCAAATTGCTGAGCATGAGCGGGCACCACCCGCCGGATCAGGCGTTCGGCTGCCTGCATATCAAAATCCCGGGCCGAAACAAAAGAAACGGCGGCTATATTTAAAACAACGAGGGCTAAAATTTTAAGTTTAAATAACATATTTCTGCTCTTTACATTTTAATAATAATACAAGGCAAGGTTTTTTAAAGCGGGCTGCGCCGCAGATCCAGTTACCCGCCATCTTATTTTTGTTGTATGAACGGGTTCAAACTCCTGTATGCGTTTATGCCCTATGGAGCTACCTTCAGCAATCAGCTTCCAGCTATTGCTCTGCACTACCAGAGCCGCTTGCCCGTCAGCGCTTAAAAACCTGGTGGTGCGCCAAACCGTACCATCGTACTGCAGCACCCGTTGTATCTTATCATTTTTGATATGTAGCTCCTGCGCATGAGAGCCAAGGGCAGCGGAAATGATGATAATTGCGGACAATATTTTCTTCATCATCAAAAGACTTTTAAAAACGGTTGTGGATGACAGCACCGCATCTATTCTAAAGTTGGGTTAAAAGTACCATCGCCCCAACCGGTGGTTTGTATCAATTTAGGATTTTTCTGGATCTGGGCCAGGGGAATGGGAGCAAAGTATACATTATCTGTTATGGTAAAGGTAACATTGTCCACGGTTGTCCGGTAAAGCGTATTGACGGTATAATTAAAATCTTCCGATACGTATCCATACGTATTTTTCTTAGCATCATCAACCGGCAGGTTTGCAGGCTTCAGCGTGGCGGCTATTCCCTGCTGCACAGTGCCATTTAAGCTTAAAAGCGTGCGCGACCGTTTCAGGTCCCAGAATCGCTGGCCTTCAAAAATGAATTCAACAAACCGTTCATTGTAGATCAGTTTCCGCACCTCGTCGCGGTTGGTGGTGGTAATACCATAGCTGTTATCAGCGCCTGGTTCAATTCCCGCCCGCTGGCGGATCTGCTTCAGCAGGGCAACGGCGTCAGCAGTATGACCAGTTTCATTTGCAGCTTCCGCTAAATTCAACAACACTTCTGCATAACGGATCTCGATCCAGTCAACAGCATTCTGTGCCACTTCTGCTGCTTTTAATTCCGGCTGCAATCCTTTGCGTGCATACAATCCTGTATAGCTCCAGGTTTGTGTAGAAGGATTAGGCGAATAGGAGTCTGTAGCTGTAGCTAAAATATCATCGGTATACTGCCTTCTCCCCGCAATGCCGCCTGTTTCATATATGGATCCATTCCATACAATAGAAGCATTAAAACGGGGATCGCGGTTCTGCCAGAACGTTTGATCGCTGTAACCATATTTAGGGCTGCTGCCGGCAGGATACCCGTCTTTCATAGTGTAGGCTTTTACCATCGACCACACGGGGTTATCGGCACCCGTTGCATTTGCTGTTTGGGAAAGGGGCCGGGCGCTGGCTTCATTTCTGCCGTCTGTTTTTGTAGGGATGGTAAATTTAACAGTCAAAATGGCTTCTTTGTTTCCTTCGTTACTGATGGACCAGATTCCTGCATAATCCGCGTTCAGCCCAAAGCCCAGGGCACCCAGCTGTGTTTTTGCGGTAAGGTTGGCATTGTACGCATCCTGCCAATAAGCATTATTATAAGGATTCGAAGGGTTAAACTGCGGGCTTGCTTTGTATAGGGCCACTCTCCCCTTCAATGCCAATGCAGCGCCCAGCCCGATCCGGCCTTTATCGCCGTCAACAAAAGGCTGACCCTGCAACAGCTGAATGCTTTTATCCAGGTCGGTAAGAATCGCATTAAAAACATCAGCGGTGCTGGCCCGGGGTACTCTCAAGCTATCTGTTAAATTCTGCGGTTCCAGCAGCAGGGGCACGCCGCCATAAACCCGCACCAGCAGAAAATAACTATAGGCTCGCAGGAACAGGGCCTGGCCTACAATTTTGCCTTTGGTTGCAGCATCCAGGGTACCGGATTCTATTTCATTCAGCAGGATATTGATCTGGCGGATATCGGTATAGCTGTCTTCAAACGCGCCTGCCCAGGGGTGGCTGTTTACCTGTATGGTTGTACTGTTAATAACGCCCCGTTTTTCATCCACCGGTAAGCCGCTGTATAAAGCGGTACTGGTTGACGATCTTGCCGGCCACCCGTTAGGCATTACCCTGTTGTATAAATTAGCCAGGTAGGCATTGGCCAGTTTAGGATCCGTCCAGGTAAGTTTGGGCTCTACCGCGTTTAAATTTTTAACATCCAGCACATTCCTGTTGCAGGAAATGATCAGCACCACCAGGGCCGTAAACAACAAATATTTTTTATGTATATGAAGCTGCATAGTTGTAGTAATTATGAAGTTTTACAGGGATATATTTAAACCAAAAGCATAGGTTCGGAACAACGGGTAAGAATCAAGGGTCGACTGCTCCGGGTCATACTCTTCAAACTTAGTGATCGTAAACAGGTTGGTGGCATTGAAGCTTAGCTGCACGCCGGTGAAACCCGCTTTGCCGATCAGCTTTTTAGGGAGGGAATAAGCCAGTGTTATATTTTTCAGCCGTGTATAAGCTCCGTTACGTTTCCAGAACGAGGTAGATACCCCTGTAAGATCGGGATCGCTCGTATAAGAGCCTGTAGCCATAGGGTACTTCCCGTTGGGATTCAGGTCGGGCGAGTAAGCATCCGTCCAAAGCTGGAAATAAGGACGATCTGCCTGCTGGAAGGCGCCAATACTGCCAATGGTTTGCACAAACTTGTCGTATTTGCCTACGCCCTGGAAAAGCATATTTAACGAAATGTTTTTCCAGCGCAGATCAATGGGTGCCCCAAATGTGGTACGGGGCACTGCATTGGTAGAGAGTATGGTAACATCATTATTGTCTACTTTGCCATCCGGCCCCGGCGCATAACCTGCCCCGTTGATGTCTTTTATTAAAACGGAACCTAATATTACGGGTCTTCCAAATTGCCTGTACCCTGCAGGCAGTGCATCAATTACCGATTGATCTTTTACGATCCCCTCAGATATGTAACCGGTAACGATGCCATTCGTAGGCCGCCCGATGAGCTTTTGAAAATCGGCAAGTGTGGAAAGCTGCGGCCAGCTTATATATTTTTCAATGGCATAGTTGATATTGAAGCCAACATTGTAACTGAAATCGCCGTAGGTTTTGCCATAGCCCAGTACCAGTTCAAACCCGTTAGATCTTAGTTCCCCGATATTGGTGGTAGGCAACCCCGTGCCCAGTGTACCGGGGATCAGATCAACGGTTGATGCCAGCACACGGGATTTATTGGTTACAAAATAATCAAAGCTCAGGCTGAGGGCATCATTAAAAAAGCCCATGTCAATACCGCCGTT
The DNA here is from genome assembly GCA_027493055.1 of Niabella sp. GTDB lineage: Bacteria > Bacteroidota > Bacteroidia > Chitinophagales > Chitinophagaceae > Niabella. The sequence goes on along the minus strand of JAPUDO010000088.1, from coordinate 3,484 downwards.
GATAGTTTTATTGATCTGCCAGGTAATATTAGGATTGGGTAGCACGCTCTGCGGCGCCAGGCCGGGCATATTGCCTCCTGCAAAAAGATAACCGCTGTTCACACTATAATTGTTTTGAAACTGGTAGGGAGCAATATTGGTATTGATCCCATCTACCCCATCGTAGCCCGTAGTACCATAAGAGACTCTTAATTTTAAGGTGCTGATGGGTTGTACAGAAAAGAACCGCTCCCTGCTTACGACCCAGCCGGCCGATACGGAAGGAAAGAAGCTAAATTGTTTGCCCTGCGGAAAAATATAGGAACCATCTTCCCGGAAGGAAAACTCGGCTATATACCGCGCATCGTAATCGTACTTAACGCGGCCGAAATAGGATAAGCGGGATTGATTGAGCTCCGAACCGCCAAAAACGCGGCGTGTTGCATCGCTATTGGCCACCAGTATCTGGTCAATGCCTGAAGTGAGCAGGTCCCGTGCAGCGCCGTTCAATGCTTTACGCATAAACTGGTACTGCTCAAAACCTGTAAAAGAGCTGATATTATGCCTGCCGAAGCTTCTTGTATAATCGAGGAACCCATTGGTTTGATAACGTTCGTCCATATACATCGACTCTTCAATACTTGTATAAGACTTGCCATAATTGTTCACCACTGTATTAGCGGCGTCAAACTTCAATGGCGCCAGCTTCAACAGGTTGATGCCGGTAGAACCTGTAGGTTGTACCCGGTAGCTGACATTGAATTCTCCTATAAAATCTTTCCTGAAGAAGTTATCCTGGCGGTAGTCGCCCAGCACTCTTAATGATAAGCCTTTGATCTGGGATATTTTTAGCTCTCCTGTTACAATAGCATTGAAGGTGTTATAAAGAATGTGACGGTAGTTGACCGAGTTGACGGTTTGAGCAGGATTAAAGCCCCAGCCCGGCTGGATGGTGGCAAAGCCATCCGGATCACCCGCCGTAGTGGATGTGCCATCTGCCTTTGAGTAATAAGGATATAAACGGGAAAGATTAAAAGTAGGGCGGTAAAAATCGGCTACCGTAAATCCCTCTCCGTTATCATTGTCATAGGGCCAGAAAAAACGATCGGTATAGCGCCGGTTATAGCTAAGATTGGTTCCTATTTTCAGGTTCTTAGACACATTGGCCTCTACCTTTGCCCGAAGCGTGTACTTGTCAAATTTAGTATTATCATAGCTGCCTTTGTTGCTATTATAATTGGCGGAGAAGAAATAGCTTATATTGTCACTGCCGCCGGAGGCATCAACGCTATGCTGGTTGGAAGAAGGGTTTCTCCATAAGATATCATTAAGGCTCTGGTAGTTCAGGGTCCTCGCATAATCCAGCGCTTCCTGGTTGAACGGTACCTGGAAATTAGGATTGGGGCTGGCGCTTAAACGGTTTTGATTGGTAGCCACCCCATTCCGGAAGATCAGCTCCTGTTCTGCGGTCCAGTCCTGTAAAGGATCCATGGTACGACTCGTAGAAAACATTCCGCGGTAGTTAAAAGCCGTTTTCCCCTTTTTACCCGACCGGGTTTTTACTACCACCACCCCGCCGGAAGCACGTGCCCCGTAAATAGCAGCAGCGGCAGCATCTTTTAAGATACTGATCGATTCAATTTCGCCTGGATCCAGCACGTCGAATTGCGATTTATCGCTCACCACGTTGTCAATTACATATAATGCCGCTGTTCTCGATCCCCGTACAGAAATAGTAGCATTGGCGCCAACAAAGCCTGAGTTCTGCACAATAATGGTGCCTGGCAACCTGCCGGCCAGGCTGGTGGATAGTTGGGAAGAAGGAATATTCTGGATATCGGAAGCCTTGATGCTTGCTACAGCAGAAGTCTGCGTCTGTCTCGACTCCGACCCGTAAGCCACTACTACCACTTCGTCCATTTTGGTTTCTTCAACTTCCAGCAACACATTAATATTATTCGCCGTACCAACGGCCACTTCTTTTGTAATATAGCCTACTGCGGACAAGATGAGCACCGTGTTTTCCGGTATGTTCATACTGAACTGCCCATTCGCATCGGTAGTAGTGCCTAATGTATTGCCTTTTACCTGTACAGACACTCCGGCCAGTGCCTCACCTTTGCTATTAGTGACCGTACCGGTAATGGGACGGTTTTGTGCCGCAGCAACGGATATCGCCATTAAACCGTTTCCCAGGTCGGAGTAGGTAAACCCCGAATTGCGAAGCAATGCATCCATTACATAACCAAGGGAAACATTTTCTACTTCAATGTTTACCGCTCCTTTTTTCCTTAACTGCACGTTGTCATGATAGATAAACCGGTAAGAGGTCTGCTTCTGGATCTGGGTAAGCACTTCCTTAAAACTGGCATCCTTCATCGACAGGGTAATCCGATCCTGTGAATACCCGTTTGCAGAAGCTTGTAAACATGCGATGGTTAACAGAACCACAACAATTTTCATAATTAAAAATAATTTTACATGAGGCCGCCAGCAGGCACTGCCTTTCCTGAGTGCTGATTTTTGCATAACTTGCATAATGGTTTAATGTGAGTAATAATGGTTTCTCCGTTGTTACTTTAAAGGAGATGTTGGCGCATCTCCTTTTTTGTTGTTAATTGTTTGTATTCTTATTAATAATCAAGGACGAAAATCGCATACCTGACAGCAGTTGCCCCGGCTACAAAAACTATTTAATGATCACCTTTTGATCGGTGATCGTATATTGAAAGGGGTAAGTAAGCTGTAAGGCTGTTAATGCCTCCCCTATTGTTTCTTTTTCAAACACGCCGGTAAACTGTTCTTCTTTAAGGCCGGGGTTGTCGATGATAATGGACACCCTGTACCATTTCTCCAATTTTCTGGCTACTTCTTCCAATGGCTCGCTATTAAACATTAGCTTGTCCTGTATCCATGCGGTCTCCGGGATGATGCCGGTTGCCTCTTCCCTATGAAGCGCCTCCAATTTAAACAGCGTCTCCGTATCTTCCGGGGCAGAGCTATTGGGTGCATCATGCACCTGTATGGAAACCTTTTCATTAGGTTTAAGCATAATCCGCAGCTTTTTGTTTATTTTATCGGTTATTTCCACAGCACCCCTTATAAGGGAAGCCTGTACCAGGTGCTCGTCCTTATAAGCACGCACATTAAATGCTGTGCCCAAAACCTTTACCTGTATGGTTGCTGCCTGTACTGTAAACGGCAATTGTGCATCGTGCACCACATCAAAAAACACTTCTCCTTCCAGGCTCAGGTGCCGGTTGGTTTTGCCAAATCCTTTGCTAAGGGTAATATGGCTGTTCTGGTTCAGTATTGCTTTAGAGCCATCAGGAAGGGTTACTTCATGCCTGCTGTCTCTGGCTTCAACAGACATATCGCCGGCATCCAGCGCTACCTGCTCTTCAGCAGAAGGCTGTGGCACAATAAAATAGCCAAGCAGCAAAACAACTATTGCCAAAACCCCGGCAAACCAGTAAAGCTGCCTTCTTTTCGGAGATTCTTTCAT